>JAJRXR010000020.1 GCA_024276195.1 Planctomycetota bacterium
ACTCCCAGTCGGTCTCGATGGCCATGTTGGCGACGCGGCACGCGGCGGCGCCGCGGGAGCCGGGGATGGTGGGCTCGACCATCGGGCCGGTCGGGCTGAGCTCGAGGATATCGGGGTCGAAGGCGCAGGTGGTCTCGGGGCCTGCGTTGGGGTCGATCAGGGCGTTGGCGTCGGCGACGCGGAGGGCGCTGGCAAGGTCTTTGGCCTGCTTGAAGGCGCCGGTGGAGATGGAGTAGACGGCGCCGTCGTGCTCGATGAAGCCGTTGGAGCCGAAGGGCGAGAGCGCGAGGTAGACGGTGCTGAGCGCGTCGCCTGCGACGTGCCCGGAGAGGAGGACGACGTCCGGGCGCTGCAGCTCGACCTCGCCCTCGCTGGTGCCGAGGATGAGCGTCGCGTCGGGGGCGATGATCTCGAAGCGTTCGAGGACAAGATCGACGGCGGCGGCGCCGGGCAGCTCGAAGCCAAAGAGCTCGACGCGCTGGCCCACGGGCGTCGCGCGGAGCTGGTCGTGGCGGAGCTGGTCGGCGTTGGTTGCTGAGGCGACGGCGGTTGTTTCTGGGGCGGCCAGCGCTGGAGGACACACGAGCGCGGAGGACGCGATAGCGACAGCGAACAGACAACGGCGGTGTGTCATGAGAGGCTCTCTCCGGTTGTTCGAGGCGTGATTCGACGGACGATTGAGCACACCCGGGAAACGAGGGGATCCCCTCAGCGGGTGTGAAGACCGAAACCCGATTCGCCCCACCCGGATGGACGGTTGCCGAGAACCTCGGTGTTCGGGCGAAACCGGGGGGTCCGAGAACTCGGGGGATATATCTGGATAAACAGATCCGCAAACAAGCGGAGGATGGTCAGGGCTTTGCGCGCGCCGGGGCGCTGTGGCGGACCTGGCTCGGGTGGGGCAGGGGGGCGAGGTCGTGGGTCGCTCTGAGGGCGTTCTGGTCGGCGAGGGCCTGGTTGAAATCGAAGAAGTCGAGCTCTTCGACGGACCCCGAGGCGAGGACGACCCAGATGAAGCCATCGATGTCGGTTGCTCCGGGGTTGGCGTCGGGGTCTGGGGAGATGATCAGCACCCAGAGGTTGAAGTCGGTTGTCCTGTTGAATCCGTGGTGTGTGTAGACGAGATCGCCGAGTCGGTGTGCGATGATGTCGTCTGGGAAATCCTCGGCGGCGGCATTGGCGATGGCCATCTGCTCATCGACCGGGAGGAGGATGAACGCGTCGAGCGTGATGTCACCGGCGGGGATGTCCGAGAGGAGCGTCGCGGTGTCCGGGTGCGTCAGGTATTGGGTGTCGAGTGAGCCGTCGGCGACGAGTTCAAGCAGGTGCGCCGGCGGCGAGCCGGTGCGCCGGGTGTAGGAGTTGACCGCGATCCTGACGTTCGTGCCTTGTGTGACGCCTTGCATTTTTGCGAATGCCGCCGCGCCGAACCCACCTGGACCGGCGGCGGACAAGATCCACACGACGAGACCGATGTACGCCCCAACGAAGACGACGACCGCGAGTATGGGCGTGGCAAGAGTGGCGAGGACGCCGCGCCATGCGGCGACGCCCTGGAGATCCTTGAGGGCGATGCCTGCGGTGATGGGCCACCAGA
>JAJRXR010000021.1 GCA_024276195.1 Planctomycetota bacterium
AAGGACGAAAAATCGACCTGCAAAATAATGTAGCTGTTCAAATCCGATGCGATCGCAAGGGTTTGTGAGACGGTGCTTTACGAAAGCGGGCGAACGGACTCGAACCGTCAACATTCAGCTTGGAAGGCTGACGCTCTACCATTGAGCTACGCCCGCGACAGAGGCAGTTTAGCCGCCTGGATCGGGCTCGGGGGGTGTGTCGCTCGATCGGGTCGCCCGGATCGCCAGGAACATGGGGAACTCGGTTCGGGCGCGGTTCTCCTCGTCGGCCCTGGGGCCGGGCTCGCTGGTGCGGGCGCTGGCCCATTCTTCAATGGCGCCGATCACAAAGCCGGCGCCGGTCAGGGCCTCGAGGTACCGCCCGATCGGGCGGTGGTGGGTGGTTGTCGTGATCGCGGGCTCGCCCCCGGCGACCGCGCCCGGGTTCATCACGATCTCGCTGACGCTCTCAGAGAGGTACGCGTCCACGCGCCGGAACTGGATCCGGCGCGCATCGTCGGGCGATGTGGTCCAGCCCCAGTGCGTGAGCCCGGGCGAGCGGAACGCCGGGTGCAGGATGACCGCGACGAGCGAGCCGCCGGTGCGCACGAGCGGGGCGATCGAGCGGATGACATCGTCGAGCGGGTCGATGTTCATCAGCGCGAGCACGCTGACGCAGGCGTCGAAGCTCGCGGGTTCGAGTGCGAGTTCGCCCAGGCGGCGGGCGTCGGCGGCAAGAAAGTTTGACCCGGGCGGGGCGTTGGCGCTGGCGCGGTCGATGAGTCCCTGGGCGGCGTCAACGCCGGTGATGGTCAGGCCCGGGTGGTGCTCGCTGAGCCAGCGCTCGAAGACGCCCTCGCCGCACCCGATGTCGAGCAGGCGGTCGCCCGCGCTCAGGTCGAGCAGTCGGGCGGCGCCGGGCAGGACGGTTCGGGTGTGGTGGTCCGATCGCCCGGTTGAGACGAACGAGGCGTACCAGGGCGCGACATGCTCCCAGCCGGCGCGACCGGCTGGGCGCCCCTTGTCGTCGGTGACGCTCGTGGTGGAGATGTCTCCCTGGTGCTCGGCTTTGCGGGCGGTCGCGGGGGCGTCGGCGCCGACCATGGACCAGAACTCCGCCGGCGCGGGGGCGCGCAGGCGCAGCGTCTTGCCCGTGCCCGGGTGGCGAAACGAGAGATCTTCGAGGTGCAGGCAGACACGCGGGATCTCGCGGCGCGTCGATCGGTACGCCTTGTCGCCCACGATCGGGAACCCGCGCTCGCTCAGGTGCGCCCGGACCTGCCCGGCAAAGTCCGTCTCGGCGCGCACGCGCAGCAGCGATAGCCCCTCGCCCGAGCTGAGGACTTTGTAGTGCGTCACCGCCTGGTGGCGGTGCGATATCGAGGGCGACTGCGCGTCCGACGCGGGGATGCTCTCCGCGACGCCGCGGGCGCTCTTGTGCAGGTGGCTCTGGATCGTGCCCTCGGGTGTCTGCGGCACGCCCTCGACGAGCGCGAGGTAGCCCCGGTCGCCGCGGATGGCGTTGAGCGAGTCCTTGATGAGCCCGGCGGCGCGGGGGTGCTTGGCGAAGGCGACGACGCCGGAGGCTTCTTTGTCGATCTCGTGGATGACGAGCGCGCGCCCGTCGGGTCGGGCGAGGCGGAGGTAGGCGCTGGCGATGTCGGTCAGGGACGTGCCCTTGCCGACCTTGCGCACGGGCAGGCCCGCGGGCTTATCAAGCACGAGCAGGCCCGAGTCTTCGAAGATCAGCCCAACGCCCGGGGGCAGCGGCGCGCCCCGCGCGCTCGGGCGCGGACGGGTGTCGGCGGGTGGACCCGGGCGAGAACGCATCCCGGGCGGACCTGAGCGGGGCGGGCCTGATCTGGGCGGGCCAGTACGGGGTGGGCCAGACCTGGGCGGGCCTGGGTGCGGCGGTCGCGCGCCCGGGGGGCGATCGGTGCGCGGGCCTTGGGGTCTGTCATCGCGCGGCGGCGGGCGTCGGTTCACGGCTGGGTCTCACTGGAGAGAATGCGAGCGATCGTGTCGAGCAGCTCGCGGGCAAAGTCGGGCTTGGGCATGGCAGCGAGGCGGCGGGTCTTGATCGGAGCGCCCGGGGCGCCTCGGGAAAGGATCGTTGCCTCGATATCCGGCGCTTCCATTGTTTCCAGCGGATTCGCCACGATCAGGTCCAGGCCCTTGCGTTCGAGCTTGCCCCGGGCGCCTTCGAGCATCGACGCGCTCGGCTCAAGGGCGAAGCCAACAAAGAGCTGCCCGGGGCGTTTGCTCTGGCTCAGGTTGGCCAGCAGGTCGGGCGTTGGTTCCAGCTCGAGCGTGATGGGGGCGTCGGTGCGCTTGAGCTTGGTCTGATCGGAGGCGGGGGCCTTGGGGCGGAAGTCCGCGACGGCGGCGCCCATGACCAGGACATCGCACCTCGGGGCGTGAGCTTTGAGCAGGGCCTCAAGCTCGGCGGCGGTCTGGAAGCGGACCAGCTCGACCTCGGGTCGGGCCGGGAGCGCGGGGGATGGACCGAGCAGGAGGGTGGTGGGCCAGGCGCGGGAGGCGCCCTCGTCGGCCAGGGCGACGCCCAGGCGCCCGGAAGATCGGTTGCCCAGGTACCGGACGGCGTCGATCGGCTCGTGCGTCGGGCCGGCGGTGATGAGCAGGCGGGGGGGGGGAGGTGGGGGGTGTGGGGCTGGGGTCATGGGCGCCTTTCGGGACCGGGGCGAGGAGGGATCAGGCGCCCGGGGTCTGACGTATGATGGCACGTTCGGACGGGCGCCATCGGGTGGTCCATCGGGTGGTCATTGATCGCTCTGCTGGATGGTGGGTTCTGGCGGGCTGGGTCGTTCGGATTCCATATGGGAGAGGACGGGTCGCTATAGTTGCCGCCTCGGCGCGGGGCGTGATGGCAGCGCCTGCGGGTTGGCGCACCGGGTATTTGTTGTAGAGAGGATTGCAGGCAGGGATGGCACGATCTCGCAAGAAGCTCGGGAAGATCCTCGCGGACTGGGGCGTGGTCAGTGCTGACCAGGCCGACCGGGCCGCGAAGGAGGGCAAGTCCAGCGGCAAGCGCATCGGCGAGGTACTCGTCGAATCGGGCGCCTGCAAGGAAGAGGATGTCGCCAAGGCGCTGGCCAAGCAGTTCGGGATGGAGTTTGTCGATCTGAGCGCCCCGGGCGTGGGCGAGAAGGTCCAGAAGACGGGGATCGATGAGCAGCTGATCAAGAAGTACCTCGTGCTGCCTATGGGCGAGGAGGGCGGGAAGCTGCGCCTGGTGATCCACGACCCGATGGACCTGGATCTGCTCGACAACCTGCGGTTTCGGTTGAACAAGGAGATCGAGCCGAGGCTGGCCAGCCGCGGGCAGATCAAGCGGTTCATCGAGGGCGAGGTGGCGAGCGCGCCGAAAATGGTGGGCGCCGACGAGTCGCTGGTGACGGACTCGATCGACCGGACGATCGACCGGTCGATGGGCCGCTCGCTGGACCGTTCGATTGATGTGTCGAGCGAGGACTCGCCGGTCGTCAAGCTGTGCAACCGCATCCTCGACGAGGCGGTGCGGATGCGGGTGAGCGACATCCACATCGAGCCGATGAAGGACCGCGTCCGCCTGCGCTACCGGGTCGATGGCGTGTGCATGGAGCGCGACAACCTGCCCAAGCGGATGCAGAACTCGCTGCTGAGCCGGTTCAAGCTGATGGCGGGGATGAACATCGCCGAGCGGCGCATCCCGCAGGACGGGCGGATCAAGATCACCGTTGATGATGTGCAGATTGACTTTCGTGTCTCGGCCTGCCCGGCGTACCACGGCGAGAGCGTGGTGCTGCGTATCCTGCGCCCGGACGCCGTGCGGATCGGTCTGGTGAACCTCGGATTTGAGCAGGACAACCTGGACGTATTCAACAAGATCATCCGGAGGCCCAACGGGATTTTCCTGGTGACGGGCCCGACGGGCTCGGGCAAGACGACGACGCTGTATTCGGCGCTGGACGTGCTCAACCGCCCGGACCGGAAGATCATCACGGCCGAGGATCCGGTCGAGTACAACTTCGAGGGGATCAACCAGTGCCAGGTGCGTGAGGGGATCGGGCTGACGTTCCCGGCGATTCTGCGCTCGATGCTGCGTCAGGCGCCGAACATCATCCTCGTGGGCGAGATCCGCGATAAAGAAGTCGGCGAGATCGCAATCCAGGCGGCGCTCACGGGGCACCTAGTGTTCTCGACGCTGCACACGAACGATGCGCCCAGCGCGATCACTCGCCTGATCGACATGGGGATCAAGCCGTTCCTGGTTGCGAGTTCGATCCAGGCGATCATGGCTCAGCGTCTGATCCGGGTGCTGGCCAAGAGCAAGCAGCTCGCCGAGAAGGAGGACCTGGACCCGAAGTACCTGAACCTGATCGGGTTGTCGCCCGAGGAGGCGCTCGGGCGGGTGTATAAGGCGGTGGAGAGCGAGGAGTAGCCCAGTGGGTACAAGGGTCGCAAGGCGATCTTTGAGATGATGATCATGGACAACACGATCCGGGAGTTGGCGTTCAAGCTGGCGCCGGTGGCTGATCTTCGGAAGGCGGCGCTGGCCGCAGGGATGAGGCCGCTGGTGGCCGACGGGCGCCTGAAGGTGATCAACGGTGTGACAACCCCGGACGAGATTGCGCGTGTGAGCCAGGTCGCTGACGATCAATCGACCGCGTAAAGCCAGAGAAGAGGAACCCTCAGATGTCAACGATGCAGATCGATCGCCTGCTTGACACGGTGGTCCGCACCGGCGCGAGCGATCTCCACCTGACGGTGGGACGCCAGCCGACCATCCGCCTGCACGGCGGGCTCCGCAACCTCCAGACCAAGGTGCTCGAGTCCGACGACATGGTCGGGCTCATGAAGTCCATCACGCCCGAGAGGAACCAGCAGGAACTCCAGGAGGAGGGCGGCACGGACTTCGGCTTCGCGTACGGCGACGCCGCCCGCTTCCGCGTCTCGGTCTTCCGCCAGCGCGGCGATATCGCGATCGTGCTCCGCCAGATCCCGAACCGCCTGCTCACGTTTGAGCAGATCGGTCTGCCCGAGATTTGCCGGGATCTGATCCGCAGGCCTCGTGGGCTATTCCTGGTGACGGGGCCGACGGGCTCGGGCAAGACGACGTCGCTGGCGACGATGATCGACTATGTGAACACGTACATGGATCGGCACATCGTGACGATGGAAGACCCGATCGAGTACTACCACGAGCACAAGAAATCGATCGTCAACCAGCGCGAGGTGGGCAACGACGTGCCCAGCTTCGCCGAGGCTCTGCGCCGGGCCTTGCGCCAGGAC
The DNA here is from genome assembly GCA_024276195.1 of Planctomycetota bacterium. Classification (GTDB taxonomy): domain Bacteria; phylum Planctomycetota; class Phycisphaerae; order Phycisphaerales; family UBA1924; genus JAJRXR01. The sequence continues at coordinate 5,272 of JAJRXR010000021.1, forward strand.
CCGGACGTGATCCTGGTCGGCGAGATGCGCGACCTCGAGACCATCGAGGCGGCGGTCCGGGCGGCTGAAACCGGGCACCTCGTGTTTGGCACGCTCCACACCACCGGCGCCGCCAAGACCATCGACCGCCTCGTGGACGCCTTCCCCCACAGCCAGCAGAACCAGATCCGGGTCCAGCTCTCGACGGCTCTGATCGCCGTCCTCTCCCAGGTGCTCCTCGGCAGGGTCGATACCAAGGGGATGGTCGCGGCGTATGAGTTCCTCGTCATCACCCCCGCGATCGCCAACCTGATCCGTGATAACAAGAGCTTCCGGATCGACTCGGCGATCCAGACGGGCAAGCGATTCGGGATGCAGTTGCTCGACGATCACCTCTGGTCGCTGTACGCCAAGGGCATGATTTCGGCGGAAGAGATGATCGACAAGTGCAAAAATCCAACTGACCTCTCAAACAAGGTGCATTCTGCCGGGGGCGCCTTGAGCCGGCCTGAGCTTGAGGACACCGGTCCGAGCGAAGAGTGACTGGTATATGTGCGGGCATATTCGAGGCAATGGCCAGATTTGTCCCCGAGCCATAAGGCCGAATATCCAAGTGTCGCAAATGGAATTGGCGGCAAATTCGCCCTTGAAGGCAGATCCGGGTGGGGTTCATCCGCGAAGATTGAGATGACGCCGGCGCTGGCGGATTGCTGCGCCGGGCGGAGGTGATGCACGAATGGCGATCGAACCGTCAGAACTCAAAGGCCGCAAGCTCGGGCGAGCGCTCACAAAGATGGGCAAGGTGACGCGCGAGCAGGTGCACGAGGCGCTCGGGACCCAGAAGACGCGCAAGGCGCCCATCGGGCAGTTGCTCGTGGAACTCGGGTACTGCACGCAGCGGGACGTGGACGAGGCGCTGGCCGGGCAGGCGGGGATGGCGTTTGTGGATCTTGCCAAGCTCGAGCTCGACGAGGAGACGATCGCGGCGATCCCGTCCGAGAACGCGCAGGCGTACCAGGTCGTGCCCATCAAGTACAACCCGAAGGGGCGCAAGCTGACGGTCGCGATGAAGACGCCGGACAACTTCCAGGCGGTCGATGACCTGCGTCTGCTGATGAACTTCGACGTTCGGGCGGTGGTGGCGGACGCGGGCGCCATCGACGCGATGCTGAGCAAGCACTACGCCAAGAGCGAGTCGGTGGTGGATGTGGTCAGCGCCCTGGCGGCCGACTCGAAGTTCGAGGGTCTGGCCGACCGGGGGCAGTCGATCGACCTGGACGCGGTGATGGAGGCGGCGGAAGACAACCAGGTCATCAAGCTGCTGAACCTGGTGCTGCTGCAGGCGATCCGGGATCGTGCGTCGGATATTCACTTTGAGCCGTTCGAGCACGAGTTCAAGATGCGGTACCGGATCGACGGTGTGCTGTACGAGATGGTGCCCCCGCCGCAGCACTTGGGCGCCGCGATCGTTAGTCGTGTGAAGGTGATGGCGAACCTGGATATTGCCGAGCGTCGATTGCCTCAGGACGGGCGGATCGAGCTGACTGTGAGCGCGAACCCGGTGGACCTTCGTGTGGCGGTGCTGCCGACGATCTACGGCGAGAGCGTGGTGCTGCGGATCCTGGACCGGGGGAACGTGGAGCTGAGCCTGGACCGCGTGGGCTTCCGCGATGACGACCTCGAGACGTTCCGGGCGCTGATCAAGAAGCCGAACGGGATCGTGATTGTCACCGGCCCGACGGGTTCGGGCAAGACGACGACGCTGTACGCGGCGTTGTCGGAACTGAATGACATCAAAACAAAGATCCTGACGGCGGAAGACCCGGTCGAGTACGACATCGACGGGCTGTGCCAGTGCCAGATCAACACGGACGTGGGGCTGACCTTCGCCAAGTGCCTGCGTTCGTTCCTGCGTCAGGATCCGGACGTGATCCTTGTCGGTGAGATCCGCGACCTGGAGACAGCGCAGATCGCGGTGCAGGCGTCGTTGACTGGGCACCTTGTGCTCAGCACGCTGCACACGAACGACGCGCCGAGCTCGATTATTCGCCTGGTGGATCTCGGGCTCGAGCCGTTCCTGCTGACGGCGACGATCGAGGGCATCGTCGCGCAGCGCCTGGTGCGGACGATCTGCCTCAAGTGCAAGGAGCAGTACGAGCCGAGCGAGGAAGAGCTGATGGAGCTCGACCTCTTGCCCGACGACGTGCAGGGGCAGAAGTTCCATCGCGGGAAGGGCTGCGAGGCGTGCAACGGCTCGGGCTACAAGGGGCGGATGGCCCTGTTTGAGATCATGGGCATGGACGATTCCATGCGCGAGCTGGTGATGAAGGAAGCGTCCACGGCGGCGCTGCGCGACTTTGCGAGGCGGCGCGGGATGCGTTCGCTTCGTGAGAGCGGCTTGATGGGAATCTACGAGGGTCAGACGACGATCGACGAGGTCGTGCGCGAGACAATCGCCGAGGATGATTGATCCGTCCCGGAACAGCGTCCTTTAGAACACAGTCCAGGAACACCGAGCAGACGACCGAGGGAAAGCGATGGCAACGTACGTCTATGAAGCGTTGAACGCGGCGGGCAAGGCGCAGAAGGGCTCTGTCGAGGCCGGTTCGAGCGAGGACGCGATCCAGCGGATCAAGAGCCAGGGGCTCTTCCCGACGTCGGTGCGCCCGCAGAAGGGCAAGAAGGGCGCCGCCGAAGCCGGCGAGAGCGCCAAGAAGAAGAAAAAGAAGAAGAAGGGCGGCGGTGGCATCTCGATCGGGGGTGTCAAGCCCAAGCACCTGACGCTGTTCACTCGCCAGCTCTCGACGCTGCAGGACGCGGGCCTTCCGCTGCTGCGGTCGCTGCAGATTCTCGAGCAGCAGCAGAAGCCGGGGCTGATGAAGAACACGCTCCAGAACGTGGTCGAGGAGGTCGAGGGGGGCTCGTCGCTGTCGGAGGCGATGGGCAAATCGCCCAAGGCGTTCAACAAGCTGTATGTGAAGATGGTCAACGCCGGCGAGATCGGCGGCGTGCTGGACATCATCCTCCAGCGCCTCGCCGAGTTCATGGAGAAGAGCGAACGCCTCAAGCGCCGGATCAAGGGCGCGATGGTCTACCCGGTGGTGGTGGTGCTCGTGGCGCTGGCGATTCTCAGCGGCATCATGATCTTCATCATCCCGAAGTTCGAGGAGATCTTCAAGGACTTCGGGGTCGAGCTGCCGGCGCTGACGATCTGGCTGATGAACACGAGCCGCTGGTTTGTCGGCGGGATCGCCGGGCAGAGGTTCGCCGGGTATTGGTACGTCGGGATCGGTCTCCCGGCGGCGTGGATCCTGTTCAAGCTGATCCGCAAGGCCGGCCCGGGGCGCGCCCTGACAGACATCTTGCTGCTGTGGGTGCCTGTCTTCGGGAGCCTGGTGCGCAAGACGGTGATCGCGCGGTTCACACGGACGCTGGGGACGCTGATCTCGGCTGGCGTGCCGATTCTCGAGGCCGTGACGATCACGGGCGAGACGTGCGGGAACTATGTGTACGAAAAAACGCTCAAGAAGGTGCACGACTCGATCCGCGAGGGCGAGAGCTTTGCGCAGCCGCTGCGAGAGTCCAAGACCTGCGACGCGCTGGTCGTGAACATGATCGACGTGGGCGAGGAGACGGGCGATATGGACGCGATGCTGCTGAAGATCGCGGACAACTACGACGAGGAGGTTGACGTCGCGGTCGCCTCGCTGGTGTCGCTGCTCGAACCGATCATGGTCGTGCTGCTCGGCGGCATGGTCGGCACGATCGTCGTGGCGATGTTCCTGCCCATGGTGTCCATGATTGAATCGCTGCAGGGCAGTTGATCCCGGAGACACGGATGCCCCAGATGCGTCGAAACAACATGCGCCGAAACAACCCGCGATCCGCGTTCACGCTGCTCGAGCTGCTGGTGGTGATCGTCATCATTGCGACGCTGATCTCGATCCTGCTCGTCGGGATGGGCGCCGCCAGGCGGGCGGCCCAGGCGGCGAGCGACCGTCAGGCGGTCTCGGGTATGTCGCTCGGGGTCACGCAGTTCAAGCAGGACCATGCGTTCATCCCGCCGCTGGTGTTCGATGGCGAGCCGCTGGAGCTGACGACGACGCGCAGGCCCGAGTCGACAACAACAGCCGGCGGCGATGGGCCGGTGTACTCGGTTGACACCAACCGCTGGGTCGTGAGCATCTGGGACGCTGGGTCCGGCGATGACGCCGAGATCCTGCGCCAGCGTGATCGAAACACCGGCGTTCCGCTGGCGCTTCCGGGCGGGCAGAGCGCCTGGGCGGACCCGCGGTACAGCAAGTTTGCGCTGGCGTACTACCTCGCGGGAGCGCTCCCGGCGGAGGTCGATGGCGTCGAGGGGCTCGGGATGTACCAGCCGCAAGAGAGCGGCGGGTTCCGGGGTGTTGGCGCGATCGTCGGGCGCGGGCGGACGACGTATGAGCCGTACATCGATACCGGATCGTCGAACGTGAACCTGGCGCAGACCTATGTCGATGCGAACGAGTACGCCGAACACGGTGGGGTGGTGATCGACCAGTCTGGCATCGACACGATCACAAGCGACACCCTGAGCCGCTTCCGCACGGCCGTGACCGATCGCAACGGCGTGCCCTATCGCTATTACCGCTGGGAGCAGGGGCGGATGGACAGCGTTGCCGGCAAGATCGTGAAGGTTCGGACGCTGGACCTGAACATCCCCGCGGCCCTGACAGACCCGGTCCTCCGGCGCCAGGGCCTCGACGATCCGATCAGCGAGGTCGATGTCACGGCGGGCGACACAAAGCTACGCGGCGCGCGATACGCGGTGGTGGGCGCCGGCGGAGACGGGCTGTTCGGGACCGAGGCGATCGAGGTAATCCTCGAGTCGCTGGGCAGGTCGGGCTCTTCGCCGAATGCCGAGGTCGAGGCCGGGCTTCGCAGGCAGGTCTGGCAGGACAACGTGGTGGAGGTGGGCGGCTGATGAAAATCGCCCGAACCAACCAGAACGATCGGATCACGACGGGCATGTCCGCGTGCCGTTGCACAGCGACGCCGGGTGGGTATGCCCCAGGTCGGATGGCGCGCGCCGGGTTCACGCTCGTGGAGATGTTCGTCGTGATCGCGATCATTCTGATCATCGTGGCCTTGGCGGTGCCGGGCGTGAGCGCGATGGCGTACTCGTCGAACCGGGCGCTGGCCGAGAACAGCCTGCGCGTGGGCGTGGGGCTGGCGCGGGACGCGGCGATCGCGTCGTCGCGCTCGGGCGATGGGGCCGCGGTGTTCCTGTTCGATCCGGGCGGACAGATCCGGATCGTGCCGGCGGAGGTGGTGGGGCAGATCAGGGTTGCGGCCAACCCGTTCTCGCTCGGGTCGGGCGGGATCCAGACGTACGACGTGCTGGCGCCGATCGCGCTGGGGCAGTCGATCACGCTGCCGGCGTCCTGGATGGTGCGCGGGTACGCGCCGCCCGGGTCGATGGACGCGAGGCCCGGCGAGCCGAACCCCTCGTGGTACACCTCGCGCAACTATGGCGGAACAAGCTCGAGCGACATCGCCAAACGCGAGGGCAACTGGATCTTCCCGGAGAGCGGTTTTTACGACATCGACCTGGCCCGGCACGCGGGCGGAGGCGGTGGTGGAGCGGCTGGCTTTTCTGGGCCTCCGACACCTCGCCAGTCGTTCATGGTCCGGTTCTCGAGCCGGACCGGGGGCGTCTCGCGCGTGAGCACGCCCGGGCTGTTCATCGATCCGCGTCCATCGACGATGCAGCGTGAGCTGCTGGCGATGCGTCGGTCCGACCCGACGGCTTGGAAGCGGGTGGACTGGGCCGAGGACGCGCGGACGTGGGGCGTGCGCGCCCTCGGGCGCTTGGGCGCCCTTCAGCCCGGTCCCGAGAAGGACGAGATCCTCAGGCTCCTCGGCAACAACTCCAACGACACGGTTCTGGTCAAGAGTGTCAACCGCCTGGCGCTGTACGACGAGCGCCGCCTGGCGCGCGGGATCGGCGGCAGGGTCAACCAGAGCACGGGCTCGATCTACGAGACGTACCGGAGCAACAGCCGGATCTCGTTCGATCAGTCGCTGTTCAACGGCGCCGATACGGACCAGATCCGCCGGAACATCAACGCCTGGATCGACGGCGACACCAGCGGCGGTCCGGGCGGCCCCCTGGGCGATATTTACGACGACAGGATCGACGAGAACGACTCGCCCGAGTCCAAGCTCTTTACGCTGCAGGGCTACACCGGGGAACTGACGGAGATCGAACAATGAACCGATCAGAGCCAACATTCGCTCGCGGGTTCTCGCTGGTCGAGATCCTAATCGCGGTGCTGATCCTGGCGCTGGGGCTGCTCGGGCTCGGGGCGGTGTTCCCGGCGGTGATCGCGCAGCAGCGCAGCGCCGTGGACACGACCAAGGGCGCCGCGACGGCCGCGACCGCGGCGGCGACGCTCCGCGCTGGCGGGGAGCTGGCCAACTGGGCGGTGCTCTCGGATGACAAGTACTTCTCGCAGGAGCAGAACGCGCTCCCGGATGGGGGGGGGGCGGGCGGCCCGTTCTTGCCGACGAGCCTGTGGGAGGCGGAGTGGCCCCTGCCCGAGACGCTCATCCCCGGCGGGACGAACTTCAACCTGTACAAGAACGAGGGAACGATCGCCTTCGGGCGGACCCTGACGGATATGGAGTATCCGCTGCAGCGGATCCCGGAGCTGGCGCGGTTGTCGCCGCCGGCGTTCTCGGGGCGCGACCCGCAGTATGTCTGGGACTTTGTCGCCCGCAAGCACCCGGCGACGAAGCGGATCGAGGTCGCGATGTTCGTGCGGCGTGTGGACACACGCATCCGCACGGGGCGCGACACCTCGCTCTCCGAGGTGCTGGCGCGGCCGGGCGTGTTCGCGGTCGCGGTTGACGGCGACGGGCGCCCGGCGCCGGGCGATCGGGCGAGCGCGTACGCCGTGCCGCTGGTGCTCGGCATCGAGGTGCCGCAGGATGGCGACGGGCCGATCCTCGACCGCGTGCGGTTCCTGCGGACACTGGGCGCCGGCGGGCTGACAGCGTTCACCGGGGCGCCGACCCTTCCCATCCGTGTCGAGCTGGCGAGCCTGAAGGGTCAAAAGCTCGTAGACAACTTCGGCGTGGTGCGCACGGTGGTGGAGGTCATCGAGAACGAGATCGACACGGTGCGGATCGACCCACCGTTCACGGAGCAGCAGGCGCTGGGCGGGTTTGCGGATGGCTTCCCGCCCCCCACGAACTCTGTTGATCCGAGCCTGGCGCAGCAGGTGGTATTTACGCCGCAGATTCCGGTTTCGATTGAGGTGTTCCGCGTTGAGTAAAGCACAACGACACATCCGGTTCCGTCCGATCGTGCGTGGGCTGAGCGTGCGCCGGCACGCCGCGGGCGCGTTCACGCTGCTCGAACTGCTCGTGGCGATCGCGATCATCGCGCTGCTCGCGGCGGGGGTGGCGGCGATCTTCGCTGCTGTTGGCGACACCGTCTCGGCGGGCAAGCGCGTCAGCACCGTCAACAAGTACAGCGTCCTGATGGAGGGCGTGATCCGCGAAGATTTCAAGCGCCTCACGCGCGACGGGTTCCTCGTGATCCGCCACGAGCTGGCCAACAATGGAAACCCCGTCAGCTTGTACCGGGGCGATCCGGACCCGCGCCAACGCCGGATCGACGAGGTCATGTTCTTCACACGCGGCGATTACGCGAGCGTGCGCCGCCCGATGACGCCGGGGATCACGGCTCGGTCCAACGAGGCCCGGGTCTACATTGGCATCGGGCAGCGCCGGATCGAGGATCTGACCACCCTGGCCCTGGGAACGTACCTTTACCCGGCGCTGGATGATCTCAATGTTGACCAGGACGCGCGTCTCGGCGCGCAGGCGGTGACGGCGGGCGTCGAGAACCCCAACCGATTCGCGTCGGACTGGACGCTGCTGCGACATGTGACGCTGCTGGTCCCGCCGGCAGCGGGCGAGGCGCGGACGGCCGACGATCTGGTGTTCGATATCGACCCGACGTCCTTCGCCGGGCGCCAACGCCTGCGCGATTCGGACGTGCAGATCGGGCTCCAGCCCGCGGCCCAGAGCATTTTCCGCGTCCGCATGGACGATGCCCGGACGCTACCCGGCGGAATGGTGGCCTTCACCCCGCCTCCCGCGTCGCAGATGGTGCGCGACAGCGACCACAGCGTCTGGCCCCGGTTCAGCTCGGGGCTGGTGGATGTCGCGACCGAGACGCTCGCGGAGATCCGCTCGGTGGTGACGAGCGCGGGGCTGACGCCGTTCGCGGCCCAAGCGCAGCAGGACTACTTCTTGGCGACCGGCGCGTTCAACCCGGCCAACATCGCACAGCGCGATGTGGCGCGCAAGTGGATGCTCAACGCGATGCCGGGCGAGCTGACGGACACGTTCGGCGAGGTGGTTCACCCGGAGACGCTGTCGCGGATCCGGTATGAGCCGACGCCGCCGCTGCTGGGGATCCCCGACAGCGAGATCAGCAACGACCGCGAGCGGGCCTACCGCGAGGCGGACCAGGAGATGCTCTCGGCCAGCGCGTTCATCCCACGTTGCACGGAGTTCATCGTCGAGTGGTCGTTCGGCTGGACCAACAACAACCCGGGCGATCCACGCTTCGGACAGATCCAGTGGCACGGGCTCGACCGGGTCGAGGAAGACATCGACGGCGACGGTTCCACCAACCAACGCGATCGGGTCGCGTCGCTGTTCCGCCTGCAAGAGGTCCGTCTCGGGCCGAACGGGACGAACCGGGATACGTCGGAACTGGTGCGGATCCGTCAGCTCGTCTTGGGCATTCCGATCGACGAGACGCTGGCGTACCAGGAGTCCGTCTTCGGCTATTACGACCCCGGGCTGATCGTGGACACGGCCAACCCGGCGCACGCGGACGACGACGACGTGTGGCCCTGGCCCACGCTGATCCGGATCACGATGAGCTTCGCAGACCCGACGGACCCGACGATCGAGACGACGACGCAGTTCGTCGTCGAGATCACGGACGAGCGGTAGATCGACACACCCGCGTTGGCGCTTGGCGCCGGCGCGCGAAGGTTTCCTAGGGAACACCCAGGTGGGCGTTCCGAAAGGCACGAAGGAGCAGCACGATGCGTCACAACGACACGCTCGGCGGCACGTCCATGAACCCCATCGCCCGTTTCATCAAACGCCGGCGCCCGGGCGTCCTCCGCGAATCCTGCGGCAGGGCCGTCTCCGCCTCGAACTCACAGGCGAGGCGAGGCTCGGCGCTGCTGCTGGTCATCGGCGCGCTGGCGCTGATCTCCGTGTTCGCGGCGATCTATGTGACGATCGGCCAGAGCGATCAACGCTCGTCCTCGGCGCACGAGCTGAACCGGCGCGTGCAGAACTTCGGGCCGCTGTTTGGTGATTACATTGCCCAGATTATCGCCGAAGACCGCCTGGACACGGTGCTGCGCCTCGCGTTTGACGAGGGCGGCGGACCGGCGGGCGGGACATTCGGCGGCGGCGGGGGCGGCGCCAGCACGGCGCAGGTCCGCCAGAAAATCTACCGGGAGAACACCGACCTCCCCTTGACGGACTGGACCGTGCGGAGCATCCCGTCGCGGATCAACCCGGCGATGCTCGGAAGCATCGCCAACCAGTCGCGCCTGGCGTTCACGCCCGGGGGCACGCAGCCGGCGCCGTGGTTTGTCAATGGAACGGACACGGCCCAGCGCCTCGCGGCGTACCGCCTCGACCGGCGCGTCGCCTCGGACCCGTGGCTGGCCTCGACCGCCCCGACGTACCTCGGCGCAGGCCCGGACCGGTTCTCGGCCACCTTCGGCGCGGCCGCTGAGCGGCACCGCCTGCGGTACCTGGACGACCGGGACTGGGCGCACATCTCGAACCTGTCGCCGGACGGGTTTTTCGTAAACCTGTACAACCTGCGCGGAAACGCGGGTGGGTTCAACGCGGATCCAGCGTACACGATCGGTGGGTACAACTACGCGGGCTCGCCGGCGGATCCGCCGCGGATGAGCGATGGGCTGACGCTGCTGAAAAAACGCATGGGGGATGGCGCCCTGCAGGCGATGGATGTGCGCACGGAGGGGTTCTGGGTTCCGGGGGCGTTGAATCCGGTCGCGTGGGATATCGCCAATCTCGGCGACCCCGAGAACGTGCCTGCGCTCTGGAGCACGAACCAGCGGTTCATGCTGATGCCGATGGACCAGGCGTTCTTCAGCTATGACAAGTTTGGCGTGATCGCGGACTGGGAAAGCCCGGACTACCCGGCGTACCAGTACGCCGACACGGACGGCGACGGGCTGGCCGACGCGCGCTGGTTCGAGCTGACGGACAGCTCCGATTCGGGTCTGAACGACAACCAGCTCAGCTACCGGTTCCTGGCGCCGGCGGAGGGGTACCGCCTGTTCGCCGCGGCGCGGGTGGTGGATCTTTCGGCGTTGCTGAACATCAACGTGGCGACGGACGGGATGGTGGGGCCGACGGACAAGGCGATGTGGACCCCCTCGTCGGTTGACCTTCGCCGGGCGCTGACGATGCAGGACTTCGCGCGCGAGTACCGCGACTGGAAGCGCCCAGCGAGCAAGGGACTGGCGCCCGGGAGTATCAAGCGCGACGGCCCTCCCGTGCAGCAGCTTGGGGATGGCGACGCGTTCGCCGATTACACGAAGTACCAGTTCAACCCGGACTGGATGGACCCGACGACGCCGCCGGATGGCGCCGGCTTTGGGTGGAACGGCGCCCTGATCGGCGCCTACTCCGCCGACGCGGTCGCCCTGGCGATCGAGACCGAGACGAGCCTGGGCGCGAGCGACGTCGGGCGGTTTGGTGGGGGCGGCGGGGGCGTTGTGGGGCTGCGCGAGCTGTCGCGGTTTGACTTCGGCGACAACATGCAGAACCTGAGCGCGCTGCGACAGCTGTCCTACTACGACCGCGTCGGCTCGATCGACCCGACCGATCCTGTGGCCCGCGGCGCCAGCGACCTGGGCACGGGCCTGTTCGGCATGAGCGACCTGGGCGAGATGCTCACGTTCTGGGGGATCAACGACGACGAGGTCGTTTCCCGACTCGAGCGGGTGCTGTTCGGACGCTACGACGACGCCAACGCCAACATCACGCAGACAACGAGCCGGTTCAGCCCGTACCTCGACGGGCGCCCGACGGAGCTTGATCGTCGCCGCCACGACACGCTCAACTCGTCCTTCAACCCTTCGCGCCCGCCCGAGACGGACGGAAGGGTGGACCCGGACAGCATGGCGCTGATCGCGCTGAGCAGGCGGCGAGCCCTGACGACGATCAGCGGCGGCGCCGGGATCCTGTCTTCTCTGCTCGATCCGGCTGAGCTGGACACGCTCAACGCCTCCGAAGCGCCCGAGCTGATCCATGACTTTGTCAACGGGCTGCTGGCCGGCATCCCCACCTCGGATCGTACTTCGGGCCGTGACGTGTTCGAGATGTTCTCCGATGTTCTGGCCTCGAACGCACAGATCCGCGACGCCTGGGACCGGTCCAAGCCCGAGTTCAACACGATGTTCTACGGGCACCAAGGCCCCGAGCTGGCGCTGACGCTCAGCGCCTTCCTCACGGCCAACCTGATCGACGCCTACGACACGGACCGCGAGCCGACACCGATCAGCGTGTACGCGCTGGACCCGGCGTCGAGCCTCGTCACCGTGCAGGAGTTTGACGCGTCGAACGCGCAGGGCGGCGCCTTCCCATGGATCCAGAGCCAGAAGATCAAGCTCTCTCAGCTGGGCGATGGCCTCAACGCGCCGACCATGTTCGAGAACAACGTCGTGCGCCCCGCCTACACGGTCTACGGGCTCGAGGCGTACCCGGTGCTGACCGAGGTCGCGGCGATGGTCGTGATGACCGACGCGTCGAGCCGGGCGTCGGGCATCGCGCAGGGCGACAACGACGCGTCCGGCGGCGGGCGCCCCTGGGTCGATCCCGGCGGTTCGCCTCCCCCGTCTGAGATCACGATCAACGTGAATGACTGGGACGTGACCAATGCCTGGAACATGAACCCGGACCTGGCGTTGGTCGCCTTCGCGTTCCAACTGACCAACCCGTTCGACGTGCCGATCAGCCTCGGCTCGATCAGCAAGGGCGACCGGGAGCCGCTGGCTGCCGACGAGTATCTGTACTATGTCGAGTTCAACGGTCGCATGTTCAAGGTGTGCGATTTCGACGAGAACTCGAGCTCGAACCAGTACCGAAACGTTGTGCTCGACCCGGGCGAGGCGCGGACGTTCTACGTCCTGGCCAACGACGGCCCGAACGCGATGGGTGATATCGCCAGCAAGTGGCAGGCGCTGCGCCAGGGGTACAACCCGGGCGCTACGGTCACCGAAGTTGGTATTCAGGCCTGGCTGAACACCCAGTTCAAGGTCAGCACGGGGGGCGGGCCGACGTCGCTCACCGGCTCGGCCCGGGTCCGCCGGTTCGACCCGATCACAGGGATGGCGGCCAGCTTCACGAGCTACGACAACGTGCTCAAGAAAGCGGCGGCTCCGGCGCTCGGACGCCCGGCGACGAACCGGGTGACCCGCTTGTGGCGGCGGATGCCCGTTCGCTCTGCGGGCGGCACGGTCTCGGCGGTCAAAACGCCCGAGCACGACCTTCTGGTGGACCGCCTGCGTGAGGCGGGCGCGCCCACGGGACCAACGAGTGTGCTGTCAACGCTGGTCCCCGTGCCATCGACGCTGACCCGGGATGAGGTCAAGAACACGGTCGCCGGCAACGAGGCGAGCGCGGGCGGGAGCATCGCCGGGCGCAACGACAACTCCGGCTTTACCTATGTCTTCTACGGCTCGATCCGGCGCGGCGATCACCCGGGCGGCACGGGCAACGGCTATCAGCCCGCTGGCGAGAACGGGCGCGGCGTGCTCCCGGCCTGGATGATCGAGGCCGGCGCCAAAACCAACATCGACGAGAGCGTCCCGTTCACCGGGACCACCGGCGCCACCAGAAGGCTCCGCAGGTCCAACTTCGTGTTCTCCCGCAACTTCGCGTACAAATCGTTCGCGGACTTCATGGGCATCGGCGTCACGACCGGCTTCGGCCCGGCGATCGAGACGATCGCACGCCACCCGCGCACCAAGAGCTCACTCACCGGGTTCACCTCCAAGATCATCGATACGACCACCGGGGGCGATTCGTACTACAAGGCCTCGACCGGGGCCAACACCGTGACGCTCAACCCGGAGCTGCACGCGCGGAACCGGGCGATCAAAACGTCGGTGACGGACCCGTACACGGGTGTGAACCGCGAGGTCTCGCTCGTGAGCGTGTCGGACCTGCTGCTGATCCCGGCGGTCGGCTGGATCGAGGAGCCGGACGCGTCGAACGCGAGGGCGTTCAACGATGACCAGTGGGTGACGCTCGGCGAGTCGCTGGGCTACGCCCTGAACATGGTCCCCGCAGCGACGAACACCGCGCTGCCCGGGGTTGATCCGCTTGAGCGGCTTGTGACAACGAACGCTTCCGGGCGGCGCTATGTGCTCGACCGGCTGCACCTGCGCCTTGATGATTATGTCTCGTTCTACGACTCGCCCACGCCGGCCGACGGGGTGTACCAGGCGAACCCGGGCGATCTGGATGTGGTGGTCGGCTCGGGCCTGCCGATGGCGATGGATCTGGTCTCGCGGTTCAGGCGGTTCGGGCCTGATGACGCGGCCGAGTCGCTGACGAGCAAAGTCATGGGGCGGATCAACCTGAACACGGCGACGCTGTCCACGCTGTGGAGCGTGCCGATGCTGACACCGTCGCTCGAGACGCTCACCATGGGGCGCCGAGAGTTCTGGGGCTTCGATCCGCAGTCATCCGGGGCGGCTACGAGCGACATCGGGCTGTGGGATCTGGACGCGCCCGAGCGCACGCCGGACATCGCGGCCCACCTGCTGTCGTACCGCGACCGAAGCCCGGCGCAGTACCGGGGCAACTCGTTCGATTACTCGAGTGTTAATATCGCGCTGGCTGGCCCGCAGGCGTTCGAGTACGCGCTGCTCGACGAGACGGGCAACGTCTGGACCGACCCGCAACGCGCCAGTGTCATGGTGACAAACCTCCACGGTTCCAATCCGGCCAACCCGCTTGTCAACCCAGAGCTCGGGCGCACGGTCATGACCGGCATCGGGGGCCTGCGCGAGCAGCTCGGGTTCTCGACCCCGGCCGAGGTCATGGCGGCGATCGTGGACAAGGATCTTGACCTGACCACGCTCTTCCCGAGCGTGACATTCGACTCGATCCGCCAGAACCTGCCGACTTCGCTCGGCTCTGATGTGGATGCCAGCGGCGACGCCCGCAACGTCGAGCGCCGCGCCGCAGGCGGAGATTCGGTCACCACCGACCGCCTGCTCTACCTCGGCGGTCGCACCGACCAGGTCGCCAACGACTACGAAGAGCAGCTCGCGGTGCTCAACGCTGTCCTCGGCACGACCGACGTGCGCTCGGACACGTTCGCGGTCTGGTTCGTGGTGCACGGGTACCAGGAGAGCGACGTGGCGGACCTCCGCCCCGACGACCCGCTGGTCCCGAGCTTCGCCCGGCGGTTCATCATGGTCGTGGACCGCTCGAACGTCACCGAGCGTGGGCAGAAGCCGCGGGTGCTGCTCCTGCGTGAGGTCCCGCTCTAAAGGGTCTCGGATTCAGAGAATCATCATCGCGCCCGCCCGAGCGACCTGCCCGGGCGGGTGTTTTCGTTGTTCGCCATCTGGATACCCCGCCCGGGGGGGCGCAGGGCGAATACAATGTCTTCCCCGGAATGGGGCTGGAACAGGGCGTAGCTCAGCTTGGTAGAGCGTGTGGTTTGGGGCCACAAGGTCGCAGGTTCGAATCCTGTCGCCCTGATTGAGGAGAGGGTGAGCCAGGCCGCAACCGGCGGCGAGGCCCGCCATACATTCTGACGATGGCGTGCGGCGGTTCGCGGCGCGGAGCATGAAGTACTTTGCAGGAGTCTGAGATGAGCCCGATCAATCTGAACCGCGCCGGGATCGCATCGATCCTGGGCGCTGCGGCCTTCGCGTCGAGCGTCGCCTCCGCCCAGCCGCTGACGCAGGACCCGGCGCTGGTCACGGGCGAGCTGAGCAACGGGATGCGCTACATCATCCTCGAGCACGCCAACCCGCCCGGGCGGGTCAACATGTTCATGCACATCTCGTCGGGCTCGCTCAACGAGACCGAACAGACGCGCGGCATCGCCCACTTCCTCGAACACATGGCCTTCAACGGGGGCGCAAACATCGCCCCGGGCGAGGTGGTCCCGTACTTCGAGTCGCTGTCGATGTCCTTCGGGAAGCACCTCAACGCGTTCACCAGCTTCGACCAGACGACGTACACGCTCTCGCTGCCAGACACCGAGATCAGCACGCTCAAGAAGGGGTTTCTCTTCTTCGATGATGTGCTGTTCGGGATGCTGCTCCAGAGCGATGAGATCGACGACGAGCGCGGCGTCATCATGGAAGAGCTGCGCACCGGCAAGGGGCCGCAGCAGCGCATCCGCGACCAGATTTTCGAGAGGATCGCCCCCGGCTCGACGTTCGGTCGGCGCTTGCCCATCGGGACCGAGGAGACGATCAACAGCGTGACGCGCGACGACTTTGTGGACTACTACTCCACGTGGTACACGCCCGCGAACGCGACGCTGATGATCGCCGGAGACTTCGACGCGGCCCCCATAGAACAGGCCATCCGCGAGACCTTCGACCGGGGCGAACGCGCAGCACGCCCGGTGGATCTGGACGCGGGCGTCAAGCCTTACTCGGGGCTGCGGGCGATTGTCGCGACCGACGATGAGCTGACCAAGGCGGACGTCGGGTTCATCGGGGTGGATGCCGCCCGGGAGCCCGTGACGACCGAGGAGCAGTTCCGCGCTCGCCTGGTCGAGTCCATGGCGGTCCAGGCCTTCAATCGGCGCCTGGGCGCCAAGATCAACGACAGCGCTGTGAG
Source organism: Planctomycetota bacterium (assembly GCA_024276195.1). Lineage (GTDB taxonomy): Bacteria > Planctomycetota > Phycisphaerae > Phycisphaerales > UBA1924 > JAJRXR01. The sequence goes on from JAJRXR010000021.1 coordinate 21,190, forward strand.
CTTCACCACCGGCAGCGCAATCTCGATGGATCTGTTCGGCGTCGCGAGCCTCTCGCAGATGAGCGTGCAGGGCGACGCGGCGGACTGGCGCACGATGCTGGAAGAGGCCGCGACAGAGCTGCGCCGGGCCAGGCTCCACGGCTTCAGCCAGCGCGAGATCGACGATGTGCGCAAGACGTTGGTCGCCGGCGCCGAGCGGGCGAGTGAGCGCGAGGCGACCGTGCCCGCCACCGCTCGCCTGGGAGAGCTCAACGCGGCGGTCGCGAGCAGCGCCACGCCCGTGAGCGCGGCGGACCGGCTCGCACTGGTCCGCAAGTACGCCGACGGGATCACCCCCGCCGAGGTCGGCGCCGTGTTCAACGAGCTGTTCGATGACGAGAAGGTGACGGTAATCGCCGAGCTGCCCACCTCGAGCGATGTCCCGACGGAGGACGAGCTGCTGGCGCTGTCGCGTTCGCTGCTGGCGGTGACGCCCGAGGGCGAGCTGGAGACAGGCCGCCCGACCGAGCTGCTGGCCCAGGCGCCCGAGGGCGGCGAGATCGTCTCGCTGACCGAGCACGAGGCGACGGGCGTCGCCACCGCGTGGCTGGACAACAACGTCTGCATCCACCACCGCGAAATGGATATCCAGGAGGGGCAGGCGACGATCACGATCACGCTCGCCGGCGGGGAGATCCTCGAAGACGCGACCAACCACGGGATCTCCGAGGCCGCGGCCCTCGCGTGGAACCGACCCGCGACGGACACCCTGACCTCAACAAACATCCGCGACCTGATGACCGGCGCCAAGGTGCGCGTCGGGGGCGGGGCGGGCAATGACGTGATGTCGCTGAGCGTGTCGGGGAGTCCCGAAGAGCTTGAGCGGGGGTTGCAACTGGCGTACCTGCTGCTGACGCGCCCGAAGATCGAGCAGGCCGCGTTCGATCAGTGGCGCCAGGAGCGCGTGCTCCAGATCGAGCAGAGCAAGAAAACGCCCAACGGGCAGGTCGCGGAGGCGGTGGCCCGGGCGCTCCTGCCCGAGGGCGAGGTCCGCCGCCGCCCGCTGACCGAGGCAGAGGTCATGAGCGTCACCCTCGAACGCGCGCAGGACTGGCTGGATCATGCCATCCAGACGGCCCCGATCGAGGTCTCGGTTGTGGGCGACATCGACCGACGCACCGCGTTGGAACTTGTGGTTCAGTACGTCGGCTCGCTGGCGGCGCGCGAGCGGATGTCCAGCTCGACCTTGTCGGACAAGCGGATGATCCATCGCCCGGAGGGGCCTCGGGTTGTGGTGCTTGAGGTGGAGACCCAGACGCCCGTGGCCATTGCCGTCGCGGGCAGCTTTGGCGTGCCGCTGGGCGAGGTTCGAGACCGGCGCGTGCTCAACCTCACCGCCCAGATCCTCACGACCCGCCTGATCTCCCGCCTCCGCGAGGCGGAGCAGCAGGTGTACTCGATCTCGGCCCAGTCGCTGCCGGGCGTTGAGTACCCGGAGCTGGGGTTGTTCTTCGCCGCTTCGGCCACGGCCCCCGGCAACGGCGACCGACTCACCGAGGTGATCCACGAGATGTTCACCGAGATGCTCGAGAACGGACCCAGCGCCGAAGAGGTCGAGACCGCCCGGGCTCAGGTGCTCAACACCATCGACGAGCAGATCAAGCAGCCGCAGTTCTGGAGCGGCTCCCTCGCCAGCCTGCACTACCGGGGTGTCAACCTCGACGACGTGACCAACGCCCGGGCGGACTACAACTCCTTCACCGAGGCGGACGTGACCGAGGTGCTCGGACGCTACTACCGCGAGGACTCGCGGGTGACGATCATTGTGCGCCCCAAGCCCAAGGCCGAGGGCGAGGGCGACGCCGAAGGCGGCTAAGAGCGCAGGTCCGACGGTGTTCCGGTATCGTCCCGCTATGGGCAGGGCGCGCACATCAGACGAGGCTCAGGCGTCGGTCCCGGCGATCATGGCGCCCCCGATGGCCAAGGATCACCCGCTGACCCGCTCGGTCGCGGGAATGATCGGGCTGGCCTTTCTCGTCGCGATGATCCTCGTGAGCCTTGGCTCCCTCCCGTTTACGCTTTCGCAAGACGACGGCGTGCCCAGGTACAACGCGGGCATCCCGCGCGAGGGGCGCCTGCCCCCGTTCTGGGCGCCCCACGACAAGGGCGACACCGATCGCCAGTTCCTTGCGGTTCAGGCGAGCATCGCTCAGGACCCGGACCTGCTCGAATCGGCGCGCGCGATCGCGTTCGATGAGGGGCTCACGCTCGACGAGGCGTTCGAAGCGCGTGAGGGCAGGGCGTTCGAGCGCCTGCGCGCTCTGGCGCCGAAGCCGCTGTTCGGGACGGACTACCTCGGGCGAAGCTTGTTGATCCGTGTGCTCACGGGCGGCGGGATCTCGCTGAGTATCGGGATCGCCGCGGCTCTGCTGAGCGTCTGCATCGGGACGCTCTACGGCGCTGTCGCGGGCTACGTCGGCGGCATGGTTGACGCTGTGATGATGCGCGTCGTGGACATCTTGTACGGGCTGCCGTACATCCTGCTCGTCGTGCTGCTCGCCGTCGCGGTGGACGCGGCGGTCGAGAGCTGGGCGAGCGACCGCGTCGCGCGCTTCAGCGAGCAACGCGCGGCGTACGTCGAGGACGCGGTTGAGTCCGATGGGGGCGAAGTCAGCGATGAACGCCGGGCAGAGCTGGAGCGCGAGGCGCTCGCGGAGATCGGCTCGGGCGAGCTCCGCAGCGGGACGCAGAACGCGATCAACGTGGTGACGCTGCTCGTCGCGATCGGGGGCGTGTCGTGGCTGACGATGGCGCGCGTGATCCGCGGCCAGGTGCTGAGCATGAAGAACCAGCCGTTTGTGGAGGCGGCCCGGGCGATCGGGGCGCCGACACACCGGATCTTCGGGCGCCATCTGCTGCCGAACCTGCTTGGGCCGGTGATTGTGTACGCGACGCTGTCGGTGCCGCAGGCGATTCTGCAGGAGAGCTTCCTGAGCTTCCTGGGCATCGGGGTCAAGCCGCCGCTGCCGAGCTGGGGCAACCTCGCGGCGGAAGGACTCAACGAGCTGAACCCATATAAGAGCCACTGGTGGCTGCTGTTCTTCCCGTGCCTGCTGCTGGGGCTGACGCTGCTCGCGCTCAACTTCGTCGGCGAAGGCTTGCGCGAAGCCTTCGACCCGAAACGGGCGAGGCGCTAACGCATGAGCACCGCCCAGACGCTTGCACCCCAGACGCAGAGCCAGCCCCAGAGCGCTGCGCCGGCGCCTGATGCGCCCCTGCTCGAGGTGCGAGACCTTGGCGTGTCGTTCCGCAACGGCTCCGGCCCACGCATCCAGGCGGTCGATGGCGTCAGCCTGAGCGTCTACCCGAGGCAAACGCTCGCGGTCGTGGGCGAGTCCGGGTGCGGCAAGTCCGTGACAGCGCTGACCACGCTGGGCCTGATCCCGTCGCCCCCGGCTCGCGTTGACCGGGGCTCGATCGTGTTCAGCGACGCCGGTCAGTCGCAGGACCTGCTCGCGATCGACGCGCGCGCGATGCGCCGCGTCCGCGGCGGGAAGATCGCGATGATCTTCCAGGAGCCCATGACCTCGCTCAACCCGGTGTTCTCCGTCGGCGACCAGATCACCGAGGCCATCATCGAGCACCAGCGCGTCTCCAAGCGAAAGGCCCGGGAGATCGCCGTCAGCGCGATGGACGACGTGGGCATCCCCGACCCCGAGTCTCGCCTGCGCGCCTACCCGCACCAGTTCTCGGGGGGAATGCGCCAGCGGGTAATGATCGCGATGGCGCTGGCGTGCCAGCCGAGCCTGCTGCTCGCCGACGAGCCCACAACCGCTCTCGATGTCACCATCCAGGCCCAGATCCTTGATCTGCTCGGTGAACTCAAGCGTTCACGCGGCATGGGCATCATGCTCATCACCCACGACTTGGGCGTTGTTCACGAGCAGGCGGACGTGGTCTGCGTCATGTACGCCGGTCGCGTGGTCGAGTACGGCACATGCGAGACCGTCTTTCGCAGCCCGCTGCACCCGTACACGCGAGGCTTGCTCGCGTGCATCCCGAGGATGCATGAGCGGCGCAAAAGGCTGCAAACGGTCCGCGAGGTTGTCGAGGACGAGGCCCAGTTCACTCGCTTGGGCGGCGGGGTCCGCCCCTGGTGGCCCTGGCACGAGGCGCCGGGCGGGACGCGCCCGGGGGGGCCAAGCTCGTGCCTGGGCGAGATCGAGAAGGACCACTGGATCGGGCTCTGGAGCACGGACGCGGCGGCGGCGCTGTGCGGGCGGAGCGCCGATCTCCGCTGGCGGCGCGCCCGCCCGGGCGAGTAAACTCAACACGCGCCCCAGGCGCGTTCTGAAGACAGGCCCGGACTGCTCCTATGCACACGCTCTTTCTGACCGACACCATCTTTGCACTGCGCGAGCGGGCGCTGCTGTCGCGTCTGGAAGTCGGGCTGGCGGGTGAGGGGGTCCGCATCACGATCGCGGCCCCGTTCGAGGCCACGCGGATGATGGACCTGAACATCCTGGGCGAGCCGGTGTGCTACCACGAGGGCAAGTTCTCGCTGACGCGCCGCATGCGCGCCGGGCGCCTGGCCGAGCAGGTGTCCAACGCCGCAGAGGAGGGGGCGCCCCCGGTGCAGGTGGTGCATGTCTTCGGCGGCGCGGCGTGGTCGCTCGGCGCCGAACTCGCCCGCATCTGGGATTCCGCCCTCGTGCTCGAGGTCTGGCGGGCCAACCTCGCGGACCGCGCCCGGGCGATGGCCGGGCACATGCGCGAGCAGACCGTCCTGGCGGCCCCCGACCCGAGCATCGAACGCGCCATCCTCCGCGATGGAGGCGGGGCCGTCGTCCGCCTCACCCCCTGGGGCGCCCGGAACGATTCCGAAGCCTCGGGCGCCTTCAGCTCCGGGCGAGCCCCGGCGGTCATGATGATCGGTGTCGGGCGCGATGTGACGGCATACGCCCGCGCGTTCGATGGCCTAGCGCGCGTTGCCGAGCTGAACCCGGAGATGATGATCTTCATCGACAGCGAGGCTGCACGCCGCGCTGGTCTGTGGGAGCGCACCGAGCGCCTCGGCATCCGCGGGCGCGTCTCGCTGATCGACGCGATGGAAGACCGGCGCGATCTCGTCCTCCGGGGCGACGTGATCGTCCATCCCGATGCGCGCGGCGAGCACCGCACCCTCCTGCTCGACGCCATGGCCTCGGGCATGGCCGTCCTCGCGGGCGAAGATCCATTCGTCAGTGCGCTCATCGACGGGCGGACCGCGCGCCTGCTCCCGCCCGGCGCTTCCGCCGCCCAGTGGGGCGATGCGCTCGATACCCTCCTCGCCGATCCCGAGCGCGCCAAGGCCCTGGGCGCCTCGGCCCGGGCGTACGTCCGAGAGAAGCACCGCGTGAGCGCCCAGGTCGCGGCGGTGCTCGACGTCTACGAGTGGTCCACCCAGCGGGCCTTGCCGTTTAAGCCGGGCGCGTAGCGCCCGCGTCCGAGAAGGTCCGCCCCAAAGCCCAAGTTCAGGGAAACTCACCGAACACGGTGGCGGACTGTAACTTCTGGTGAATACTGGAGTTGTGTAGGAATGATCCGCATCGGGCGGGTCTTGATGACTGCGCCAGCGTTCGCGGAGTGAGGGCGGCTGGGGCGACACGAGGAGATACTGACATGATCCTGAGTACCCTGATTCTTTCCATGACCGTTGCGCAGGCCGCCCCCGAGGTTCCGGTGACGTTCACGCCGCTGACGACCGTGCAGACGGCCGCCCCCCTGATCGATCTCCGCCAGGAGATGGTCACCAACAGGCTCGGCTCGCGTGAGTACCAGCTCCTCGACGGGCTGAGCGATGCGAGCCGGCGCGAACGCGAACGCCTCGGCGCGGGCGACGACGCCCCACGAGCGATCTATGTCCGCGCCTTCGACGCCATCTTTGTCATCGACCCCTTCGAGGAGATCAACGAGCTGATCCCGCGTCCGATCGAGGACGGCGAGACGCTCCGCGCCCAGCGCCAGCTCTTCGGCGAGTTCAGCCTGTACACCGATCGGACGCTGTTCGACTGGACCCGCGTCGAGGCGACGGCGGAGCTCTTCCGCATCCTTGAAACGGCCCGCCTGGACTGGCTCCGCTCCAACGGGTACTTCGGCGTGCAGACATTCACCTCCGGCGCCGAGCGTGCTGAGGGCGAGGCCAGGGGCGAGATCCGCCCGCGGGCGACGTTCCAGCGACCGGAGGACATGCCGCGGACGCGTTCGCGTGAGCAAGTCCGCGGAGATTCAACGCCGAGTATTGAGGACGCCGGGGCGATGCTCGCCTCGAGCGGCGAGCCGATGCGTATCTCGGCTCCAAGGTACACCAGGAGTCAGGTCCGGATTTCGATGCCGGGCCGGGAAGCGGGCGAGTCGATCGTCGTTCGCTAAGGGGAGACGGAGAGAGACTCCCCCCGCCGCGCCATGCGGATCGAGAGATCACGGGCGCGGTAGACTCGGGTCGTGGGCCGACTCCCCTTCGATCCGAGCAAGATGGCGTCGGGCGGTTCCCGCCCAGACCAGCCAAGACGCTCAGCGGATAGCCATCCGCTGAGCGTTTCTGCGCTCGCAGCCAAAATCGACTCCGCCCTCAAAGCGTCCATCCCCAAGCGGGTGCGTGTCATCGGGCAGGTCGGCGCCTTCCGCGATCGCACCCACTGGTACTTCAACCTGAGCGACCCGGAATCGGTCGTCGGCGCCGTGATGTTCGCCTCGCTCGCCCGGAGGTCAAAGTTCGCGCCCGAGGACGGCATGGAGGTCGTCGTGTCCGGGCGGGTCGATTTCTACGCCCCGGGGGGCAAGGTTAGCCTGATTGTTGACAAGATCGAGCCCGTCGGCGCCGGCGCGGCGGAGCTGGCGCTGCGCAAGCTCCTTGAAGAGGTCCGGGCGCTGGGCTGGCTCGACCCGCAGCGCAAGCGCCAGCTGCCGACGTTCACGAGGCGCATCGGCGTGGTGACGAGCCGCACCGGCGCCGCGCTGCAGGACGTGATCAACACCGCCTCACGCCGGTGCCCGGGCGTCGGGCTTGTGCTCGTTGACGCCCGGGTTCAGGGTGAGAGCGCCGCCGACGAGGTCCGGCGCGCGATCCGCGCCCTGGGCGGCGCTAGCGAACGCCTCGGTGTGGATGCGATCATCGTCACACGAGGTGGGGGCTCGCCCGAAGACCTTGCCGCGTTCAATGACAAAGAGCTGGCCCGCGCGATCGTCGAATCGCCCGTGCCGGTGGTCGCGGCCATCGGTCACGAGACGGACACGACGCTGGCCGAGCTGGTGGCCGACGAACGCTGCTCGACGCCGACGCAGGCCGCGATGCGCCTCACGCCCGAGCGCGAGGCGCTGCGCGAGCAGGTCGCGTCGCTCAGCGCCCGCCTGCGCCGGTCGCTCGATGAGCGGGTCAGGTTCGAGCGCCAGCGCACCGCCTCGCTCGCGGCCAGGTCGGTGTTGCGCGATGCACGCCAGATCGTGCGCCTCAGGCAAGACCAGCTCGGTGCGCTCTCCGGGCGCCTGCGCCATGCGCTGCGCCGCGCCGGGGGGAGCGAGCACCGCCGGATCGCGTCGCTGGGTCTCCGCCTCGAGCGCAAACGCCCCGGCGAGATCCACGCGCGCCGCCAGGAACGCCTCGTTGCTCTCGGGGAGCGTCTGCACCGGGGCGCTCGCGTCGTGATCTCGCAGGAGCGCGAGGCGGTCGATGCGCTCGAGCGGGAGCTCAACGCGGTCGGGCCGATGAGCGTGCTCGCCCGCGGCTTTAGCGCCACGTTCGACGGGCAGGGGCGCCTGGTCCGCTCGGTGGACCAGCTCATCCCGGGCCAGCGCATCACCACACGGGTCAGCGACGGGAGCTTCGCCTCGAGCGTCGAGGGCGCCCCGGGCGAGCGCTACGCCCCCGCCCCGCCCCCGAGGCGGACTCGGCGCAAGCGCGGGGCGCCAGACCCGAGCCAGATGGACCTGTTCCGGGGGGACGGGTAAGGTGGATCCTGTGGATCCTATGGGCAAGAAGAAGAAGTCCGAGGCGGACCAGGGCGTTGGCGAGCTCTCCTACGAGCAGGCGGTCGAGCGCCTCGAGGAGCTGGTCGAGCGGATCGAGTCGGGCGAGATCGGGCTGGAGGCGTCGATCGAGGCGTACGAGCGGGGCGTGGCGTTGCTCGGGCGCTGCCGGGCGGTGCTCGATGATGTCGAGCACCGGATCGAGCAGCTCTCGGTGGATCAGCTCGAACAAGAGCGCAGTACCGGGGGCGATCGGGCCGATGAAGGGGCCTGATGTCAATGGCTGATTTTTACATGTGGCTCCCCCGGATCACGACGCTGCTCTTCATCGGCGCGTTCGGCGCCAGCGTCGGCTCACTCACCAACGTGCTCGTCTACCGCCTGCCCCGGGGGCTCGGGGTCGTCACGCCCGCGTCGCGCTGCCCGTCGTGCGAGACCAAGCTGACCTGGCGGGAGAACATCCCGATCTTCGGCTGGCTGATTCTGCGGGGCAGGTGCCGCTTTTGTCAGTCAAAAATCTCGCCCGAGTACCCGATCGTCGAGGCGCTGATGGCGATGCTGTTCATGGGGTTCTACGCGCTGTGGTACGTCGTGCCGGCGGATGTCCCGTTCTGGGGATCAATCAAGCCCGAGTGGGCGCTGACCGACGAGGGCATGGCCTTCGCCTATCAGACGTGGCCCGCGTTCGCGATCCTGCTCGCGCTCGTCGCCTCGCTCGTCGCGATGACCATCGTTGACGCCAAGACGTACACCATCCCGCTCGTGCTCGCCTGGGTCCCGCTCGGGCTGGGGATCCTCGGGCACACGGGGCACGCGCTGTGGTTCGAACTCCACCACGGCGCCATGACCCAGACCGCCCCAGGCCTCTGGATCACGCCCGACCGGACACGCTGGATCTCCGAGATCGGGTGGCAGTGGACGATTACCACGCCCGCAGGCGATGGGTGGCGGTGGATCGGCGCGGCGCTCGGGGGCGTCGTCGGGCTCATCGTTGCCAACGCCCTGGTGGCGTTCGGCCTGATCCGCCGGAGCTTCGCGGACTACGACGAGTGGGAGGCCAAGGCCCTGGCCGAGCGTCAGGTCGAGACCCCGGGCGATGCCGCCAAGGTCGTCGAGGGCGCCTGCAAGACCTCCAAGCAAGGCGAGAACGACGAATCCGCCGCCGATTTGTGGATCCAGTACCCGCACGCGCGCCGGGAGATGGTCAAAGAGCTGGCCTTCCTGGCCCCGGTGGTCGGGCTCGCAATCGTCGGCGCCTGGGTGCTCAACCCCGCTGGCGGCCCTCTGGCCCAGACGGGCGTCGCCCCGCTGTGGCTCACGGTGCTCTCGGGGACGCTCCTCGGGGCGTTCGCGGGCGGGGGCGTGGTCTGGGCGGTCCGGATCCTGGGCTCGCTGGCGTTCGGGAAAGAGGCGATGGGGCTCGGCGATGTCCACCTCATGGCCGCCGTTGGCGCCTGCCTAGGCTGGATCGACCCGGTGCTCGCCTTCTTCGGCGCGGCCTTCGTCGGCGTCGCCTGGGCGCTGCTGGGGGCTTTGCTTGGAGGCAAGCTCAGGCGGGCGATGCCCTACGGCCCGTTCCTGGCGATCGCGACCCTGATGGTGGTCCTGGGCAAGCCCTGGATCGAGGTTCTGCTCGGGCGCCTGACCGGGGCCTCGGGGCCGCTGCACCTGCCGTAGCGGATGGGCTGTGAGGGGACGGTGGAAGGCGCACGGGCTGCGCGTGCGCGGTATTCTTCTGCACAAAGCGGGCGAGGGTTCGCACGAACGGAATCGACATACGGGAGGTTCAAGGATGACCACACGGAAAACGACGGCGGTGCTGCTGGGTGTTCTGTGCGCCGGGGCGCTGATCGCGGGCGGGTGCAAAAACGTCAAGAAGGCGGACTACGACGCGGCGATCGTGGAGAACACCAAGCTCCGCGAGCGCATCGCCACGCTGCAGGGCAAGGTGCGTGACTCGAACGAGCAGGTGGACGCCGCGCAGCGCGCCAAGGACGACGCCCTCGCGCAGCAGCGTTCGCAGTACCAATCTCAGCTCGACGCGGCCCGTCAGGCACAAGCCATCACACCGATCAACCAGACTTCGGGGTTCGAGGGGATCCCGGGCGTGCAGACGAGCGTCGGCGGCGGGGGCGAGCTCGTCGTCGCGGTCGAGGGCGATGTGCTGTTCGACTCGGGCAAGGTCGCCCTGAAATCGACGGCGCGCAAGTCGCTCGATCGCGTGGCCGGGGTGATCAACAGCCGGTACCGCGGGCAGCAGATCCGCATCGAGGGGTATACCGATTCAGACCCGATCCGCAAGAGCAAGTGGCGCTCCAACGAGCACCTCTCCGCCGAGCGGGCGTTGGCTGTCGAGACGTACCTGGTCAAGAAGGGCGTCAAGAACGACCGGGTGTACTCTGCGGCGTTCGGACCGGCCAACTCCAAGTCCACCAAGAAAGACTCACGCCGGGTCGAGATCGTGATCCTGGGCAGCTGAGCCCCGGGCGGCTTGTCTGGACTGAAGGCGCGTCGTGCGCTGGCCGATGGGCTGTGCCGTGGGTACAATCGCACCCGCCGGAAATACCTCGGCGGGGCTGTTGGGCGATTGGCGCAGTTGGCTAGCGCGCCAGTATGACACACTGGAGGTCACAGGTTCGAGCCCTGTATCGCCCATTGCAGACCGGCCCCGGGGAAATCCCGGGGCCGTTGTCTTTCCTGGGGGGGCTCGGCCCCGCCTGGCCGCCTTAGCTCAGTTGGTAGAGCATTGGTTTTGTAAACCAAATGTCGCCGGTTCAAGTCCGGCAGGCGGCTTTCCTGGCTCGCGCATCCTGAAGTCCCCTTGAACCCGGCAACTCCGGTTTGCTCTGGCGCCCCGAGCCGATGTGCAGCTTTCGTGCAGGACAAATCCACCGGCTCGGCAAGAGGCGCCCACTGAGGACGCCGGGATACGTCGTCTGGCGCAGCAATATCGCCCAATGTCTGATATTCCAGATCAGACGCAAACTCCTTGTCCGTGAAGATGGGGCGTCGATGCGGATAATGCCGATGCGGTCGGCCTGTTGCATCACAAAGCTCGCAATGGGCTGGTTTTCATCCTCGTCGTATCTAACTCCTTTATTTAGCAAGGGGAATCGATTGGGAGCCCGTTTGGCTTCCTGCATTCTCTTTCGAAGGGGTTAACTGATGACAAACCGAACGCCGAGCGTCGCTCATATCGACACGATACAGACCAATACGCCTGTCACCGCCATATTGAAGAAGCATGAAGCGAGGATCGCGCTCTATGGTGGCTTGGCGATCCTGACGGCGGGGGTCGCTTTCGGCGGCGCCTCGGCCCCCCCGCCAGAAACTGTCCGGCTCAGCGGTGTGGTGCGTGACATGACTTCGACACACTCCGATTTTGGTGACAGCGCAACCAGAGGTCACATCGCACGACTCGCGGCACATCGGTTGGGGGTTGACGGTCTCCCCGTATTCACGGGGATGGGGCTGGAAGTGCGGTCGCAGTGGTATGACGTTGACGGCCATCCCATCGCTCCCTACGGAGACGCGGGACTCGTCGGAGGCCACTTCGACGTGGACGTGTTTGATACCGCATCGACTTCTGAGCTGTACCACGAGCACCAGTACGACGACAAGTTTGACGTGACATACATCGACGTCGCCAACGATACTCGCCTTCTCTTCCGTGACATCATCACGGCGGGATATGCCAACCCGCTTCGTCTCGAGTTCGTGAACACACAAAACGGCGGCGCTGGCGTGTTCGACTTTGAGGCCGGGGACACGGTTGTCCGGGGTCAGACATCATCGGGGTTCACGACGACCTTCAATCCCGACGAGCTCGTTGCACTCAAAGTCGAGTTCTATTCTCTTATCGCGCTTCGAGGCACGAACCCCGGCACGAGTCAGGACGATATGGCCGGGCGGGACGGCTCCTTCTCGATCAAGATGTGGGACACGGTGACCGACGAGCTGGTCTACGAGATCGTGGCCTATCACCACATCAAGAAGGACGTAATAATCGAGACCAACTTTGGTATCCCGGGCATGCAGGGTATCGATGCCTGTGGCGATCCGATCAACGATATCGGCGGGGCATTCGGGGGGGCCTCGACTGGGGGAGTGACTGATATGAGCTCCTTCGAGCAGTGGTTCCGGGACGTTCCGGGTGTGAACGGGGCCATGAGGCGCGACGTCTATCTGACCCGCGATGCCGAGGGCATCTACGAGTATCTCGACAATGAGTTCTTCCCGATCGACGGCGAGCTCTACGGCAACGAGGGTGAGCTGCACAACCAGCTCTTCACCTACTCGATCCAGGCCCGCTTCCAGTACAACGCCTGCGGAGATCAGTTCTTCGAGTTCGAGGGAAACGACTCCGCCTGGGTCTTCATCGACGACACAATGGTCATCGACCTCGGCGGCACGGGCACGGGGACAGGCCAGTACATTGCGCTCGACAGGCTGAATCTGGTCGATGGTGATTCCTACACGCTCCGCCTCTTTTACGCCCAGCGCCGACCGTCTGTCGAGTCGATCTTCAGAATCCGTACAAACCTGCAGTTTGAGAACCGTCAGACTGCTCTTCCTGGCGGCGTCGCGTACGACTGAGCCCGGACAAGGAGAGCGATGGTCAGGATTCGGCCCGGCGGCGGGCGCCTCCTCGAGATCAATCGCGACAGCTAGGCGTCAACGAAACAGGGCGGAGCCGCGATGGCTCCGCCCTGTCTTTGCTTTGCTGTGCGATGGGCGCCTAGGGCCGCCCGCTCTCGTAGCGCCGGATGAACTCGCTCAGGTCGCTCGAATCGACCACGCCCTTGGGCTCGGCCAGGTCCGCTGCGGGGTCTGCCGCGCCCAGCAGAGCCATGAACCGGACCTTGTCCTGCGTGTCAAGGACACCAAACGGTTCGGCGACATCGGCGCCGCTGGCGACCAGCGGGCGATGCTCGCTGAGCGTGCCGACAAGGGTGAGCCCCTCGCCCGAGAGCACGCAGGTGGACGGGCTGGTCTGGGCGCTGCCCGAGAGCGAGAACCCATCTCCCGAGAGCATCGTCCGGTTCTGAACGCCTGCGCTCGGGACCGTGCCCAGAGCGACAGAGGCGAGTGCAACGGTCGCGAGGATCGCCCCACGTCGGTTCATGTGTCTCATTGGTCTCACGGAGTGTCTCCCAGCAGGAGCTCTTCGAGGGCCATCAGGCGGGCCTCGAGCTCGAGGATGCGGGCGTCACGGTCAGCGACCACGCGCGAGGGCGTTGTTGCTCCGCCGTACCACCCGGGCTGGACCAGCACGGTCAGCATCCCCTGCCCCTGGGTGAAATCTTCCAAGGCGACCCCGATGGTCGGGCCGGCTTCGGTCTGCACCATGGCGTGCCCGGGGGTGGCGCTGGAGGTCAGGCGGTCGCCGGCCCGGATGGCGCCGTACGAGGCGTCCACCTTGACCGGGACACGCCCGGCCAGAGCGATCGGGCGGGACAGGGCGCGGTGCTCGGCCAGGCGACGCCGGAAATCGGCCTGGATCTCACGCTCGCTGGCGCCGGCGGCCTTCGCCGCACGCGCGAGCATGCCCTCGATCTCATCGGGCACGGGGTTGCCCGCGATGAACGCGGGGTCGGTCGAGACGACGCCCACGAGCAGATCCTGGTAGGCGCTGCTTGCCATGAGGATGCTGTCGGTCTGACCCCGGGCCATGACGACGACGTCGCCCGCTTCGAGGCCGGTCTGGCCTGTGGTAAAGAGCTCGGCGTAGTCAAAGCCGTTGGCGGTGACGTCGCCATCGACAACAAGCTCGGCGTTGACGCCGTCGCCCGCAGGCCCGTCGTCGAGGTACATCTGGAGGTCGGCGCCATTGTTGGAGTACCAGGAGAACCAGAGGTTGATCTCGCTGTCGTCGAGGTCTTTGGAGAACATCAGCTCGGTGTTGGAGCCGACGATGGGGGCGGCGGCCTCGTCGATGAAGGTCAGGTCTCCGGTGTTGATAAAGACGGAGCCCTCGGAGAGGATGCCAAGAGGCGGCGGGAGGGTTTCGGTGCCGATGGCCAGCGAGCCGGCGTTGGTGAAGCGGGCAACGGTGGTGCCGCTGACCTGCATCTCAAGGATGTCCTTGGCGCCATCGGCGCTGATGCTCAGGTCGGCGAAGGAATCCTCTTGCCCGATGGAGAGGCCGCTCTCGATGAAGGCGCCCTGCCCGCCCATGAAGTAGCCGGCCCAGGCGTCGGGGCTCATGACCTCACCGAAGATTCCGAAGTTGGTTCCGGATGCGCTGGTGCACAGGCCTCGGACGCCGGTGCCGGAGGCTGCTCTGGCGACGCCAGAGACACCGAATCCGGTGCCGAAGGGGCTTGTCGCGTTGCCGAAGACGCCCGTTCCGCGGGAGCTGCGCGAGAGGCCAACAACGCCGAAGTTGAATCCGGTCGAAGAGTTGGCGGACGCGAAGAGGGCGCGTGAGGAGGCCCCGTTGGCTTCCGCCTGGATACCAATGCCTGTTCCGGGACCTGATGGGTTGTTGATGACCCAGAGGATTTTGTCGCCCCGGTCACGCATGTGCAGCGGCGCCTGGGGCGCGACGAGCCCGATGCCGACGTTGCCGGTGTTGAAGTAGACGTCACTCCCGTTGGCGATCCAGCCGCCGCCGCGCGAGCCGCCGCCGGCGGAGGAGGCGTCTGCGCCTGTGCCCACCGAGCCCGCAGCGCCCGAGGAACCAGCGCCGAAGCCAGTACCGCCCAATCCGGCGCCGCCGGAATCAGGCGAGGCGTCCGGGCGTGAGCCCGGGGTCTGGCGGACCGCGCCGGGTTCGCCGACGATGCTTGTTCCGCCGGAGTCGCCATTAGCGCCCGCATCGGGCGTCTGGATCAGAACCCGTTGGTTGACGCGCTGACGCGGGGCGAGGGTTGTAAAGTCGCCATCGCCCGATGGGGCACGGACCTCAATCTCGATCCACGCAGCAGCAAACTGGGCGCCGAAGTCGAGCACGACCTCGAAGGCGCCCTCGTTGAGATCGACCCCCTCGAGGCTGATCTCGCGCCCGATCAGCTCGCCGTCCTGGAGAGCGGAATAGGCGCGGAAGCGCAGGTCAACACTGGTCGAAACGGGGATGTCCAGGTACGAGAGTTGTCCGCGGTAGACGATGGGCGAGGAAATCGCCTGGGCTTCCTGTGCGGGTGTGGGCTCGACAAAGTTGGCCAGAGCCGGCGCCGAGGCTGCGAACGCGGCGCACGCCGCGAGAAGGGTATGAACGACCATTGCAGTTCTCTCCAGTGGTGGAAGACCGTCGAATCAGGGTGTGAGATCGGACAGACGCTGGCGGGAGCGCCAGTGTTCGCCAGTCCCGATCAACTCCCCAGTCTACCACGGTTTAGCGGGAGAACACCATCGGATCAAGCTTTGCGGCTGGGCTCGGCGCTCTGGCGCTGGGTTTCGGGCGAGCTGCAACGCGGGGCAAGGGTGGATTTGTGCAACCTCAGGTGAGCCCAGGCGGCTTGCCCGGGGGCGACGCCGGCGCTAACTTTGAGTCCCCTCCGGGGGACAACCGGGCGAGTACCCAAGTGGCCAACGGGGGCAGACTGTAAATCTGCTGGCAACGCCTTCGGGGGTTCGAATCCCTCCTCGCCCACTGAACGCCCTTCCAGAAATGGGGGGCGTTTTCGTTTGAGCGGACAAAAAAAGGAAAGGGCCGGCGATCTTTCGATCGCCGGCCCGAACTCTCAAACTCAATCTCTCGATGCCGCGTGTTGGTTACGGGCAGCCAGCGCCGAAGGCGCCGAGGAAGGTGACGACATCGCTGAAGTCCCAGGTCCCGAACGGGGCCGCGAGGTCCGCAGCCGGGTCCATGGCGCCGAAGGCTCCGAGGAAGGCGACAACGTCGCTGAAGTCGAGCGTCCCGAAGGGAGCGGCCAGGTCAGCCGCGTTGCACCCGCCCATGGGCGGATCGATGAAGGTCGGGGAGACGGCCAGGTCATCAACATACCAATCGTCGTTGGCGTTGTTGCCGTTAGCGCTGACACGGAGTGCGAAGTTGTTGTGGAAGCCGAGATCGGGAACCACGAACTGGTTGAGGACGAACTCGGTCTGGACGGATCCGTCGGAGGTGATGGTTCCGAGCGGCTGCCAGACGCTGAGGATGTCGAACCACTCAACGGTGAGTGTTTCGCCGTTCTCGACGCCCTTGTGCTGGGTGTAGATGCGGACCCAGTGGGGGGTGCCGAACTCGCTCTGCATCCGGATGTTGTAGGTGGTGACGGAGTCCGCGTTGTCGAGGTTGAGCGAGTTGATCCCGCTGATCTCGTTGTCGGCGGCGGTGCTGATCGTGGCGCCCGAGACAGACTCATAGGTCAGGGTCGTGTCGAGCCCGGACTCGTAATCGTCGAGGAAGGGCGGGAGCAGACCCTGGTAGAAGTCGATGCTGAAGTCGTCGACGTACCAGTCATCGGTCGAGCTGTTTGTCACCGAGCGGAGACGGAAGCGGACCTCGTTGTGGAATGCGAGCAGCGGGACAACGACCGCGGCGTACTCGAAGTCGCTCTGGTTAGCGCCGTCGGAGACCCAGGTGTTCATGACCTGCCAGAAGCCGAGGATGTCCTCATACTCAAGGACAAGGCTTTCGCCGTTCTCAACACCAATGTGCTGGGTGTAGAGGGTGACAAAGATGGGGTCGCCGCCGACGAACGGGGCGAGATCCATGCGTCCGGTGATGATGGAATCGCCACCGTCGAGGTTGAGCGAGTTGGGCGAGCTGGGCTCGTTGGAGGCGTTGGAGTTGACGACGGCGCCGTTGATCTCCTGCCAGCGGTCCGTGTCGATGGTGGTCGAGGCGAAGTCATCAAAGACAGGGATTTCAAGGAAGGGAGGCCCGGCCTTGTCGAGGCAGGGGCGGGTATTCGCGTAGTTGGTGATGATGTTGATCGAGCTGTTGCCGAAGCCGGAGCCGGTGACACCGGGGGGCGAGATGCCGCCGCACCCGCCGAGGCCAGCGCACATGATGTAGCACGACCCGCCCGAGCAGTGCGGGGCGTTGAGGTTGTGCCCGACCTCGTGGGCGGTGAGAGCGACACGGCTGTTGAAGTTGCCGGTGAAGCGGGACTCGCTCAGGCCGTAGCCGATGTTGGTCGAGCAGGTGGCGCCGAGCCAGGCGACGCCGATGGTGCCGCCGTTGATGTTGCGCCCGGTGAACATGTGGAGCAGGTCGCGCGGGTTGGTGCCGCCGGTGCCGATCCACTCGGATCGGACCTGGTCGAGCAGGCCGCCAGCGTCGTTGGTCGTGTAGGGGTTCGCGCCCAAGCTGGTGCGGACGATGATCTCGTTGAGCACGACGGTGATGTTCAGGTCACGCTCGTAGGCGGTCGAGACGCCGCCCATGATGTTCTCGGTGTCGGCGATGGTCGCCGCCAGGTTGGCGCCGTTGTCATTGTTGTAGAAATGCCAGTCACAGTCCATAATCATTTCGAGCTCGAGGAACGAGGCGCGAGGCCCGGCGCTCGCGTTGACGTCGGGCTGCACGAAGCCGAGGTCGTCGGCGACGACCGCTCCGCCGCAGGTGTACCCGCTGGGCAGCGTCGCGCTGGTGTCGTACACGAGGTAGGTCCCCTCGTCGATCACCGGGGCCGCCATGGAAAGAGGCTGGACATCCCACGAGCTGGCGATATCGCCTTCGCGGATGACCTGTCCCCCGAACCCCGCGTCGAAGAGAGATCCGGAGATGGACATCTCGCCGTCGGTGCTGAACCCGCGGTAGGTTCTCGCCTGCGGGGCGGGCTGCTCGCGCCGCACGCCGTCGGCTCCGATGGTGATGACACGGAAAGTCTCTGAGCGGATCGTGTACGGCTGCATGACGAACGTGTGGACCACGCCCTCGATGTTCAGCTCGAGCGCAATCTCCGCTCCCAACTCGCCCTGGACATCAGTTTTTTGCAGCGTGAAATCAGACACATTCACGCTGGCGCTGATCGCATCTTGGACGACGGTGGAGGGGGAAACGAGCGTCGGTTCAGCGACGGCCGCTGCTCCGGCGCACGCCATGACCGCGGCTGCACAAAGACCGGTCCCCAGTCTGTGATTCTGCATCTTCTTATTGCCTTTCTGACGGCGGGACAAATGCCCTGTTCTGACCAAATATGTAGGCGAGACCCATACGCAGCAAAGACAGAATGCCCATGCCCGCAACACATTACACCGATAGCGATGCCGCGATCAGTGTGAGTTCCAACCACCAGCAACAGCCCAAAGATACCCCATCAATGCCTGAATCCCAAGGATCCATCGAGGCGATCAGAAGTACGGGGCATGTTTGGGCGTGCGATACGCATCGCTTCACCAACGCCCATTGACGAAAATCTACGATCAGGCGACCCAGATGAGGGCGCCCTCTGACATCCCCCCATTCGCAGGGATCTGCAACCGGGTTCCGGGTGAATTTCCAGGACCTTCGCCTCCCTGCGGATCTGGTTCTCGGACTTGAGCACCCGCTGGTTTTATGCCCGAGGCGCATGCAAACCAGGCTTGATCCGGGGATGTTCTCGGCCGATACACCGATCGATTCCGGGTTTCCTCCCTCTCCCGGACGGGAAGGACTGATGGGCAAGATCCAGAGACCAACTCTATGGAAGGGCCGCGCCGACGGAATCTCGGGTGGTTCGCTCCTCCGCGCCGAGGTCCGAGCCCTGCTGGGGATCGGGCTTGGAGCCGCCATTTTCGCTGGCGCCTGGGCTGTCTACGCAGCCTCATCATCCTCGGCTCCTGTCTCTGATGCCGGGCGAGATCTTGTCCGCGCGACCGCGTCGTCGAGCGAGTCGCTGCTGCTCGGCGGCAACCTCTCCCAGCTTCGCCGCCATATTTCATCGGTTGGCCTGCTCGAATCGGTCGAGTCCAGCTCGATCACGCTGCCCGACGGCTCGGTGCTGGCCCACTCGTCGCCCGGGTCCGTCACACTCAGCGATGCGCCGCCCACATGGGAGGGGGCGCCAGCTCCCGCAAGCGAAACCCTCGACCGCAACACAGGACTTCTCCGTATTTTGACGCCCCTGCAGATCACCGGGCGGGGCAGCGCTGCGCTGGAGGTTGTTCTGCGCCCGGGCGCTCCGAGGGCGCCCAACGCGAGTCTGATCGTCGGAGAAGGCGCGATCGCCGGCTTGGCGATGATCGGCGTGCTGGTTGTCATCGGGCGTGCAAAAACTAGGGTGCGGGCGATCCTGGCGGTTCGGGGGGCGCTGCTGGATGTCGGGCGCGGCGAGCGGACGCGCGAGGCGCTGCTTGTCGATGAGCGATTCGGCGCCGAGGCCAGAGCATGGGGAACACTGCTCGGCGAGCTCGACGCCCTGAGAGCGGCCCGGGCTGACGAGGCCGTGACGGAAGCGTTGGAAACTGGCGGGGTCTCGGGCGGCGCTCTGGGCGAGGCGTTCGACGCGCTCTGGCAGGGCGTGATGATTCTGGACGAGGGCGGGAGCGTGATGTACGCCAACGGCGCCGCCGGGGTCATGCTCCAGACGCGCCGAGAGGCCCTGGTCGGTTCGCCCGTGTCGTCGATCATCCAGAACCAGGAGGCGCTCGACGCGGTCCAGGGTGTGCTCAGGGGCAGGGATTCGGGGCGCCACGTCGTCGAGATCGACCGCTCGTCCGGGAGCGAGGGGAGTGGGGGGAGTGATGAAGGCGGAGAGAGCGGGGGCGTGCTTCGCGTAAGCCTGCGCACCCTCGGGGGCGAGGACGGCAGCGCCGCGCTGGTCCTTATCGAGGATGTCACGCAGCAGCGTGTCGCCGACAAGGCCCGCAACGCCTTCGTGGCCAACGCAACCCACGAGCTGCGAACGCCGCTGACGAATATCCGTCTGTACGTCGAGGAGGCGTTGGACGCGGACGGCGACGAGGCGCTGCGCGCCAAGGCGCTCAACGTGATCAACTCGGAGGCGAGGCGTCTGGAGCGGATCGTCTCGGACATGCTCTCGGTTTCGGAGATCGAGGCGGGCTCGATGACGCTCCGTGAGGCGGACGTGCGGACCGACGCGCTGTTCGAAGAGCTCGAGCGAGATTTCGAGGCCTCGGCCAAGGAGAAGGAAATCGAGCTGAAGTTCGATCTGCCGCCCAAGATGCCGGTGCTCACGGGCGACCGCGACAAGATCGCGATGGCGCTGCACAACCTGGTGGGCAACGCGATCAAGTACACGCCCGCCGGGGGCGAGGTGGTCGTCAAGGTCGAGGAGGCCGACGGGCACTTCCGCGTCGAGGTCAAGGACAACGGGATCGGGATCTCGGAAGAGGACAGCCAACGCGTGTTCGAGAAGTTCTACCGGGCGCGCGACAAGCGGATCAAGCATGTGACGGGCTCGGGCATTGGCCTGGCGCTGGCGCGCGAGGTCGTCCGCCTGCACGGGGGCGATATCAGCGTTGAGTCAGAGATCGACGAGGGCAGCCGGTTCACGATGAGCCTGCCGACGCTGGCGCACGCGGCCTGAGACATTCGGGGAGACGGGACGGATGCGGATCGATGAGACCAAGCACGGCGCCGTGACGGTGCTCAAGCCCAAGGGGCCGCTCGGCGCCGATGACGCCGAGGCGTTCAAGGCTCGCGCGCTCGAGACACTGGGCCTGACGCTCGGGCGGTTCGTGCTGGACGTCTCGGAGGTGCCGTTCGCCGACAGCGCCGGGCTCGAGGCGCTGGCGGACGTCGGGCGAGAGCTGAACGAATCGGGGCAGGCGCTCAAGCTGTGCGCCGAGAATGAGACGCTGCGCGAGGTGCTTGCCTTGACCGAGCTCAGCGGGCTGTTCGAGCACTACGAGGACGTCTCGGGCGCGGTCAGGAGCTTCCTGTGAAACGCTCCAAGAAACCATCCGAGCCAGACCAGGGAGCGGAGGCGCAGCCGTCGCCAACCCAGAATGGGGACGCGGCTCCTGGCGAGCCCATGCCCAAGCGCTCGCGGACCATCCGCGTGGGCGAGGTGCTGCTCAACGACGGGCTTGTCAGCGAGGAGCAGATCTCCAAGGCGCTCGCGGCCCAGAAGAGCGTGGGGCTGCGCCTCGGCGAGATGCTCGTCGAGCAGGGCGCCGTCTCAAACGCGACGCTCGTCGGCGCCCTGGCGCGCTCGCTGGGTGTTCGGGGCGTGCAGATCCGACACGGGCTGGTCGATCCGGCGCTGCTCGCTGAAATCGGCGAGGAGGAGGCCGAGCGTCTGCGGGTGCTGCCGCTGTTCAAGGTTCACGGCGTCATGACCGTCGCCATGGTCGAGCCGCAGTCGCTCCCGGCCATCGACCGCCTCCGGGCGCTGACCGGGTGCAAGATCCGCCCGGTGCTGGCGCTCGAAGCGAACATCCGCGAGTTCGTCAAGAAGTACGCCGGCGGCAACGTGGACGTGGACGCCTTCCTCACGAGCCTGGCCGACTCAGACATCGAGGTCATCGAGCGCGAGCAGATCGACGACGAACCCGCGGCGGACCTGGACACGATGATCGCGGGCAGCCCGATCGTCAACCTGGTCAACGTGGCCCTGCTCACCGCGGTCAAGGACAAGGCCAGCGATATCCACATCGAGCCGGACCGCAAGGGCACCCGCGTGCGCTACCGAATCGACGGGTCGCTGCGCGACCTGATGAAGCCGCCGATGGGGATGCACGCGGCGATCGTCAGCCGGGTCAAGATCATCGGGAAGATGGACATCGCCGAGAAACGTCTGCCGCAGGAGGGGCGGGTGCGGATCGTGGCCGAGGGACGGGAGATCGACCTTCGCGTCAGCTCAATCCCGACGCTGCTGGGCGAAAAGCTCGTCATCCGGATCCTCGACAAGCAGAACCTGCACGTGCGCATGGAGGACCTGGGCTTCCGCACCGAGGCGCTCGACACGTTCAAGCGGTCGCTCAAGCGCTCGCACGGGCTGGTGCTTGTCACGGGTCCGACGGGCTCGGGCAAGACGACGACGCTGTATTCGGCGCTCGATCTGCTGCGCAGCCCCGAGCGGAACATGGTGACGGTCGAGGACCCGGTCGAGTACCAGCTCGATCTGGTCAACCAGATCCAGGTCAACGAGCCGATCGGGCTGAGCTTCGCCCGGACCCTGCGCAGCATCCTCCGCCAGGACCCGGACGTGATCATGATCGGCGAGATCCGCGACGAGGAGACCGCCCGGGTTGCGGTGCAGGCCGCGTTGACCGGGCACGGCGTGCTCGCCACGCTCCACACCAACGACGCGCCGCGCGCCATCGAACGCATGCGCGATATGGGCATCGAGTCGTACCTGATCTCCGCAGCGCTCAACGGCGTCGTCGCCCAACGCCTCGCACGCACCATCTGCACCGCCTGCTCAACGAAATATTACCCGAGCGAGGAAGTCCTGGGCGACGCGGGCCTGGGCGAGATGGTCGGCAAGGCCTTCCGCAAGGGCGCGGGGTGCCAGAGCTGCCACGACACGGGTTTCCAGGGACGCTTTGGCATCTACGAGGTCATGGAGGTCACATCGGCGATCCGGAGGCTGATCTACGCCGGCGCCCCGAGCCACGACATCCGAGACCGGGTGCGCCACGAAGGCGGGCTCTCGCTCCGCGAGGAGGGCGTGCGCTGCGCCATCGAGGGACGCACCAGCCTTGAGGAGGTGCTGCGCGTCACGCACTCGGACGATGAGATGACCCCGATGGACGAGTCGATGGGGGCAGCCGCATGAAGTTCACCTACCAGGGCTACGACAAGGCGGGCGCCGAGACCAAGGGCTCGATCGAGGCGAACGACGAGGGCGACGCCACGCAGAAGCTCCAGAAGCGGGGCGTCTTCCCGACATCCATCGTCGAGTTCACGGAAACGGAGTCCGCACCTGCGGGCAAGCGGCGTCTGTTGGGGTCCGTCGGCCCGAAGCATGTGGCGATGATGGCGCGTGAGTTGTCCGTGCTCGTCTCCACCGGAACGACAGTCGTCGATTCGCTCGGCGCCATCGAACGCCAAGCGACAGACGAGAAGTGGCGCCGAATCGTCCACGATGTTCGGACGCGCGTCGAGGAGGGCATGACGCTCCACGAGGCGCTCGGGGTCCACTCGGGCACGTTCGACGCGGTGTTTCGGAGCCTTGTTGCCGCAGGCGAATCCAGCGGCAACCTCGACGAGATGCTCGGGCGTCTGGCAAGGCTGACGCGCCGCCAGATGGCGGCCCGGGCGAGCGTGATCGGGGCGATGATCTACCCGGTGCTGCTGATTACCGTCGCCAGCGTGGTGCTCGTGATGATGATGATCTTTGTGCTGCCCCGGTTCGAGGGCTTGTTCGAGACGCTCGGCGCCGAGCTGCCCCCGACAACGAAGCTGCTCATGGGCGTCAGCGCCGTGCTCCGGGGATACTGGTGGGTGATCCTGCCGGTGGTGCTGGCGCTCGCCGGGTGCGGGGCGTTTTATCTTCGGACAGCGGGCGGGGTGCGATTCCGGGGGACGTTCGCGGTGCGGTCGCCGCAGTTCGGGAAGATTGTCCGCTCGCTCTCGACGGCCCGCCTGACGCGCCTGCTCGGGATGCTGCTCGACAGCAAGGTGCCGATGATCGACGCGCTGACGCTGACACGCCAGTCGATGAGCAACCATCACTACTCGGACCTGCTCGCGAAGGCCGAGGAAGCCGTCACGCGGGGTGAGTCGATCAGCGACGCCTTCGCGCGATCTGCGCTGATTACGCCGTCAACCTGCGAGGCGATCCGCAATGGGGAGCAGTCCGGGCGGTTGTCGGTCGTGCTCGTGAGCGTGGCCGAGTATCTCGACGAGGAGAACGACGCGACCATGCGATCGCTGGGCAGCGTCATCGAACCGCTCATCATGATCCTTCTTGGTGTCGTCGTGGGGTTTGTCGCGGTGAGCATGTTCCTGCCGCTGTTCGACCTGACCGCCTCGGCGGGCGGGGGCGCCCCATGATCCGCCTCCACCGACACTCACCGATCGGCCTGGACCTGCGCGAGAAGCACGTCTACGCCGCCCAGCTTGTGGGCGACCGGGCGCACCGCCTGGCGAAGCTCCCGGTCGAGATCGTGCGGGATGGGAGCGATGGAGGCGCCTCGTTCGAACGCCTCTGGGAGGTTCTCGAGCGGCGCGGGTTCACGGGCCGGCGCGTGGTGCTCGCGGCCCCTCGGAGCGCTGTCCGATCAAGCGTGGTCAGTGTCCCCCCCGGCGCCAGCACCGGCGTGCTCGATGCGATCGCACGCTCTGAGCTGGCCCGGACACACCAGATGGACCCGGGCTCGTTCGAGCTGGCCTGCTGGGCGCTTCCGGGCACAATCGGGGCCGTCGCCGACGCGGGCGGGGCGCTCGCGTGCGCCTGCCCACATGATGCGCTGCTGGAAACACTCGAACGGTTCGGGGTGATCGGCGTCTCGGTCGAGGCGGTGGATCTTGAATCTCAGGCGGTGGCGCGGGCGTGCCGGGCGTTGATCGGCGGATCGACGGGGGCGCTGCGCGTCGTCGCCGAGCTGGGCTGGACACAGTCGCTGCTAATGGTCATGATCGATTCGACCGTGCTGTACGAGCGGGCGATTCCTGAGTGTGCGCTCGCCTCGCTCCGAACCGACATCGAGCGTGTGCTGGGGGTGGGCGAGTTCGAGGCCGAGCGTGCGATCTTTGCACGAGGGCGCAGCGGCTTCGCGGACGATTCGGCGCGCTGCGCGTCTCGTGTGCGCGCGCTGATGGATGACTACATGGGCTCGATCGCCGGGGAGCTGGCGATGTCGATCGAGTACGCCGCGCGTCGGCACGGCGTGGCCGACGCCGCCGAGGTGCTGCTGATCGGCCCGGGCGCCAATCTGCCTGGCGTCGCGGAGCATCTGGGCGCCTCGTGCGAGGCGCCTGCGCGGGTGGTCAGGCCCGGAGCGCTGGTGGACGGGGCTGAGAATGCCGGGATCGCCGATGACCCCGCCCTGGTTGTTGCACTGGGTTTGGCGGGCTGGAATGGACGAGGATGATCGCGTGGAACAGCTGAGAAGCGTCAACCTGCTGCCCAGGGAGATCGTCACGCGCCGTGCGCGTGACGTGGTCCTGCGCGCATGGATCGCGTCGCTGTGCCTCGCGGCGGGCGCTGTCGCGATGGGGACGATTATTGTCCGGGCGCCGGCGATGCTCGCGGGCGTGGGGCTCGAGCACGCCGCGAAGAATGTGAAGGTCAAGATCAAGGGGATCGAGGGCGAGCTGCCCGGGCTCAACGAGCAGCTCGGCGTCGTCGATCGGCGCCTTCGCATGCTCGACACGCTCGAGGATCGACCGGACTGGGGGATCCTGCTCGCGTATCTGTACGACCATCGCGGGCAGGGGGTGGCGATCGAACGCCTTGAGCTCTTCTGGTCGCCGGAGGGGGGCATGACGTTCAGCCTCACGGGCCTGGGCGACTCGCCCGGGCGTGAGCGGTCGCTCGTGGTCGGGCTCGAGAGCTCCGGGCTGTTCAGCTCGACAACGCTCCTTGAGACCCGGCGCGAGAGCAGCGCCGGGGGGGACCGGATCGTGTTTGAGATCGAGAGCCGGTTCGAGCCCGCTGTCGCGGAGGCCAGTTCGCCATGACCAAGGACAGCGGAAGCGGAGCAACGCCCATCGTGATTCATGGCCTGGGAGCGGTCGCGCTGCTGGGCCTGGCGATGGCTGGGTACCTGCTCGTCGTTGATCCCGTGGTGCGCGGGCGTTCGGCCCAGGAATCGCTCGAGCAGCACGTCCGGATCGATACCGAGCGATTCGAGAGCCTCCGGGCGACGCGCGATTCACTCCGAGGTAAAGTCGAAGCCGGGCAGCAGCGTCTCGATAAGAGCGGCGTCTCGCTCCTGGCGCTGAGCGGACGCAACACACGCATGGGTGAGCTGACCGAGCTGGCCGTCGAGTGCGGGCTCCGTCTTGACCGCCTGCAGCCCGGAGAGCCGACGCCCGGTGAGATGTTCACCATCACGCCGATCATGATGCAGGGCGCCGGGTCGTACTCCGACGCTGCAATGTTTTTGCATCTGATCGTCGAACGGTTCGCGGACGTGAGCGCCCGATCGTTCCGTCTTGAGGCCCAGGGTGATCCTGATCGCAAGGCCTCGTTCGTGTTCGAGCTTGCGTGGTACGCGGATCCTGCGGATCTTCCGGATCCTGCGGGCGGCTGAATCTGACAAATCGCTCGACAAGCGTTCGCCTGAAACGCTCAGTATGAGCATGGAACTGTCGCGCGAACGTAAAATCTTCATCGGTATCTTCGGGACCGCCATCGCGGCGCTTGGCATCGACCGGGGCCTGTTCGGCCCGAGCGAGGCCGCCGCCGCCTCTCCGTCTGGGATGGCGCAGATCACCCTTGCAGATCCTGTCGAGGAGGGCGCAAGCGTGCAGACCGGCGGGGTCGGGCGGACGATCTCGATCTTCGCCGAGCGATTGCAGACGCTCGGCGGGGACGGTGCGGTCGATCCGATGACCAGCGGCGACGCATTCTCGGTCCCTGCCTCGTGGCTCGAGGTCGAAGCGTCTGAGCAAGAGACCTCGACGCCGAAGACACCCCCAGGACCTCCGACACTGCGGGTGACCTCGGTAATGCCGACCAAGAGTGGGGGGATTGCCATTGTCGAGGGGCGGACCTACCGCCAGGGCGAGGCGATCGGGGACTTCGTGCTCGAGACGGTCGAGGCTCGCTCGATCATTCTCAGGCGTGGGGATCGGCTTTACCGGGTCGAGCTGTCGGTTCGACCTTGATGGTTGTGCTGGTTGCGCCGGGTGAGCGGGCTGGGCTCGACGCCAGCGAGGCCGGGGGGGTGAGGGTCTCAAGAGAACACGGTTTCTTGCCGAATCTCGTTCTGGACACCCAATGGGGTGGACCGTGTCACCGTGGGAACCATCACGCCAAGGAGGCGCTGGGATGCAAGCCATCAGAACCAAGAGCCGCGCGTTCAGCCTGATCGAACTCGTAATTGTCGTCGTGATCCTGGGGATCATCGGGGCGATCGCGATCCCCCGCATGAGCCGAGGCGCCGCCGGCGCCGCCGACTCGGCCGTCATGGCCGACATCGCCACGCTGCGCAACTCGATCGAGATGTACCGTGCCGAGCACAACGGCGCGTTCCCGACATCCGCCGCGACCATCACCAACCAGCTCACGCAGTTTACCGATATCGCCGGTGACGCCCAGGCGACCTCGGACGCGACGCACATCTATGGCCCGTACCTGCACGCGATCCCGCGCCAGAAGGTTGGCCTCCAGAAGGGCCTCAACGGCGTGTCCGCTGTTGACGGGGACGTCGCCGCGGGCTGGATCTACCTCGTGGCCACCGGCAAGATCTACGCCAACACCGCGGTCGGCGTCAAGGATCAGAATGGCATCGACTACCGCGACTATTGATCGCGAGTCGCCGCCCTCACCCACGGATGACACCGCGGCCTCCCCCGCCCCGGCGTGACGCGACGAACGCTCACGCCCGAGCGGGGGAGGCTCGCTCGATTGATGGGGCACACGCATGAGCAGCCCGACGACTCAATCGCTCTCCCCGACCGCGCTCTCGCGTGCGTTCACACTCATCGAGTTGGTGATTGTGATCGCGATTCTTGGCATTGTCGGGGCCATCGCCATCCCACGCTTCGCCGGCGCCACCACCAGGTACCGCCTCGACCTGGCGGCGTCGAGGCTCGAGGGTGACGCCGTGCTCGCGGCGGAGTGGGCCAGGTCCGCCGGGCAATCGCATGTCATGTCGTTCGACACCGGTGCAGACCGCTACACGATCATCTCCGGGGCCGACGGCTCGGGCGCGACCCGCGCTGACGTCTTTCTTGGGCAGAGCCCGTACTCGTGCGACATCCAGAGCGTCACGCTCTCGGGCGGCGGGGCGAAGCTCGTGTTCGACGGCTTCGGGCGCCCGAGCATGGGCGCCAGCGTCACCCTCCGCGTGGGCGACGCGACCCGGACCGTGGTTCTTGCCGATGTTGTGACCCGCCCGACCGTGGACGAGGGAGGCGCTGGCGTGATCGACCCAAACAACCTGCCGCCCGATCTTGTGCCAGATTTCGCTGCCGGCGCCCAGGGCGCCCAGGGGGCCGGGCCATGAGCGCGGCCGCCTCAAGAGCCGGCTTCACGCTTCTTGAGCTGACCCTTTCGATGGCGGTCTCGGCGCTGCTGATGGCGGCGCTGGGCTCGGCGATGGTCCTCGCCGGGGCGGCGCTTCCTGATGAGAACTCGCCCGAGACGCGCGTGCTTGAGTCCAGCCGGGCGCTCGAACGCCTCAGCGCGGATCTTGAGGGCGCCGTCTACATCCTGAGCACGGCTCCGGGCGCCCCGGTCGTCGCCATCCCCGATCGCAACAAGGACGCCGCCCCGGACACGCTCGCGCTCTCATGGTCTGGGGTCCGCGCTGAACCGATCAAGCTCGTGGAGAACGGGGCGACACCTGAGACACTGTTGGACAACGCTGCTTCGTTCAACGCCGCCCTGGACACGTTCACAACGTCCGAGCTGATCTCGGGCGTTGATGTCGTCTCCCCGGAGCAGGAGCTCGCGGCGTATCCCACAGCACCGACACGATCCGATTCACTCAGGCTGCAATCAGGCATCGGGTACGGGCAGATCATCACGCCGTCGCTTCCGGCGGGCGCCACGTCGTGGACGCCGACAAAGGCCGAATACTCGATCAGTAAGACCGGCAACACAGGAAGCCAACTGCGAGCGCAGCTTCTCGCTGTCGATGGCTCCGGGGCGCCGACCGACACGGTGTTGAGCGAGCTGGTGTTCCCGGAGTCAGATCTCGGGAAAAACTTGGCTTGGTACGAGGTCGTGTTCGACGGGGCGCCGGCATTGACGCCTGGCGCCAGCCTCTGCCTCGTCCTGGCGCACGAAGCCGGGGGAGCGGCGGGCGAGATCGAGGTCGAAGACGGGACGGGCGTCGGCCTGTGGCAGCGCGACACGGGCGGATCGGGGGTCTGGGAGCTCAACTGGAGCCCCTGGAACATGCAGATGCTCTACCGCCTTTACGGCACGTACACGTCGCCAGGCGCCAGCGGGAGCGTGCAGCACAACTTCGTGACAAGCATCTCGATCGACCTGACCGCCGCAGGCGATCCGGACGTGAACCTCGGCGCCATGATCACCGCCATCAATCGCCCGCAGATCGTCGATTCGATCTGGGAGGCCGAGTTCTGGACCGATCCGACCGCCCACGACATCAACGCCGATGGGATCGGAGACTGGGTCCGTTCCGATGCGGCGCCGTTCAACAACGGCAATCTTGATAACGGGATCTGGAAGGCCGCGAGCGCAATCGTCAGTTCGCCAGCCAAGGACATGACCGGCCCCGTCACCGTCAAGCTCCGCTGGCGGGCGACAACGCTCGGACAGGCCGGGGCTCGGTTCACGTTTGCCGCCGACCAGAGCGGGGGCGAGCAGGCCGTGCTCCGCCTGAACCTGATCCGCACGGGAAGCCCCGAGCAAACGCTTACGCTGTCCGCCCTCGACGCCCTGGGCGGCGCACAGATCTTGCAGACGGTGCTGATTCCTGACGGCGGGTTCGTTGACACACGCATGGTCGTGGCCCCGGCCATCAACGCAGCGCTGCTCACCGTCAACGGCGTCCCGCAGAACGCCGTCGGGTACACGACACGGACGTACGCTCCCAACGAGCGTGTCAGCGTGCTCGAGCCGCTGGGCTCGGGCGTCGAGATCGATTCTGTCAGCATCCGCGAGGGGGGGACGCCATGAGCCGCTGCGCCCGCGCGATGACCATGATGGAGGTGGTGCTATCGATCATGCTCGTGGGGATCGTGCTGGCCGCGGCGCTCAACACGCTCGGCGGCGCCCGCGTCGCCCGGGCCCAGACGGCGGATCTCTCCGTCGCGGGCGTTCTGGCGGACTCGCTGCTCTCCGAGATTCTGGCCCAGGCCTACGAGGGCTCCGACGAGGGCGTCGGCAGCTTCGGGATCGGCGCCAGCGAGATCGGCGACGGCTCACGCAAACGCTTCGATGACGTTGACGACTACAACGGATGGATCGGCTCGCCGCCCCAAGAGAACGACGGAACCCCGATCCCCTGGGCCTCGGGCTACACCCGCACCGTGCTGGTCGAGACCGTCCGGGCATCGGACTTCGGAGATACACCGCCGGACGGGGTGAGTCTCAAGCGCGTCACGGTCACGGTCAGACGCGGAGGCAAGGTCGCCGCCCTGATGCGGGCGTACCGCTCTCCTCTCTGGCCAGACCCGGAGGAGGTTTCACCGTGACACATGCACCGACATCGGGGCGCTCTGCAAGGCGGGGCGGGGTGTACATCGCTGTGCTGGGTGTGACGCTGTTCGTCACGCTCATCGGCCTCTCGGCGATGCTCCTGATCGACACCGAACGGCGCACCCGCACGACCATCGGCGACGCCCGGATCGTGCGCACCGACGCCCGCTCTGGCCTGGAGATCGCGCTCATGCGCGTCGCGAGCGATCCGAGCTGGCGTGCGAACCACCCGTCGGGTGTCTGGACGACCACAGAGTCGCTCAACGCGACGAAATGGGCGTTCATGCTCGAGTACGACGGATCCACGCCAGCGGACGAGCCGGTTGAGATTTCGCTGACGGTTGGCGCCAGGCGGAACGATTCGGTGAGGATTTTCTCGATGGACGCGATCGTGCCGCTGCCGGGGGTCGGGTTCGGCGCCAACGCGATTACAAATCCCGACTTCGAGTCGGGCTATAGCCCCTGGTACGGGTTCGGCGCGACGCTCAACACGGACGGAACGAACCCGTACTCGGGCGCATTCTCGCTCGGCGTCACCGGGCGGTTCTTCATTGGGGGCGGGGCCAACTTGAGCGTGAAGGATACTGCGCTGGACAACACGAACTACGCGTTCAGCGCGTGGGTCCGACTCCCGATCGGCGTCACGGAACAGTTTGTCGTGAAGCTCACCGCCATCGTCGGGTTTACTCCGACAGAAGATACGGTGGTGACCGTGGGTGTCGTCGGTGGCGACTGGGTCCAGATCTCAGGCACGTTGCTGTGCGATTGGGCCGACGGGCAGACCCCGAGCTTCGTCACGCTCAAGTTCCAGACGAAAGATACCAAGACCGATTTCTGGCTGGACGACGTCGAGTTCCGCGAGGTCGTCGTGGGCGGCGCCATGGCCGATGTCAGCCCGATTGTCGGCACGTTCCGTCAGCGGACACTTGAATAACAAGAACTCAGTCCGGGGCGGCGATTCGGCTCAGGCCGCGTCCGTGCGCCGGAGCACCAGCGGCCCGGCGTGCTCGCGCACCAGCGTGTCGTACGGCGCAAGGTCCAGCGTCATAAACGTATCGACCAGCTCTGGGTCGAGCTGCGACCCCGCGACCCGGCGCATCTCGCCGAGTACCTGGTCCCGGTTCATCGCCGGTCGGTACGAGCGTGTCGAGCTCATCGCGTCAAATGTGTCGGCGACGCCGATGATCCGGGCCATGAGCGGGATGTTCTCACCGATCAGCCCGTGGGGATAGCCCTTGCCGTCGATCCGCTCGTGGTGATGCATGACGCCCGGGAGGATGTCCTGCAGCGCGGGGATGCCCGCGAGGATCCGCTGGCCGATCTCGGGGTGCTCGCGGATCTGCGCGAACTCGTCATCCGTCAGGCGCCCGGGCTTGCACAAAACCTGCTCGGCGACCCCGATCTTGCCCACGTCATGAACCAGGCCCGCGACGTGGATGCGCTCGCACTGCGCCTCGTCGAGCCCGAACGCCCGCGCCAGCTCCGCGCTGAGGTACGCGACGCGCTCGGAGTGACCACAGGTGTACCGATCCTTGGCGTCGATCGCGGCGGTCATCGCCTGGATCGTGCCCATGAACGTCTGGCGCTGGTCCTCGTACAGCTCGACGTTCTCCAGGAACGCCGTGAGGTACCCGCCCGCAGCTTCGAGCAGAAGCGTCTCGTAGCTGCTGACCTGGGGGTCGATCCCGCCCTTGGCGCCCGCCGCGAGTAGCCCGAACACCAAGCCGTCGTGCCCGATGGTTCGTGTGACAATCTGCGGGCCGAGCGCCTCGGGATCCTCCGGTCGGAGCGGGCTGATGGTGCAGCTCGTTTCAGCGCCATCGTGCTGGATCGCGTTGATCGATGCCAGCAGCGTCTGCGTGTCGCACCCGGTCTCGCCGCTGAGAAACAGGCGGGGGGAGCCATCGTGATCCCGCGGTGAGATCAGGGCCGCGACCCAGCCGAACTCGAGCGTTTTCTGCACCCGATCTATGACAAGCTCGACAAAGCGGTCCGGCTCGCCGAGCCCGCTCATCGAACGCCCGATCTCGTAGATCGTGTGGATCGTCTCGTACGCCTCGCTGAGCTGCGTGGTGAAGGTCTCGAGCGCGGTCTGGCCCTTGGCGTAGGCCTCGAGATCGCTGTGCATCCAGCGGAGCATGCTGTGCGTGCGCTGCGATTCGTCGCGGGTCATCGGCGCGCTGTCGAGCAGCGCCCGTCTGGCCGAGGGCTGGTCGATCGAGGCCGCGGAGCAGCTCCGGGCGAACTCGTCCGACTCGCTCGCCTCGGACCCGAGCGCCATCGCCACGACGTACCCGACCGTGCGCCGGCGCTGAATCTCAGGGATCGGCAGCAGCCAGCACCCCGGGAAAAGCTCGGTGAACCCGGGCTCGTCGCCTCCCGCCCAGCGGGCGACCTCGCCCCCGATGCGATCGGTCAGATAAGACGAGCGGAGCCACAGCCCGAGCACGCCGGGGGTCTCTGGGCCGGTTAGCAGGCGCCCCTCGCCGTCGAACCGCCAGACCGGCGTCCCCATATCGCGACACCGTTCGATCAGCGGATCGACCGAGCACACAGGAGCAGCGGTGATGGCGCGTGGGATCATGCCGACTTCCGGTAGTCCTTCGTGTCGGGCGGGAGCAGCTCGATCACCTTGTCGAGAATCTCGCGGGCGCTGAACGGCTTGCTCATGATGAAGCGGATGTTCGTGGAGGCGAGCTCGCCCGGGTTCAGCACATACCCGCGCGCCGTCAGCATCACCACGGGGATCTGCGAGGTCACATCGTTCGATTTGAGCTGGCGGGCAAGCTCGATGCCGCTCATGTACGGCATCTGCAGATCCGTGATGACCAACGCCGGGGGTGTTTCAAGGGCGCGCTCGAGCGCCTCCTCGCCGTCCTCAGCGGTGATCACCTCGAACCCGCTCGCGTTGAGCTTGCGCGCAAGCACGAGCGTGATGTGCGGCTCGTCATCGACAAGCAAGATCAACGCTCCCCCCAGAGCTGGATCTTTCGTGTGGTCAGCCATGCAACAACTTTCCCTCCGGCGCGGGTCCCCGTTTCCACAGAATCGGGCCGATGGCGAGGCCACTTCATTCTCACGCCCGCCGACGGGTCTGTTGGACCCATCGCCCCCCGTCAGAACGCCTCAGGCGGGCCTGCGCACATTCTCGGACCTTGCCATCTTCGGCGAGGCAAGTGCTCCTACCCCACCCCCGCCTCGACCGCCGCCCCGGGCGGCACGCTCGGGCTGTGCGTCGGCGGTGGGAGCCTGAGATACCGCGCCAGCACCGGCGCCCCGAGCGAAAACGGGATCGTGTCCAGCAACGCCATCACCACCTTGAACGCGTACCCGGTCGCGATGAACACAAAGAGCTGCGGCCACACCGGCCTGTCCGCGTCCACCGGGATCGCCCTTGCGTAAAAATAGGTGATCGTGATGACCGCGAACGTATCGACGAGCTGGCTCACAAGCGTGGACCCATTGTTCCGCAGCCACAGGTGCTTTCCCTTGGTGACACGCTTCCAGAAATGAAACATCTGCACGTCCACAAGCTGGGCGACGAGATACGCGATCATCGAGGCGACAACGGCGCTGATCGCGAGTGTCCGGATCTCAAAGAAAACCGGCTCGCGCGCAACGGCGTCCCGAATCCGGGACGCCGCCATCGCGTCGAGCGCGCCCTCATGCGGCAACGCCTCAATCAGCTCGCCCGTGCGAGCGATAACCTCGCCATCGACCGACTCGAACCCGGGCAGCGCCCCGCCTACCACAAGAATCAGAATCACCCACACGTTGAGCAGCAGCCCTACCCAGACAACAAAGGTCGCCCGCTTCCGCCCGTACAGCTCTGAAATGAAATCGGTACACAAAAACGTGATCGGGTACGGCAGCACGCCGACGGCCACCGCGAACGCGGTGGCCCCGGGCGTCGATGGGTCGAAATCGATCTCGAAGAGCTTGATAAACCGCGTCACCCCGAGCACGTTGAGCATGGCCAGCGTGCCCAGAAACAGCCCGGCGAACACGAGAAACAGGCCCTCACGCCGGGCGTGGAGCGTGCGCTCGTCCAGGGCCGCAAGCCCCGGGTAGGTGTGCTGCACGCTCGGGAGCAGTGAGTCGGGCGTCGGCATCGCACGAGCATACCCACGCCCACGCCCACGCCCACGCCCACGCCCCGTCCCGCCCCCCGCCCGCCCGCCTGATAGCATCATGGCATGACCATGGCGACGGAACGCTCAGACAACCAGACGACAACCGAGGGCGACGCCCCGCCTCCGAGCGCGGTGCTCGAAGCCGTGCTCATGAGCGCCGACCGACCGGCGCCCGCGAGCAAGCTGGCCGAGGCCCTCGCCGGGCTTCTCCAGACGCCCCCGGACGAGGCCCAGGTGGAATCTCTCGTAGCCGAGCTCAACGAGGTCTACGACCAGACCGGGCGGGCGTTCCGGATCGAGTCGGTCGCGGGGGGGTACCGCGTGATGACGCGCCCGCCGTTCGCGGCGGCGGTCGCCGCGATGCACCGCCTCAAGTCCTCCGGGCGCCTGAGCCGAGCGGCTCTCGAGACCCTGGCCATCATCGCTTACCGCCAGCCGGTGACGCGCGCCTCGCTCGAGGCGATCCGCGGCGTCGCCTGCGGCGAGATCCTCCGCACCCTGCTCGAACGCCGCCTCATCATGATCAAGGGTCGAGCCGAGGAGCTCGGGCGCCCGATGCTCTACGGCACCACCAAACAGTTTCTCGGCGTCTTTGGCCTCGCCTCCCTCAAAGACCTGCCCAAGCCCGAAGACTTCGGCCTCAGCGACACGGACGACTAAACAACCCCCAAGGATCGGAGGCTCATCGTGGAACGCAGACGACGGAGCACACGCCAGCGCCTGGCGACGGGCGGCGCACTCGCAACACTGACACTCGCAGGGCTCGTCGGGTGCGCCGGGCAGGCGATCTCGGGCAAGGTCTTGCGCGGCGACATCGGGCGCGTCATCATCGTCAGCGACACCGATGAGCGCCTCGTCGAGCCCGGGCTCGCCGGGGTCAATGTCGAGATGACCACATCCGTCTCCGGGCGGGGCGGGCGGACGGTGCTGGCCAAAGCCGTCACCGACGAGACCGGCTCGTTCAGCCTGAGCATCGGAGGAAAGACAAAACTTCCGACACGCATGATGATCCGCGCGGGCGCATCCGGCGAATATGAGGTCAACAACAGCATCTTCCGCCCCCGCCCGGGCGAGCAGGTGCTGGTTCTCATGCGACCCCCCAAATCCCCCTAGGGAGCGATGGCGCCACAACGGACGAACGCAATCAGAGCGGGCCAGCGCCTCGGTGGGCGCCCGTGGGGTCGTCACGTCGCCCGGCGCTACGAGATCCGACCGGGCGGGCTGCTCTACATCGCCATCACGCTCTTCATCGCCATCGGCGCGATCAACAGCCAGAACAACCTCCTGTTCTGGCTGTTCGGGATGGCGGTGGGGGCCATCATCATCTCGGGCATCGCCAGCGGCGCCGCCCTCATGGGCCTCCACGCCCGGCGCATCGCCCCGACCATGATCGAGGCCGGGTCGCGCGCCCCGATCAGCTACGAGTTGCGCCACCGCGGGCGCTTCATCCCCGCCTTCGCCCTGCTCATCCGCGAGATCCCCGCCGCGTCTCCCGCAGAGGGGCGCGTCGGCACGCTCGAACCCGCCTGGACCCACATCGACCACCTCTCGCCCGGCTCCAAGGCCCGCGGGCGTTGTTGGGCGCTGGCCGGGCGCCGGGGCATGGTCCGCCTGGATCGTTTTGAGGTCTCTTCGACCTTCCCGTTCGGGCTCTTCCGCAAGGCGCTGATCTTCGAGCAGCCAGAGCTGATCGCGATCACACCGGTCAAGCTGGAGGTGCGCGAGCGCCTGCTCGAAGCGATGGTCACGGGCTTCGAGCGCGGCGCCCCGCACGCCGCTCGCTCCGGCATCAGCGACGAGTTCTATGGCCTGCGCGCCTATGTCCCGGGCGATAGCCCGCGCACCATCGCCTGGCGCCGGTCCGCGGCGCTCGGCGAGCTGGTCGTCCGCCAGTTCGCCGCCCCGATGCCGCCCCGGATCGTGCTCGAGCTCCATCCTGACCTCGCTGAAGCTGACGACCGAACCAAAGAGCTCACGATCGCGCTGGTTTCGAGCCTCGCCGCCAGCGCCGGCGCCAGGGGTTTGAGCGTCGGGATCGACGCGCCCTGGGCGGGCTACCGCAGCCCACTCGGCGGCGGATTCCGCCTGACCCATCGCCGCCTCCATGAGCTCGCCTCGCTCGAACTGGAAACAACGCCGGGCGAAGCTCACCCCATGCCCATGAGCCGATCCGCCGGGCGGGCCGTGCTGTTCAACTCGAGCCAGGGCGCCCCGCCCCGGGATCGTCCGGCGATCGACGTGTCGGATGAAAGTCTCTGGCTGGTTCCCGGCGCCAAGCTCCCGAGCGTGCTCGGGCCGCCCGGTGATCCCCAAAAGCCCCACAGATTCCGGCGTGGACGCAACGCCCGGGCTCCCTCGCGTGTGAAAGAGCCGGCATGAACCCGCGTCTGGAACGACTCCTCCTGGCGACCTCGCTCATCGCCGCCTCGGCGTACGCTGTCGCCGCCGAAAATCCCGCGATGCTCCTCGTCGCCTGGGTCGGCGTGATCGCGTCGTGGTCGATCGTGCAGGCGCGGGGCGGCAAGGCGCTGCCGATGAGCGCGACGATCCCGCTGACACTCGCCGCGGTCGGCTACGCGATGCTCCGCCTCGTGGGCGAGGGGTTCAGGGTCAGCGTCTTCAGCGAGTTTGTGCTGGCGCTGCTCATCGTCAAGCTCGTGGACCGGCGCAGCTCACGCGACAACGCCCAGGTGCTCCTGCTGAGTGTTTTTCTCGTTGTGGGCGCGATCCTGACGAGCAACCGCCTGCTGCTGGCGATGCTCATCCTCGTGTTTGTGCCGGTGTTCGGCGCCACGGTCGTGCGACACCAGATCGAGGCGACGCGCGAAGCCGCCAGCGCCAGCGGCGACCGACCCGCAGGCCCGATCTCCCCCGGTGAACGCCTCGACCTGCGCCGCCTCGTCTGGTTCCTCACGCTCGGCAGCCTCGTCGTCAGCATCGGCATCTTCGTGCTTATGCCCCGGGGCGTGGGCGTGCAGGCGTTCGGCGCCTGGGGCAACACCTCGCTCGGCTCCGTCACCTCCTTCACCGACGAGGTCCAGCTCGGACGCGGCGGGCTCATCAGCCAGTCGAGCACACCCGTGCTCGACCTGCAGGTCCGCAGCGTCAACGGCAACACACTCGGATCAGCCAGCCAGGTGTTCTACCTGCGCGGCGCGGTTCTTGATAGCTACGAGAACGGCTCGTGGCGTCGCTCTTCGAAATCCCAGGCCACGCTCGGACCAGGCCAGGAGATCCCCCTCGGCGCCGACGGTACGCAGCGGGTCGCCAACCTGCCCGCCAGCGCGAGCGATGTCGAGCTTCACATCACCATGCGCAATATCCGGAGCGGTGAAACCCATCTGTTCTCGACGTGGCGCCCGATCGAGTTTGAGACCCTCTCCCCGATGTGGTTCAAGCGAAATATGCGCGACGGCACGATGCTCCGCTCCGGGCAGCCGGGCAAGTACGAGTACATCGTCCGGTGCCTCGAGCTGGCCAGAGACGCCACCCTGGAGCAGGCGTCTCGTTCCCCGGTCTCGTTCCCGTCGGAGTCGATCACAAGCCTGACTCAACGCTTGTTTCGTGAATCCGAAGTCCCCGTGGATCTGGATCCGCTGACGCGTCCGCTTGTGGACACCTCGCGGGGCGTGAGGATCATCCGGAACTATCTGGTCTCGAACTATGCGTACTCGCTCGAAACGAGAACCCCGCCACCTCTCCAGGATCCAACAGAGTGGTTCCTCTTCGGCGAGGATCGGCGGGGGCACTGCGAGTACTTCGCCTCTGCCATGGCCGCGATGTGCCGCAGCGTCGGGATCAACTCCAGAGTCGTCACCGGCTACGTTGCCACCGAGTGGAACTCGCCGACATCCCATTACATCGTGCGCGAATCCAACGCCCACGCATGGGTCGAGGTCGAGGTACAACCCGGTTTCTGGCAGCGCCAGGATCCCACACCCACCTGGGATCTCGACGCCATCCACAAGCCGTCGCAGTCGATCCTGGCGCGCGTCCGGCGCATGCTCGATACCGCCGAATACGCATGGATCAACTCCGTCGTCGGGTTCAACAGGCGCAGCCGCTCAAGCATGGTCGATTCCTCCATCGACGGCGCGATGACCTCCTGGTCGCAAGACCTCGGCGAGCGGGTGCGCGCCGGCGGGCTGGCCCTGGGGATGCGGGCGTTCGCCGCGGGCCTGATCTCGTTCGCCTTCACCATGGCGATCGGGCTGCTGCTCGTCTGGCTCGCCCGGGGTCCGTGGAAGGGCGCCGCCCAGCGCCTCGCCTCGATGCTCCCGCGCCTGCGTTTGCCGCTGGGACGCTTGGGCGCACAATCCACGCACGAGCTGCTCCGATCCGATCTGCTCAGGCTCTTCGAGCGCCTCGGGCGCCCCAAGCCCGCGTGGCGCCCGCTCCGCGCCCACGCCCAGGTGATCCGGGCACACGCCGATGGCGCACAGGACGCGGGTCCAGTCATTCAGCGCGTCATCGGAGCGATCTACCGCGAGCGATTCGGCGCCGAGACGCTGAATCGGGATCGGGTCGCCCGCGACAGGTCCGATCTTGCCCGCCTGACCCGGGTCGCCCGCAAACGTCCCTCCGGATCTGACAGCGCCTGAGCGTCCGAGAACGCGCCCGCATTCTTGATACCCCCGACACGCGCATCCCATGCGCTCGGGCGGCGCCAGCCCGCGCCCTCTTCGCCTTGAGCGGACCCTCGTGTGCGCCCGATGCCCCGATTGGATCAGCCTCAGAAACCATCGGAGATCGGACATGCCCGCGAGCAGATCACGGACCGAACGCTGGCGCGAGTCGCTCGCAAAAATCCATCAACGCGGCGGCGGCCTCGAGTTCACCGCAGATGTCGGAGGCCAGCCCGACGCGGGCAACCTGGTCTGGCGCGTCCGCCTGCTGGACATGACCGACTCCGAGCTGGTTATCGAGGCTCCCGGCTCGATGGGAAAGCGGTTTTCTGTCGAAACCGGCGCACGCCT
The DNA here is from genome assembly GCA_024276195.1 of Planctomycetota bacterium. Lineage (GTDB taxonomy): Bacteria > Planctomycetota > Phycisphaerae > Phycisphaerales > UBA1924 > JAJRXR01. The sequence goes on from JAJRXR010000021.1 coordinate 60,409, forward strand.
CATCGGCATCATGAACGTCGGTCAAAACCGCTGGATGTTCCACACCCAGGTTCTCGGGCGTGCCGGCGGGCAGAGCCCGGCGTTCCGCCTGGCCATGCCCGAGCGCGTCGAGCGCTGCATGCGCCGGAGCTTCGACCGCATCTCCAACGCCTCGATCAGCCTGCCGAGCGTCGAGTGCTGGGCTCTGCGCGATCCACGCTCGGCTGTCGCGGCCGAGGTCGCCAACCGGATCAAGATTCTCGACCAGCTCGACTCTGACATCACGGGCGTTGTGTCTGACGGGTCGATCGACCCCGTCGAGCTGCCCGACGTTGGCCCCAAGTTCACTGCGGAGCTGGCCAACATCGGCGGCGGGGGCGTCGGGCTCCGCATCGCCCGTGACTCCGGCCCGACCATCGAGGGCTCGCACCTGTTCTGGATCAGGATCGACCTCCGTCCGACCGTGCCCGTGCCGCTCGCGCTCACAGCCCGCCGGTCCCACACCCACATCGACAGCGGGCAGAACATCTACGCGGGTATGGCGTTCGAGTTCCAGCTCAACCCGCCCCACAAGCTGTTCGTGATCGACCAGATCAGCCGCTACTTTGAGGCCGGGCAGCGCAAGGCCGCAGCCTGAACGTCTCACCCGAGCCGCCTCGACACCCCATCAAAGAAACAAGGCGTCCGCCCGCAATGGGTGAACGCCTTGAGGTGGGTGAACTGATTCCGTTGGCTCAATCGAAGAACGAGAAGGCGGGGCCGACCGAGTGGGTGCGCGGACGCTCGACGACCTTCATCAGGGCGTCGCGCTGGCCCGCGTACAGCTCGATGCGGTTGGCGCCCTCGTTCCAGACCCCGGTCCAGTGGTTGCGTGTCGGGTGGACACCCGTGACGCGACCGAAGGTGGTGTTGAACTCGGCCCGACCCTCGGGGCTCTGGATGTCCAGCGTGCCGCGCGATCCCGGGGGGACGACCAGGTAGACCGGACCGACCGATGAGGTCAGACGCACCGGCTCGACCAGCGGCTCGACGGCGCGAACCTCGACGCGCCCGCCCTTGCCCCCGGCGAACCCGTTCTCGACGGTAATCGCGCCGCGGATGCCGTTGATCTCCACGTCACCGCCCGAGTTGCGCACCAGCAGCCCGTCGCAGACCGGGGTCTTGATGACCAGGTCAATTCGTGGGTGAAAGCCGCTCGGCAGCGGGGCGTTGAGCGTGGTGACGCGCAGGATCGACCGGTTCGGGCCGGCCTCGTGGACCGCCTCGATCCAGTCGGCGCTGTCGGACGTGTCGATCCCGAACGACGCGATCTCGGCTCGGTCCGAGCGCGGGATGCGCCACTCGATGACCGCTTCAGTGAGCCTGTCGCTCGCCTCGATGGTGATCGAGCCGTTCTGGTTCTCGATGTCCAGGGCCGTGAATCGACCGCGGACCACCGGCGGGCCGCTGATCTCGACCATCTTCGAGCGCTGGATCGTCACCAGGCGGCTTCGCACCCCGCCCCTTCGGCATCCGGTCATCATCAGGGCGCTGGGCAGCACAACGGCGCACACCAGCAGTCCCAGCATGACCCGGGCGCCTGTCCCTTGTCTCGTGAGTGTCGTCATGGGTCGATCCACCTGTCTGTTGCTCTAGAGATTTACAGGAAATGTTCGGGAAGGCCCGCTGGCCTTGCGAGTTGTCTATCGACCGAGAACCCGTGTCCCCTGATCGAGATCCGCCCTCACGGGCAAGTTTCGTCTGATACCGCCAAAAGCCCGCTGGAAGGGATTGGTTCGGAGCGCGTCCGGAAATTATCTCTGACGCATGGTAGGATCCACCCGTAGGACTCGAGACGCCCCGGGGTTCGGTGAATCCTGACGATGGGCGGTTGATTGATTACGGGCGGTCGATTCCGCCTCGGACGGTACGGATGACCCGCATCGCGCTGGCCCGCAGGGCGGATGCGTTCGCGGGATGAACTTGGGCTGGCGATTTCAGGACCGACACTTTCTCATTCATGATCGGCATTCTCTCGACGCTTTCGCGTTCTGACGCTCACAGCCGCCCACTTTGATGCGCCTCGCTGAGGCGTACGCCAGGCCCCGCCCCCAGGGGAGGGCTTGGCCGCATCCACACCGTCCAACACACTCCGTGGCCCGTGCGCGCTGGCGCACCGGCCAAAACTGGCGCCATCGGCGCGGGGGCTGACATGGACACACACACCGATCTCTTGCTCGCCCAGGCTGGCTCTCCGGCGTCCCAGATTCTCTGGGGGGTGCTCGGCCTGGTGCTGGGCATTGTGCTCGGAGGGCTCGCCGCTCGTTTCCTCGGCGCCAAACGACTCGCCGACGCCAAAAGCGAGGGCGAGCGCATCAGCGCCCAGGCCCGCGACGAGGGCGAGACCATCCGCGAGAAGGCCAAGCTCGGGGCCGAGAAGCTCGCGCTGGAACGCAAAACCGAGTTCGAGAAGGAGGCCGAGGAGGCCCGCTCCGAGCTGCGCGACCGCGACCGCCGCCTGACCAAACGCGAGGACCAGTTCGACCGCAAGGAACAATCACTCGACGACCGGGACCAGAGCCTGCGAGCCAAGAGCCAGACCCTCGACGACCGGGCGACCAAGCTCAGCGAGCGCGAGAGCGAGGTCAAAGCTCTGGTCGAGCAGCAGACGGAGAAGCTGCACCAGGTCGCGGGCCTGAGCCCCGACGCCGCGCGTGAGATGCTGCTCGAGCGGGTCGAGGAGAAGTGCCGCGACGAGGCGGCCAAGCTCACACGCAAGATCGTTGAAGAAGCCGAGGAGGGCGCCCGCGAGCGGGCCAACGAGATCACGCTCCAGGCGATCCAGCGCTACGCCAGCGAGACGACCAGCGAGTCCACCGTCCGCACGGTCGCGATCCCGTCCGACGACATGAAGGGACGGATCATCGGGCGCGAGGGGCGGAACATCCGTGCGATCGAGAAGGCCACGGGCGTGGACATCATCGTGGACGACACGCCGGGCGTGATCGTGGTCTCGTGCTTTGACAAGGTGCGACAGGCGGTCGCGGTCGAGTCGATGAACCGCCTGATCGCCGACGGGCGTCTGCACCCGACGCGGATCGAAGAGGTCGTCGAGAAGGTTCGGGGCGAGATCGACGAGGGCGTGATCAAGTCCGGCAAAGAGGCGGCCATCGAGGTCAAGCTCAAGGGCTTCCACCCCAAGGTCATCGAGGCGATGGGCAAGATGAGCTACCGAACCAGCTACGGGCAGAACGTGCTGCGCCACTCGATCGAGGTCGCGTTCCTGAGCCAGATCATCGCCGAGCAGCTCGGGCTCGACGGGCGCCTGGCGCGCCGCTGCGGGTTCCTCCACGACATCGGCAAGGCGATGGACCACGAGATGGAGGGCGGGCACCCGAAGATCGGCATGGACTTCGCCCGCCAGTATGGGGAGAAGGACGAGGCCGTCCTCAACGCCATCGGCGGGCACCACGCCGACATCCCCGCGACAACGTGGTACACCCCGATCGTCATGGCCGCCGACGCCGTCAGCTCGTCACGCCCGGGCGCCCGGCGTGAGTCGATGGAACGCTACATCCAGCGCCTCAACGAGCTGCAGGACATCGCGATGAGCCAGCCGGGTGTGATCGAGGCGTACGCGATCCAGGCGGGGCGTGAGGTGCGTGTGATGATCGACGCCGACCGCGTGTCCGACGACGAGGCGTACCTGATCGCGCACAACATCGCCAAGCGTGTGGCCGACGAGATGACGTTCCCCGGCGAGATCCGCGTCACGGTGCTGCGTGAGACGAGGGCGATCGAGGTCGCACGCTGATACGAGGCTTATACCGGGCCGATACCCGGATGGGGGGTTGTCCGGCGCAGCAGGCGCCGGTAGGCTCATGGCTCGAGTGGAGAGACTCGATCGGAGGTCTCAACCATGCGCCGGTATCGTTTCATCTCATTCGTTTCACTCGGGCTTGCCTGCGGGTTTGCCATGCCCGCGACGGCCGCGGCACAACCGCTCGCGGGCGACGCCGGCGCCGCTCGCTACGACGGGCAGGTGGGCGCTCATATCGACGCCCGGACGCCCGAGGATCTGGAACGGTTGGAGTCGATCGGCGCAGCGTTGGTGTCGTGCGAGCTGTCCCCCGCAGGCGGCGATTTCATCCTCCCGCCCGGGACCATCGCCGGCGCCGAGGCGCTCGGGTTTACCATCACGATTGTCGAGCCCGATGTGCAGGGCGCCCTTGATCGTGAGTCGGCCCGCATCCGGGCCAGCCTGGATCTGTACCGCCAGCGGGGTGAGGGTGAGGGCTCGTTCTTCGACGACTACCGCCCGCTGCCGGAGGTCGATGCGTTTATTGACGAGCTGATCGCACGCCGCCCGGATCTGGTCTCGCGGTTTGAGATCGGACAATCCCACGAGGGGCGCCCGATCTGGGGGATGCGCATCAGCGCCGCCCAGGACGGGTGCAAGCCCGCGTTTATCCTCAACGGCCTCACCCACGCGCGCGAGTGGTTGACGGTGATGAATGTGCTGTACCTGGCCGAGCAGCTCGTCGATGGCTACGGCGTTGACCCGCAGGTGACCGACCTCGTCGATCGCGTCGAGTGGCTCATCATCCCCGTGCTCAACCCGGACGGGTACGAGTACACCTGGACGACAGAGCGGTTCTGGCGCAAGAACCGGCGCGAGCCCCCGCCCAGCGCGCCGACGCGATGGGGTGTCGATCCAAACCGGAACTATTCCTTCCGCTGGGGGCTCGCCGGGTCCAGCGGGAATCCGGCGTCACAGACCTACCGAGGCCCGGCGCCGTTTTCTGAACCCGAGACCCGCGCCCTGCGCGATTTTGTGTTCGCGACCCCCCAGATCCGTGCGCACAACGATGTCCACAGCTATGGCCACGACATCCTCTTCCCATGGTCGCAACTGACCGAGCCCAGCCCGGACCACGACGAATACCAGGCGCTGGGTGACGCGATGGCGGACCTGATGGTTGAGACGCACGACGTAGGGCGCTGGTCGGTCGGGCCGCTCTCGACGACGCTCTACCGCGTTTCGGGCGGATCGACAGATTGGTTCTACGTCGAGGGCGGCGCCATGTCCTTGACCTACGAGCTTCGAGGCGGGAGCTTCAACCCGGAGGCGTCAGAGATCCTCCCGGGGTGCCGGGACACATACGAGGCGACCCTGCTCCACGCGGCGCATGTCGCGGATCGCTCATCGTTCCGCGCGGATATGGACAACGACTGCGACTTCGACTTCGACGACGTGCTCGCCTTTCTCGTCGCCTTCGGCGCGGGCGAGGACGCTGCCGATTTCGACGCCGACGCCGATCACGATATCGACGATGTGCTCGCCTTCCTCGCAGCGTTCGGCGAGATGTCGTAGCGAGAGACCGATTTTTGTTCGGGTCAGGCGAGCAGGATCAATGCCCCGACAAACGCGATGCACGCGGGGCGGAGATCAACCAGTGTCTTGATCGCGCCCGGGCGGGCGAGGATGACCAGCGCAGCGCTGACGGGCGGGGCGACAGCCCACAACGCGGTGATCCACGGGCTTTCTGCGGGGTGTGTGAGGAGCAGGGCGCCGCCCGCGAGCGCCATGAGACCGATCGCCAGCCCCGAGGCGAGCCCCGGTCCGATCAGGACCGGCAGGGTTCTCACCCCGAACGCGCGGTCTGCTTCTTCATCGGGCAGGTCGCAGAGCAAGGCGTCGGAGGCGACGAGGCAGAGCAGGAATGCTGCCGTCACTACAACCGCGTTTGTGCGCACCGTGCCCAAATCTCGCCCGAGCGCGATGGTCACGGATAGCCCGACGATCCCGAACGCGACGAAGATGTTTTTTACGACCGGGATATCTTTGAGCCTCAGTGCGCTCGGGCGTCCCGCGCCCGGGCGCCCGGCGTAGAGCCCGATCGCCGCGTACCCGAGCATCACGCCAGCGCTGGCGACGAGCCCCCCTGTGATCCAGGCAAGGCCCGCGCCGACCAGACCGCAGAGGACCACAACGGTGCGCCACACACCCGGGCGTGCGCGAACCAACGCGGCGCTCGCGGGATTCGTGCTCTCGTCGGCAGGGTCGAGCAGCGCATCGCGCCACTTGACGCGGTCGAGCAGCATCATCCCGAACGCGCTGACCGCCGTCGCTGCGAGCACGAGCGCGACCTGCTCTGTCGGAACGCCTGTCCATCGCGCGCTCAGCTGGAGCAGCGCGGCGCTGATCCCGGCGCTGTACAGCGCCGGACCCAGCCCGGCGTGCCAGAGCCCGCGCCAGGAGGCGTTGGGGGCGCCGCTCACCTGCCGCCGCCCCGCCCCTCCCACGACCACGCCAGCGACGGATCGAGCACGCTCACGCTCGTCTGGTCGAGCAGGCGATCGGCCAGGCGGTCCATCTCGAGGCGCTGCTTCCGGCGGAGCAGCTCGCGCTCGATCTGGGCGCGCTGGGCGGCGCTGGGCGTTTCGACGGGCATGTCCCGTTCAACCATGAGAATGGCGAACCCGCCGTCGATCGCCAGGACGCTCGAGAGCTGTCCTTGCCCGAGCGAGTCGAGGGCGCGCCGGATCGAGTCGGGGAACGCGGGGTCCACGGGGCTGACGCTGCCGATCTGCCCGCCGCGCGCGCCCGAGGCGTCGATCGATCGCGTGCTGGCTCGGGCGGTGAAGGCGTCGAGTCGGTCGCCGGGCAGGGCCAGGATTTCTCGGCGCAGCGCCGCGGCCTCGCGCTCCGAGGGCGCGACAATGATGCGGGCGAGCTTGCGCGGGCCGAAGCGGATCTGCGCGGACAGATCAACTTCTCGCTGCTCAACCCGGACGCCCGGGCTGGCCAGGGCTCGGAGCCTGGCGTTGCGTTGGAGCAACCCCTCGAATCCGACGCTGCCCAGGGCACGCTGGCGGCGGACGATCTCGAGGATCTGTGCGCTCGCCGCCAAGTCGCCCGAGGGCGAGAGTTCATCGAGCAGCAGGTCGCGTTCCCGGGTGATGGCGCCCGGGTCGAGCGAGGTTCCGGTCCGGAGCATCTCACGCTCCAGAGCGCGGTCGAGGGCGAGCTCTTCAAGGGCGACGGCGCCGGCGATCTCGCTGGTTCGGTCGCGCAGCTCCGCCCACGAGACCACCTGCCCGTTGATGATCGCGGGGACTCGGGAAGATTCCGGTTGGGTCTCCACAGAGACACCGACCGAGGGCGAGGGGGGTCGGCGGGCCTGGCGCCCGGTCGAGGAGGGAGCGGAGCAGGCTCCGAGAATGAGCGTCAAAGCCCCGCACAGGGCGATCCGTCCTGGCGTTCCCCTTGACGCGGAGCCCGCCGATGCGCACAGTTGGTTCATGGCAGGATCTGAGACCGGGTCCGCCCCCGGGTCAACCGGGCGAGGATTGCCCGCGTATGGACCGATGGTGTGATCCGGGCGGCAAGGCCCATTGGATCCCAGGAAAGGCGCCGGGTCCACGCCCCGCGAGGCGTGCGACCAAACGACCATGACCCAGCCCAACCCGATTCACGATGCGCCAAAGCCCCCGGCCCGGGCTCGACCCGCGCCCACGCCCCAGCCCCGCGCGATCGTCTGCCCGTACTGCGGCGCCATCTCGGGCAACACATCCCGGTGCGACGCGTGTTCCGGGCGGTTCGATCCGCTCTCGCGCCAGGCGACGCAGAACGCGATGGGGCCTTGGCATGTCCGCGACGAGCGGAACCCGAACCTGCCCGGGTGCTCGTACGACACGCTGGTGTCGCGGATCAACCAGGGCAAGGTGACGGTCAGCAGCGTGGTGCGCGGGCCGACGACGCGCCAGTTCTGGATGCTGGCCAAGCGAGTGCCCGGCGCCGCCCACCTGCTGGGCTTCTGCCACGCGTGCCAGGCCCGGGTCGATCCGGAGCAGTACGCGTGCACCAAGTGCGGGGCGGTGTTCCAGGTCGATCGGGACCGCCAGCACCTCGGGCTCGGGCCTGCGCGGATGCTGCCCGGGCAGGGCTCGCCCGAGCGCATCGCGGCGTTCTCGCGGGCGTCGCACGCCTCGGTCGAGAGCCCGAGCTGGACGCCGGAGGCGAGCGCGGGCGATGAGGCGCACCCGGCGCCAACAGATGAGCTTGAGCACATCGCCCCTGTTCCACTCGCGGGCGATGCGATGAAGGTCAAACGCCTCGAACGGATGGTGGCGCGCCAGCGGACGGCCTCGCGCACGCTCATGGGTGTGTGCGTCCTGCTCATCGCGGCGATCTTCGTTGTCAGTGTCTGGTCGCGCTCGCAGAGCGAGCCCGCAATGCCAGACGCAGCGCCCGGGCTCGCGGCGGCGGGCGCCGACACAGCCCCCGAGAAGCAGGCGGAAGAACCCGCTCCGGTTCCCGTGGTCTCGCCTGCTGACGAGCTCGGCTCGCTCGGCAGCGAGCCGGATTGGGCGAGCGTCCGAGACCGCGTCATGCTCCTGATCGCGCAGGGCTCGAGCGAGTCGCTCAACGCGGGTGTGCTGGAGCTTGAGGCGTTGATGGACCGCGATGAGCTGCCCGCCGAGGGTGTTGAGCTGCTCGAACGCCTGCGCACCGAGGTGGACGACGGGCGTTTGCGGAATATCCCCTGATCAACTCCCCGGACGGGGATGAGCGGGCCAGATTTCGGAGGCGTGGGGCTTTGGGGTACGCTGTGCGGGTCATGCTCAAGACCGGAGCCCCGATGCGAGAATCCGTGCATAAGCCGAGGCGAGCCCGGGCGTTCACGCTGATCGAGCTGCTGGTGGTCATCGCGATCATCGCGCTGCTGATCGGGATCCTGCTGCCGGCGTTGTCGTCGGCGCGCAACTCCGCCCGGACGGCGGTCTGCCTGTCGAACATGCGTCAGCTTGGTATCGGGGCGGCGGGGTACACCGCCGACGCGGGCGACACCATCCCCGCGTTCAGTTGGAAGGGAACAACCAACCCGCTGCCCTCGCCCTACACAGACCTCCAAGACGCCGGAGGCGACGACCGGATCTCGACCAAGTACCAGACGCTCGCCATCGTCCGCGAGCGCACGGGCGACGCCAACATCCCCGAGAGCAGCGTTGCGACCTTCTGGTTCTCGCACCTGTGGTTCTCACACCTGACCTTTATTGACTATCTGAGCGAGCGCCCCGAGGAGTTTGCAGCGGTGTGCCCGGAGGACAGCGTCCAGTTCGAGCGGCTGGACACGCCGCTCAGCGAGATCCAGGGCCTGGGCGGTGTCAAGGTCCGGCGCTTCGAGAGCTCCTACGAAACCAGTGTTGTCACCTACTCGCTGGACCGGCAGGTCGGCGCCCGCAGGCCCATCGACCAGCACGGCGCATCGCCCGGGATATTCAACCGCGACCCGGATTACCTGACCCCGCGCCGCGCGACCGAGGTCAGCTTCCCCTCGAGCAAGGCCCACATGTTCGACACGTTCGACCGCCATTTCTCGGGCGAGGACGGGTACTACTTCTTCAACACCGACGCGCGCCAGCCTATCCTCTTCTTCGACGGCTCGGTCCAGGTCCGAACGACCAGCGACGCCAACCCCGGGTTCCGACCGCGCGACCCGGGTTCTCCCGAGCCGACGATGATCACGATCACCATCCCGGGCGTGAGGATCGACGAGTTTTTCGGGTACTACCGCTGGACGCGCGGCGGGCTCCGGGGCGTTGACTTCGGTGGGTCGGAGATCAACACCGGGCAGCCGCGGGGGGGGGCGCCCTGACGCGCCGCGCGGGCGTTGCCGCGGCCCGACCCGAGCTACCATTCCAGCGTAGAGCCCGCCGGGCGGGCAGAGCCGGGAGGACGCGCGTTGAAGGTGCTGATTGCTGACAAGTTCGAGGCGGAGGGGATCGCGGCTCTGGAAGCGCTCGGCTGCAGGGTGATGTCCGAGCCGGAACTCGGGCCGGATGCGCTGGGCGAGGCGCTGCGCCGGACCGAGGCGGAGGTGCTCGTGGTCCGCTCGACCAAAGTGCCCGCAGCGGTCTTCGAGGGCGCCTCGACGCTCAAGGGGATCATCCGTGCGGGCGCCGGGTACGACAACATTGATTTCAAGGCCGCGAAAGCCAAGGGCATAGCGGTGAGCAACTGCCCGGGCATGAACGCCGTCGCCGTGGCGGAACTGACCATCGGGCACCTGATCGCGCTGGACCGGCGCCTGCCCGAGCAGGACAGGGCGTTGCGCGAGGGGCACTGGGACAAGGCGGGCTTCGCCAAGGCCCGCGGGCTCAAGGGGCGGACGCTGCTGGTTGTCGGTACGGGCGCCATCGGTACCGAGGTCATCAAGCGGGCCAAGGCGTTTGAGATGAAGATCATGGCCCAGTCGCGCTCGCTCGGCGACGACACGGCCCGGGCGCTGGGCATCGAGCCGATCGCGTACACACGCCAGGCGCTGATCGAGGCGCTGGGGCGGGCGGACGCGGTGAGTGTTCATGTCGCCTCGACGCCGGACACGCACAACCTGTGCGGGCCTGGGTTCTTCGCGTCGATGAAGCCCGGGGCGTACTTCGTGAACACGAGCCGCGGCGAGATCGTCGATGAGGCGGCCCTGCGCGAGGCGATCGAGTCCAAGGGCATCAGGGCCGCCCTTGACGTCCACCAGAACCAGCCCTCAGCCAAGACGACGGACTGGACCACCCCCGTCGCCCAGGCGAAGGGCGTCGCCCACTTCACGCACCACTGCGGCGCCTCGACCGATCAGGCCCAGCTCGCCGTCGCCGAGGAGACCGTGCGGATCGTGCGCACGGCCATGGAAACCGGGAAGTTCATCAACTGCGTCAATGCTGTCGGCGCCTGAGACTGTGAACGATCGGGCGCGCTTGCGCCCGCGATGGAGAACGAGCATGTCCGAGCGAATCTTCAACTTCTCCGCAGGCCCCGCCGCCCTGCCCGAGCCCGTGATCCGCCAAGCCCAGAAGGACCTCTGGGATATCGATAGCTCCGGCATCGGCATCCTTGAGCACTCGCACCGGGGCAAGGTCTTCGACAAGATCACGCACGAGACCGAGGCCGATTGCCGCACCGTCGGCGGGATCAGTGACGAGTACTCCGTGTTCTGGATGCAGGGCGGAGCCACGAGCCAGTGCTACTTCGTCCCCGCCAACTTCCTGCCCTCCGACCGCACGGCCGACTACTTCGAGACCGGCAAGTGGGCCCAGGACTCGATCAAGGACTGCCCGCACTACGGCGCCTGCCACGTCTGCGCCAGCTCCAGGGACACCAACTTCAACGCGATCCCGACGCCCGAGCAGACCAACTACTCGGACAACCCCGTGTACGTCCACTTCACGGCGAACAACACGATCATGGGCACGGAGTTCCACGCGGAGCCGACAGCGCCCAAGGGCGCGTTCCTCGTCAGCGACATGTCGAGCAACATCTTCTCGCGCCCGCTGGACGTGTCGAAGTACGGCCTGATCTACGCCGGCGCCCAGAAGAACCTGGGGCCTTCGGGGACAACGCTGCTGATCGGGCGAAGGGATCTGATCGAGAACCCCGTCCGAGATCTGCCGCAGATGATGAAGTTCTCCAACCACGCCAAGAAGGAAGGACGGTTCAACACGCCCAACACCTTCGGCGTGTACCTCATGGGTCAGGTCTTCAAATGGATCCTCGCCGAGGGCGGGCTCAAGGCGATGCAGGAACGCAACGACGAGGTCGCGGGCGTGCTGTACTCGTTCCTCGACAGCCAGGATTTTTATATCCCGCACGCCCAGCACGCGAGCCGCTCGAACATGAACATCACGTTCAAGTGCCCGACGCCCGAGCTGGACAAGGCGTTCCTGGTCGGGGCCGGGTCGCGCGGGCTCGACGGGCTCAAGGGGCACCGCTCGATCGGCGGGATGCGCGCGAGCATGTACAACGCGTTCCCGAAGGCGGGCGCCAAGGCGCTCGTCGAGTTCATGAAGACCTTCGCCCACGAGCACGCCGCCGCAGCCAAGGCCTGATCAGCCCGTCAAGAAAAAAGATGGTGGGATAGGCGTCCCGCCTGTCATCCTTTCCCCGCGAGCCGATCAGCGCACGCACTGAAAACCTCATCGACACCGATCCGCTCCATGAGCGATCGGTTCGCGTCGGTCTTGTGGTCCATGGGGTCGCCCGGCTCGACGTGCTGGATGACATCACGCTCGCGTTGGTACGGTCCGACGAGATTGACACGGGTCGGGCCATACAGCGCGACAAGCGGGCGGTCGAAGCCGACACCCATGTGCAGGGCCGCCGAGTCGTTGGCGACGAGCAGGTCGCAGCGTTCGATGAGCGCCATCAGCCCGCCGATGTCCGTGCCCCCGATCAGGTTCAGCACGCGGGGCTCGCGCTCGCAGAGGCGGACCAGCTCGGGGCACTGGGCTTCTTCGCCCGGGGCGCCGACGAGGAGGATCCGTGCGGTTCCCTCAGCGAGCAATCGCCCGCACAACTCGGCGAACCGGGCGTCGGGCCACTGCTTGGCCTTCCATCGGCTCGTCGGCGCCAGCACGACGTACCCGCCCTCGCTCAGCTCGGGATGCTCCCGCCCGACCCACGTCCGCCCCTCGCGGGGCGAGAACAGACGCATGTCTTGGACGGGCTCGATCCCGGCGCGTTCGAGCAGCCCGAGCATCCGATCGACGCTGTGGAGCGAGCGATCGACCGCGTGGCGCTCGTTGTAGAACACCCATCCAAGCTCGCGGGCGTTGCGGTAGCCGATGCGGCGCTCGGCGCCCGTGGCCCCGGCAAAGAACCCGGACCGGAACAGCCCCTGGGCGTCAACAACCATGTGGTAGCCGGCGCGCCGCAGGTCCGCCGCCAGGCGCCAGGTCGGGGCCAGATTTCCGCGCCGCGACGATCGCCCCAGCGCCGCCCGGTTGAACGGGACGATTTCGTTGAGATCAGGGCGCCCACGCACCGCGTCGGCGAACGAGTCCTGCACCAGCCAGTCGATCGACGCCTCGGGGAACGCGCCCTTGAGCGACGCGAGCACCGGGACCGAGCGGCAGACATCGCCCAGGGCGCTCGGGCGGATGATCAGGATCTTCTCTGGAGGTCGCACAGCCGAGGACGATACCGGAGCGCGGGGCGGCGCGTCAGACGGCCAGCGCCCGCGTCACCTCGTCGAGGGTCGTCACCCCCGCCCGGACCTTCTCGAACCCGTCCTCCCGGAGGCGGGTCAGATCACCATCGGCGCTCGCCCGGGCGGCGATCTCCGGGGCGCTGGCCCGGCGCATGATCAGCTCTCGCGTCGCGTCGCTCAGGCGGAGCATCTCGTACACGCCCACACGCCCGCGGTAGCCCGTGTTCCGGTTCGCCCGCGAGGGGACGCCCCGCGTGAGCTGCTCGCCCGCTGCCAGGGTAAAGCCCGGGGGCAGATCGCCGGGCTCGGGCGTGTATCGCTCGTTGCTCTCGGTGCAGATGCGCCGGACGAGGCGCTGGGCGAGCACGCCCTCGACCGAGCTGGACACAAGGAACGGCTCGACGCCCATGTCCAGCAGGCGCGTCGAGGCGCCGGGGGCGTCGTTGGTGTGGAGGGTCGAGAAGACCAGGTGCCCGGTGAGCGAGGCCTGGATGGCGGTCTCGGCGGTCTCCTTGTCACGGATCTCGCCGATCATCACGACGTCCGGGTCGTGGCGCAGGATCGAACGCAACCCCGCAGCGAACGTCAGCCCGGTCTTGGTGTTGACCTGGATCTGGTTGACGCCCGGGACGTTGTACTCGACCGGGTCCTCGACGGTGATCGCCTTGATCGCGTCGGTGACGATCCGCCCGAGCGAGGCGTACAGTGTCGTGGACTTGCCCGAGCCGGTCGGACCCGTGACGAGCAGGATGCCGTGCGGGCGGGCGATGAGCGCGTCCCACCGGGCGCTCATGGATGCGCTCATGCCCAGATCATCGAGCGACATCAGCACGGCGGACTTGCTGAGCACGCGCAGCACCACGCCCTCGCCGAACATCATCGGGATGACGCTGACGCGCAGGTCAAACTCTTGCGATGGCTTGCCGCGCTCGCGTTGGATGAACGTGATCCGCCCGTCCTGCGGGCGGCGTTTCTCGGCGATGTTCAGGCTCGCCATGATCTTCAGGCGAGAGATGATCGCGGCCCCGAATCGGTTGATCGAAGCCGGGACGCTGGCGCGCAGGAGCACGCCATCGACCCGGTAGCGGACGGTCAGCTCGTGCTCGTACGGCTCGATGTGGATATCGGTCGCCCGCTCGCTGACGGCCTCGCTGATGATGTCGTTGACGAGCTTGATGACCGAGGCTTCCTGCGCCTGCTCGATGTCCTGATCGGCTCCGCCCTCGCCCTCGCCCTCGCCCTCGAGCGCGATCGGCGCGTCGGCGTCCATCTGCGCGAGCGTGTCACCGCCTACGCCGTAGTGCTTGCGGATGAACCGGTGCAGTTCTTCTTCGTCGGCCAGGACCAGCTCGATCGAGCACCCGGTCAGCAGGCGCAGCTCGTCGAGGGCCGAGAGCTCGAACGGGTCGCTCGTGGCGATGGTCAGCGCGCCGTTGTCGCGCCGGACGGGGACGCAGTTTTGCCGGTAAACGAGCGAGGCGGGCAGGGCCGAGAGCGTCTCCGGATCGACGACAAGCTCGGTCATATCAACCACGGGCATCTGGAACTGCTCGCCCAGGGCGAAGACGATGTCCTCGCGCCGGGTGTGTCCGAGTCGGAGCAGAACCTTGTCGAGTCGTTCGCCCGAGCGCCTTTGCTCGGCGATGGCCTCGTCGAGCTGCTCGCGCGAGATCATGCCGCGTTCGATGAGGATCAGGCCGATGCCCATGCCAGCAGTCTAGCGTGGGGGCGGGCCGCGCCGGGCGCGAATCTCACGCCGGGTAGGCGGCGCTGGTGCGATCCGTCTCCCAGACGGTGACGCGCACAAGCTCCGCCGGCGGGTCGCCTGCGTTGATCGTGGGGGCGAGCTTCTCGAAAAAGACCCGGGCGATGTTCTCGACGGTCGGGTTGACGCCGTTCTCGGACGAGAACTCCTCGGTGTCCTCGTTGAGGTGTTTGTGGTCGAACGGGGCGATGATCGTGTCCTGGACCGCTCGCTCGATGGTGTCGCCCATCCCGCTCGGAGGCGCCCCGCTGGGCACACTCACGCAGACCTCGACGCGGTAGTTGTGCCCGTGCCCGGCCCGGTTGTTGCACTTGCCGAACAGCTCGCGGTTCTGCTCGTCGCTGAGCCCGGGCACATGCAGGCGGTGGGCCGCGGCCAGGTCAAACGTGGACCGGAGCACCACCCGGGTTGTGTCAACACTGTTCATCGTCGTCTCCATCGCAACCGACTGGCTCGGGCTCAGACGCCAGACCGCGCCCGCGTAGATTTCGCCGAGCGCTTCGGGCAGCCCAGCGAGCAGGACGCCGATCGCGGCGCCGGGCTCTGTCTCCGGGCGCTCTCGGAACAGGCGCCCGAGCGCCGGCACGAACGTCGCCCGCACCGCGCTGTCGATCCGTTTGATATCAATCAGGTACCCGGTCCGGGCGTCCGGCTCGCCCCGGCAGATGACCTCCAGCTCGCCCGTGATCCCCAGCGAGCGAACCGGGGGTTTCCCCCCGAACCCGTTGAGCCCGCCCTCGCTGGACCCGTCCGGGGCGATCGAAAACCGAACCGTGCGTCTGAGTTCCACCATCGCCAGACTGTAGGGGAATATCAGAAGAGATCGCGGACGCGATCTGGTCCCGTACACTCTGCCTGTACATGCTCGGCACAGAGCGAAGGGATGTTGACCATGGCATTGTGCAAATGCTCTTCCAGCGGATCGGTCTGGTTGCTGATGATCGTCGCGGCGGTCGCCGGCGCCTGGGGCGGCAGCTCCCGCCTGGACCGGACGAAGGACCAGCTGGCGCCAGCAGATGCTGCCCAGTCCAGCGCCGCCGAGCCCGGCGAAAACCAACCCGGCGAGAACCAGCCAAGCGAGAACCAGCCCGCGACGACCGACCCGCGCTACGCCCTCGCCTTTGAGGCGCCCCGGATCGACGGGACGGTGACGGATCTTCGCGCGTTTGAGGGCAAGGTCGTGCTCATTGTCAACGTCGCCAGCGAGTGCGGGCTGACCCCGCAGTACGAGGCGCTCGAGAAGCTGTACCGCGAGAAGAAGGACGAGGGCTTTGTGATCCTGGCCTTCCCCGCGAACAACTTCGGCTCTCAGGAGCCCGGCTCCAACGAGCAGATCATGGAGTTTTGCTCGTCAAAGTTCGGCGTCACCTTCCCGATGTTCGAGAAAATCAGCGTCAAGGGCGACGACGCCCACCCGCTGTATCGGCGTCTGGCCAAGCTGCCGCTGGACGTGGTGGGGGCGAAAGAGAAAGCCGTCGGCGGCGAGCCGCGCTGGAACTTCGCCAAGTTCCTGGTCGATCGCGCCGGTCGGGTCGATTCACGGTACTTTCCGAAGGTCACGCCCGACGACGAGCGACTGACACAGCGCATCGACGAGCTGCTCGGGCAAGGCGGCTGAGCGGTTCTTGCGGGGACGGGCATGGCGACCTTTGAGTACACGGCACTCGATACCGCTGGCGCCCGCGTGAGCGGGGCGCTCGGCGGCGCGAGCGAGGGGGCTGTGCTCGCCGAGCTTGAGACCCGCAACCTCACGCCCATCCGTGTCCGGGAGAGACGCGAGCGCCGGTCTGTGCGCCGGGGCGTGTCCGCCCGGGCGTTGGCTTCGAGCTATATCCAGCTTGGTGATCTGCTGAATGCGGGCGTGCCGGTGATGCGATCGCTGACGCTGCTGAGCCGCCAGAAGAGCTCGCCGAAGCTCTCGGCGGTGTACCGAGCTGTCGCCGAGGCGGTCTCGGACGGGGGCGACCTGGGCGAGGCGATGGCCAGGCGCCCCGAGGTCTTCCCGCGCACACACATCGCCATGGTCAGCGCGGGCGAGAAGGGCGGCTTCCTGGAGCAGGTTTTCGTCCGCCTCGGCGCCTTCGTCCAGGGCCAGGCCGAGCTCCGGTCCAAGCTCATGGGCGGGATGATCTACCCGGCCGTGCTCGTCGTCTTCGGCGTCGCGATCCTCGCGGTCATCTTCGGGATCTTCATCCCCAAGTTTGAACCTCTCTTCGCGCGCCTCGACGAGCTGCCCATGGTCACGACGATTGTTCTCGGGTTCTCGAAGCTGATCTCTGGGTACGCATGGCTCGCGGCCATCGTGCTCGCGCTCTTGGCGGGCGGGTTTGTCGCCATGCGCCGGAACCCTGCGGGCGCGCGCCGTCTCGCGGTTATCCGGAACCGGCTCCCGTTCATCGGGGCGCTCTCTCGGGACATCGCCGCAGCCCGGTTCTGCCGGATGCTCGGCACGATGGAGACCAACGGGGTGCCGCTGATCCAGGCGATGAAGATCGCGCGCGACGCCGCGGGGCATGTGCTCCTTGAGGAGGCGATCGAGAAGGCGATCGAGTCGGTCCGGGCGGGGGCGGCGTTGGCCCCGCCCCTGGGCGCCTCGGGGATGTTCGCCGAGGACACGATCGAGATGATCTCGGTCGGCGAGGCCGCAGGCAACGTGGACCAGGTGCTGCTGAACATCGCCGGGGCGATCGAGCGGCGCGTGGACCACACGTTCACGATCGGCGTTCGCCTGATCGAGCCGCTGCTGCTGGCGGTCATCGCGATGGTGATCGCGACTGTGGCCATCTCGCTGATCCTGCCGATGATGCAGCTCAGCGGGGCAGCCTGAGACGCCCCTGCGGGCGATTGGAAATGTGAGGGCCAGACCGGGTATTGCCTTGCGGCGTCCCCGGGGAGTTGCTAGTGTGGACTAAGACTAGTGCCGGCTAATCTCGGAAGAGCCCGGGTGATGGGGACTTCGGGAGGGGCGGAACTGGCAGGCCCCAGCTCTGGGGCGAGATTCTGCCCGCCGGGAGTGGCGGGTAATGCACACCAAGGATGGCACGCCCCGGACCAATGCCCGGGGTTGAAGAAAGGAAGCACGCGATGAGACACCCGTCCCGACCACAGCGCAGGCCCAGGGTCGCCCGAGCGTTCAGCCTGATCGAGATCATGATCGTGCTGGCGATCATGCTGGTGCTCGCGGGCATCGTGGGGTTCGCGGTCTTCGGGCAGCGCGACAAGGCGGACATCCAGGCGACGCGCGTGCAGCTCGAGTCGTTCGAGAGCGCCATGGAAATCTTCCGACTCGATTTCCGGCGCTACCCGACAGAAGAAGAGGGAATCAGCGTGCTCTGGAGCAAGGAGACGCTCGACCCGGACGCGGACACCGCGGCCTGGACCATCTACATGGAAACCCCGGTTGCTCGCGATCTCTGGGGCTCGGAGTGGGGCTACTCGACCGAGGCCGATGAGTTTGCTCTTAACGACGAGGACACGCCGACCGGCCCGACGTTTGACATCTGGTCCTTCGGCCCCGACAAGGAAGACGGGACCGACGACGACATCCACCTGCGCACAAGCTCGGACGAGGGGGATGAGTTCGGCGGCGATCTGTTGGCGCCCGGTGGGCCATGATTCTCGGCGCGGGGCGCTCTGCCCTGCGCGCGTTTGAACATCCGGCGGAGCGGGATGATGCGCACACGGGGGTTTACACTCCTTGAGATTCTTGTCGCACTGAGCGTGCTCGTTGTTGTGCTCGCCCTGTCGCTGCCTGCGCTGACCGGACGCCTTGAGCGCGGGTCGTTCCGGGCCAACGCGGACCAGCTCGCAGGCGCCCTGCGCCGGGCGCGGAGCGAGGCTCGGGCCGCCGGAGAGCCGGTCAGTGTCCGGGCCAGGCCGCTCGCGTCGGGCGAGAACGTCATCGAATGGGCGTTCGCCAGCGGGGGAGAGCCCGATTCGCAGCAGGATGTGACGCAAACCAACGCCGATTCTCTTGTGTGGACCCCGCTGGCGGAGCTGGTCCGGAGTGTGACGCTCACCGATCAAGACCCGGATCAGATGCTTGATGATGACCCGGGCGCCGAGGGGTTGCTGTTTGAGGCGGGGGTAATGGGGGCGGAGGACGAGGGCGTGCGCACGCTGTGCGTGTTTCTGCCCGGCGCCGAGGCGATCGTGCCGGGGGCGGTCTGGCTTCTCGACGCCGAGGCGCAGGATGTTGGTGATGCGCGCCGATGGGTGAAAGTCACGGTCAGCCCGTGGACGGGGCGCGTGAGATCCGAAGCCGGATCTCGTTCGAGTCCAGAATCGGTCAATGAAGACATGGAAGAGGCTTCCGGGCTGCTCGCGCCGAGTGGGGCGCGGGATGAGCCGCCTGCGGGGAGGGCGCCATGACCGTCCGGTGTGCGCGCGCCGCGTTGCTGCTTGAGGTGCTGGTCTCGCTGGCGATCCTCGTCACGATGTCGATGGCGATCGGCTCGGTCGTGCGCGACGCGAGCGAGCGTCTGATCCGCTCGGGCGATCGGGGCGAGGCGGCGGACCTGGCGCGCAGCGCGTTGGCGCAGATCGAGGCGGGCATCGCGACGCCCGAGGCGCTCAACGGCCCCGTCCCGGCGTGGGACAGCGAGAGCGCTGCGCTGGAAACCAGGGACAAGACCGGCCCCCGCGCGTCCGACGAGATCGGGCTGAGCCCGGGCTCGGGCGAGGCGAGCGGGTGGACGCTGGAGATCGAGACGCAGGCGTCGCCGTACGAGGGGTTGACGCTCGTGAGTGTGCGCGCGCTCCGCGACGACGCCCCGGGCGTGAGCGCGACGCTGCATCAGCTTATTCGCTTTGGCGTCGAAAGGCCCGAGGGCGTGGGCGATCTTGATGAGATCACCGAGCGCGTCAACCGAGCCGCCGGGCGGGGGGGACGCCCGTGAACGGTGCAGGCGATAGATCCCGGGCGTTCACGCTGATCGAGGTGCTGCTCGCGTTGGCGCTGCTGGCGGGCGTCACCGGCGCGGCGATGGGGCTGCTCTCGAACCTGACCCGGCGCCAGGAGCACATCCGTGCGCACAGCGAGCGTTCTCTGGGCGGGGGCTTGCTCATCGATCGCCTCGAACGGGCGCTGGCGACGAGCTACGCGCAGGACGGCGCGGGCGAGGCGGGGGTCAAGGGTGACGGGCGTTCGATCCGTGTCCTGCACCGGGGGGTGATCGGGCACAGCGAGCTTCCCGGTGGCGACCGGCGAGCATTCGACCTGCGCTGGTCCGAGACCGATCGGAACATCAGCGTCACGTTCTCGGGCGATGGCGCGGAGGGCGCGAGCGAGATCCTCGCCGATCGGGTTGAGCGTCTGCGCCTGCGGTACTTCTCCGGCGCCCGGTGGCGGTCGTCGTTTGATTCGGTTAGCGCGGGCGAGCTGCCCAGCGCTGTCGAGATCGCGATCTGGTTCGAACGCGCCGGAGCGGAAAATGACGCGCTACATGGGGGTTCTTTGGCGCCGCCCGGCGGTGCGATGGATGACCCGTTCGCTCTGGCGGGTGAGCCCGACGAGGACCGGGCGCTGCCGACGCGCCGCCCGGATCGTGTGCGTGTGATGGTTGTGCCCGATGCGCCCAGCGCGTCGTGGGAGGTGGGCGGATGATTGACGCCCGCACAAAGACCCGGGCGCCGGCGCGGGGGCTGGTGATCCTTGTGGTGCTGGTGGTGGTGACGCTCTCGGCGTTGATCGCTTCGTCGGTGCTGCTGATGGGCGAGAGCGCCAGCGAGGAGGCGACGCACGACCGTCGCGGGGCGCAGTCGCGCCTGGCCGCGTGGTCGGGGGTGCAGGCGGTGATGTCACGTTTGAGCTCGCAGCGCGATGATCTGCTCGACGGCGGTGCGCCGGTGCTGCCCGAGTCGTGGACGTTCCCCGTCGCGGGCGGCGGCCCCGCGCCCGCGTTCCGCGTGGTGGGCGTTGGCGGGCGGATGACGGCGACGAGCGAGAACGCAAGGCTTGATGTGAATCTGGCCAGCGCCGAGATGCTCGAGAGTCTGCCCATGATTGACGTGGCGCTGGCGCGAGCGATCGTCGGGGCGCGCCCATTTTCAAGCATGGCGGAGCTTGCGGGGGTTGCGGGCGTGACGCCTGCGCTGCTCTACGGCGAGGTCGGGGATGATCTGGTTGAATCGGACGCCCCGGCGAGCTTGTTCGAGGTGCTGACGGTCTTCTCGTTCGACCCGAATATCCAGCGGGGCGAGGGCGAGAATGGCGAGGCCCATCGCGGCGAGCGGCGCATCAACCTCGGGCTGGGCTGGTCGGAAGAGCTCGAACGGGGTGTCACGGATCGCTGGAACGAGTCGGCTGCGGCTGTTCTGAAGAACCTCTTTGAGCAGGGCGAGAGCCTGGAGCGGACGAGCGACGTGGTCGGGCTGTACCGGCGCTTCGGCGCCGCGCCTGCGGATTGGGTCGAGGGGCTCGATGCGCTGACGACGGTAGACAGCGAGCATGTGCGCGGGCTTGTGGACCTGAACCGGGCGCCGCCGGCGGTGCTCGCGGCGATCCCGGGGATCGATGAGTCGGCTGCGGGCGAGATCGGCGATGCGCGCGAGCGTCTGGGGCTGGACCAGCGCACGTCGATCGTCTGGCCTGTGATCGAGGGGATCCTGAGCGAGGACGAGTTCCAGCAGGCGTCTGACTGGTTGACGACGCGATCGATGCAGTGGCGCGTCCGCATTGAGGGCGGGACTCAGACTGGTTCCGGGCTTGCGCGAGACGCAAGCGAGGCGGCGCTGCGCGATCGCGTGGTGTATGAGTGTGTGATTGATGTCTCGTCGCGACGCCCGCGCGTGGCGTACCTGCGCGATGTCACCGGGCTGGAGCTGGCGCTGGCGATGGGGCGGACGATCGAGCCCGAACTCGAGTTAGATACAGAGATCGAACGAGAGGCGAGCGCCGTTGATGAGCCTGGGGCGATGGATGATGCGCCTGCGGATCTTGCCAGGAACCTGCGCCGGGAGGCGCCTGCGCCCGACGAGGATGAGGCGGGTGAATCAGAGGCGAGCGAGCCGGCGGCGCCCGCGGGGCGGATCGGGCGATGGAGCGTCGGGCAGGTTCAGCGGGAGGATGGACCGTGAAGCGTTCTGAAACGACCATCCTGATGGACTTCGACCGCGACCACTTCGGCGCGATCGGTGTGCTCGGGCACGGTGCGTCGGCGCATGTCTCGGGGTGGCGCCTGATCAAACGCCCGGAGAGCGTTCGCGCTGACGAGCCCGAAGCGCTCGGGCGTTGGCTCAAGGGCCAGCTCGACGAGGCGGGGCTGGGGTCTGGGCGTGTGGTCATCGGGGCGCCTCGCTCGGAGGTTGTGCTCAAGCTGCTGAGCGTTCCCGGGGGGCGGGCGCTCGATGAGCACGAGCTGGCGGGCGTGGTCCGGTTGCAGATGCTCCGCCAGACGGCCGTGGCGATCGAGGACGCGGTGCTTGATTACATGGCGTTCGACGACGAGGGTGAGGGCGCTGACCGGCGGGTGCTTGTCGGGGCGATCCCGGGCGAGCGGCTGAGCTGGCGGCGGCGGGTGGTCGAGAGCGCGGGGCTCAAGCTGACGGGGCTGCGATTGCGCGCGTCGGGGATCGCCGAGCTTGTCGGCTCGGCGGCGGGCTCGGGCGACGCGCCGGCGCTGGGCATCGGGATCGGGTTCGCCTCGGTCGAGTTTGCGCTCGTCGAGCACGGGCGATTGGTCTTTGCGCGGACGGCGGACCTGCCCGACTCGGGCGAGGATGCCGCGGCGCTGGCGCGCCGGATCACGGTCGAGGCGAAGCGCACGGCGATGAGCTTCCGGGTGGCGCAGCGGACGCCGGACGTGGGATCGGTGGTGGTGCTGGGCGATGACGCGCTGGCGCGGGGCGTGGCGAGGGGGTGCGCCGAGGATCTCGGGGTGCCGAGCACGACGCTGGTCCCGCCGATCCGGGGGCTCGATGCGCTGCCGGCGGAGGCGGTGCGGGCGATGGCGCCGCTCGTTGGGCTGGCGATCCAGGACGAGCGCGGGCGCCCGGGGCTGGACTTCATCAACCCGAGGCGGGAGCCGGACCGGAACATCGGCAAACGCCGGGCGGCGCTGCTGGCGCTGCTGGGTGTGATGCTCGTGGGCGGCGGGGGGTACGTCGTCCGTGCATCGACGCTGGGCTCACTCAACACCGAACTCGAGGCGGTCCGGGCGCGGAGCGCGACCCTGACAACCGAGTATCTGGACGCGATGGCTCGTGACGCGCGGGCGGAGCACCTCGAGGCGTGGATCGACGCGGCGCCAGAGTGGAGCGCCGAGCTTGAGCGCGTCATCGGGCTGCTGCCGGCGCCCGAGCAGGGGCCGCTCGATGCGCTCGCGGGCGCGAGCAACCCGGAGGTGCGCTTCACGAGCGGGAGCGGGGCGCCCTACCCCGGGGTCTGGACCGCAGCGACGGTCGAACGGATCACGCTTGATGGGCGCGTCAGCTCGCGCCGGGTCTCAACGGAGCTGCGCGAACGGATCCTGGCGGAGGGGCATTTCCGCCTGAGCGTGCGCGGCGCCGACGTCGCGGATCGGTTCTCGCTGGAGCTTCGCGCCGCGGGGGAGACGCCATGAGCGATCGGCGCAGGCTGCTGATCTGGGGCGGCGGAGGGCTGGCGCTGGCGGCGGGGGTGTACCTGCTGGCGTTGGTGTTCATCCTGAGCCCGGCGGCGGAGCTGCGGGAACGGATCGCGCGTGCGCGAGAGATATCGCAGGGCCTGAGCGCGCAGATCGATCGGTTCGCGGACGCCGGCGATCGCCTCGGGGCGGTGGGGGCGACGATGCTGGCGCGAGATCGGGACGTGTTCGAGCATCGCCTGCGGGCGGGGCTGAGCGCGATCGCGACGGGGGCTGGTCTTGATGAGGTGGTGGTGACGAGCACGCCGCCGCGCGCGGCTGCGAACCCGGGCGCCAGCGTCCGGATGTCGGGGGGCTTTGGCGCCTTGCGCGCGCGCCTGCGCCGCCAGACGGATTTTTATATTGTTCGCGGGCGTGTCCAGGGCACGGGCACGCTGGAGGAGGCGCTGCGAACGCTCGCGATGCTCGAGGGGCAGGAATGGATCCACAGGATCGAGGGGTTGAGCCTCCGCCCGGTTGGGGGGGATCGCGAGCGGGTCGAGCTGAAAGTGGATTTCGGGATCGCGATGGCGGCGGACTTGGCGCCGCGGGATGCGGGGGCGCATGCGCCTGTTGCGTCTGAGGGGAGGCCCGAGGCTTTGGCGTTGGCTGGGCGGGTGGCGAAGCGGGGGCTGTTTCGGGTTCCGCCGAGGGCGCCCGAGGCGGCGCAGGTCCAGGCGCCCCAGCCGGTTGAGCCTCCGAAGGCGCCGCCCCCGCCCTATCAGGATTGGCGCCTGGCGGGGGTGATGGGGGGGACCCGGGCCGAGGCGGTGCTGGTGCATCGGGCCAGCGGGAAGTCGCGGGTGCTCGGGGCGGGGGAAGGGCTGCTCGGGGCGGTGTTTGAGGGGGGCGAGGGCGAGCGGGCGGTCTTCCGGATCGGGGACAAGCGGTACGAGGTTTTTCTGGGGAAGTCACTCGCAGATCGACGCGAGCTGAAATAGGTACACTGCGGGCGACGGGCAGGACGCCCATCGCCCGCTATGGGCGGACGTGACGGAGCACGACAATGAAGCGGCAACTCTCAGCCCGCGCCATCACGGCGTGGAGTCTCGCGGCGACGGCCGGATTCGCGGTCTCGGCGCGAGGCGGGCTCCAGCCCGAACCGGCGCCAGACGCGAGTTCTGACCTGGCCCCGGGCGCAGGCGACATCGGGGACGCGATCGAGCCCCGGATCCGGTTCAACTTTATCGAACTCCCGTTCGGCGAGGTCATGAACTTCATGGCCCGCGAGTCCGGGCTGCCCGTGATCCGCGAGGCGCCGCTGCCCCCGGGCGCGATGACGTTTATCAGCGCGGCCGACTACACGCTCGAAGAAGCGATCGAGATTCTAAACCTGAACCTGCGGATGCACGGCGCCCGCCTCGAACGCGGCGAGAAGTATCTGACGCTGCGTTCGATCGAGGACGCGGCCCGGCGCCCGACGCCCGTGCTCAGCGATGAGGATCTCGAGGGGATCGACCCGAGCAAGTTCCTGACGATCTACCTGCCCCTGAACAACGCGATCGCGTCGCAGGTGAGCGAGCAGATCGCGCCGCTGATCAAAGCGCCGGGGATGGTGCAGGCGATCGACGCGCAGAACATGCTGATCATCGTCGAGACGGCGGCCCAGTGCAGGCGCCTGCGCGAGATTGTCAACCAGATCGACAGCGTTCGCCCGGCGGACATCGGGCTGCGGGTCTTCCCGGTGACGAACACATCGGCGGCGGGGCTGGCCGAGTCGTTGCGGGCGCTCGTGCCCGAGCGCGACCAGGTGATGACGATCGACAAGAACGGGCAGCCGAAGATTGTCGAGGACGTGTCCAAGCCGCCGCTGAAGATCCAGGCGGACGAGCGCCTCAACGCGGTGATCGCGGTCGGACCGAGCCAGCGGATGGGGACCATCGAGGAGCTGATCGCGCTGCTGGACACGCCCGAGACCGGGGCGCCCAGTGGGCGGCGGATGATGACGTTCACGCTCGCCGACGCTGACGCAACAGCCGCGGCGGCCCAGCTCGAGTCGCTGTTCCGGGCGCTGCCCGAGCGGCGCAGGCCGACGGTCCAGGCGCTGGCGGATGTGGGCAAGGTGGTGGTCGTCGCGTCGGCGGATCTGCTGGCGCAGTCCAAGGCGCTGCTCGAAGAGCTCGACCCGGGCCTGGGGGATGGGCAGGGGGCGGGCGTGCGCTCGGCGCGGGTGATCCCGCTCGAGCATGTGACATCGCAGCAGGCCGAGCAGATCGTTCGGCGCTTGCTCTCGCCCAGACAGAGCAAGGTCATCCGGTTTGCGCCGCTGCCCGGCGGATCTGGGCTTGTGGTCGCGGGGCCGAGCGGGGATGTGGAGCAGTTCGAGAAGCTGGTGCGCGGCCTGGATGTCCAGCCTGACCGGCGGCACGAGGCGCGCGTGGTGCGCATCACAGAGGGCGATCCGGCGCAGATTGTCGAGATGGCGCGGGGTGTGGAGGCGCTGACGGGCGATGAAGCGCGTGACCCTGTGCGCACGATCATCGACGCCGATTCTCGGTCTGTCACGCTCGTGGGCACACGCGAGGGCGTGACGCGGTTCGAGCAGCGCCTGCGCGCGGCGCAGTCGCAGGCGGGCGTAGAGCTTGAGACGAGGACGTACCGCCTGGACAGCGTCAACGCGACGCAGCTGAGCGGGCGTCTGAGCCGGCTGGCGCGTCCGTTGCTGACGCCGACGGACGGGTCGGCGTACCGGGCGCCGAGCTTTGAGGCGCTCGATGAGCTTGAGACGCTGGTGGTCCGGGCGCTGCCGGGGCAGTTTTCGACGATCGAGGGGCTGATCGATCAGCTCGACGGGGAGCGCGGTTCCGACCGGCGGCTGCAGGTGCTTGATCTGGTCGGGAGCGATCCCGAGGGGACGCTGGCGCGCGCGCTGGCGTTGTATGAGGAGCAGACACGCGGCCTGCCGGTGAGCGAGGCGGGGACGATCGACGCGGAGATCGACAAGGTTGCGGGGAAGCTGATTGTTCGGGCGAACGCCGCGGGGATGACGCGGTTCACGGGTCTGCTGCGTCAGGTGCAGCAGCTCATGCCCCCGGCGCGGACGACGCGGATCATCGACATCCAGCAGGTGAAAGCGGCGGACCTGATCGAGCCGTTGCAGGAGTTTCTGGCGTCGGGCGACCCGGTGGATCCGGGGCGTGAGACGCCCGAGCCGACGCTGCGGGTGATCGAGCGGACGAACTCGATCGTGGTGAAGGCCGAGGAGTTGCAGCACCGGGTGATCGCGGATTATGTGCGTCGCCTGGACAAGATCGAGCCGAGCGAGCTGCCGCCGCTGCGGTTGTTGCAGCTTCGCACGGCGGATGCGCTGGGCATCGCGTCGATGCTGCAGCAGCAGTACAACAAGCGTCCGTCGGCGGATCGCCTGGCGCGCCCGGTCGAGGTCCGGGCGGACGGGACGACGAACACGCTGATCGTGGCGGCGCACGAGGAGCTGCTGGGCGAGATCCGGGCGTTTGTGGACGAGCTGAACACGGACGCGGACGAGCCGGAGCGGATTACGTTTTTGTTCCCGCT
This sequence comes from Planctomycetota bacterium, assembly GCA_024276195.1. GTDB lineage: Bacteria > Planctomycetota > Phycisphaerae > Phycisphaerales > UBA1924 > JAJRXR01. The sequence goes on from JAJRXR010000021.1 coordinate 87,234, forward strand.
GAAGGTGGCGCGGGCGGTGGATGTGGCCAAGGCGATGGACAAGCTGTACCCGCAGCCGCCGATGCCTCGGGATCGGTACAACCGCCCGATGCCGTGGCTGCAGGAGCAGAAGGAGGTGACGGTCAGCGCGGACGCGTCGAGCAATAGTCTTATTATCGACGCGATTGCGGACCGGCGCGAGTCGCTCGAGGAGCTTGCCGAGAAGCTCGACCGGGTGGAGGTGCCGCCGGTCGCGGAGCTGCGGACGTACCGGGTTGTGGAGGCGGACCTGAACGCGGTGGCGCGGATGCTCTCCGGGCTTGCACGCCAGGGGACGCTGGCGGGGCCGGCGCAGGCGGGCAAGGCGAAGGTGCAGGTCGTGATCGAGACCGAGCCGGCAAGCTCGACGCTGATCGTCGCGGGCGACGAGGTGACATTCGCGAAGGTCGAGCAGGTGCTCGCGTCGCTCGAAGCGGCGCCGATCGAGCGGGGGCTGCGGATCGTGCCGATCGCTAATGCGCAGGCTACGGTCATCCGGGACCGGGCGATGGCGATCTATGAGTCGCAGGTCGCGCAGATCCCGAGCGCGGGGTCGGTCAACGTTTCGGTCAACGATGAGACGAACACGCTGGAGGTTGTCGCCGACGAGAAGGCGATGAATCGGTTCCTGGGGATCCTCGATGAGCTGCAGGACCAGATCGGCGCGGCGAGAGAGGTGCGCCTGATCGAGCTGCGCCTGGCGGCGGTGGGCGAGGTGATCGGGTTCCTCGAAGAGCTGGTCGAGGCGAGCGATTCGCTGCGCATCGGCGGCGGCCCGAGGCCGGTGTTTGAGCCGATCGAGACGACCAACTCGATCATGGTCGCGGCCCAGCCCGAGCAGTTTGCGATCATCGAACAGCTTGTCCGCTCGCTCGACGCGCAGCAGACGGGCGATCGCCCGCCGCTGCGGATCTTGCGGTTGCGATCGACCGAGGCGGGGAACCTGGCGCAGGTGCTCAACCGGTCGTACCAGCAGCGCCCGGTGGACGAGCGGACGCTCAAGCCGGTGAACATCCAGGCGGACCCGGCGACGAACACGCTGATTGTCTCGGCCCACCCGGACGTGTTGCCCGAGATCGAGCGGATCATCTCGGAGCTGAACGACGCGCAGTCATTCGATTCAGCGGCGAGGCAGATCCGGATCTTCCCGCTGCGCGTGGCGCGGGCGGAGGAGCTGGCGAAGACCATCGATGAGATGTACCCGGAGCCGCCGATGCCGCGCGATTCGCGCGGGCGTCCGAGGCCCGATCTGCAGCTTCCCAAGGAGATCTTTGTCCGGGCGGACCGGGCGACGAACTCGCTGATTGTTGACGCGCCGACGGACCGGCTTGCGGGGTTTGAGCAGATCGTCGAGCAGCTCGACAAGGCGAGCCTGAGCGCGGATGTGGAGCTGCGGACGTACCGCGTGGCGCGGGCGGACCTGGCGGCGGTCGAGCGGACGATCCGTGATCTCGCGGACCGGGGGGCGTTGGCGACAACCGGGCAGGCGCCGGTGACGGTCAGCACCGAGCCGGCGAGCCGGACGCTGATCGTGTCCGGGCCGAGCGCGGTGTTCGAGCGGATCGAGTCGGTGCTTGCGGAGGTGGACGCGGGGGCGAACCGCCCGGTGACGGGGCTGAAGATGTACGCGCTCGAGCACACGCGGGCCGAGCGTCTGGCGCCGTTGCTCGAGGGGCTGCTTGAGACGAGGCTGCGCGAGCAGCAGCTCTCGGGGGAGGGAGTGATCGCCGGCGAGACGGAGACGCTGCTCGACATTGTGTCGGACGGGGCGAGCAACACGCTGATTATTTCGGCGCCGGAATCAATCCTGGATATCGCCGAGCAGCTGATCGAGGCGCTCGATACCGAGGCGGCGAGCATCGGGCGGAGCGTGATCCGCGTGGCGCCGCTGACGTACGCCGAGGCGAGGTCGGTGGCGCAGACGATCAACGAGGCGCTGCCGACGATCGAGCTGCCTTCGGGCGGGCCGGTGCGAGTGATCGCGGCGGCGGGATCGAACGCGCTGCTGCTCTCGGGCAGCGAGAAGGACCTGGAGAAGATCGAGGCGCTGATCGACTCGCTCGATCGCCAGCCGTTCGACCCGGAAAAACCGGCGGTCGAGACGTTTATGTTGCAGCACGCCGACGCGCGGGCGATCGCGGCGACGGTCGAGCGGCTGCTCGTTGACCAGCAGCAGACAGACCCGCGCATCCTCGCGCTGCAGCTCCGGTACACCCGCGGGCGGGTTCCTCTCCAGCCCAAGATCCGGGTCGAGGCGGAGCAGCGGACCAACAGCCTGATCGTGTCCGGCCCGGGTTCGACGATCGAGCTGGCGCGTGCGCTCATTGCGCGCCTCGATCAGCAGGGCGAGGAGCCGGGGCGGACGGTGGTGACGTTCACGCCTGCCAAGGGAGACCCGGCGCGCCTGGCGCAGACCGTGCGTGAGATCGTCAAGGCGACCATGGCCCAGGGGCGGCGCCCGCTGGAGCTCACGCCCGAGCCTTCGACCGGGAGCGTGATTGTCATCGGGACGGACGAGCAGGTGGCGCGTGCGGTCGGGTTGTTGCAGGAGCACGACGACCGGACGGTCGGGATGCCGCTCGTTGAGATCCGGTCGTTTGATCTTGCGCACGCGGATGCGGACGCGGTGGCGAAGACGGTGCAGTCGCTGCTGAGCGATCGGTCGCGTTGGCCCGAGGGGCTGTTGCGTGCAGAGCGTGCGGGGGTGTCGCTGCCGCGCCCGGCGCTCGAGGCGGACCGCGGCTCGTCGCGCGTGATCGTCAGCGCTCCCGCCGCGCTTATGGCGATGGCTGAGCAACTCATCACCACCCTCGATCGCCCGTCGGCGTCGGGCGGCGTCGAGATCCGGGTCTTTACGCTGAGCGAGGGTGACGCGGGCTCGGTGGCCAAGGCGCTCGAACAGGCGTTGTCGATGGGCGTCTCTCCGGCCGAGCCCAGGCCCAGCGTCAGCGCCGAGGTGCGGAGCAACTCGGTCGTGGTCGCGGGATCGCGTCAGCGCGTCGAGATGGCGGCGGGCCTGATCGCCTCGATGGATTCGGTCGCGATGGAGACGAGCGAGATCGGCGTTCGGACGATCTTTCTTGAACACGCGCGGGCGGAGGCGCTGGCGCCGATCGTCGAGAGCGTGCTGACGCAGGATTCGGTGCTGTCGATGGCGCCCGAGTGGGGGCGTTGGCAGCTTGCCAACACCATGATCAACCGGGGACAGGCGCCGGATTTCAACGGGATCAGGGTCGCGCCCGAGCGCCGCCTCAACGCGCTGGTTGTCAGCGCCCCGCTGGCGATGCTGGAGCTGGCCGAGCAGGTGATCTCGGGGCTGGATGTGGACCCGGGCGACGGGCCGGGCGGGGGGCGGGTGGTGCGCGTGATCACCCTGACCAACGCCGACGCGCAGGAGCTGGCGGGGAACATCGAGGCGGTGTTCGACGAGGACGCGACCGGGGCGGCGGCGCCGACGGTGCGGGTCGATACCTCGAGCAACTCGCTGATTGTGCGCGCGACGAGCGGGCAGTTCGAGACGATCGAGTCGCTCGCCCAGACGCTCGACGCTGCGACGCTGACCACGCGATCGCAGATCCGGATGATCCCGCTTGACCGCTCGCGCGTGAGCGCGGCGGAGATGGCGCAGACGCTCAAACGCCTGCTCGAACAGCGCGGCGGGGTCCGGGTTGACGTGATTTCCGCCGAGGAGCTGCTTGAAGGCGGAGAGGACGAGCCGGGCGCGTCGGCGCCAGTTGATCAGCTCCCGCTGCTCACCCCCGCGTGGGTCACGCTCTTTCAGCACGCGATGGGTCTGCTGGCGCTCGAGCCGATCGAGGTGGAGCCAAGCGAGAGCGCGACTGTGACGATCGCGGTTGATCCGGTGAGCAACACGCTGATGGTGGTGGGGTCGCCACGGATCACGGATCGGATTGCGGCGCTGGCGGCGGAGCTGGCGATGCAGATGCCCGTCGAACCGACGGGCGTGCGCATTGTTGAGTTGCCCGCCTCGCTGGATCCGGCGAGGGTGGCGCAGGTCGTGAACCAGACGGTGCGCCAGGTCGGGCGCAGCGGCGCGACGAACCCGGGCGGGTTCACCGGGCGCGTCTCGGTGAGCCCGGACACCCAGGGTCAGGCGCTGATCGTCTGGGCCAACGAGACGGACTTTGCCAGCGTGCGCGATCTGGTCTCGGGCCTTGCCCGGTTGAACCGATCCGATGAACTGGCGGTCAAGGTGTACCCGCTGCGGAACGTCTCGGCCAGGTCCGCGGCTTCGTCCGTGCGCGATCTCGTCAGCCCCAGACCGCGCGGGCGCCAGGCCCGGCGCGTCCGGACGCTGGACCTGAGCGTGCAGGGCAGCGACGGGCAGGTTGTCCGCCGGACGATCGACCCGGCCCGCGTGAGCGTGACGATGGACCCGGGGCAGGGCTCGCTGATCGTGACTGCCCCGAGCGATGCGCTCCAGCTTATTGACCGCTTTGTCGAGCTCATCGACCAGAGCCCGGCGGGCGAACGCCTCGCGATCCGTCAGTACACGCTCGAGTACGCGCGGGCGTCGGCCCTCTCGCGGACGCTTCAGGCGCTGTTCGACGCCCAGCGCCAGGGCGCGGGCGCCAACGAGCGCACGCGGGCAAGGTTTGTGGCCGACGATCGCACGAACGCGCTCCTTGTCACCGCGTCGGGCGAGCAGCACGCGGAGATTGAGCGGTTGCTCGCGGCGGCGGATATCTCGCTGGAGGACGACGAGCTGGAGCTGGCGATCATCCCGCTGCAGCTTGCGCGCCCGTCGGCGGTGCAGCAGATCATCGAGCAGGTTGTCATCGGGCGCGACCCGGCGATGCGCGAGAAGGTGCTCATCTCGGCCCAGGACAACTCGGGTGTGTTCGTCGTGCGGGCGCCCAAAGAGAAGATCGCCCAGATCCGCGAGATCGTGGCCCAGGTCGATACGTCCGAGGCTGCGGCGTACCCGGTGCGTTCGATCAAGCTCGAGCGTGCCGACGCGCTGAGCGTGGCGGCGTCGCTGCAGGAGTTTTTCCAAAATCGCGCCCGCGTGGGGCAGGCTAGGAGCAACGGGCGGGGCGGGGGCGACGCGGCGATCGTGGGCGACCGGCGCTCGGGGACGCTCGTGATCGCGGCTTCCGACGAGGACTTTGAGCAGATCAGCGAGCTTGCGGCGCAGTTCGACGCGCCTGCGGCTGGGAAAGAGATTCAGTACAAGATCATCGAGCTGCAGCATGCGCGGGCGACGGATATTCGCGACAGCATCGAGAATATCGTGTACGACCTGCAGTGGGAGCGGTCGAGCAGGTTCCGGGGCAATGCAGATACGGGCAGCCAGGACCGCGTGCTCATCGAGGTCAACGAGCGCACCAACACAGTGCTCGTGTTCGGGCAGGGCGAGACTCTGGAGGTGCTCACGAAGATCATCGCGGACCTGGACCGGGCGCCGGGCGAGCAGGGCAAGCGCGTGGTGCGGGCGCTCACGGCCGAGGGGGCCGATCTCGATGCGCTGGCACGCCTGATTGAAGAGGTGACGGCGTCTCCCGGGTGGCGCTGGTGGATGGGGACGGACCCGGAGCAGGTCTCGGTCGAGGTGGACCGGGATCGGCGGTTGCTGATTCTGATTGGTGTCAAGGCGCGGGTGGACGAGGCGGCGGCTTACGTTGAAGAGATCGCGGCGGCCGGGGGCGACGACGGACGCTCGATTGTTCCAATCAGGCTTGAGCACGCGCGGGCGGACCGGGCGGCGAGCTCGCTGCAGCGGTTCTTCCGTGATCGCGCCCGGGCCGAGGGGCGCCGCGCGGACAGCGTCGCGATCATCGGCTCGCGCGAGGGGAACCTGATCATCGTCAGCGCCGACGAGGAGGATCTGGCGATTGTCCGCGAGCTGATCGAGCAGATCGACCTGCCGGACCTCGCGGCGGACCGGGAGATCCGCGTCTTTGCGCTGAGCAACGCCGAGCCGAGCGAGACGGCGCGGACGATCAACCAGATGATCTCGCGCACCGGTCGGGACGAGGACCGGGTGATTATTTCGGCGCAGGAGACGATGCGATCGCTGATCGTCTCGGCTCCAGGCGAGCGGATGGAAGAGATCGAGTCGCTGATCGGTCGCCTCGACGCGCTGCCGGGCGCCGAGCACGCGCAGATCGAGACGGTGACGCTCGAGGTGGCGCGTGCCAGCGCGGTGGCGCGCGAGCTGGAGATGGCCCTGCCCGAGAGCGTGCGTGTCGAGATCACGCCGGTGGCGCGGACGAACTCGATCATGCTGACGGGGTCGCGTGAGGCGATCGCGCTCGCCCGGGCGCAGATCGAGGCGTTGGACATCGAGGCGCCGCGTGCGCCCGTTGAGTTCCGGCGCTACGAGGTCCAGCACACGACGGCGTCGGACATCGCGTACTCGCTGTCGGCGCTGCTGCGCAACCGCCCGCGGGGCGAGGGCGAGCCGGTCCCGGTGGTGGACGCGAACTTCAACGATGATGTGCTGAGCGTGACGGCGGGCGCCGACGAGATGCGGTTTATCGAATCGCTCGTCGAGCAGCTCGATGTGCCGCAGCAGACAGCGCGGACGACGGAGTTCATCAAGCTGGAGTTCGCGGGGGCTGCGCAGGCGGCCGATGCGCTGAAGGTATTTTATGGCCCGGGCTCGTTCGAGGCCCGGACGCCGGCGGAGCGGAACGTGACGATCGTTGCCGACCCGGCGTCCAACTCGCTGGTGGTCAGCGCCGACGAGAGCGTCTGGTCGGGGCTGCGCGGGCTGCTCGAAAAGCTCGACACGCCCGAGTACGACACGACGCAGCAGCTCGTGGTGATCCCGCTCACGCACGCGAGCGCGACGAGCGTGGCCCGGGCGCTCAACGAGGGTCTGCGGGCGCCGCTGGAGAACCAGCTCGAGCGCGAGCGGGTGCGCCTGGAGGCGGAGCGGCGCGGGCAGAACGGGCGTGATGGGCGCGACGGCGCTGTGGCGCCGGCGGTGCTGATCGACGCCGAGGGCGTGCCGACGGTCTCGGCCGAGCGAGAGACCAACTCGCTGATCGTGTTTGCGGGTCGGAAGGATCTCGAGCGGATCCGAGAGATTGTGGCGCAGCTGGACGTTCCCGACATTCTCAAGCTGCCCGAGGCGCGGCTGATCGCGCTGCGATCTGGGCGTGCGAGTGTGCTGGCTGAGGCGGTGCGTCGGGTATTTCTTGCACAGGACGACCCGGACAACCCGCGGCGCGTCATGGTGTACGGGGATGACTCGTCGAACGTGATCATCGTCCGGGCCGAGGACGCGGAGTTCGAGCAGATTTCGCGCCTGGCCGAGCAGTTGCAGAGCCAGGCCGCGACGGCCGAATCAACACCCAGGGTGATGCGTCTGAGCCATGTCCCGGCGGCGCGTGTGCGTGAGACGGTCATGCGGACCTTTGCGCCGATCGCGGCCCAGCGGGGCGAGACGTTCGCCGTGGAGATCGATCGCGGCTCGAACAGCCTTGTCATCGCGGCCAGCGAGACGCTCCACGAGCAGATCAAGAGCATCGTCGAAGAGCTCGACCGCGCGAGCGCTCCAGAGGACGGGGGCGACAGCGCCGGGATTGGGCAGAATGTTTCAATCATCGAGGTCGTGAACAACGCGCCGGACGAGATCGTCGCGTCACTCGTGGCGCTCGGCGTGACCCAGGCGCAGCCAGCGGACCGACCCGTGCTTGTGTCCGAGCCGGTGAGACTGGTGGCGCTGACGACGCGGCGCGCAATCAGCGTGCTGGCCAACCCGAGCGACGGTCGGGCCATTGAGCGGCTGATCCGCGAGCTCGACGCCAGCCCGATCCGCCCGGACGAGCAGTTGAAAGTCGTCAAGCTCTATGTGGCCGAGGCGCAGGGTGTGGCGAGGTTGCTCGGGCAGATGCTGACGCTCGACCCGAGCGGAGAGCGGTCGGGCGCCGCGAGCGGGCTGGTTGAGCAGGTGCGCCGCCTGAACCTGATGCGCACCGGGATCGACGATGGCCCGGTGCGTCTGGATCTGTCGCGCCCGATCCGCCTGATCGCGGACCCGCAGACCAACTCGATCATCATCGGGTCGTCGGCGGCGAACGCAATCGCGGTCGCCGAGCTGATCGCGACCTTTGACACGCTGCCGATCGGCGAGGCCGTGACCGTCCGTGTGTTCCCGCTGAGAAATGCGTCGGCAACGCGCCTTCAGACGATCATCGAGGATCTGTTCCGGCGCGGCGAAGAGATCCGGCGCATCCCCGGCACCCAGCGTCAGGGGCAGCCCACGACGACGGTGGGGCGGGCGCTGGCGGGCTCGATCGCCGTGACGGTTGACGAGCGGACCAACGCGCTCGTGATCGCGGGGCGGGAGGAGGCGTTGGCGTTGGTCGAGGTGCTGCTCAAGGATCTCGACAACGGCGATTCAGAACGCGGGTGGATCGAGACAGAGCTGACCGTGCTCGAGTACGCCGACGCGGTGAGCATGGCGGACAAGCTCCGGCGTGTGCTCATTGATGGGCTTGGCGAGACGCCCGACGCGATCGGGCTGCGAACCCAGGTCGGGCGATTGCGGGTGGCGCTGCGCGAGGGCGGCGAGGCGGTTGTCAGCGACCGGTACGCGGTGATGTCCGGGCTGGTGATCGAGCCGGAGGAGAGCCTCAATGCGCTGATTCTTGTCGGCTCTCGGGCCAACATCGACGCGGTGCGCGAGCTGGTCAAGATTCTTGACGTTGAGCAGGCGTCTGCGGCGAATACGGTTCGCGTGATCCCGCTCAAGCACGCCTCGGCGGAGCGTGCAGCGGGAATCATCGAGGACGTGTTCTCGAAGCGAGAGGGGCAGCGGTCGTCCCGACCGGAGGACCGGGTCATCGTTTCTATCGATAACAGGACGAACGCGCTGATCGTTTCGACGAGCCCGCGGAGCTTTGCACTGCTCGAGGGTTTGATTCGTACGATCGATACCGAGGAGGCGCGTTTCGCGGTGGGGCTGCACGTGATCCCGGCGCCGAACGCGGACGTCAACCGTCTGGCGCCGAAGATCCAGCGTCTGATGCGTGAGCGGATCAACGCGAGCCAGGTGCGCGGGGGAAGGCAGTCGGCGCTGGACGTGTTCCAGATCGAGGCCGAGCCAGCGACCAGCTCGCTGATCGTCGCGTGCTCGGATGAGAATCTTGAGCTGGTGTACGAGCTGATCGAGGCGTTGACGACGGGCGAGGTTGAGGCTGCGGGCGCAGACCGGACCGCGCTGATCCAGGTCGAGTCTCCCGGGCAGGCGGGGGTGATCGCCCAGGCGGTGCGAGAGCTGTATGTTGACCGGGAGAATACGCGCCGGGGAGAGCGGTCTGTCTCGGTGACGTCGAACGAGCGTCTGAACGCGCTGATTGTCAGCGGCACGGAGCGCGACATCGAGGCGATCCGGGAGCTTGTGACGCAGCTCGACGAGGCGCCGGTCGATCTGGTGCAGGAGATCAGGCGGGTGCGTCTCGAGTCGGCGGGGGCGCGTGAGATGGTGCGCCTGATCGAGAGCGTGCTGGCCGGGCGGGCGATGGGCGGCGGACGGATCGGGCCGAGCGCCACGCGCGTGCAAATGCTTGGCGAGCAGCTCGCCGAGATCGCGGCCGAGGCGACGATGGACGGGACGCTGCGCGACCATGTGACACTCACGCCCGATCCGAGGACCAACTCGGTGCTGATCAAGGCGCCGCCTGAGATGATGAACCTGATCGCGACGATGATCGAGGATCTCGACGGCGAGAAACGCGGCGACCGGGTGATCGAGCAGTTCCGTCTGGTCAACGCGGACGCGGACCAGATGCAGAGCCTGCTGGTCCAGCTGTTCAACCTGCGCCAGGATGGCGATCGGTATGTGCTGGCGCCGGCGGGCGACGAGATGGCGGACGAGTTCGCGTCGGGCACGTTCACACCGATCGCCGACGGGCGCCAGGAGCTCTCGATCACGGTTGATCGGCGGACCAACACGCTGCTGGTTTCTGGAACCAGCGAGTACATCGAGGAGGTCCGCAAGATCGTCATCGAGCTTGACGGGATCGAGGCGACGGAGCGGGAACGCCTCGTCTACCACCTCCACAACGCCAAGGCAAAGGACATCGAGGAGACGCTACAGTCGTACTTCAGCGGCGAGCGCGAGCTGCGCCGGTCAACCCTCGGCCCGCAGTTCACCGGCTCGCTCATGCGCGAGCTTGAGCAGGAAGTCACCGTCGTTGGCGACGAGAAAAGCAACAAGCTCGTGATCTCGGCGTCACCTCGGTACATCGATACGGTCGCGCAGATCGTTGAAGAGCTCGACGCGGCGCCGCCGCAGGTGATGATCCAGGTCCTGCTGGCCGAGGTGACGATCGACGATTCGAGCGAGTTCGGGATCGATGTTTCGATCGGCGGCGTGCTGAGCGAGGGCGAGGGCGTTGCCGATCTTGTGAACCGATCCAAGATCGGCGGCGACGGGTTCGCGTTCCAGAAGCTGGCTGCGGGCGCTGGCATCGCGACGGCTCTGGGCGTTCCGAACTTTGCGATCGCGAGCACGGACTTCGGGCTGCTCATCCGGGCGTTGCAGGAGCAGGGCAAGCTCGAGGTGCTTAGCCGCCCGATGGTGCAGGTCAACAACAACGAACGCGCCTTCATCCAGGTCGGTGAGAACATCGGCATCACCGACGGCATCGAGCGGCGCGACACGGGCGGCACCAGCGCCGTCATCCGGCGCGAGGACGTTGGCATCATCCTTGAAGTGACTCCCAGCATCAGCGCCGACGGCTTCGTTCGCATGGATATCACGCCCGAGATCTCCACGCTCAGCGATCGGACTACGCAGATCGACGAAAACTTCGCGGCTCCGATCATCACCCAGCGGCGCGTGCAGACCACCGTCACCGTCAAGGACGGGCAGACCGTGGTCATAGGCGGGCTCATGCAGACCACCGATCAGCTCCGCAAAACTAAGGTCCCTCTGCTCGGTGACATCCCAGTTCTTGGTGAGCTGTTCAAGTCAGAGAAACAGTCGAGCGTGAAAACCGAGCTGCTCATCATCCTCACGCCGTATGTCATCCCGGGCGATGCGAGCGGACGCGAGCGTCAGGAGCGTCTGACCAGGCACGCGATTAATCTTCTCGAGGATCCGACCAAGATCCGAGAGGTGCTCAAGCAGGAGCACACCATCGACCTCGACCCCGTTCCCGGGAGTTCGCTCGACACCGCGATCAAGCGGATCGACGGCCTCCATCACTCGGACATCAAAGACGGCGACGGGGAGTCCTCGATCGGGAAGGGTGACGGGCAATGAGGCGCGCTCTTACCCTTGGTATTGCGGGGATTCTGATCGTCCTCAGCGGGTGCGCTTCATCGCCTGAATCGCGATCTCAGACCGCGCGGGCTCCGAGGGCGAAACCCGCGAGTGTTCACGCTCCGCAGCAGCTGTGGCTGGCGGTCGCCAGCCCGACGGACGCCGACGGGAACGGCTACGCGGACACCTTCCAGGTGATCGTCTATCTCTTCCCGGATCGCGAAATCTCGGCGATCCCGGTCTGGGCCGATGGGCGTTTTGACTTTCTACTCCGATCGCCCGAGGGGAAGCTGATCGACCGATGGGTTTTCGGGCAGGAGTCGAGCGAGAAGGCGCGCCAGCGTCTGGCGCCGGGGCCTGGGTACTCGTTTTTCCTGCGTCTGTCGGGAGGATTGGACGTGCGCGAGCCGGTTGTCGCCACCCTTCACGCCTCGTTCACGCCTGTGGATGACTCGCCAAGGCTAGAAGGCGGAGGCGCCGCAAGTGTCAGGCTGGGCGGGAGTTAGGGATTCTTGACGGTTTCTTCACACTTGACAGGCAGACAGAGCGGGGCGTTTGGCAGACACTGCCGCGTAACTCACTGACGCCCGAACTCGTGTGAAGGAGCAAGAGAATGATCAGACCAGTGTGCGCGGCCGCGATCTGTGCTGTGATGGCTCTCGGGATGGGCCAGCCGGCGGATTCGCTGCTCGACGACGACCTGCCCAGCTACGAGCCCCAGCAGCGGGTGGCGGGCAATCTGCGGACCGTCGGCTCTGACACGATGGGCAACGTCATGGGGCTATGGGCCGAGGGGTTCAAGCGGTTCCACCCGGGGGTTCGGATCCAGGTCGAGGCCAAGGGGTCGTCCACGGGTCCGCCCGCGTTGATGGAGGGCCAGGCGCACTTCGCGCCGATGAGCCGCGCGATGGACCCGGAGGAGGTTGACGAGTTCGTCGAGCGCTTTGGGTATGAGCCGACGGAGCTGCGGGCCGCGATCGACTGCATCGCGGTGTTTGTTCACAAGGACAGCCCGATCGATGAGATCACGATCGACCAGCTTCGTGAGGTGTTCTCGGTCGGCGGGCCTGACATGACCTGGGGCGACCTGGGGGCGACCGACCCCGCGTGGTCGGACCGCCCGGTGAGCACCTACGGGCGCAACAGCGCGTCGGGGACGTACAAGTTCTTCAAGAAGGTCGCGTGCTCCAAGATCGATTTCAAGCGCACCGTCAAGGAGCAGCCCGGCTCGGCGGGCGTGGTCAGCGCCGTCGCGTCCGATCCTGCGGGGATGGGCTATTCGGGCATCGGGTTCAAGACGCCGGATGTCAAGGTGCTCCGGGTCGCGTTTGACGCGGACTCGCCCGCGGTCGAGCCCGGGCTCGAGGGGGCGCTCAGCGGCGACTACCCGCTCGCACGGTTTTTGTATATCTACATGAACTACGACCGCCGGCGAGCGCTCGACCCGCTGCGGGCGGAGTTTGCGCGATATATCTTCAGCCGCGAGGGTCAGGAGACGGTCATCAAGGATGGTTCGTACCCGCTGACAGCAGAGATCGCGCATGAGGAGCTGGACAAGCTCGGGCTGAGCCCCGCAGGGTGAACGCAGACCCGCACGACGATCACAACCAGCGCAGGCCCGGGGCGGAACGCCCGGGCCTGACTTCGCTGCGCCAAACCGGGTCGTGGGTCCGGTTCTGGGATCGGGTCGCGGGAGTTGTCATCACCGGGGGCGGGCTGGGCGTGCTCGCGGCGATGCTCGGGATTTGTGTGTTCCTCATCGCCAGCGCGGCGCCGTTGTTCGAGGGGGGCAGGGCCGAGCCCGCACAAACCGCCGCCTCTCCGCTCGATCGTCAAACGCCCATGCTCACCCGTCTGGGTGTGCGCAAAGAATCTGTACTCGTGCTTGATACGAGCGGCGACCTGCTCGAGCTCTCGCTCGTGACGGGCGAGCGCGTCGCTTCGGTGGATCTGCGGTCCGATGGGGCCGCCCCGTCCGCCGCATCTTACGATGCGCAGGGGCATTCGCTGACCCTGGCCTACTCGGACGGGAGTGTACGCTCGGTCAGCATCGAACAGCCCGACATCCTGCTCGACTCTGCGATCGCGCGCCGGACCTGGGGCGGGCTCGCGATCGACCAGTCGGCGGCGCTCGACGAGGCGCAGCGGGATGAGATTACCTCGCTCCTCCGCCTGCGCACAGAACTGAGCGAGCAGGCGCGCGTGGTCCGGTCGGGCGATGACGAGTGGCTGGTCGAGGATCTCCGGGGCGAGCTCTCGCCGCCCGCTTCGATCCCTGGCATCACGGGCGAGCCGGTGCTGATCCACAGCGTCCGGGCGTCCGCTCGCCTGGGACGCATGGTCTGCATGACCGACGACGGGCGCCTTTTCTACGCAGAGTTGCGCAGGACCGTGCGCCTCGGGGGCGGCGGATCGCGCCAGCGCATCAGTGCGCGCGAGGTCACGCTCGACCGGAATCTCGCTGATGTCGTCGGCGTCTTTGTCACCAGCGACGGCGCCAGCATCCTGCTCGTCCACGCCAACGGGCTGCTGCGCCGGTTTGATTCGCGCGCCGGGGTCCGGGGAGAGATCCCCGAGGTGGAATCAATCAGCTTGATCGATGGCGACGCGCGGATCACGTCGGTCCAGATGGCCCTCGGCGGGATGAGCCTGCTCGTGGGCGATTCTGGCGGGCGCATCACCTCGTGGACCGTGGTTTCCGATGTGGTCAACGGTGGCTCCGACGGACGGAGCTTGCGACGTGCGTTGAGCGCTGACACCGGATCGGCGCCGATCACCGCGATCGGTGTCGGCGAGCGCGACCGGACCGTGGCGCTCGGGCTGGGCGATGGCGGTGTTGAACTCCGCAACATGATCAGCGGCAAACGCATCGCGCGCCTGCCCGCCTCGGATACTCGCGTGATCAGTGTCGCGCTCGCCCCGGCGCTCGATCGTGTGATCGCGATCGGCGAAGACGGGTCGCTGCGCTCTGCTGGTGTCGAACCGGGGCATCCACAGGCGGGGTGGTCGGCGTTGTTCGGTCGTGTGCTCTACGAGGGCTACGACAAGCCCGAGTTCATCTACCAGTCCACCGGCGCCCAGGGGGTCGAGTCCAAGCTGAGCCTGACGCCGCTGATCTGGGGGACGCTCAAGGCGACGATTGTCGCGATGCTCATCGCGGCCCCGATCGCCGTGCTCGGCGCCGTGTTCTCCAGCGAGTTCCTGCACCCGCGCGTGCGCCGGAAGGTCAAGCCCACGGTCGAGCTCATGGCCAGCCTGCCCTCGGTGGTGCTCGGGTTCATCGCGGCGGTCCTGGTAGCGCCGTACGTTCGCGACTGGTTGCCCTCGATCCTCGTCGCCTTCGCCGTCGTCCCGATGGTGGTGATGGGCGCTGCGCACACATGGCGCCTTGCGCCGATGTCCTGGGTCCGGCGCCTGACAAGCGTTCGCCTCATGGCGATGATCGGCGTTGTTCTCGCGCTGGGCGTGGGGTTGTCGGCTGTGCTCGGGCCGGCGATCGAGCGGTCGCTCTTCGCCCCCGACGCGGTGGACCGGGCTCTGGCCAGCGCCCTGTACGAGCCGGCGGACGCGGGCGCCGCCCCGGCGTGGCTCGACGGGCGGACCGAGCTGAGCGCCAGCGAATCGCGCCGCCTCCGCGCCGACGGGCTCGCGATCCGCGATGGCGAGCTTGTCCGGGCGCGCGTGGACCTGCTCGATGGCGGTGCGACGCAGGGCGGCGAACCGAGCATCCGGCGCTGGCTCGACAGCTCCATCGGGGGCGCCTGGCCCGGGTGGGTGCTGGTGTTGGTGCTGCCGATGGCGGTTTTCGTCGCGATTGTCAACGCCCGGGTCGTCGCCCGCCCGTGGGCGGGGCTGGTCGCGGGCAGGTCGAAGCGCTCCGGCGCCGCGTTTGAGCTTTGGCGGTTCGCCCTCAGCGTGCTTCTCACGCTCGCGCTCGCGCTGCTGGGCGCGTCGGCGCTGACGAGCATGGGGTTCGACGCGCGAGATTCGATCTTCGGCCCGTTTACACAGCGCAACACCCTGGTGGTGGGGATGGTGATGGGGTTTGCGGTGATCCCGATCATCTACACCATCGCCGACGACGCGATGCGGGCGGTGCCCGACACCCTGCGCTCGGCGTCGCTCGGCGCCGGGGCGACGCGCTGGCAGACGGCCGTCCGGGTTGTCATGCCCGTCGCCGGCTCTGGCATCTTCTCGGCGTGCATGATCGGGCTCGGGCGCGCCGTCGGCGAGACCATGATCGTGCTCATGGCCACCGGGAACACGCCCGAGATGACGCTCAACATCTTTGCCGGCTTCCGCACACTCGCGGCCAACATCGCCGTGGAGCTGCCCGAGGCGCCCCTGGGCGGGACGCACTACCGCGTGCTGTTCCTGTGCGGGCTTGTGCTCTTTGCGATGACCGCCGTGATCAACACCTCCGCCGAACTCGTGCGCAGCTCGTTCCGCAAAAAGAACGCGGCCCTGTAGCCCTTTCCCATGAGCGACCAAACACACAACCCGCCAGAGACGCCCGCGATCGAGAGGCCGCGCCGGCGCACCCCGATGGCCGCCCACGGCGAGCCCGTGGTCTGGCTCACGGGCGTTGCGTTGCTGCTGTGCCTGATCCTCGTCGTCGGGGTCATCGCGTTGATCCTCTACCGTGGCGGGCGCAGCTTCTGGCCCAACGAGATCCAGACCGTCACCCTCCGCTCGGGCGAAACATTCCTGGGCCAGCCGGGCGCCACCGAGCGGTACACACCGGGCGCCGCCGAGAGTGAACGCCTGCAAGGGCTCATCGAGTCTGGAGTCATTGACGAGCAGGCGTTTGACGAGGACGGGCGAGCGTTGCGCCGGCGCTACCGGGTCGGCAACCGCGATCTCGGGCAGCAGTCTTTCCGATCGGTCCCGGTGTACGAGATCGAGTCGATCGAGCTGGACCCGGCGTCGCTGCTGCTCGAACGCCGCCAGTGGGGCGTCTTTCTCGGGACGCCCGAGGGGATATACGAGGAGCGGGTGCTCGATCTGGGCGCTGGCGACGCGATCGAGAGCGCGGACCCGATGGTCGAGCGCGAGCTGATCGAGCGTCTGGACGACGGGACGATCCGGGTGCGCCAGCGCCGCTGGGCGAGCCGCGGGAGCGAGCAGACGCTCGAGCGGTTCGGACAGTTGCACACCGAGGCGCTCGAGCGGAGGCGCCAGATCGACGCGATCAACGAGGGCGAGGCGCCGCGCCTGCAAGACCGCCTGACACACCTGGGGTGGGCTCGGCGCGACGCCCAGCTCCGGGCGGCGCTCGACCCGGGCGAGCGGCTCGGGCTCGGCGCATGGATCGCGCTGTGCGCCGGCGCTCTCGGCGCCATCGGCGGTGCGATGTTCTGGACGCGCTCGTGTTCGAGCCGTGGCGCCGGCGGGAGGTCACGGATCGCTGCCGCCGGGATGACATTGGCGTGGGGGGGCGCGGCGGCGCTCGCGCTCGCGGCTGTTCTCGAAAGCCCCCTGCTGAACAAGAGCATCACCGCAGAGCAACTGGCGAGCACTGAGGCGCGAATCGACGCGCGTGAGGCGGAGCTGCGAACTCAGCAGTTGGTCGCGCTCGAGCGGGTGGACCGCCTGCGCGAGATCGACGCCCGCTGGCGGATGGTGGTTGTCGAGCCGACGACGGGGCGGTTCAGCCCGATGAGCCAGTCACGCCCGGACGAGCCGATGACCGTCTCGCACGTTGTCCGGGCGGCGCCATCGAACGACCTCGCCCTCGGCGCCAAGCTCCGGGTCTACCTGTCGCGCTGGTGGGAGTTTGTCGCGGGCCAGCCGCGAGAGAACGCGAGCGAGGGCGGGGTGCTACCCGTGATCGTGGGCACGATCACGCTCACGCTGCTGCTAACGATCAGCGTGGTGCCGCTGGGTGTGATCGCGGCGATCTATCTGCGCGAGTACGCGAGGCAGGGCCTGCTCACGAGCATCATCCGGATCGCGGTGAACAATCTCGCGGGCGTGCCGAGCATCGTCTACGGCATGTTCGGGCTCGGGTTTTTCTGCTACACGCTGGGCGGGTATGTGGACGCGGGTCCGAGCGCGCCCATGGTCCGGACGGGGTGGTGGGGGATCGTCGGCGTGGCGTTGCTCGTGGTGACCATGGCGACGCTATTGACCGTCGCCAGCGCCCGTAAGCCGGGCAAGCCCGCGTCGGTGGCGGCGCGGGTGTGCGGCGTGGGCGCCGCGCTCGCGTGGCTCGGTGTTGTCGTCCTCGCGATGGTGCTCGTCGCCAGGACGCCCTACTTCTCGGGGCTGTTCAGCGAGCGCCTGCCCGAGAACCCGACCTTCGGCGGGCGGGGCATCCTCTGGGCCTCGCTCACACTGGCGCTCATGACCCTGCCCGTCGTGATCGTCGCGACCGAGGAGGCGATCAGCGCGGTGCCCGGCTCGATGCGCGAGGGCAGCCTCGCGAGCGGCGCCACCCGTTGGCAGACCATCCGGCGCATCGTCCTGCCCGCAGCACTGCCCGGGATCATGACCGGCGCCATCCTCGCGATGGCCCGCGGCGCGGGCGAGGTGGCTCCGCTGATGCTTGTTGGCGCGGTCAACCTGGCCCCGGCGCTGCCGATCAGCGCCGAAGCCCCCTTTCTGCACGCCGACCGCACCTTCATGCATCTCGGGTTCCACATCTTCAACCTGGGCTTCCAGAGCCCGGATTCCGAAGCGACCGAGCCGCTCGTCTGGACGACGACCCTTTTACTCATCACCATCGTGCTCGCGCTCAACTTCGCGGCAATCATTCTCCGAGGACGCCTCCGCGCCCGCTCTCAGGGCGCAAGCGTGTAGGCCTGGACCAGCGATGAGCATGATGGACCCACCAGCAGCCGACCAGCACCGTCCGCCAATCGCCGCCAGGGCGCCCGCGATGTCGAGCGCGCCGCTCGAAAGCCTGAGCGTGCTCGAGGCGATCCGCGCCGGGCGCCCGGTTGAGTCCGTCGTCCACCCCGAGCTTGCTCAAGCGCCCAGCGTGATCGAGGCACGCGACTTTTCGCTCTGGTACGGCAAGGCGAAGACGATCCACGAGGTCTCGATGGGCGTGCCCCGGGGAAAGGTGACGGCCCTCATCGGTCCCTCGGGGTGCGGCAAGTCCACCATGCTCCGCTCGATCAACCGCCTCAACGACCTGATCGACGGCGTCCGAATCGAGGGCGATATCTCGCTCAACAACGAGCCGATCTACTCGCCCGATGTCGATGTCATCGAGCTCCGCAAACGCCTGGGCATGGTCTTTCAACGCCCCAACCCGTTCCCGATGTCGATCTTCGAGAACGTGGTCTACCCGCTCCGCATCGACGGTGAGCGACGCAAACCCGTCCTGCGCGAGGCCTGCGAGCGGGCGCTCCGGGCTGCGGCCCTGTGGGACGAGGTCAAGGACCGCCTCTCGGGTCCGGCCCTGAGCCTCTCGGGCGGGCAGCAACAACGTCTGTGCATCGCCCGGGCGGTCGTTGCGGACCCCGAGGTCCTGCTCCTCGACGAGCCATGCTCGGCCTTGGACCCGCTCTCGACCATCCGCATCGAGGAACTGATCCACGAGATTTCGAGCCGGTACACCGTGCTGATTGTCACCCACAACATGCAGCAGGCCGCCCGGGTCAGCGATTTCACGGCGTTTATGTACCTCGGGCGCCTGGTCGAGTACGGGCCCACGGCCACCATCTTCCAGAATCCCCGCCTGCCCGAGACCGAGCAGTACGTCACCGGGCGGTTCGGCTGATTCTGCGCGTCGGGCGCCCACCGCGAAATGGGCCATTGGACGAACGAAATCAGCAGTCCCCGAGCCCAACAGCCGATACGCTTGACTATGATCGGACGAGGCGTCTGCGGGTTGTCTCGTGAACGCTTCTCCGCCCCCAATCCCGGGCGTTCGACGCCCCCGGCGAGGCAGACATGAGTTCGGCTCCGCGACCTGTTCCTCCGTCGCTCAACACCTGGAACGCAAAGTTCCTCGAAGAGCAGTACCGCCAGTACCAGCTTGACCAGGGGTCTGTCCCCGCGGACATGCGGGCGTTCTTCCAGGGCTTCGACCTGGCCAGCGCCGGAGAGCTCAACCTCTCTCCCGGGGCGGGCAAGTCTGCGTCCCAGGCTGGCCCTCCGCCGGTTCGCCTTGATCCGGACGAGTGCGGCGCCGTCAAGATCACGCCCGCCGCCGGACGCTCGGCCGGGCAGGCGTCCCACTCCCAGGCGGTGGTGGACGATCTCATCAACGCCTACCGAGACCTCGGACACCTCGTGGCCAACATAGACCCGTTCGGGCGCACGAACCCGCGCCCCCGATCGCTCACGCTCGAGTACCACGCCCTGAGCGAGAGCGACCTCGACCAGATGGTTGACGCCGAGGGTCTGGGGCTTGACTGCCAGCAGACGCTGCGCGACGTGATCGCACGCCTCGAATCGACGTACTGCTCGACGGTCGGCGTCGAGCTGATGCACATCCAGGATGAGGAGCAACGGGCTTGGCTGCTCAATCGGTTCGAGCGCTCCGGCGGGCGGATGGAGCTGACCCGCCCCCAGCGTGCGCACATCCTCGAACTGCTGGTCCGGTCGGAGCTGTTCGAGAAGTTCCTGGGCAAGCGCTACCCGGGCGAGAAGCGGTTCAGTTTGGAGGGCGCCGAGGCGTTGATTCCGCTGCTGGACCACATGCTCGAGGCCGCGAGCGATACGGGTGTCGAGGAGGTCGTGCTGGGCATGGCCCACCGCGGGCGCCTCAACGTGCTCAACAGCATCATCGGCAAGACAAACGAACAGATCTTCACCGAGTTCGAGGAGACCTGGACCGACGACATCGACTCGGGCGGCGACGTCAAGTACCATCGGGGCTACTCCGGCACGCGGCGCTTCCCCAACGGAAAGATGGTCCACCTTGCCCTGGCCAGTAATCCGAGCCACCTCGAAGCCGTTGACGGCGTCGTCGAGGGCAGATGTCGGGCCAAGCAGCGACTCCGGGCTGACTTTGATCGCAGGCGTGTGATCCCGGTTCTCATCCACGGCGACGCCGCGATCGTCGGTCAGGGTATCGTCGCCGAGACGATCAACATGTCCCAGCTCGAGGGCTACACCACGGGCGGCACCATCCATGTGGTCGTCAACAACCACATCGGCTTTACGACACTCCCCGAGGACGCACGCTCGAGCCGCTACTGCACGGATATCGGCAAGGCGATCGACGCGCCTATCTTCCACGTCAACGGGGACGACCCCGAGGCGTGTGTCGCGGTGGCGCAGTTCGCCGTCGAGTTCCGCCAGAAGTTCAGGCGTGATGTCTTCATCGATCTGCAGTGCTTCCGTCGCTACGGGCACAACGAGCAGGACGAAGTCTCGTTCACGCAACCCAAGATGGTCAAGATGATCAAGAGCAAGCCCAGCGTGCTCAAGACATATTCTGACAGGCTGCTGAGCGAGCAGGTGATTCAAGAGGCCGACATTCAGGCGATCCGCCATCGGCGCGACGAGGCGCTCGAGCAGGCCCAGGCCGCGGCCCGCAAGGCGCCCAACGACCCGACCATCGACCCCGGCTCGGCCCGCTGGGACGGGCAGCAGCACGACTACTCGCACGACCCCGTTGACACGAGCGTCTCAATGGACACGCTCCGCGAGGTCTGCGCCGGGCTCGGGCGCACACCCGAGGGCTTCAGCGTCAACCCCAAGCTCAAGGCTCTGCTCAAGAGCAGGTCCGAGCTGCCTGAGACCGGGCGTATCAGCTACGCCGACGCCGAGACCCTGGCCTACGGCACGCTGCTGGTCGAGGGCTTTGCGCTCCGGTTGTCCGGCCAGGACTGCCGGCGCGGCACGTTCAGCCATCGGCACGCGGTGCTGCGCGACACCGAGACCGCCGAGGCGTTTACGCCGCTCAACCACATCCGCGACCTGGGCCTCCTCGGCACCGACACGCCGCCCGGGTCGATCGGATCGCACGGCTTGCCACGCCAGGCCAAGATCTGCGTCTACGACTCGCCGCTTTCGGAGGCGAGCGTCCTGGGCTTTGAGTACGGCTACTCGCTCTCAGACCCGAACATGCTTGTCCTTTGGGAGGCGCAGTTCGGCGACTTCGTCAACGGCGCCCAGGCCATCATCGATCAGTTCCTCGCCTCGGCCGAGGCCAAGTGGGAACGCTGGTCGGGCCTGACCATGCTTCTGCCGCACGGGTACGAGGGCGCCGGACCCGAGCACTCATCGTGCCGAATCGAGCGGTTCCTCGAGCTCTGCGGGCAGGACAACCTCCAGGTTGTCTACCCGACCGACGCGGCCCAGACCTTCCACGTCTTCCGCCGCCAGGTCAAACGCAGCTTCCGCAAGCCATTGATTGTCATGACGCCCAAGAGCCTGCTCCGCATTCCGACGAGCGACATCTCGGAGCTGGTGGACGGGCGGTTCCGCGAGATGATCGACGACCCGATGTTCGAGCGCGAGGGCGCCGACCGGGCCAAGGTCAGCAAGGTCGTGCTCGTCTGCGGCAAGCTCTACTTCGAGCTTGACCACCGCCGGCGCGAGCTCGGGATGAATGACATCGCCCTCGTGCGCATCGAGCAGCTCTACCCGTTCCATCACCAGATGCTGGCCGAGATTCTACGTCGATACCCGGTCGGGGCCGAACTGGTGTACGCCCAGGAGGAGCCGCGCAACGCCGCGGGGTATCTGTTTGTGAGCGACCACATCCAGACAGACCTCGGGCGCGATCGCCCGCGCTACATCGGGCGCCCGGAGGCGGGCTCACCCGCGACCGGATCCAAAAAGGCGCACAAGCGCGAGCAGGAACAACTCATCACCGATGTCATCGGCCCCAAGCCCGCCTCGGGGACCGACGCCAGCAAGGGCGCCCACGCATCGGCCCACGCCTGAGACACTGACCCAAGGACGAAGCGATGTCTACCCCGATCACGATGCCCGAAGCGGGCGAGAGTGTTGTCAGCGGCGTGCTGTCCGCGTGGCTCAAGAACGACGGCGACTGGGTCGAGCGCGACGACATTATCGCCGAGGTCGAGACCGACAAGATCACCGTCGAGATCCTCGCCCCCGCCTCGGGCGCGCTCAAGCGAACCGTGGACGAGGGCGCCGACATCGACATCGGCGCCACGATCGGCGAGATCGACGAGACCGCCCAGAAGCCCGCCCAGCAGACCGCCGAGACCAGCGCCGCCCAGCTCGCTCAGGCCCAGGCCAGCGAGGGGAGCTCTGCTGGCGCCGCCACCATCGCCCCGCCCGCACCGCCGCCCGCTGTCCAGCCCTCAACAAGCAACGGCGATGTCAAGGCCACCCCCCTGGCCCGCAAGATCGCCGACCAGCACGGCGTAGACCTCGGATCGATCAGCGGTACCGGCGTCGGCGATCGTGTCTCAGAGCACGACGTCCTGCACGCGCTCGAGAGCGCAGGCGCTGCAGCAGCCAGCGCCGGGGCCGCGCTCGCTCGCGCCGCCGGCTCGCGCGAGATCACCCTCGAGCGCATGTCGCCCATGCGCCAGAAGATCGCCAGCCGTCTCGTCGAGGCCCAGCAGACCGCGGCGATGCTCACGACCTTCAACGAGTGCGACATGGGCCCGGTCATGGAGCTGCGCAAGCAGTACAAAGAAAAATTCGCCGAGAAGCACGGCGTCGGCCTCGGCTTCATGAGCTTCTTTGTCAAGGCCGTGTGCGGGGCGCTCGAAAAATTCCCACTCGTCAACGCCTCGATCACCGCCGACGCCAACGGCAAGCCCGCGATCCAGAAGCACGGCTACTCCGACATCGCCATCGCCGTCGCCAGCCCCAAGGGCCTCGTCGTCCCCGTCATCCGCAGCGCTGAGACGCTCAGCTACGCGGGCATCGAGGCCACGATCAAGGACTTCGGCGCCCGCGCCAAGGCGGGCAAGATTACTCTTGAAGAGATGCAGGGCGGTACTTTTACTATCACCAACGGCGGCGTCTTCGGCTCCCTCATGTCCACCCCCATCCTCAACCCGCCCCAGTCCGCCATCCTCGGCATGCACACCATCAAAAAGCGCCCAGCCGAAGACCCCGACAACCCGGGCCAGGTCGCCCTGCGCCCCATGATGTACCTCGCCCTGAGCTACGACCACCGCCTCGTGGACGGCGCCGAGGCGGTGCAGTTCTTGGTGTCGATCAAGGATTCGATCGAGGATCCGCGAAGGATTATGCTGGATCTGTGAGTGGGCAAGTATGGCGGTGCCACGGGCGACCGCGCAGCGGCGCCCGTGCTCTTGCGCGGCTGCCTCTGTACGAACGCTGGCCATGTTGCGGGGCTGCGAAATGAACGCAATCGAGCTCGTACTTTGGACTGCCGTCCTCTGGGGAGCAACTTCACTGACAATCTGGATGGCGGACGTGACTCATCTCCCCGTGCCGTTGGTATCTTTCGGAGTTGTTGTCGGATTTGTGTCCATTATGTATGTGGCCTCACGCATCGCTCGAGAACGACAGTCTGAGCAGCAGCCGCCATCTGATATCTGATTGGCCGGATGCCACGGGTGACCGCGCAGCGGCGCCCGTGTTCCTGAGCACGGCTGCCCTTGCGGGTCAGCCGTGGCGCCGATGCGGTCGCCATTATTCGAACGAGTCGAGCAACCCCTCACACGCCCTCGTCAGCATGTCGTACACGCGCTCAAACCCATCCCCGCGCCCGTAGTACGGGTCTGGCACGTCCAGCACGTTCGCGTCGGCTTCGCTGAGCGTCGGGTCGAACGATCGCATCAGGCGCACCCGCTCCCTCGGCGCCCCTTCGCTAAGTAGGTCCCGCTCGTTCTGGCGGTCCATCGCCAGGATCAGATCGAAGCGTTCGATGTCCGTGCTCGCCTCGAACTGGCGGGCGATCGAGGGGATCTTAATGCCGTGCTTCTTGCCAATCGCGATCGAGCGCGGGTCGGCCTTCTCGCCGGCGTGCCAGGCGCCGGTCCCGCACGAGTCCACATCGAAGCGGTCGAGCACGCCGCGCTGGCGGGCCAAGTGAATAAATATCCCCTCGCCCAGCGGCGAGCGGCAGATGTTGCCCATGCACACAAACAGCACGCCCGTCGCCCCGCTCACGCGACACCCTCCAGCACTTCGAGCATCGGGCGGATCATGTCCGGCGGCGTCGGCCCGCTGACTTCTGTGTACTCGGGACGCTCGTACGCACGGACTCCCGCGCACGCCGCGGCGTGTTCGAGAACGCGCCGGGAGCCTCGCGCCTGGCGGCGCGTCGGGTCCGGGATCACGCACGCATCGAGCACGCGGAGTTGCTCGATGAGCGGCTGACCTGAGAACAGCAGGCGGTAATCGCGGTTGATGACCCGCGCGTACCGCCGCCCCGCCTCGATCAGGCGGGCGCCCGCGGGCGCGAGCCCGACTGTGCGGTGCTCGCTGACCGCGAGGATGCAGAGCAGGAACGAGAGGCGCCGGAAATCCGTGTCGCTCGGATGGTCGAACAGCGTCCCGAGCAGCAGCTCGGACTCGCCCACGCCGAGCCCACGCTGCAGGCGCCGGCGGGCTTGGTCTTGCGCCTCGGCGAGATCGGGCGCCGAAGCGTCGATCCCGGCGACCCGGCATTCAACCCCGAGCCCGCGCCACGCGCTCGCGTCCTCGTCATCAAACACGTCGATCGACTCAACCCTCGCCGCGGCCCTGCGGATGAGCTTCTCATCGCCCCCCGGCGCCTCGACCAGCGTCGCGCGGATCGGCGCCCCGTGAACACGGGCGAGCGCACTGGCCAGGCGCAGCGTTGGCAGCGACCAGCACCGGACCGAGCCCGGGCGGCGCGAGCGGATGAGACGCACAAGCGGGCTCCACGCCAGAGCGATCCGCCCCGTCGGCGGCGCGATCCGGGCGTCCCACACGATCCCGTGCGCTCGCATCCAACGCTCGCTCATGCTGTCGCCGATGAGCGTGACCGCCCCCGGCTCGATCAGCCCGGCGCTACGTTGAATGTTCCACGCGAAGAGCGAGGACTCGCGCCCGCCGCCAGAAGCGCGGGGCGCTTCGATCAGGTGCAGTGTCTCGGCGCCGGTGCTCGCCCGCGTATCAGCCATAGCTGGGCAGCCTACCGCCTGACGGATTCGGTGATGTCGTGCTTGTAGAACAGCTGCGCCAGCCCGACGCCGAGGCGTTTGGCCAGCTCGGCCTCGCCCTTGAGCTTGTCCGAGGCCGATCTCGGGGCGTACCCGGTGCGTTGGCCCATGCGGACCGTCAGCGGGTAGAACTCGTCGCCCGCGGGCCAGGTCTCGCCCGTGCTCACATCCATGACCTTGACCTGCAGCGAGGCCACGGGCAGGTTTGAAACCCCGTCGGCCGAGAGCGTGAACTCCGAGAGCAGCCCCCAGATCACCACATCCGCGCCCACGGCCTCGCCGATCTCCTGCGTCGAGAGCATCTTGCCGTGGCGTTCCTTGGCGCTGGCGGTCAGCGTTGATCGCGTGTCGATCATGTCCACAACAGCCTTCTTCGCCAGCAGCACGTCCTGGGCGTTCTGGCCGATCTGCGCCCGCAAGCGGCGCTGCGAGGCCTGGCTCGACGGGTCGTCGATGAAGATGACCGTTGTCGCCTCGGGGTTGAGATTGTACTGCGGCTTGACCCGCCCCGGCCCGTGAACGGCGTAGGCGATCGGAGCCACAATGTTGCAGCCCACGATCAGGGTGGCGCCCAGCGACGCGATCCCAACCCCGGCCGTCGCCCGTGCCCAGTGCTTTGCTCTTGATCTCATGCGGCGCTCGCTCAGTACGCGATGGTGTTCAGTTCTTCGTGGTCGTAGAACAGCCACGAGACACGGTTGATAAACCGACGCGACAGCTCGCTCGTCACGCCAGACTCGGGGATGTCGGCCTTGAAAAATCCTGTCCCGTCGGGGAAGGTGACGCGGATCGCCTGCTCATAGATCGGGTCGTCGGGCAGGCCCGAGTCGGACTCGTACACCGCCACTCCGCCCGCAGCGACGCCGTCCCAGACGTACCGGTTCCCCGCCTCGTGAAGCTGATAGTCGTAGACCTCGACCATGACCAGACGCTCGACACCGAGCATTTTCGCGACCTCGCCCGGCGGCATCGCGGGCCACTGGGGCGTCTCGTAGAGCACGTTGAGCAGGTCCACGCTGGGGATGAACGCGCTCGCGCCCACGCCGTTCTCGGGCAGGGCTAGGCGATCGTTGATCCCGGTTGTCAGGCGGCTGACCAGCCCCGGGTGCTGGGCCCGCGTCAGACGATCGACGATCACGACGACCGCGTAGCTCTTGCCGCGCAGCCCGGTGTAGTCCGCCGGGACCTTGGTCGTCCCGGTTCGGCGCGCCGACTCGGCCATCCCGCCGATCGCGGCTCCGATGATGCAGCTCTGCATGACGCCCATCGCAGCAACGCTCGTGATCACAACGAGCGCTCTGGCCCAGACCTGCGCGTTTCGGTCTCGTCGTCTCATCGAACGCCCTTCCAGCAGAGATCGTGCTCTGACAACCAGCGGGTGTGCCGGTCCCCAACGGTAGCCGGGCGACGCGGGTCACGAGCCCCAGGTGATGATCTTGTAGACCCAGGCGCCCACAGCGCCGATGCCCAACGCCCACATCACCCATTTCGTGGTCAGCGACCCGAGCACAGGCCCCAGGCGCACGCCGCTCAGGGCCGTGTGCGCCCCGCCCCAGACCGTCGCCGCCGTCCCGATCACGAGCAGAAACCCCAGCGGCTGCGTCGCCAGTGACGCGAGCAGATCCCCGCCCGCAGCGTACGCAAAGCTAGTCGTCATCCCGCACGTCGGGCAGGGCATGTCCAGGCTGGCCGTCCATGCACAGTCGGGCATCCCAAGCTGGGTGTGGGTCCCATGCCCCTCGCCCGATGGCTTGAGCATGACCGCGGTGAGCAGCACGCTCAACGCCCCGAGCGAGACCACCGCGCCAAGCACCCTCCAACTCCGACTCAGCGGCTGTCCGTTCGTTGTTGTCGGGCTCTGGCTCACGCCCAAGAGGATACGCCGCCCGGGGCGGGGTGGATCCGCCCAGTCTCAGGCCGCCCCGAGCCCGGTGCGTACGACCGACACGCTCGAGTCGCTCGCGTCTTCGATCGTCGCCTGGCCTCCCCGGCGTTCCAGCTCGTAAAACGCCCGGATCGAGTCGATGGTGCTGAACGGATCGAGGCAGATATTGATCCGCACGCCAACCGGCGCCAGATCCCCCGTGTTTGAGCGCACGAGCCGGTCGTTGTGGCGCAGTCGGCGTTCGAACCCCTCGGCGAGCTTGCTCGCCAGCGAGCGCACCCGACCCGTCGAGGTAATCATCAGGAACCGGTCGTCGCCCAGGTGCCCGAGGAAGGCGTCGCGCCCACCCGCATTGACCAGCGAGCACAGTTGCCCCACAAGCTCTTGCAGCAGCTCGTCGCCCAGCTCGAAGCCGAACGCCTCGTTGTACGACGCCAGGTTCCGGATATCGATGAACGCGGCGTCCGGGCCGGCGATCGGCAGATCACCCCGCGCCGCGTGGCGCTCGATCAGCCCGATCACCTGCTCATCGCAACGCACGCGCCCGGGGAGCCCCGTTGTCTGGTTGGTCCGGGTTTGCACCGCGAGGCAGACTTCCGCTGCGGTGTTCAGCAGGTCACGGACCGTCACGATCCCGCGCACGCGTTCGCCATCGGTCACGATCAGGGGCGTTCCCGCGTCGGCGTCGCACCGGGCCGCCGCGATCTCAAGCGCCTCGACGATCGTTGTGCTCGCGCAGACCCGGTGGACGTCATCGCCGAGCAGCGACGAGATCGGGAGATCCGCGCGCCCGTCTGATGCTGCCCGCAGCGCCCGCTCGCGCGAGACCCACCCGATCGACTCGTGCCCGTCCATCGCGAGAACGCCCAGCAGCTTTCGGTCGTGGAGAAACACTTGGGCGATCTCGGTCGCGCTCTGGGTCGCGTCAACCAGGGTCGCTTCTGTGGTGATCGAGATCACGCCGACCGATCGCGGGTCGCGCATCGCCGATCCCGAAGTCGATTTCCACCCGGCGCACATCAGATCCTGCAGCTCCGGGTCTAGGCGCTGGCTGTAATCGCCCGGCATCCCCAGCAGGTACCCCTGCCCGTACGGCACCCCAAGCTCGATGAGCGTGCCCAGCTCCTCGCGCCGCTCGATCCCCTCGGCGATGATCCGCACCCCCGACAACCGCGCAAAGTGAACCATGAACCGGACCAGGTTCTTCTTCGCCCGGTCCTTGTCAATGTCGGCCACCAACGCCCGGTCGAGCTTGAGCCAGCTCGGGCGGATGCTCATGATCCGGTTGAGCCCGCTGGTCCCGGCCCCGACATCGTCGATCGCGATCTGATACCCCTCGTCGCGAAGCTGCTGCACCTGGTCGAGCACCACGCAGTCCGCCTGCTCGTCCGAGCGCTCTGTGATCTCGATCACCACCCGCCTGGGCAGGACCCCGCCGGCGCGCTTCAGGCCTTCGCGCAGCGAGTCAAGAAACCGCGGGTCGCCGATCACCTGCGGCGAGCAGTTCATAAACAACAGCACTCCCTCGGGCCACTCCGACGCGGCCTCGAACGAGTTGTCCCGCGCCACACGCTCGATATCCCACAGCATCCCCTCGCCTTCGGCGGCATCAAAGAGCGCCAGCGGGTTCTCGAACCCGCTCTCGCGGGCCGGGCGCGTCAGGCACTCGTACGCCGCGATCCGCCCGCGCTGCAGCTCCACGATCGGCTGGAACCGAGCCTCGAGCAGGCGCCCCTCGCTCACACGGAGCAGCGCCTCCCGCGTCTCGTTCGTCTCTGTTCGGGATGGCTCGGCGTTCTCGGTCGGCATCGGCTCTCGCGTCTCCGGGTGATCGGTGGGGGGTGGCGCCCCGAACCAGATCGACCGCCGACGCGACTGTGTCAAGGCGAGCGCCCGGACCGAGATCCCCCTGCGCACGGTTGTTCCACGCCCTCCGCCTGTGACGGGGCGCACTCGGACCGCCCGATACACGACCAACAGATCGTGTCGGATATGACACCTGCACAGGTTGGAAAGTGGGCTGGGGCGGCGGCTGGGGGCGCCCGCTCAATCGAACGTGAACACGCCCTTGCGGAACCCGTAGAGGTACGCCACGACTGTTGTGAGCAGGAAGAACATGATCCGCCCAAGCCAGACCATCCCCTCGCTCGTCCCGGGGTCCAGGTTCGCGAACGTCACCGCCCACGGGTACAGGAACACGACCTCGACATCGAACAGCAGGAACACCATCGCGATCAGATAAAACCGGACGTTGAACCGCTTGCGGGCGGTCCCGATCGGGGTCATGCCCGATTCGTAGGTCGCGCCCTTGTTCTCGCCCGTCCGCTTGGGGCCGATCATCATCGACATCACGACGTTCATCACGCCGAACCCCACGGCAGCCAGGACCATGATCAGGATCGGCAGATAGCTGGACAGGTCCACGCTCGCGAGCGTGAGTGCTGGTGACGGCATCAGATGGCTCTCGGCTGGGTCAGTGGGACGCGATTATAGCACCGCTCGACGCCCGCGCAAACGAGTCCCGGTCACTGCGAGCCGCCCCGTCCTCGGGGCGGTTGCTCACCCGAGAATGGAACGCCTCATTTACCTCGATCGCGTTGACATCGCGCCCTGCCACCTTGGCAGCCTCGAATCACCCCGTCCGATCGCCTGACAGGGCCATTTGCCCCGGAACCCCCCAAACGCCTCGCTGGGGCGATCGCGCCACTCCGAATCCGTCCGATCCTGTTGGCGCCCGGGTTGCCTCATGCTCAGGACGAGCCGGGGTCTCGATCCCCAGCCACTTCCGACGGATTCACACACACCGCACCCTCTGCAGGAGCGAGCACGTCCATGGCAACCAAAGAGCTGACCTTCGATCTTGAGGCGCGCCAGGCCCTGCTGGCCGGCGTCGAGAAACTCTCAAAGGCCGTCAAGGCCACCCTCGGCCCCCGCGGGCGCAACGCCGTCATCGACAAGTCCTGGGGCGGCCCGACCGTCACCAAGGACGGCGTCACCGTCGCCGAGGAAATCGAACTCCGCGACAAAGCCGAGAACATGGGCGCCCTGCTCGTCAAGGAGGCCGCCAGCAAGACCTCCGACGACGCCGGCGACGGCACCACCACCGCCACCGTCCTGGCCGAGGCCCTCTTCAAGGAAGGCCTCCGCTACATCGCCGCGGGCGTAGACGCCAACGCCCTCGTCCGCGGCATGAAGCTCGCCGTCGAGCAGGCCGCCAAGAGCATTGACGACCTGGCCACGCCCATCAACGGCAAAAAGGACATCCAGAACGTCGCCGCCATCTCCGCCAACAACGACCCCGAGGTCGGCAAGATCATGGCCGACGCCTTCGAGAAGGTCGGCAAGGACGGCGTCATCACCGTCGAAGAGGGCAAGTCCCTCGAAACCGAGGTCGTCGTCGTCGAGGGCATGCAGTTCGACCGCGGCTTCCTCTCGCCCAACTTCGTCACCGACCCCGACGAGATGAAGGTCGAGCTCGACAAGTGCCTCGTCTTCATCCACGAGGACAAGATCGACAACGTCACCAAGCTCGTCCCGCTGCTCGAAAAGGTCATGGGCGCCAAAAAGCCTCTGCTCATCATCGCCGAGGACGTCTCGGGCGAGGCTCTCTCCACGCTCGTCATCAACAAGCTCCGCGGCACCCTCCAGGTCGTCGCCGTCAAGGCCCCCGGCTACGGCGACCGACGCAAGGCCATGCTCCAGGACCTGGCCGTCCTCACCGGCGGGACCGCCTTCATGAAGGACCTGAGCACCTCCATCGACAAGATCGAGCTCTCCGAACTCGGCCTCGCCAAGAAGATCGAGGTGGACGCCGACAACACGACCATCATCGAGGGCGTGGGCGCCACCAAGGACATCCAGGCCCGCGTCGCCCAGATCCGCGCCGAGATCGACAACGCCACCAGCGACTACGACAAGGAGAAGCTCCAGGAGCGCCTGGCCAAGCTCTCGGGCGGCGTCGCCCAGGTCAAGGTCGGCGCCGCTTCTGAAGCCGAACTCAAAGAGAAAAAGGCCCGCGTCGAGGACGCGCTCCACTCCACCCGCGCTGCAGTTGCCGAGGGCGTCGTCCCAGGCGGCGGCGCCAGCTTCATCAACGCCCGCAACACCATCGCCAAGAGCCGCGAGTGGACCAGCGTCTTCGGCAAGGACCACGAGGTCTCCTCCGATGACATCGGGCACGTCAAGTACGATTTCGCCGCCGGCATGAACGTCGTCTTCCGCGCTCTGGCTGTGCCCCTGCGGACCATCGCCGACAACGCGGGCGCCAAGGGCTCCGTCGTCGTCGCCAGGGTCGAGGAGGCCGACGACCCGACCTTCGGCTACAACGCCCTGACCGATACCTACGGCGACCTGCTCAAGGACGGCGTCCTGACCCCGGCCAAGGTGGACCGCAGCGCCCTGCAGAACGCCGCGAGTGTCGCGTCGATCCTGCTCGCCGCGGACTGCATCATCACCGAGAAGCCCGAGCCCAAGTCCGACGCCCCAGCCGGCGGCGCCGACCCCATGGGCGGCATGGGCGGCATGGGTGGCATGCCAGGAATGGGCGGCATGGGCGGCGGCATGCCGGGCATGGGCGGGATGGGGTTCTAATGGAGCCTGGTGCCGGGATGTTGTGGTGGATCTGTACTTTGCTACTTAGCGCTGCTACTTCTGCAGCGATTTCTGGTCTCGTAGGCTGGCAGTTCAACGTTCGCCAGCAACGTCGGAAAGAGCGGCTAGACGTGATTTTTGGTCTTGCGAGTGCGGGATTCGGTCCTGCTGGCGAACAATGGTCACGTCTTGTGCGGAGAGCACGATTCTTGTTCTTCGATGACAGTGAGAGTGTCGAGCTCATAGACCGGTTTCTCGACCAGAGGCACGATTATGGTTTGGAGGACTTGGACGAGTTGCTGGTGTTAGTGGGGAACCAAGGTAGGTTGCTCAACTCACTATGTAGATGCGTAGGTATCAGTCATCGGTACACCCGAGAGGATTATGCGAAGGTTATTCCTCCGCTACCTGAACCGATGTGATCCTCGGGTGCCACGACTCGCGGTCTGCCGCGCAGTCGTGCGAGAGGGTTGAAGTTGAACGGGAACACGACTGCGCCGAAGACGGCGAGTCATGGCACCCAGAAGTGAACGAAATGTCCACGGGCGAGACGCCCGTGCCACACAAGACAAGACTGGAGAATCGAAATGGCAGTCAAGCCCCTTGAAGATCGTGTCCTGGTCAAGCCCATCGAGGCCGAGTCACAAACAGCCTCGGGCCTCTACCTCCCCGAGGGCGCCAAGGAGAAACCCATCCACGGCAAGGTCGTCTCCACCGGACCCGGCAAACGACTCGACAACGGCACACGCGCCCAGATGTCCGTCAAAAAGGGCGACACCGTCGTCTACGGCAAATACTCCGGCTCCGAGATCGAG
Source organism: Planctomycetota bacterium (assembly GCA_024276195.1). Taxonomy (GTDB): domain Bacteria; phylum Planctomycetota; class Phycisphaerae; order Phycisphaerales; family UBA1924; genus JAJRXR01. The sequence goes on from JAJRXR010000021.1 coordinate 119,832, forward strand.
ATCAAGGGCGACAAGCACCTGATCCTGAAAGAGAACGAACTCCTCGGCATTGTCGGCGCCTGAAGACGTACGCGAAGACGCGAAGATTGACGCGAAGTCGCGGAGAAAGGCAGTGAGGGTCAGGCTCGGAACTGAATCGAACGTATCTTGATTCCCTCCGCGTCTCCGCGACCCCTTCGCCCCTCCGCGTACAAGCCTGAAAGGCAACACACACATGGCACAGAAACAGATCATGTTCGACGATTCCGCCCTTCTCGAAATGAAGAAGGGTGTTGACCAACTCGCCGCCGCGGTGAAATGCACCATGGGCCCCGCCGGGCGCCATGTGGTGATCGACAAGTCCTACGGCGGTCCCACCGTCACCAAGGACGGCGTCTCCGTCTCCAAGGAGATCACCCTCCCCGAGCCCTTCGAGTCCATGGGCGCGAAGATGGTCAACGAGGTCGCCAAGAAGACCGCCGACAAGGCCGGCGACGGCACCACCTGCGCCACCGTCCTCGCCCAGGCCGTCTTCACCGAGGGTCTGCGCCACGTCGCCGCCGGCGCCAACCCGGTGCATCTCCAGCGCGGCATCAACAAGGCCGCCGAGGCCGCGTGCAGCGCGATCGACGATCTGGCCGTCCCCTGCAAGGGCAAGGCCGATTACAAGAAGGTCGCGACCGTCAGCGCCAACCATGATGAAGCCGTCGGCGAGCTGATCGCCGAGGCGATCTCCCAGGTCGGCGCCGAGGGCGTCGTCGAGGTCGAGGACGGCAACTCAGCCGAGACCACGCTCGAGTACGTCGAGGGCATGCAGTTCGACAAGGGCTACCTCTCGCCGTACTTCATGACCGACCCCAAGACCGGCGAGTGCGTC
>JAJRXR010000022.1 GCA_024276195.1 Planctomycetota bacterium
CCCCCTCCATCGCCTCGACCCGCGCCCCGGTCCTGCTGGCGATCTCCCGCGCCCGCTCGTCCGTGCCCGAGCAGGTCGAGACCGTCGCGATCGTCGCCAGCAGATCGACCCGGTCGCGCCACGCGCCCAGCCAAGCCGGGTCCGGCGAGATCGTGTCGGTTTCGCCCGCCAGCAGCGGAAACCCCATCGCCCGGCAGGACCGGAACCCCTCCGGGATCGCCAACCCCTCGTCGGCGAAGACGCTCGCCTCGCCCAGCACCAGCGTGCCCAGGGCAGGCCCGCCCGGGAGCGAGCCGCAGATCCCCAGATTGACCACGCCCGTGTGCCTTGAAGGATCGAGCGCCCGAGCGACGCCCCCGGCGGCGTTGGCCTTGCCCACGCCCGTCAGAACCGCGTCGAGCCCAGGGGCAAGCGGGAAGACGCCCCATGCGGGCAGTTCATCAGTTGGCGGCGAGATCCCGAGCCCCCCTGCTATCGCGTCGAGCTCGATCCGGGCGGCGACCGCCACCAGGACTGCGCCCCCCTCGTGAGTACTCGCCCCCGTGTCTGGCTGGTTTCGGCTCATGGGGCGGTCTTTCTGAGGGGTTGGGCGGGGTGCAGGCATGTGGTTCCTGGCGCCAGCGCTGAACCCGAGGGCGCCCATCCCGGTACGTACTATTGAACGCCGAAGACTTCGCCCGCGAGCGGGAGTTGGCTTGGTCTTCTCGATCCCCCACGACCCCCTCGGAAGACGCACAGTTGAAACACCCGGAGACGCCGATGGCGAGCAATAAGATCGAAACCAGAAGCAAGCGGCGGGGCGGGGCGACGCTCTGGATCGTGCTGGCGATCAGCGGCGGGCTCGCGCTCGGGGGCGGGTGGCTGGCGCTGGCGGGCGGCGGGGATGCGGAGGATGTGGGGCAGACCACGGAAATCGCGGTCGCCTCGGTCCGGTCGTTCGACATCTCGACGCTGGCCGGGGGCGAGTTGGAGGCGAAGAACCAGATCGAGGTCCGCTCAGAGCTTGAGAGCCAGTCAACGATCGTTGAGATCGTCGATGAGGGCATCCAGGTGAACAAGGGTGATCTGCTGGTGCGCCTGAACTCGGACTCGATCAAGGACAACATCGCCGAGGAGGAGCTTCGCGTCGAGGAGTCCCAGCTCGCGCTCGAGAGCGCTGAGACGGCGGTGGAGATCCAGGTTTCGGACAACGAATCGGCGCTGCGCAAGGCCCAGCTCGACCAGACGCTCAAGGAGCTGGCGCTCGAGCAGTGGCGCGAGGGCGAGGACAAGAAGACGCGCCAGGCGAACGAGCTGGCGATCGAGCGGGCCGAGCGGGAGCTCGAGCGTCTGACGGACAAGTGGACGCAGACGCAGGAGCTGTTCAAGAAGGAGTTTGTGAGCAAGAACGAGTTCGACCAGGACCGTCTGGCATACATCGAGTCGAAGGCCGAGCTTGAGAAAGCCCAGCTCACGGACCGGATCTACAAGAGCTATCAGTACCCGCGCGACGAGAAGCAGAAGAGGTCCGACGTGGACGAGGCCATCGCCGAGATGGACCGGGTCAAGCGTCAGAACGAGATCAACCTGAAAAACAAGCAGTCGGCCAAGGCAAACAAGGCGAGGCAGCTCGGGATGCGTCAGGAGAAGCTGGCCAAGCTGAGGGACCAGCTCGAGAAGTGCACGATCCTGGCGCCGCAGGACGGGCTGGTGGTGTACGGCTCAACGGCGCAGAGCAACGACTGGCGCTGGCAGAACGAGGGGCCGATCTCGATCGGGCGTCAGATCCGTCCGAACGACCTGCTGATCGCGCTGCCGGACACGAGCGAGATGGTGGCGTCGGTCAAGGTTCACGAGTCGCTCGCGGGGCGTGTGCGCCCCGGGCAGCGGGCGCGGGTCACCATCGAGGCGGTCGGGCTGGAGCTTCAGGGCGTGGTGGAGTCGATCGGGGTGCTGGCCGAGGGCGGGGGCTGGCGCGATCCGAACCGGCGTGAGTACACGGTCAAGATCGCGCTCGAATCGAGCGCGCACGTGGGCGTGCTCAAGCCATCGCTGCGCTGCGAGGCGCGCCTGGTGCTCGGGGCGGTCGAGCAGAAGCTGGCGGTCCCGGTGCAGGCGGTGTTCAACGACGGGGCCGTGCGGTTTGTGTATATCCCGGTCGGGTCGAAGTATCGTCGGGCGCCGGTGGGCGTGGGACAGAAGTCCGACACGTACGCCGAGATCAGCGCCGGGCTCGAGTCCGGGGCGCGGGTGCTGCTGCGAGAGCCGAGCCCGGGCGAGGTCATCGCTGAGCCTTGGGACGAGCAGTCGCTCGCGGACACGGGCTACTCGATCGGGGAGGACGGGCGCCCGCAACTGGTCCGAACGGAGCGCCCAGGCGAGGGCGCCGATCGCCCGACGAGCGAATCAAGCGCGGCTGCAAGCACCGGACGACCCTCGGGGCGCTCGGGTGGGCGGTCGGGCGGTCGCTCGGGCGGGTAAGCGGGCTCAGCCGGCTTTCTTGGCGTCCGGGTCCGCCTTCGAGAGTTCGACCTCGGTCGGTGGAGGGGCGCCCATCACCATCGCTCGGGCGATCGTTTCGAGCGGCGGGCACCCGCCATCCTCGGGGTAGAAGTTGTCCTCGCCGACGTCCTGCCCGTCGATCTGCGACACATACAGCTCCGGTCGTTCGCGCAGGTCGATGCGTTCGCCCGGCTCCGGGTCGTCGCCCGGCTCGAGCGACTCGTTGATTTCTATGACCTCGGGGC
>JAJRXR010000003.1 GCA_024276195.1 Planctomycetota bacterium
ACCGCGTCCTTCTCGGTCAGGTCATAGTCCTTCCAGCGGGGGACGAGGATGCGGTCGCTGGAGACGCCGCGGGAGGCGAGGCCCGCGATGACGTGCCTGCCGAGGAAGCCGGCGCCCCCGGTGACAATGACGCGGGCGCTGGACCAATCGAATGTCGCGTACTCGGGCATCGGATCCTCCGTGTTCGGGGCGATCGTAGCCGATCTCGCCCAAAAACCGAGCCGGGAGCGCCAGCGACCCAGGGGGGGCCGATCATTTCCGGACCTGCGCCGCCGCCGGGCGAGCAGGATCCGTGCGCGGAAGCGAGGCCCAGAATCGAACGCCCGAGGCGGCGCGACGTACGATCCGCTCCCCGGGGGCGCGTCGCCCGGCGGGGGGAGGAGCGGCATGGCTGAGAATGTGCTCATCACGGGGGCGGCGGGCTTCATCGGCTCGAGCATCGCCCGGCGCCTGGCCGGCTCCGGCGCCCGCGTCGTGGGCTTTGACAACTACTGCGACTTCTACGACCCCGCGATCAAGCGCGCCCGGGCCAAACGCCTCGCTGACGAGTTCGGCGTTGAGATCATCGAGGGCGATATCCGGGACCGGGATGCGGTTGACCGGGTGTTCGCCGGCGCCAGCCCGGACTCGGTGATCCACATCGCCGCCATGGCGGGGGTGCGTCCGTCGATCGAGCGCCCGAAGCTGTACGCCGAGGTGAATGTTGACGGCACGGTCAACCTGCTCGACGCCTCGGTCGCCTCGGGCGTGAAGAGGTTTCTGTTCGCGTCGAGTTCGAGCGTCTACGGCAACAACGAGAAGGTCCCGTTCAGCGAGGACGACCCGGTGGACCGCCCGATCAGCCCGTACGCCGCGACGAAGCGCGCGGGGGAGTTGATCTGCCATAGCTACTGGCATCTGCACAAGCTGCCGATCAACTGCCTGCGCTTCTTTACTGTGTATGGCCCCGGGCAGAGACCCGATCTGGCGATCGGCAAGTTCATGCGCCTGATCGACCGGGGCGAGCCCGTCCCGATGTTCGGCGACGGCTCGACGAGCCGCGACTACACCTACATCGACGATATCGTTGACGGCGTGCTCGCGGCCCTGGACCGGCGCCCCGGGTACAACATCTACAACCTGGGCGGGTCGAGCCCGGTCTCGCTGACGGACCTGATCGCAGCGATCGGGCGCGTCTGCGGGAAAGAGCCGATTATCAATCGCCTGCCCATGCAGGCGGGCGATGTTGAGCGCACGTTCGCTGACACGGCTAAATCAGAGCGCGAGCTGGGGTTTGTGAGCAAGATCTCGCTCGACGAGGGGCTGGCCCGCCAGTGGGAGGCGGTCCGGGCGGAGCCAGGCCCGTGAGTTTGGGGGCGTTCGCGTGCGGATTCTGATGTTCGAGCCAGACGCGGGCGGGCACCGCCTGACGTACATGCGTCAGCTGCTGCCCGCGCTCGAAGGGCTGGGCGAGGTGACGGTCGTCGTCGGCGAGGGGGCGATCGGGACCGAGGCGTTCCGTGTCCAGCTCGGCGAGCTGCGCGAGACCCACAGGTTCGAGAGCGTCGCCTTCGACAAATCTGGCGGGCTGCTGGGCAAGGCCCGGGCTCGCCTCGACGCCCTCCGGAGCGCGATCGACCTGTGCGACCCGGAGCACATCTTCATCCCCTCGGGCGATGGTCTGGCGCAGCTGCTCGGTGTGCCCGGCTCGTCCAGACGCCTCGCGCTCAAGCCCGGCGTGCAGATCGAGGTCGGCATGCACCGCGGGAGCTTCGCCTACCGGGCCAAGAGCCTCAAGCAGCGGGTCTCCCGGGGCGCCGCGCTGCGCACGCTGACGCGCTCGCCGCTTGCTCGGGCGCAGTTTGTCGATGTGCTCGCGTACGAGTGGCTGCGCGAGCGCGGGCATCCGCTCGCAGCCCGGGCGTCGGTGCTGGCGGACCCGGTTGACCCGGTCGAGGATGTGAGCAAGCGCGAGGCGCGCCGGGTCCTGGGCATGCCCGAGGACGGGCGCGTGATCGGGACGAGCGGGCACCTGGACGAGCGCAAGGGCGTGGACCTGCTCCTGCGCGCGTTCCGGGCGGCGCCTCTGGGCGAGACGGACCGGTTGCTGCTCGCCGGGCGCCCGTCGCCACGGATCCGTGAGCTGCTCGCGGGCGAGTTTGCGGGGCTGGTCTCGTCCGGGCGGATCGTCGCGATGGCGCGGTACCTGACCGACGAGGAGCTGGGCGCGACGCTCGCAGCGTGCGACGTGGTCTGCACATGCCACCCGGCGCACGTGGGGCTGAGCAACATCTGCCTGCGCGCCGCGGCGGCGGGGCGACCCGTGCTCAGCGGCGATTACGGCTGGTTCGAGCGCGTCGTCGCGGGTTTCGGGCTCGGTTGGACCTGCAATGTCTCGGACGAACGCATGTTTAGCGCCGCCATCGCGGATTCACTCGATCAGGCGGATTCGTTCAAGGTGGGCGAGCGGGGCGATGCGCTGCTTCGGTTCCATTCGCAGGTGAACGCGCGCCGGACGTTTGTCGCGCACCTGCGCGAGCGGCTGGGCCTCGAGCGCGACGCCGGGCTCATCGAGTGGGAATCGCTCGGGACTTAGAGCGCCCACCCGGGGATGCGCGACGAGACGCGCCCGGGGAGCATGGTGCGCACGCGGGCGCTGAAGCGGGCGTAGGTCTTGCGCAGCAGCAGGCGGGCGAGCAGCCAGTACAGCGCCGAGCCGAGCGAGACGATGATCGCGATCTCCGCGACAAGCGCGAGCGGCTCGCCCGAGGCGCCGACGCGATGCCCGAGGTACCAGGCCGGGAGGACCGAGGCGCCCGCGATCAGCCCCGGGCGAACTGCGGCGCCGACCGCGCGGAAGTACGTCTCCCACCCCCCCCCCGCGGCGACCGTCAGGCCGATGGGCACGTACACCGCCCGGAACGCGAGCACCCCCCAGGCGACCGCGATCGGTCCGCCGAACCAGGCGCTGGTGGTGATGACGATCAAAAACCCGATCGCGCCGATCCAGGACATGACCAGCTGCGCCCGGAACAGACCACGGGCCATGAACATCGCGTTGTTGTTCCAGCCGATGGCGCTGATGGCGGCGGCGAGGCTCAGGATCTGCAGCGGGGCGATCGCGTCCGCCCAGCGGTCCTTGTAGAGCAGGGTGAGCAGCGCGTCGCTGCAGGCGGCCTGGATGGCGAGCAGCGGCATACTGATGAGCGCGATTACGCCGATGGCGTCGAGGAACGCGCGGCGCTGGCGGGGCGCGTCGTCCTGGAGCTTGCTCAGGCCCGCAGCGAGCACCCCGGTGAGGCTCTGGACGAGCAGGATCACGCCCTGGGTTGAGAGCCCGAAGGCGAAGAAGTAGGCCCCGAGCATCGCGTCGCCCACGAACAGGCCCAGCAGCAGGCGGTCGCCCTGGCGCATGATGACCTGGGCCGTGTGCGAGAAGAAGACCGTCGAGCTGTCGCGGACCATCAGGCGCCAGCGCCGGAACTGGGGCGTGCGGCACAGGCGCGGGCGAGCCGCGATCCAGAGCGCGACGGTGTGCAGGAACATCACGATCGGCCTGGGCAGAAGCAGGCTCATGGCGCCCAGCCCCATCGCGGCGAACCCGAGCGAGAGCCCCGTCCGGAGGATCACCTCCGCGACGCGGATGCGGGCGATTGAGCCGAAGCGGAGGCGGACAGCCAGAGAGGTTTCAAGTGTCTCAATGAAGCCGAGCTGCGCGTTGCCGATGGCGCCGACGATGATCAGCAGCGTGAGGCTCGAGTCGGTGTTGAAGATGGACGGGGCGAAGAACGAGATCGCGACGAGGAGCGAGGCGCTGACCAGCCCCCCGGCGCCGGCGATCCAGAGCGCCGGGCTGAGCCAGCGCGAAAGGTGGCGCTGGCGGTGGGTGATCATCTCGCGGAGGCCGAGCTTCTGGATGATGCCGCAGGTGTCGATGAGGCCGATGGCGAGCGCGACGAGGCCGAAATCTTCGGGGACGAGGAGGGCGGCCAGGACGAGCTGCCCGCCAAAGCCGAGGGCCTTGGTGAGGAAGGAGATGGCGAGCATGGCGCCGGCGCCGCGGGCGACGGTGTGCCCGAGGTTGGGGGGGGTCGAATCAGCTTGGCTCATAGCCGAGCTCGGTCATCTGGGCGCCCCAGTCGCGCGCGATCCGCTCGGCCCATGCTTGGGGCAGCTCATCTCGCCAGCCGCCGGAGGCGCCGGATCTGAAGAACGACTTTGAGCGGTCGCCGAAGCGTGTCATTTTCCAGTCGCCCGCCTGTTTTTTTTCCAGCGAGCGCAGGTGGTCGATCGAGCTCATCTCGAGAGCCCGGGCGTAGGTCTCATCGCTTGCCTGGATACCGAGGAACGCGGTGATGGGGACCAGAGCGGCGCGCGCGTCGGCGATGAGGTCCTCGTACCGAACGATGAGAAACTCGTCGTTCCCGCGGCGTGCTCCGAGCCAGCTTGCGATGTTCTCACCCCAGGACCCAAACCGATCGAGGCGCCCATCGAGGAACTCGGGCATGTAGTCGTCGTACTCAGCATCTTGCGCAACCCATCGCATTTTTTTGGAGTAGTGGAAGTACGAGACCGCAACGTCGCGGGGGTCGCGCACGATGTAGATCACACGCCGGAAGCGTGGGTTGAACGCGTCGTGAGACTTGAGCACGCGCGGGCGAGGGGCGCGCTTGAGCATCGCGTTGTCGTTGAGGTAGATCTCCGGGACCAGACGCTCGATGTTGGTCAGGTCGATTGTTTCGCCCGGGTAGCGGAGGTTGGCGACCAGGAAGCGTGTCCAGGTGTTGCCGCTTTTGGGGTAGCTGACCAGAAAGATGTCGTCATCGAAGAAGTCGTACCCGCGTTCGAGCCGGCGCCCGCGCAGCGCGAGCGAGGCGGTCCAGAGACGCCGGAACATGGGTTGGGTGAGCACCCATCGTGGCGTGAGCTGCTTGAGTCCCATGGGTCAGTGTGATCCGGGGAGAAGGAAGATCGCGGGAACGGGGCCGCAATCGTACACCGACGCGGGCTGCTAGGCGGCCATACGGGTTGCCTCTTCTGGAGTTCGCGCCGCGCCGTGTGACTTCTCAACGCCCCCGCTCGGCGCTGTGGCGGCGCCAAGCGACCCAGCCAGCGCCACCAGCGGCGCCCCCAGCAGATACCGGACCCTGCCCAGCCCAAGATTCATCGCGAAGGTCCGCCGGTAGACGCGCATCGCCAGCCCGGGGAACCCGTGCTTGGCGAGGTACAAAGAGCTCGGGCGGGTGGTCGCGGTGACCCACGCCTGACGCTGCTTCCTGCGGGCGCCTTGGATGCCATAGTCGCCTATCGCCAGACGCTCGAGCAGGAACTCGCAGCTCTTGTAGACGCTCTGGGGGTTCTGGCTGATGCCGGTGTGGGCGCACGAGCGCGGGCGGTACTGCGCATAGATCGGGTTGTCATACACCACGAACCCCTGCTTCTCACTGAGCTTGAGGTACAGGTCAATATCTTCGCCCAGGTGGCGGTGGGGGAAGAAGCCGCCGACCTCGTCGAGCGCGTCTCGGCGCAGTGCTACGCCCGAGCCGGGCAGGTACACCGGGTTCTTCCAGCAGTCGAGCAGATCCCGGTAGTACGACGCGCCGGCGTCCGGGACGCTGGCGGTGTCGATCTCGGACGGGTCCTCAAAGAACGGCGTCGGCCCGGCGATGATCGCGGGCTTGTCGAACCGCTCGATCGCGTCACGCACGCGCGCGATCGTCCAGGGCAGGAGGATGTCGTCCGAATCGAGCAGGACGATGTAGTCGCCCAGGGCCTCTTTGATCGCGGTGTTGCGGGCGACGCCCACGCCCGCGTTATCTTGGGCGAAGACGCGGACGATGCCGGGCAGGCGATCGACATAGCCCTGGAGCATTTCGAGCGTGTCGTCGGTGGAGCCGTCGTCAACGACGACGACCTCGTCATACTCGCCGAGCTGGTCGATGCACGAGTCGATGGCGCGGGCGCAGTCGCTGGCGCGGTTGTACGTCGGGATGATGACGGAGATGGTCATGAGGCTCTCCGGGCTGGGGCGATGGGGCCAGAGGTGATGGGGACGGGCGCGGGCGGCGGCGGCGCCAGGCGGGCGACAGCCCGCCCGAGGGCGCCGGGCAGCGCATCGGATGCGTGGTCGATCAGCTCGCCCCAGGCAGCGGGCATGAGCGTGCGGATGAGCAGGACGTACGCGGCGCACCCGCCCAAACCGCCTACAACCAGGGGCAGCCAGGGCGACGTGTGCAGCGGGCGCACCAGCTCGCCCCCGCCCCAGCACGCGCCCGTCGCCAGCAGGCCTACGCCCAATGGACGCACGAACGGGGCCAGCGCTTCGCCCGCGGGCTTGCGGGCCGCCAGTGCGTAGGTCGCGGGTTCGAGCACGATCACGAACACGCTGAAGCCGAGGGCCACGAGCCAGACCGGCCCGGCGAAGGCGGTCGCCGAGGCGATGCCCATGGCGCCCACGACCGCGACGACCGAGAGGTGAAACTGCGTCTTGTATCGCGCCTGGGCCTGCAGGGCGGCGCCCCCGGTCCACCCGAGCGTGCGCAGCGGGATCGCGATCGAGAGCATCTGGAGGATGATCGCCGCCGGCGCCCAGCGTTCCGGGAAGACCGCGCTCATGAAGTCATGCGCCAGCGGGATCTGGAACCACGCCAGCGGGATCACCGCGAGCATCAGCAGGCGGGTGGACCGCTCGAGCGCGAGCGCCTGGCGCGCCGGATCATCGTTCAGGCGCGCCAGCGTCGGCAGCAGCACCCGGCGCACCGCGTGCCCGAGGATCATCAGCGGCTGCAGCGCGAGCGCGTACGCGAAGTAGAACATGCCGACGGCGGCGGTTGTTTGGAACACCCCGAGGAAGATCGGCCCGGACTGGGTCATGAGGGTGTAAAACCCGGTGGCGCCGAAGACGAACACGCTGGCGCCGACAAGGTGCTTCCAGCGGTGGGCCTGGAGCGACCAGGCTGGGCGGACCGGGGCGTGATACCAGTAGACGATCGCGGTGATCGTCGCGAAGACGAGCCCGGGGATGACGATGGAGTACGCGCCGAATCCGATGAAGGCGAGGGCGATGGTGAGCAGGGTTTTGCCCACGACGTTGATGACGCCGAAGGACCCGAGCAGGCCGAAGCGGAGCTGCCCGTGGAGCTGGGCGTCGGCGGCGACACCCAGGTTGTGCATGAGGGTTGTGGCCGCGAGTACGCTGAGCAGCCCGACGAGCGCGGGTTCGCCATAGAGGCGGGCGACGATCGGCGCGACGCCGAGCAGGATGAGCATGCCCGTGAGCCCGGTCATGACCGAGAGCCAGAACCCGGGTGTCACCCAGAGATGCGGCTTGCGGTGGCGCTGGGTCAGCACCTCGCGCAGGCCTGCCTGGGAGACGAGCGAGACAAAGATCGAAACGCTCAGCGCCAGCCCGATGAGCCCGAACGCCTCGGGCATGAGCAGCCACCCGAGCACGAGAGTCCCGGCGACACCCGAGACCTTGCCCGCGAGCGATTGGAGCAGCAGCCACGAGACCCCGCGCGCAGCACGCCGCCCGAGCGAGGGTCCGTCAGGATCGCCCGCCCCCAGGGGGGTCTGGGCGGGGGTCGTGTCTGCGCACATGCCGCGTCCGCTCCGCGTGAGAGGTCTGCCACTCACAGGGTCGGACGGGGCGGGCGCCCGCTTGAGGGGGAGGGGCGGATCAGGCCATCCCGGCGGGGAAGGGTCCGAGAATCACGGTTCCCAAGTTCGATGCGGGCACGCGGCGAGCTCACCCGGGGCGTGCGTTCTCGGCGGCTCTGGCGTTCGCCTCTTGGCGCAGTGTGTTGACAAGCTTGTTGTCTTGCCCGATCAGGCGCCGGTCGCGCATGGTCATGCCGATGCCCTGGAGCGCGATGCGGCGCACCCCGCCGCCCTTGAGCAGCGCGCGGAGCAGGGCGCCCCGCAGGCGTGAGATGGGGCGCTTGTGGAAGATCGTGACCTGGTTCGGATACATGCGGACGTGGTACCCGTGCTTCTCGGCGACGAGGCGCATGGCCTTGGGCGACCAGAAGAACACATGACGCCCGGAGTTCACGCTCAGATAGTCCCAGTCCGCCCCCTGCCCGCGGTAGAGCGCGGTGGTGAGGACATGAACATCAGGATCGAGCGAGAAAATCTCCTCGATATCTTCGCGCGGGTTGGGCAGATGCTCGTAGACCTCGAACGCCGTCACGATCGAGTATTGGAGCGACGGGTCAAAGTCGAACGGCGTGGCGTACTCGTTCTGGACGTACTTGTCAGCGTGATACGCGTCGAGGCCCATGTCCCGGAACATCCGGACGAGCAGCCCGTCGCCCGCGCCAAAGTCGAGCACCCTTGTGTCTTTGGGGAGCTTCATCACACGGGCGATTACGGGCAGAGCGACCTGGAGCATTTGCGCCCGCAGCACCGCGCCCGTATCAGCGCCCCGGAACGCGGCGTCGTACGCCTCGTCGAGCCACGTCGGCGGATCCGTCTGCAGCGAGCCGCAGACGGCGCACTCGTGATAGCCGACGTCCAGGCGCCCGAGGACGGTCCTGCGAAACTTTTCCGTCGTCTCGCCCTCACACAGGCGGCACGCCATGCGGTCCATTCTCGCCCCTTCTTTTGCGAGCGGATCCGTCCGCTTACTGGTCGTGCCCGGTGAACGCGGGCAGCTCGTGCCCGGCGTCCTTGAGCGTTTTCTCGCGCCTCGCAAGCTCCATGTCGCTCTCGACCATCATCGAGACCAGCTCATCGAAGCTCGTGGTCGGGACCCAGCCGAGCTTCTCCTTGGCCTTGGACGGGTCGCCCAGGAGCAGGTCCACCTCCGCCGGTCGCAGGTAGCGCGAGTCGAACTCGACGTACTTCTCAAAGTCCAGCCCGGCCTGACTGAACGACTTCTCGGCGAACTCGCGCACCGACCAGGTCTTGCTCGTCGCGACAACGTAATCGTCGGCGACGTCCTGCTGGAGCATGCGCCACATCATCTCGACGTAGTCGCCCGCGAAGCCCCAGTCGCGCTTCGAGTCGAGGTTGCCCAGGAAGAGCTTGTTCTGCAGGCCCATCTTGATGCGCCCGACGGCCCGTGTGATCTTGCGCGTGACAAAGGTCTCGCCGCGCCGGGGTGATTCGTGGTTGAAGAGGATGCCGCACGAGGCGTGCAGGCCGTAGCTCTCGCGGTAGTTGACCGTCGCCCAGTGGGCCATGATCTTGGCGCAGGCGTAGGGCGAGCGCGGGTGGAACGGGGTCAGCTCGGTCTGGGGGGTCTCGACGACCTTGCCGTACATCTCGGAGCTCGACGCCTGGTAGTAGCGGACCTGCTGGCCCGACTTCTGCTGGAAGTCGCGCACGGCTTCGAGGAGCTTGAGCGCACCCATCCCGACCGTCTCGGCGGTGTAGATCGGCATGTCGAAGCTCACCCGGACGTGCGACTGGGCGCCGAGGTTGTAGACCTCGTGCGGCTTGATCTCGTCGATGAGCATGGCGATGTTGTTGCCATCGCACAGGTCGCCGTAGTGCAGGAACAGCTTGGTCCCGGCGATGTGCGGGTCCTGATAGATGTGGTCGATGCGGTCGGTGTTGAAGGTGGAGGCGCGCCGAACGATGCCGTGGACCTCGTAGCCCTTGCCGATGAGCAGCTCGGCGAGGTAGCTGCCGTCCTGCCCGGTGATGCCGGTGATAATCGCGCGTTTGCCGGTGTGTGTCTGGTCGCTCACGCCTCGGACTCCTGCTCAGCTGCCTGGCCCTTTGCCGGGCGGGTATCAACCATAGGGAGGGCGCCGCTCGCCCCCCGCACCGTCCATCGGCCCGATCCGCCTCTGGCTCCGCCTGCCCAGGGGCGAAAGCGCCCGGAAACGGGCGCCGCCGGGCCTGCCTGTACGATCTCCCGCCCACGATCGTTCGCTCCGAACGCCCGCCTTGCTCGGTTCGTAGGCGTGATCTCTGCAAGCGGGGGGCGCCATGGGCCGATCAGGGCTGTGGCTGTGGATCCGATCCGGATCAAGGTTTCAAGGAGCAGCGATGGAGACCGGGCGGGCGCCTTCGGACGCCGAGCAAGATTCTGGGCGGACACGGCTTCCGGGCTCCGGACGCCCGCTCTGGCGCAGCCTGATCAAGCTGGCGCGCCCCCACCAGTGGTCCAAGAGCGTGTTCGTGCTTATCGGACCCGTGTACGCCCTGAGCGACGGCTCACGCCCGATTGAAGACGCTTTCCCGATGATGTTCGCCGCAGTGATGGCTGCGATCAGCTTTGCTTTTGCCTCGAGCGGGTGCTACGTCTTCAACGATCTGCTCGATGTCGAGGCCGACCGGGCCCACCCGCGCAAGCGACGCAGGCCCATCGCCTGCGGCGACATCTCCCCAGCCCAGGCCAAGGTCTTCGGCGTCGTCATGCTCATCGCCAGCGCTCTTGTGCTGATCTCGATCTGGGATTCGGCCCGCTGGGTCGCGGTTCTCGTCGGTATCCACGTCGTCAACGTGCTGCTTTACTCTGTCAAGCTCAAGCACATCGTCATCCTGGATGTCCTCATCCTCTCGATCGGGTTTGTGCTCCGGGTGCTCGGCGGGTGTGCCGCGGCGGACGTGGCGCCCTCGACCTGGCTGCTCAACTCCACGCTCTTCCTGAGCATGTTCCTCGCGTTTGGGAAACGGTTGGGTGAACGCCGGACAATGGGCTCGGACGAGGGCGCGGTCGCTGCGAGAACGGTTCAGCTTTTTTACTCCGACCAGCTCTTGCGGATGCTGGTGGTGGTGACGGCGGTGGCGACGCTGCTGACCTACGCCGGGTACACCCAGACCCGCGAAGACCAATACTTCATGGAGTTCGGGGGGGGGAGTGGGTTCGGGCTTAACCTCTTGTGGCTCACGATCTTGCCCGCCATGTACGCCCTGATCCGGTGCATCACGCTCCTCGAACGGGGCGAGCACGACGACCCGACCGAGCTGGCGATCAAGGACCTCCCCTTCCAGATCGCGGCGGGCGTTTTTGCCCTGATTACACTGGCTTTGGTCCTCAACGGCCCGATGTAGAACGCGTGAGTTGGGTGAACCTTTCGCCCCAATGGCGGTAGAGTGAAGACAACCGCTTGTCCCGCTGGGGGTTGTGAGTACCCTCGCGGGCACGGGTTTTGGGCGCAAGGCCGATGCCCATTGATCGGATGTCTCGTCGGATGAACGAATCACAGCATCGAACGTGTCGAGGCGAACCGGTGATGCGCAACGAGTGCGCGTCTGCGGGCCGCCCCGAGACGAACTGATTACCAACAGGAGCAGAGCGCATGGCACGTCACCTGAGCAGAACAATTTCACCACGACTTCTGGCGGGCGTCGTCGGCGCCGCTCTCGGGCTGACCCCCGCCAGCGCCCTCGCCTTTGAGCCCCCGGAGACCGCTCCGGACGAGCAGGGCGAGACCAGCATCGACCTCGCGCAGATCAAGGCGATGATGGGCGGCATGGGCGCCTCGGGCGAAGCGAAGAAGAAACAAGACTTCAGGCCCTGGAAGGAAGTCTCCAAAGACTTCACGCAGGTCAAGTCCACTGCGGACGGCAAGAGCTTCTACGGGATCTGGATCAACAAGAAGACGAACCAGATGCTCGCCGAACTGCCAGCCGGGTTTGAGCGTCAGAAGCATTTCTTCGCGATGACCGTCGCCGGGGGTGAGATTTTCGCGGGCCTCCAGGCCGGCGACATGTACACCTACTGGAAGCGCTTTGACGACGAGCTGGCGCTGATCATGCCGCAGATCTCGGTGCGCTCCAACGGCGACCAGGAATCGAAGGACTCGGTCAAGCGGATCTTCACCGACCGCGTGGTGCTGAGCGTGCCAATCCTGGCGATGGGTCCGAACGGGCGTCCCGTGATCGACATGGACAACCTGCTCGTGAACAAGGCGAGCAAGTTCTTCGGGCGCAGCGCCTCGGGCATCCAGTCGAACCTCGCGACGATCGACAAGGCCAAGGCGTTCCCGAACAACGTCGAGATCGCGTACAAAGTTCCCGTCGGCAACGGCACGTTCAAGACCTTCTTCTACTCGATCAGCAACATCAAGGGCACGCCCGGCTTCAAGCCCCGCAAGGCCGACGAGCGCATCGGCTTCTTCACCACCAGCTACCGCGACCTGGGCCAGCTCGAGCGCGACAAGGTCCCCGTCCGCTACATCAACCGCTGGCATCTGGAGAAGCGCGACCCGAAGCTGAAGATGAGCCCGCCCAAGGAGCCGCTGGTCTGGTACGTCGAGCACACCGCGCCCGTGCGCTACCGGCGGTACATCCGCGAGGGTGTCGAGTACTGGAACAAGGCCTTCGAGCAGGTCGGGATCCTCGACGCCCTGGAGGTTCGCTTCCAGGACAAGTCCACCGGCGCCCACATGGACAAGGACCCCGAGGACGTCCGCTACAACTTCATCCGCTGGCTCAGCAACGACATCTCCACCGCGATCGGCCCGAGCCGCGTCAACCCCATGACCGGCGAGATCCTCGATGCCGACGTCGTCCTGACCGACGGCTGGATGCGCGTCTACCAGTACTGGTGGAACGAGCTGATGCCCGACCTGGCGACCGAGGGCTACAGCCCGCAGATGCTCTCGTGGCTCGAGAAGCACCCGCGCTGGGACCCGCGCCTGCGCATGGCCTCGCCCGACCGGCGCGAGCACATGATGGCCCAGCGCGCGATGCGCGGCGTCCTGCCCTACGGCGGACACCCCGCCGCTGCGGCTGACCCCACGCTCATCGGCGACGACGAGTACGACGGGCTCTACGGGCGGACCAGCCAGGTCGCCGGCACATGCCACGCGTCGCAGGGCAAGAGCCTCGCGCTCGCCATGGCGCGCATGCACCTGGATCTGATGACCGAGCTCGGGCTTGACGCGAAGGCCTCCAGCGCCGCCGCCGAAACAGTGGCGGCGGAAGAGCCCGAGATCACGCCCGAGATGCTCGAAATGATCAAGAAGCAGCTCGAGCAGAACCCGGCCCTGCTGGCGATGGTGCCCGAGGAGTACCGCCACCTGCTCGACGACAACGCCGAGGAGCCCAAGGACGAGGACGACGACGAGGTCGCCGACTCCGACGACAAGGACGACGACAAGGACGAGGCGGTCGTCGAGGACGATCTGCTCGACGGCATCCCCGAGTCGTTCATCGGCCCGATGCTCGCCGAGCTTGTTGCCCACGAGGTCGGGCACACCATCGGCCTGCGCCACAACTTCAAGGGCTCGGCGGCGTACACGCTCGACGAGATCAACTCCGAAGATATGAAGGGCGTCAAGCCCTGGTCCACCACGGTGATGGATTACAACCCGGTCAACATCCGCGTCGCCGAGTACGGCGAGATCCAGGGTGACTGGGCCATCATCGACATCGGCCCCTACGACATGTGGGCCATCGAGTACGGGTACACAACCGGCAAGCTCGATCCCATCCTCGCCCGCGTCGCCGAGCCCGAGCTCCAGTACGGTACCGACGAGGACACCTGGGGCCCGGATCCGTACGCCCGTCGCTACGACATGTCCAAGAACCCGCTCGAGTACGCGATCAACCAGATCGAGCTCACCAAGCTCCACCGCGAGCAGCTCATCGACAAGTTCGTCAAGGATGGCGACAGCTGGTCCCGCGCCCGGCGCGGCTACCTCATCACGCTCAGCCAGCAGACCCAGGCCATCAGCATGATGGCCAACTGGGTCGGAGGCGCCCACGTCTACCGCGACAAGAAGGGCGACCCCAACGGGCGCGCCCCGATCGAGGTCATCTCCGCCGACACGCAGCGCAACGCTCTGAACTTTGTCATCGACAACAGCTTCAAGGACGAGGCCTTCGGCCTCTCGCCCAAGCTGCTCAACCACATGACCGTTGACAAGTGGTGGGACGAATCCGGCTTCCGCTCTATCTTCGAGAACCCGACCTTCCCCATCCACGACCGTGTGCTCGCGATCCAGGCCTCGGCCCTGACCATGCTCCTCAACCCCTTCACGCTCGAGCGTGTGCTCGACAACGAGTCGTTCGTCCCCGCCGACGAGGACGCGCTGACACTCCCCGAGGTGATGTCCTCTGTCACCGGCGCCGCGTGGAGCGAGCTCGACAGCTCGCCCACACGCAAGTACACCGCCCGAGATCCCATGATCTCGTCCTTCCGGCGCAACCTCCAGAAGGAGCACATCGAACGCCTCGTCGATCTCACGCTCGAGACCGACGCCATGACCGCCTCTCAGAAGCCCATCTCCAACCTCGCCACGATGCACCTGCGTGACATCAAGAAGAAGGTGGATTCCGTGCTGGGCAACGGCGGCTCCGGGCGCATCGATGACTACACCCGCGCCCACCTCGAAGAGGCCTCCAGCCGCATCGCCAAGGCTCTCGACGCCAGCTACATCGTCAACATGCCCGAGTTCCCGTCCTTCGGTGGCTTCGGGTCCATCTTCGGCGCCGAGCCGCAGGACTGATCCTTCGCGACAACTCCGCTCTGCTTACGCGGGCGAGCCTCCGGGCTCGCCCGCTTTCTTTGCGCCGCTCTTTGCGCCCGCTCGCTACGATCTTCCTGTGAGCGATCGACCGTCCATCGCCGTCCTGCGACACCTCGCCCGCTCGGGCGGCACCATGCTCACACGCTGCCTCGGCTCGATGGACAAACTCGTCGTCCTCTCCGAGGTCCACCCCAACGCACTCAAGCTCACCAACCCCGCCCGCCAGGCGCACGAGTGGTTCGGGCTGATCTCACGCTCCGAGCGGGCCTCGTTCGAGCGCCCCGGCGCCAGCTTTATCGAGTTCATCGCCCTCGTCGAGCTGCGGGCGCGCCGCAAGGGCAAACGCCTTGTGCTCCGTGACTGGTCCCACATCGACTACATCGGCGTCCCCTACGCCTCGCCCACAAACCGACCGGGCCTGATCGAGGCGCTGGCGGAATCGTTCGAGATTCACGCGGCGTCCAGCGTCCGGCACCCGCTGGACCAGTGGCTCAGCCTCAACTCGCTGGACGTGATCCGCGGGCGCCTCTCGGTCGAGGCCTACCTGCGCGGCGTCCGCGCCTTCAGCGAGCAGGTCGCCAGCCCCTCACCAATGCGCTTCGAAGACTTTACCCGCGAGCCGGTTACCGAGCTGCGCACGCTGTGCGAGCGTATGGATGTCCCGTTTGATCCGTCGTTCATCACGCGCTGGCACGCGTACGAGAAGGTGACGGGCGACCGGAAAGAGCACGCCAGCCGTGGGAGCGGGCGCAAAGAGATCAAGCCGCTGCAACGCCGAGACTGTGATCCGGGGCTGCTCGAAACGTTCCGCGCCAGCGAGGACTATCGGGCGGCGTGCGAGCTGCTGGGCTACGAGCCCTGAGGGGCTCCGGTGCGCGGGTACCCGAAGCGAGCCGCCTTCTCTCCGAGCCAGGTGTCAAAAAAATCGTCGAGCCCGTCGGCGATCGAATCGAGACGCCCGCCCACCGAGCCCGCAGCGAAGAACGATTCGTCCGTGGTCAACCCGGCCTGCTCACGCCGCGCCAGGTCAGATTGGCGCAGGCGCTCGAAGCTCGATCGCTCCACCGCGCGACGGATGGTCGCCTCATCCGCCGGGCGACCGAGAAACTCGAGCATGCCCGCGAGCTCGCGTTCGGCGTTTGTCGTCAGATCCTCGTACCGGACCGTCAGCACCGGGAACGACGCCTCCTGCGTCCAGCTCGCCGCGTTCTGTGCCCAGGGGCCGATGTCACCCCCGCTCCACTGCGGATCGCCCCCGGTCCGGATGAACCGCCGGGCGTACTCCTCGGCCCCGAGATGCCACACCGGAACCTCCCGCCCCATGCTCTTGGCCCGCAGCGGCATGTACCTGATCGTCGAGAGCAGCACATCCCGTGGGTCCCGGATCACATAAATCGCCCGGCCCGTCTTCGTCCCCAGCTTCATGTCCCCGCTGCAACACCGGTGGGTCTTGACCATCAGCCCCTCGGGCGAGTCGATCCGCGGATCGTTCTCGCTGACAGCCTGAACAAACGGGATCCGATCGGTCAGATCCTGCAAAAGTGTTGCGCGTTCCCCGGTCGCGTTGGCGAGCAGAAACCGCACCCAGGTGTTCCCGCTCTTGGGGTACGAGGCGATCCAGGTGACAGGCATCGGGCGAACCTCCGCACTCGCGTTCAGGCGGGAGTGTACCCGAGGCGTGCGCACGCCTCGCCAAGCCTTGCCCCGAGCATCGCGTCGAGCCCGGGGCCGATCGCCCGGTCGAGCGACTGGCCCGTGCGCCCCTTGTTCATGAAGAACACGCCCTGCTTGCTGGTGCGTGTGTCGCCCAGGAACAAGCCCTGCTTGCGCTTGGGGTCCGCCTTCTCGCGGATCTCGATGGCGCGGAGCGAGTCGAACGTGGACGCCGCGATCGCCCGGTCGAGCGCCGCGTCGTCGATCTCGAGCCCCAGAAACTCGACCGCGGCGCGCATCACGCCATGCGTATCCGCGCGGAGATCCTCGTACCGGATGGTTTTGACGGGGAAGCGGCCGGCGCTCGTCCACGACTCGGCGTGCGACGCCCACGTGCCCATTTTTTGCTGTTTCCAGGTGGGGTCGCCCCCGGTGTTGATGAACATCTCGGCGTACGCCCGGTCGGAGAGCTGGGCCTCGGTGACGCCGTTGAGACGACGGTAGTTCAGGGCGCTCAGCAGCACGTCGCGCGGGTCGCGGATGATGTGCAGCGCCCGATCCGTGCGCGCCAGCTCGGGGTGGCTGGGTGTCAGCTCGAAGTGTGTCTTGACGAGCAGGGGCGCCCCGTCGTCCGGGCGCGCCAGGCGGTCATCGGGCAGGCGCCGGTGCAGGTCCGGCACGCGACGGCTGACATCAATGGACTTCTCGGGCGGACCGAACAGGGCGTGGGAGAGGATGAAGCGGACCCAGGTGTTGCCGCTCTTGGGGTATGAGGCGAGCCAGATGATGCCCATGAAAAACCCTGCCTTTGCAGCTTCAGCGGGCGGACCCGCTCCAGTCCCGGAACAAGGTGTGGTAGGCGCTCTCGAGGCGCCGGGCGAAGGCGTTGTGATCGCACAGGGGCGAGCCGCTCATCCGCCGGCGCAGCCCCGCGCGGGTCTGGGCAAGCGAGCCGGGGTCCGCGACCAGCGCCGCCCCGAGGCGGGCGAAATCTTCGGGTGTGTCCGCGATGAACCCGTCGAGCCCGACGCACGAGAGCAGGCTCACGCCCACGCGCCCCGCGTGGGCCTCGCCGCGGATTGTCAGCACGGGCACACCCATCCACAGCGCCTCGCACGTCGTCGTTGTGCCGTGATACGGGAAGGTCTCGAGGGCGAGGTCGATGCGCGAGTACAGGTCCAGGTGCTCGCGCATCGAGCGGATAAGCCCGATCAACTCGACGCGCTCGGGCGCAATGCCACGCTCACAGAGCAGGGACTCGACGCGCGCGCGCAACGCCGGCGTGTCGAACCCCCGGTTCTTCAGGATCAGGCGCGAGCCCGGTGCACGATTCAGCAGGGCAGCCCAGGCGTCGAGCGTCGGGGGCGAGAGTTTTTTCAGGTCATTGAACGATCCAAATGTCACATGCCCGGTTTCAAGCATCGGCAGGGGCGCCGGCGCCTCGTCAGCCCCGGGCGCCTCGGGCGGGGGCTCGTAGCTCAGGAAACACGGGTCGAGGCGGATCAGTCGCTCGCTCGCGAGCGTGTCGGCGTGCGGCGACGGGTCGGTGTGCGAGTCTACGAGGCGTGCGTCGATGCGCGAGAGGCCCGTCGTCGCGGGGTAGCCCAGGTACGAGACCTGGACGGGCGCGGGGCGCAGGGCCAGCAGCTCGAGGCGGCGCCCAGAAAAATGCCCGCTCAGCTCGACAAGCACATCAATCTTGTCGGCGCGGATCTTCTCGCACAGGGCAAGATCGTTGAGCGTGCCCGCGTCGCGCCAGACACCGGCGCGCGCGCGCAGGCGGTCGGTCATGTCGTCGGGCGAGAGCGTTGTCGAATAGCAGAACGTCTGGACGCGCGCCGGGTCGTGGGCTTGGAGGATGGATTGGAGAAAGTACGCGACGGAGTGGCGGCGCATGTCGCGCGAGAGGTACCCGATGCGCAGGGGGCGATCGGTGTTCCGGTCGTTGGCGTGGGATCGGTAGGGCGAGGCGGCGCGTTCGAGCAGGTCGCCGAAGCGCTTGTGGGCGTTGAACGTGTCCTCGGGCGTCGCCCGCCAGTCGTAGTTGAGCGCGAGCGCGAGCGCATCCCAGACCAGGATATTTCCCGGGTCCAGGCGGGCGGCTTCGCGCAGGGTGTCCGCCGCCCGGTCCGCCTCGCCCCGGTCCAGGTGCAGCAGGCCCATGTTGACCCGGCTCTCGATGTGGTCCGGGCGCAGCTCGACAGCACGGCGCATCGCGTCGATCGCGTCGTCCAAACGGTGGGTGTGCTGGAGGCAGGCGCCGAGCGCCATGTGGGCGTCGGGCAGGCTCGGGTCGATCGCAACAGCGCGTTCAAGCGCGTCGGCGGCGTCCGCGTGCCTGCCCGAGAGCTGGAGCAGCTTGCCGAGCGTGACGAGCACGTCCGCCCGCTCGGGCGCCGCCTTGCTGGCGCGCTGGGCGAAGAACAGGCCCTGATCGGGCTGGGTGAGCTGTGCGCACAACAGGGCGCCCATGTTGTTCGCGTCGGCGTCGTTCGGTTTTTTGCCCAGGAACCGGCGGATGATCGCCAGCGCCTGCTCCGGGCGCCCGTGCTGGGCGTGCGTCGCGGCCTGCTGGAGCTGGGGGCTCGGTCCGGGCTGGTGTGGGGGCGTCGGTGGCACGGGGGCATCCTACGGGCTGGCTCGCCCGCCTCGCTCCGACCAGAGCGAGCGGAGCATCCCGGTGAATGCGCGGGCGTGGTCCTGAGCATCGCACAGCGGAGAGCGGCGCATCCGATCGCGAAGGGTGAGTCGGGCGCTGCGCACCGGGGATGGATCCTCGGCGCAGGCTCGGGCGATCTCGACGAACCGCTCGGGCGTGTCGGCGGAGAACGCATCAAGCCCGAGCGCCCGGTTGATCGACGCGCCGACCCGGGCGCTGTGCCGATCGCCCACGAGCGTGAGCGTGGGCACACCCATCCAGGCGCTCTCGCAGGTTGTGGTTGTGCCGCAGTAGGGGAAGGTGTCGAGTGCGAGGTCCGCCCGGTGGTACTGGGCCAGGTGCTCGTCGATGGGCTTGATGTGACCGATCAGCTCGATCCGATCGGGGCTGACGCCCCTGCGTTGAAACTCGGATTCCATGCGCGCGCGGCTGGCCTCTTCCCCGGCGCCGCGGTGCTTGATGAGCATGCGGCTGTGCGCGCACTCGCGCAGCACGCTGGCCCAGAGGTCGAGCGTTGTCGGGTTGAGCTTGGCGATGGTGTTGAGGCTGATGAACGTCAACGCCTCGCCCGGGCTTCGGGCCTGCACGTCCGGCGCGCGCGCATCGGGCTGGTAGCACAGGAAGCAGCGCCCCAGGCGCACGAGGCGCTCGGAGGCGAGGGCGTCGTACTCAGGGGCGCCCGGGTCGGTGATCTCGTCGATGATTCTGGCGTCGATGCGCCTGAGCCCGGTTGTGTTGGGGTAGGCGAGGTAGGTCAGTTGCACGGGCGCCGGGCGGGCGGCGAGGATGGCAAGGCGCACGCCCGCGCTCAGGCCCATGAGGTCAATGAGGATGTCGATGTTGTCCAGGCGGACGCGGTTGACGATCTCGGGCGGGGGGGCGGCGGGCATGTCGCGCCAGGCGCCGGAGGCCTCGCGGAGGCGACGAGAGAAGTCGTCGGTGATGGGGCCGAGCGAGTAGCAGGTTGTTTCGATGTGTGCGGGGTCGAGGCCTTTGAGCAGGGGCTCGATGAAGTAGGCGCACGAGTGGCGGTGCAGATCGCGCGAGAGGAACCCGACGCGGAGCGGGCGAGCCGGGTCTGGGTCTGGGTCTGGGTCTGGGTCGAGCGGGCGCGCGGGCAGCGGGGGGGTCGCGCGTTCGAGGGCGCGCCCGAAGGCGCGGTGGGCGCCGGAGATGTAGGCGGGGGAGGCCTGGTCGGAGTAGTTGAGCGCCGAGGCGAAGGCCGCGAGCACGCCCGGGGCGATGGGGTTGCGCATCGCGACGCTGCCGACAGCAGCGATGGCCTCACGGGCGCGCCCGGTTTCGAGCATCGCCGAGGCGAGCGCGAGCGAGCGGTTGGGATCGTCCGGCGCCAGAGCCGAGGCGGCGCGGAAGCGCTCGAGCGATGCCTCGGGGCGGGCGAGTGCGCCCAGGCACGACGCGTGGGCGGCGATCACCTCGGGAAGGGTCGGGTTTGACTGTGCGAGCGCCTCGGCGCGCACGAGCGCCTCGTCGTTGCGCTTGAGCGCGCGCAGGGCTCGGATTCCGAGGAGCCCGGCTTCCGGCGTCCCCGCGGCGCGGTCGGCGGCGAACAGGGCCTGCTCGGGCTCGCCCGAGAGCAGCAGGGCCTCGGCGAGAACCGCTGCAATGGCCTTGTTTTTAGGGTTTTTCTGGGACATTCGGCGGGCGAGCGCGAGCGCCTCATCGAGGCGCCCGGCGTCGAGCGCGGCGCGGACGCGCTGCTCGGCAGCGCCCGCAGGCTGGCTGGGTTGCATGGGACGGGCCAACTCAGACCTCCACGAGCTTGCGGGCGACGAACCGGCGCGCCTCGTCGTCGGCGGCGAGCGCGTCGTCGAGGGTGTTGATCGCGCCTGCGCCGAGTTCGTCGAGGGCGGCGCCGGCGAGCTCGGCGATCGCGCCGAATGGCAGGGTTGAGTCGGGCTCGAGGAAGGCCTCGACGGCGGCCTCGTTGGCGGCGTTGAAGACTGCGCCGGCGATGCCGCCGCGCTCGATGACCTCGTGGGCGCGGCGCAGCGACGGGAACCGATCCGGATCGGGCGCCTCAAAGTCCAGGCGCGCCAGCGAGGCGAGGTCCAGCCCGGGCGCGTGCGAATCAACGCGGCTCGGGTGGGTGAGCGCGATCTGAATGGGTGTGCGCATGTCGGGGGCGCCGAGCTGGGCGAGCATCGAGCCATCGCGGGTTTCGACGATCGAGTGGACGATGGACTGCGGGTGGACGAGCACGTCGAGCTGGTCGGAGGGTGCGGCGAAGAGCCAGTGGGCTTCGATGAGTTCGAGCGCTTTGTTGGTCATCGAGGCGCAGTCGATGGTGACTTTCTTGCCCATGTTCCAGGTGGGGTGGGCGAGGGCCTCAGCGCGGGACGCGCTGTTGATGCGTTCGCTGGGCCACTGGCGGAATGGTCCGCCTGAGGCGGTGAGGATGAGTCGGCGCACGCCATCGGGCAGGGCGGCGAGCGCGGGGGTGAGGGCGGTGTCTTGCGAGAGGCCCGCGAGGCACTGCCAGAGCGCCGAGTGTTCTGAGTCGAGCGGGAGGAGCGAGGCGCCCGAGCGGAGGGCGGCGCTGGTGATGAGCGCGCCCGCAGCGACGAGGGTTTCTTTGTTGGCCAGGGCGATGTCTGCGCCCCGCTCAGCGGCGGCCAGGGTCGCGGGCAGGCCCGCTGATCCGACCATGGCCGAGACGATCAGGTCCGCGTCCAGATCGCGCACGAGCGATTCGGCGGCGTCGTGACCGCGCCGGAATGACGCGGCGCACTCGGCGTCGACGTCGGCCAGGGCCGCGTGCTGAACGCCGAAGCGTTGCGCCTGGGCCTGGAGCAGTTCGCCATTTTGTCCTGCGGCGAGCGCGACGATCTCGTACCGAATCGGTGAGCGCCCCCGCTCGCCCAGTGTGTTGAGATGCGACACCACGTCGAGCGTCTGCACGCCGATGGACCCGGTGGAGCCGAGGATGATCAGGCGGCGTGTGTCCAGCTCTGGCATGCCCGGTGTCCGTCAGTCGTCCTTGGAGATGTTCGAGAGCTCGCTGGCGCTGAGCTTGCGTCGCCCGCGCGAGTAGAGCCCGCGCGGGGGGGCTTTGGGCTCGGGCGCAGGTTCGGGCTTGGGAACGGAGCTTTCTGAGCTGGATGAGTTGGCGCCCGTGCTCGAGGTCTTTTTGCGAGAGCGCTTCCGACGACGTTTCTTTTTGGGCGCCTCGTCGCTTGCGTCGGGGTCGAATGACGGTTCGGGCGCGGTGTCGGTTTCCGCTTCGCGGGGCTCTGCGGGGACGCTGTTGTCTCCCTGGGTGTTCTCGCCCGAACCGGAGCGCCGTCGCCCGCCGCGCCGTCGCCGGCGCTTTTTCTTGGGCGCGTCGGGATCGTCCGAGCCTTGCGCGTCGCTCTCGCTCGAAGCCGAGTCGGAGCCGTGATCAGGGGCGTGATCAGGGGCGTGATCAGGGGCGGGTTGTTCGGCGCTGGCCTGGGGCGCCTGCGAGTTGTCGTGCGGAGCGCTGTCGGATTCGGTGTTCTCGCCAGCGCCTCGTCCGCGCCTGCGTCCGCGTCGCCTGCGTCGCTTTTTCTTGCCGGTGGGGGCGGCGCCATCGTCGTCGTCGCTGAAGAACTCGAACTCGATGCCGTCCTCTTCGGCCCGTGCGATGGCCAGCTCGGCGGTGGCCTGGACGCTGGCGGCCTCCTCGGCCTCCTGCTTCATGTCCGCGGCCCAGGTGTCGTCCTCCTTGGCCAGGTCCATGTCTTCCCACTCGATGATCTCGGGCTTCTTGCGGCGCTTGGGCAGCTTGTCGACCTCGATGTCGGCGCCCTTCTCGTCGTAGGCGTAGATCGCGACGCGATCGGGCGGGAGGGTCTCGCTGACGCGGACGTCCATGTGCTTGCCGGCGGTGAGTTCGAGGCGGGTCATGGCGGCGCGGCTCTGGCTGAGCAGGGCGCCGGCGACGCGCGGTGAGACGACGAGCTCAACGCGGAAAACATTATCCCGGTCGAGCACGTCGGCGAGCTGGCGCAGGGCGCGGGCCGCGACGGACTCGGGTCGTTGGAGCAGGCCCCGTCCGCGGCACGAGGGGCACTCGGAGAAGTGCAGGGACTCTTGGCTGCCGCGCATGCGCTGGCGGGTGAGTTCGAGGATGCCGAACTGGCTGATGGGCAGGACGGTGGTGCGGGCGCGATCGTGCTTGAAGCGGTCTTTGAAGCGGTTTTCGATCTCTTTGCGGTGCGCGTGGGAGCGCATGTCGATCAGGTCGTTGACGACGAGCCCGCCGAGGTCGCGCAGGCGGAGCTGGCGGCAGATCTCGTCAACGGCTTCGAGGTTGGTGCGGTAGGCGTTGGTCTCGGCGTCGCGGGCGGAGCGGGACTTGCCGGAGTTGACGTCGATGGCGACGAGCGCCTCGGCCTCGTCGATGACGAGGCGCCCGCCCGAGGGGAGGGGGACGTCGCGCGAGTGGATGGTCTCGATCTGGTCCTGGATGCCGAAGGCGTGGTAGATCGGGGCGCGCCCGGTGTACTGGATGAGCTTGGCCTGGGTGCGAGGGGCGACGATTTTGAGGAAGCTCGCGGCCCGGCGCACGGCCGGCTCGTGGTCGATCGTCACGGAAGTCACGTCGCCCGTGAGCAGGTCGCGGATCGAGCGGACGAGCAGGTCGGACTCGGAGTACAGAAGCCTCGGGCGGTTGCCAGCCCGGCGGCGGCGGACCATGTCCTTCCAGAGGCGCTGGAGGTAGGCGAGGTCGCGCTTGAGTTCGGTCTTGGTGCGCCCCATGCCGGCGGTGCGGAGGATGAACCCGAAGCCCTCGGGCAGCTCAAGCGAGTTGAGGACTTCCTTGGCCTCGCGCCGCTTGTCGTCGTCCTCTTCCTTGCGCGAGACGCCCACGCGGTCCATGTCGGGCATCATCACGATGTATCGCCCGGGGATGGAGAGGTAGCTGGTGAGGGTCGGGCCTTTGGTGCCGACGCCCTCTTTGAGGACCTGAACGACGATCTCTTGCCCACGCCGGAGGCACTCTTGGATGGGCGGGCGGGAGCGGCGTGGGATTTTTTTGCCGACGCGCTCGGTTGTGTCTCGGTTCTCGCCCGGGAAGTACTGAGGGTGGAGGTCGGAGACGTGGAGGAAGCCGTTGTCCTCGATGCCGAAGTCGATGAACGCGGCCTGGATGGCGGGCTCGACGTTCATCACCTTGCCGACGTAGATGTTGTTGACGCGTGAGACCTGGGTGGTGGGTTCTGAGAAGAACTCTTCGAGGCGCCCGTTCTCGACGATCGCGACGCGGCACTCGCCCCCGGGGTCGTAGTTGATAAGCATCCGGGCGTCGCCGGAGGAGGTCGGCGCGGCGCTCTCGTCTTTCGAGACCACTTTCTTGCGGCGCGAGCGGGTCTTCTTTTTGGCGGTCCTGGCCTCGGCGGACTCGCCTTCGGGCGAGCTTTCGTCAGGGCTCTCGCCTGCGCTCTCATCCGGGCTCTCGTCAGGGGCGGCCTCGGCGGTGGCGTCGGGCGCTTCGGTCGGCGCCTCGCTCACGGGTTCAGGATCACCCGGCGTCTCGGGCTCGGGCGGCGCTTCGGTCGCCTCGGGCTTGGGCGCCTTGGTGGAGGCTTTCTTTTTGGTGGTGCGCTTCTTTCGAGAGCTGCGCTTTTTCTTGGGCGGCGAGGCGTCGGCCTCGGGGCTTTCAGCGGGCGCGTTGTCCGCCGGCGCCTGGGCGTCGGGGGAATCGTTCGTGGTGTTGTCGGCTACTTCGGTTGTGAGGTCGTCGTTCACAGGTCCACCTTCATGGAGCTGCGATGCGGGCGGGGGGCGCGGGCAGCGCGCGAGGGATCGGCAGCAGATCGCCCGGGGGCGTGGTGCGGATCGGTCGCGGGCTTGTGTGCATTTTGGAGGCGCGCACGCGCATGGTCGCTCGCATCGTGCGGCGTCCGGTTCGCCGGTCGGGCCCGGGGTCGCTCGCCGGGGCTTCCTGGTGGGAAGCGCGTCCGGGGCGGACTCGGCCCGGTTGTCTTCGGCGGCCGGGGGCCGCGTGGTTCAGTGTCTCTCAGGCGTTGGGGTGGGGCGCTGACGCCTCTCAACCCTGGGAATCGACGGACCGTCCGTCGAACGCCTGGGGGACGAGCTTTCGTGTCCTATCGCGGAGGTAGGCGGATGCCTCGGTCTCCGAATCGAGTGAGATCGCTTTCTTGGCGATCCGCTCGCACTGGGGGATGGACAGGCTCCGGATCAGGCGTTTGATCGGGGGGATGTCCGTCGCGGTCACGGAAAGGGTACGCACGCCGAGGCCCAGCAGCAACGCGGCGTAATCGGGCTCACCCGCAGCCTCGCCGCAGCACGAGACAGGGATCTGAGCCCGACGGGCGGCTCGGGCGATGTCTCGGATGAGCTTGGTGACCGCCGGGTGGGCGGGGTTGTAGAGCGGGGCGACCCGCTCGTTGGTTCTATCGACCGCCAGGGTGTACTGAACGAGGTCATTGGTCCCGATGGAGAAAAAATCGGCCTCCCGGGCGAATGCGGGGGCAAGAACGGCGGCCGAGGGCACCTCGACCATCATCCCGATCTGGATGTCCTTGTCGTAGTCGATGCCCTCCTCGTGGAGATCCTCCATGGCATCGTGGACGAGCATGCGGGCCTGGCGGAACTCGCCGATCGAGGTGATCAGCGGGAACATGATTTTGACGTCGCCGAGGGCGGAGGCTCGGAGGACGGCCCGGAGCTGGGTTCTGAACATGTCCAGGTTCTGGAGGCAGTAGCGGATCGAGCGGAGGCCGAGGAAGGGGTTGCGCTCGGGGATGCGGGTGCGTTCCTGGGTGTACTTGTCGGCTCCGAGATCGACGGTGCGGATGATGAGGGGCTTGCCGTCGAGTTTTTTGAGGCACTCGGTGTAGGCGGCGAAGTGTGTTTTCTCGGAGGGGACGACGGGGCTGGTGAGGTAGAGGAACTCGGTGCGGTAGAGCCCGATGCCGTCGCCTCCGCGTTCGAGGACGGTATCGACCTCGCCCGGGAACTCGATGTTTCCGAGGAGCTGGATCCTGACGCCGTCGGTGGTGATGGCGGGCTGATCGACGAGCTCGCGGAGGGTGAGCTGGTACTGGGCGGCGCGTTCGGTCTCGCGCTGGGCGCGTTCGATGGTGGGCGTGTCGGGGTCGAGGATCATGATGCCGCGGTCGGCGTCAACGATGACGGTGAGGCCATCCTCGACGCTCTCGGTGGCGGTCTGGGCGCCGACGACGGCGGGGAGAGAGAGTGCGCGGGCGAGGATGGCGGTGTGCGAGGTTTTGCCGCCCAGGTCGGTGACGAAGGCGACGACCTTGTCGCGGTCAAACGCGGCGGTCTGGCTGGGGGTCAGGTCGCGCGCGACGACGACGGTGCCCGGGCTCAGGTCGTGGAGGTCGTCGAAGCGGGCGCCGAGCAGGTGGTCGAGCAGCCTGCGCCGGATGTCTTCCAGATCGGAGACCTTGGTCGCGAAGGTGGGGTCGGCCTTGGAGCTGAAGAGGTTGATCCATGCTCGGAAGACCGAGCTGACGGCGTACTCGGCGGTGACGCAATCGCTCTGAATCTTGGCGCTGACCTGGCCCGAGAGGTTGGGGTCATTGAGGGCGCCGACATGGAAGAGGAAGATTTTGGCGGTCTCGGCGCCCATCTCCGCCTCGGCGGCCTGGTGCAGGTCGTTGATGTCAGCGATCGCGCCCGCCCGGGCGTTCTCAAACCGTTCGAGTTCGCCCGGGACACGATCGGGTGTGAGGGTGCGCCGCGGGACGTAGCGGTGGGAGTCGCTCAGGACGTAGACCGTGCCGACGACGACGCCCGACGAGACCGGGATGCCCTGGATGATCTTCATGCTTGGGGGTCGGGCGAGGCGGCGAGCGGGTGGATCTATCGTCCACCCGGCGCGGTGCGGGACGCCTGATGGTAGCTGAGGGCGAGGCGATGGGGGCGCCGGGCGTGATTGGGGATTGTCTTGTCGGGTTGACTTTGGGGGGCGGGGGTGGTGTGATTGGGGGCTTAGAGATGGGAGACGCGTTCGGTAGCGGATCCTGTCTGGGGGAAGAGCCCGCCCTGTTGGACGGCGACCCCACGGAAGACGGCAACTTCATGTCCTCAAAGACGCTGACCGGCATCCTTGAATGGCCGGAGCGCGCCGAAGGTCGCGTACGCCAGATAAGCGACCAGGCGACGGTGCTCCAGAGTGCGGATGACCCGTTTGTGCCCGTGGCATTCGGCGATGAGCTGCCGCTGCGCAACGGGCTCGAGGTGACGGTCGAGGTGGTCGAACGCATGAGCCGGCGCAGGCGACGGGGCGGGAACAAGAACAACGCCCCTCGCAAGCCCAGGCCCGTCGTGGACCGCTTCATCACGATCGAGGGCATGGAGCCCGAGGAGTTCGCCGAGCGGAACAAGAGCTTCGAGGATCTGACCTCGATCGACCCGCAGCCGATGCTGACGCTCGAGTATGAGGGATGCCCGGCGTCGTGCCGCTTGGTGGACCTGTTCTGCCCGATCGGGCGGGGGCAGCGCGGGCTGATTGTCAGCCCGCCCAAGGCGGGTAAGACGACCCTGCTCAAGGACATCGCCACGTCGCTTCTGATCAACCACAAGGATCTGCACCTGATCATGCTGCTCGTCGATGAGCGTCCGGAAGAGGTGACAGACTTCAAGCGGGCGTTCGTGCCCCGCGCGGGCGACAACGGGGCCTGGGACAAGCCCTGGGACCCGGACCGGGTGCAGGTCATCGCGTCGAGCAACGACCACGACATCGAACGCCACATCCAGATCTGCACGCTCACGCTCGAGCGGTGCAAGCGGATGGTCGAGGCGGGCAAGCACGTCGTGGTGATGCTCGACTCGCTGACGCGCGTCGGGCGGGCGTTCAACCGCTCGAACCGGCACGCGAGCTCGGGGCGGACGATGTCCGGCGGGATCGACTCGCGGGCGCTCGAGGTGCCCAAGCAGATCTTCGGCACCGCGCGGAACACCGAGGAAGCCGGGAGCCTGACGATCCTGGCGACGTGCCTGGTCGATACCGGGAGCCAGGGCGATCAGGTGATCTTTGAAGAGTTCAAGGGCACGGGGAACATGGAGCTGATCCTCGACCGCAAGGTCGCGGAAAGAAGGCTTTTCCCGGCGATGAACCTGGCCGCGAGCGGCACGCGCAAGGAGCACCTGCTGCTCGACGAGCAGACGTTCAAAACGGTGACGGCCCTGCGTCGTCGCCTGATGAGCATGAAGGCGCCGCAGCAGATCGAGCAGTTGCTCGCCGCGCTCGAGCGGATGCCGACGAACGCGCAGCTGGTGGGCAGCGCGGGCGGGTGAGGGCGCGCCAGCGGCTACCAGCAGCCCTCGTTGAAATACTCCAGAAAGCTCAGCACGTCGGCGAAGTCGAAGACGAATATCGGCGGCGCGAAGCCGCGGGCGTAGTCGCTGTTCGTTCCGGCGGATTGCAGGAAGAACACGACGTCGGCGAAGTTCAGCTCGCCTAAGGGCTCGGCGGGGTCGGCGACGGTGCAGCTCGGCTCGCCGGGCGTGCCGTAGAGCTCGAGGTGCGATGACGCGTACGGCGTTCCGGTAGCGCAGGAGAAATGGCCATGGCCGGTGAAGATGTGCGGCGTCAGGCGATCGGGCGGGCAGCTCGGGCCTGAGGAGTAGATATCGAAGCCATCAAAGAGACCGATCGCGTCGGCGGGGTGGCGCGGTGAATCTCCGGGGCTGTTGAGCTTGACCGCAGACACGACAAAGCCGGTGAAACCGCGCTGGGCTTGGGGGATCGAAGAGATGTCGAAGCGGACGCCCCAGGAGAAGTCGTGCTTGGTGTCGCCGTCAAGATCGGCGAAGGTCGGGGCGCCATAGATGGCGCCGCCCGAGAAGCCGGTGCCCGCGTCGTCGATGCCATCGGAGTCACCCAGCTCGAAGACGAGCGAGGGGGAGTCTTGCCCGAGGTCGATGACGAGTTCGTAGACGGCGCCAAACCCAGGGGGGAGTGCGCCGGCCTGACCGGGAAGATCGGTGATCTCGAGTTCGATGATGCACTGGCGTTCGTATCCGGGGACGTGGGCGCCGAAGCCGTTGTCGTGGTCGGCGAAGTTGAGGAACAGGGTGAATCCGGGGACGCCATCGCCGACGCCGTCGGAATCAAGATCCACGTCGGGGATGCCCGTGCCGTACATAAAGCGGAGGCGATCGACGACGGTGTCGGGGTCGTGCAGGTCGCCCCACCAGTTGTTCCAGGACCCTTCGCAGGGGAACGTGCCGCCGTCGCAGAGGCTGTTGAACAGGTCGCCGAAGCCGTCGCCGTTGACGTCGGGGTCGTCGATGAGGCCGACGGTCATGCCGGTGAGGCAGGGATCGGTGTTGTTGTTGATCCAGACGGGGTTGGAGGCGCCGGCGCCTCGCGGGCGTGCATCCCACGGCACGACGGAGCGCTCACCCGTGCTGAGGTTGATGTGGATCTGCGCGATGGGGACGCCCTTGACGAAGCGGGGGATGGGGGTCGGGTTAGAGCCCGTGTCCTGGGCGGGCGCCGAAGCGCAGAGCCCGGCGACAAGTGCGATCACGAGCGGCTTTGCGCAATAGGTCATTGCTGAATCCTTCCGGGCGTCACGGGCAGCCCGCGGCGAACTGCTCCAAGAACTCGATCACGTCGCTGATGTCGAAAAAGAGATACGGTTGCGCATACGAATGGCGTAGCCCTGGGCTGGTCAAGAAACCGAGCACGTCGGTGAAGTCCAGCACGCCGAACGGTTCGGCGTTGTCGGCACGCGGGCAGGCGGTCTGGCTGTCGGAGCCGTAGAGCTCGATGAACGACGAGTTGAACGGCGTGCCAGCGAAACACGAGTAGCCGAAGAAGCCTGAGCCAATGTATGGCGTGACCGCGTCGGGTGGGCAGCTCGGGCCTGAGGCGTAGTCGTCCACGCCATTGAAGACGCCGACGGCGTCGGCAGGGTGGTCGGGCAGGTCGCCAGGCTCTCCGAACTTGGGGGCGGCGGAGATCCAGCCGGTGGCGCCGCGCTGGGCTTGCGGGATCTTGGACTGATCGAAGCGGTAGCCCCATGAGAAATCGTGGCGGATGTCACCGTCGAGATCGGCGTAGGTGGGCTCGCCGTAGATGGCGGCGCCCGAGAAGCCGGTGCCGGCGTCGTCGATGCCATCGGAGTCGCCCAGCTCGAAGACGAGCGAGGGCGCGGTCTGGCCCAGGTCGATGACAAGCTCGTACACCGCGACGAACCCCGGTGGGAGATTCTCGGCGAGGCCCGGCAGGTCCGCAAGACAGAGCTCGATGATGCAGGAGCGTCCGCTCGCGCCGGGTCCGTCGGCGCCGAAGCCGTTGTCGTTGTCGGCGAAGCTGACGTACATGTCGAAGCCGGGGACGCCGTCACCGACGCCGTCGGAATCGAGATCGACATCGGGCACGCTCGTGCCGTAGCGGATGACGATGCGGTCGATGACGCTGTCCGGGCGGTGGAGGTCGCCCCAGAAGCTACTCCACATGCCCTCGCAGGGGTAGGTCCCCCCGACGCAGGCGCCGCCAAAGAGTTCACCGAACCCGTCGCCGTCAGTGTCGGGGTCATCAACGATGCCGACGGTCCCGCCGGTGAGGCACGGGTCGGTGTTGTTGTGGAGCCAGAGGGGCTCGGAGGCGCCGCGCGGGTCAGAGCCCCACGGCACGACGGAGCGCTCACCCGTGCTGAGGTTGATGTGGATCTGCGCGATGGGGACGCCCTTGACGAAGCGGGGGATGGGGGTCGGGTCTGCGCCCTGGGCGAGCGACATCGCGGGGGCGCAGAGCCCGGCGGCGAGCGCGATCGTGAGTGTGCGTGCGAGCATCGGCGTCTCCTGGGTTCCGCCCGGGACCGGCGGGGCCTTGGGCGGCTGGCCCGGTCTGGGGCGGATCGGCTGAAAATTAGACGAGCCCATCGCCTCCCGAGAGAACCCCGGGCGACAGGGACTGTCCGTGTGGGGGTGGGGCTCGGTTTCGGGATTCGGGGGCGACCCTCCGGGCAGGGGGGCGGCGGAGGGGGGCCTAGCGGTTGACCGGGTGGGGGTGGCGACTACGATCCCGTCCTCCTGCGAAGGGGGATTGCAGAGCCTGAAGGGATGCGGGTAGCCCGTCCCGGGGGGTGACGCCGCTGTAGCTCAGTGGTAGAGCGCACCCTTGGTAAGGGTGAGGTCGCGGGTTCAAATCCCACCAGCGGCTGTGTTTGGGCTCCGGAGCAGGGCATGGGAGGCCCGCGGAGGAGTTGCAGAATCGATCGGACGTCGGCTCGGCCCGTGGTCGTGTCGGCGCTACACTCTTGGCCCCTTGGGGCGCGTATGTGATGCGCGTTGAGAGGGGTCATGGAAGAACTCAGGCCGCGCCGGTGGCGCGGCGTCGTACGCACCAGAGCGGTCCTGATAAAGAGAACACGGCTCCCTGCAGAAGAGGATTCACGAGATGGCCAAGGCACAGTTCGAGCGAACCAAGCCGCACGTCAACGTCGGCACAATCGGTCACATCGACCACGGCAAATCGACCCTGACCGCGGCGATGGTCGCGCGGGCGGACGCCAAGGGTCTTGTCCAGGGCGCCAAGAGCTATGCGGAGATCACCAAGGGCGGCACCGTGCGTGACGCCAACAAAACGGTGACGATCCACTCGGCCCACGTCGAGTACGAAACCGAGATCCGTCACTACGCGCACGTGGACTGCCCGGGGCACGCCGATTTTGTGAAGAACATGATCACGGGCGCGGCTCAGATGGACGGCGCGATCCTGGTGGTCGCGGCGGACTCGGGCCCGATGCCGCAGACGCGCGAGCACGTGCTGCTCGCTCGCCAGGTTGGTGTGCCTCACATCGTGGTCTTCCTGAACAAGATCGATCTGGTGGACGACGCCGAGCTTCTGGACCTCGTCGAGATGGAGGTCCGCGAGCTGCTCGACAAGTACGACTTCCCGGGCGACGACACGCCGGTGATCCGGGGTCAGTCCAAGGCGGCCCTGGAAAACCCGAAGGACGACGAGATCTGCAAGCCGATCGACGACCTGTTCAGCGCGATCGACACATATATCCCCGAGCCGCCGCGTGAGACGGACAAGCCGTTCCTGATCTCGGTCGAGGACGTGTTCTCGATCAAGGGTCGCGGCACGGTCGCGACGGGGCGCGTCGAGCGCGGCGAGGTCAAGGTCGGCGACGCCGCCGAGGTCGTCGGGCTTGCCAAGGAGAACCTCAAGACCACGATCACGGGCGTCGAGATGTTCAACAAGACGCTCGACTCGGCGATCGCGGGCGACAACTGCGGCGTGCTGCTTCGGGGTGTTGAGAAGGACCAGATCCAGCGCGGGCAGGTCATCTGCAAGCCCGGCTCGATCACGCCGCACACCAAGTTCAAGGGTCAGGTCTACGTCCTGTCCAAGGACGAGGGCGGGCGGCACACGCCGTTCTTCGCCGGGTACAAGCCCCAGTTCTACTTCCGCACGACCGACGTCACGGGTCAGGTGCACGAGCTGACCGGTGAGGGTGGGTCAAAGGCAGAGATGTGCATGCCCGGCGACAACATCACGATGGAGATCGACCTGGGCGACAAGCCCGTGGCGATGGAGAAGGGCCTGCGGTTCGCCGTCCGCGAGGGCGGGCGGACGATCGGCTCGGGCACCGTCACCGAGATCCTCGAGTAAGGATCGAGGCAGCCCGGGCCGCTCCCATCGCCCGGCGCTGAGTGTTTGAACGAACCGGCCCGGGAGCGAGTGCTCCCGGGCCGATTTTCAGGACCAAGCCCGAGGCCCCGGCGGCCCGGGCGATTGCGAGACAGGAGCCACCCGATGGCCAAGAAAAAGGGCAACGCGCGCGAGTACGTGTGGCTCCAGTGCAGCGAAACCGGCGACCTCAACTACCGCACGTCCGTGAACGTCAAGGGCGG
The DNA here is from genome assembly GCA_024276195.1 of Planctomycetota bacterium. Taxonomy (GTDB): domain Bacteria; phylum Planctomycetota; class Phycisphaerae; order Phycisphaerales; family UBA1924; genus JAJRXR01. Next base: position 32,578 of record JAJRXR010000003.1, read on the forward strand.
CCTGCCCGAGAAGCTCAAGGACGGGCTGAGCAAGTACAACCCGCTGCTGCGCAGGCACACGATCCACAAGATCAAGCGGAAGTGAGGACGGGCGGAGCCCGCGAGGCATCGGGGATCAGGCGCCAGGCAACAGAGCGAGTCCGGGCTCTTGGCTGATGCCTGATGCCCAATCCCTGATGCCTGCTACGGCAGTAGCTCAGTTGGTAGAGCAGTGGATTCCAAATCCACCGGTCGGGGGTTCGAGTCCTCCCTGCCGTGTTTTTCAGGGGCGGTGAAACCGGCGCCCGCCCGATCGGAACGTCTCCTGCGTGGGGCGTGAGCGAAAGGAATGTCCAGACAATGGGATTCGGCATCTACAAGATGGGCCAGGGATACTGGGTCCGCGTGCTCAGCGCTGTGGGCGTGGGCATCATCGGTCTGGCCGCGGCCCAGTGGGGCTGGGGGCAGGGCGGGGCGGTTCGTCTCCCTGTCAAGTCGTATAGCTACGGGCTCACCGGCGTCGCCGGCGATATTGCCCCGGGCGACCTGGTCGAGATCCTGGCTCCCAATCGCGAAACCGAGGAACTGGAACCGATCGGCACGGGCGTTGTCGCCGAGTATTCAGCCGGATCATTCGGCGACGCGAATATCGTGGTCGGCTCGTTCTCGTCGAAGGAGACGCGCGAAGGCGCCATCGATGCCGAGCAGCTCAGCACCGCGTCCGGCTTCAGCGCCGCCATCGGGAGCGGACGGGTCAACTCGAACCCGATCTTCCCGCCGATTTATCTGCAGGCGGGCATCGCCGGGGCGCTCCTGATCCTCACAGCGTTTGGGGTGTTCTGGTTCGCTGGCTTCAACCGAAAGAGTGTAGATTTCCTTGTCGCGACCGACGGGGAGATGAAAAAAGTCCACTGGACCACGGCCCGAGAGATCCGCGGCTCGACGATCGTGGTGATCGTCGCCGCGTTCATGATCGCCGGGATTCTGTACGGCATCGACCAGATATTCGCGGGTCTCTTCCGCCTGATCGGTGTGCTCGAAACCTGAGCGCCCAGCGCGCGGGGAACTGACCCATGATCGAAGATCCCAAAGCCCAAACACCCGGAACCGACGCGACCGAAGCTGGCGAGGGCGATCGCCCCGTCGAGGTTCCCGTCGATGCCCCTGTTGAGGTTCCTGTCGAGAACGCGTCCGAGGCGCAGGGCGAGAGCGCCGCTGCGGCCGAGCCCGCGACCGACGAGCCGAAGCAGGCGCCCAAGCCCGACGCGAAGGCGATGGACGGCACGCCTGACGGCGTCGAGGATGTCCTCGACACGGACGAGCCCATCCGCCAGGGCGGGATGGACTGGTTCGTCCTGCGCGTCGCCTCGAACAAGGAAAAATCGGTCCAGCAGACGCTGCTCCGCAAGATCCAGATCGAGGGCATGACCCACCTGGTCGGGCGCATCCTCGTGCCCACCGAAAAAACCAAGACGATCAAGGGCGGCAAGATCAAGGTGACCGAGACGAAGCTCTACCCGGGCTACGTCTTCGTCGAGATGCAACTCGAAGACGACGGGCGCATCCCCCAGGACGTGTTCTTCCTGATCAAAGAGACGACGGGCGTGGGCGACTTCGTCGGCACCGCCGGGCGTCCGACCCCGATGGCGGGGCACGAGATCGAGAAGATGCTGCTCGACTCGCGCAAGCCCGAGGAAGAGCCGGTTATCAAGATGACCTTCGAGAAGGGCGAGCCCGTGGTCATCAAGGAAGGCCCGTTCGCCAACTACGAGGGCACGGTGGACGAGCTGTTCCCGGAGAAGGGGCAGGTGCGGGTGCTGGTGACGATCTTCGGTCGTCAGGCGCCGGTGGACCTCGAAGAGTGGCAGATCTCCAAGGCCGACGAGGCCTGAGACGGATCGCGCCGCCGCTGGGGCGGAGTTTCTGGGGAAATCGAACGGGCACGCTCTCAGGAGCGAACAATCCGCGGGCGCCGATGGCGTCCCCAGCGGAGGACGCCCAGTGACTGCACAATCCGAACCGAGCGCATCGAACGCAAAGAAGACTCGCCCCAAGCGGAAACGCGGGCGCCGGCTGCTGATCGCGCTGGCGCTGCTGGCGATCGTGCTGATCGTCGGCGTGGTGCTGGCGCCGACGATCGCGGGCGCCGTCGCCCCGGGCATCGTCGCGGGCAAGGCGAGCGAGTCGATCGCGGGGCGCGTTGAGGTTGACAGCGTCTCGGTCTCGTGGATGGGTACGCAGAAGGCCAAGGGCATCCGCGTGTACGACGCGGAGGGCGTGCTTGTCGCGGAGTTCGATGTCAGCGCGGGGGCCGGGTTGCTGGCGCTCGCGACCGGGTCGCGCGACCTGGGCGAGATCGAACTCTCGGGTGTTGTGCGCACCGACCGCGACGACGCGGGGAGTGTGCGCCTGATGAACGCGATCGCGCCCAGCGGAGCATCCGCCACGAGCGGGGGCGCTGGACGCGCCGCGTCGCCGGGCGCGCCGGGCGGGCCGAAGGGGTCGCCCCCGAGCCTGCCCGCGTCGCTGGCCGCGAAGCTCAACATCACGCAGCTGCGCGTCGAAGAGGGCGTCGAGGTGCTCGCGACGCTGACCGGAGGCGCCAGCATCGCGCCGGGCGAGCCGATCAAGATCAACCTCAAGCCCGCCTTCGGCGGTGGCGGCGCGGGCGTCATCGACGCGACCGTGACCTCGCTGATCGACAGCGCCGGCGCCATCAACATCGACAACGCGAGCGTTGATCTCACGATCAAGCTCGAGGCGGTCCCGACGGCGCTCGTTCAGGCCCTCAACCCGAGCGACACAGACCTGGGCGAACTGCTCGGTGAGTCGTTTGCGTTTACCGCCAGCGCCCTAGGCACAATCGAGACCATGGACGCGACGCTCTCGATCAAGAGCGCGGGCGTCAACGGCGCCCTCGGGGTAAATATCCGCGACGGCATCGCGACACGCACGGGTGAGACGCAGGTGCTCATCTCGGGCGAGCGAGCCGCACGCGCGATCCCGGCGCTGCGCAGCGCGCTCAGCGAGAGCGCCTCGATCGAGTTCGAGACCTGGCCCGACGCGACGCTGATCGTCTCGCAGCTGAGTGTGCCGATCGACGCGGTGCGTTCGGGGACGTTCGAGGAGGTGCTCGTCGAGCTTCGCCTCAAGACGACCCCGGCGCGGGCGCGCGTGCCGCTGTCCGGGGCGGACGGGCGGACGGGCGTGCTGGCGCTGAGCGAGACGGTGCTGTACGCCGCCGCGACCGATCTGAGCGAGGGTGTGTCGCTGGCAGGTGTCGCCAGCGCGACGCTCGACGGGCGTGACGCCGGGCAGATCACGATCCAGAACCTGCGCACCGGCCCGCTCTTCGACGCGGACGGCGCCCTGCTCGACCCGATGTCGATCGGGATCACCGGGGAGATGAACATCACCGGCCTTGCGGCGGAAACCATCCAGCCGTTCGCCGATGCGTTGGGCGTGGATGTAGCCCAGGAGATCGGGCCGGTGATCAACACGAGCCTCAAGGCCGCGCGCGAGAGCGGATCGAACGCGCTCAGCCTGATCCTGAGCGTTGATGGCGAGAAGGTTGAAGCGTCCTCGCATGTCCTGATCGAGGGCTCGACTATCCGTGCCGCGCCCGGGGCGAAGGCGCTCAGCGTGACACTCACCGACCCATCAAGCACACTCAACCGGGTGCTCGCCGACTCGAATGTAATGATTGACCGGGCATCACCCGTGTCGATCGTCATTGATACATTCGAGGCGAACCTGGAAGATATCCTGGGCGATACTCTGGACCTGCGGTCGGTGCGGGCGCAGGGCGCACTCCGGGTTCCGGCGGTTGTCGGGCGTCTGACTCGGGAGGGCGAGACGACGGAGCTGACGATCAGCGGGGTGCAGATCAAGTTCGACGCTCCCGAGTCGCTGGCGAGCGTGAGCGCGAGCGGGCTGATGCAGGTCGGTGTGGGCGGGCAGGCGCCAGCGGCGATCACGCTCGCCCTCGAAGCCGATGACCTGCTCGGCAGCGATGGGAGCATTGATGTGTGGGGCGCGACGGCTCAGGCGTCGCTCAAGGCGCCGGGCGTCCCCGCAGCAGCGATCGATGTCTTCATGCCCGAGAACACGATTGTTGCTCGAGAGGATCTCGGGCCGACGGTCAGCATTGACGCGAGCGTGCACAAGGCGAGCGGGCGCGAGTCGGCGGCGATCGTTGACCTGCAACTCTCAAGCGAGCGAGTGACGCTCAGCGCGGCGCTCAGTGTGGACGAGACGCGCCTCCAGACACGAGAAAACGGGGTTGAACTGAGGTCGTTGGGGCTTGCGGGGCTGATCGAGCGGTTCGCGCCAATGCCAGAGGGCATGCGTGTCTCGCCCAAGGCGACGGGTGTTGTGCGCGTGCGGAGCCTGGATGTGCCGATGTCGGGATGGAGCCCCGCTTTTGATGACGCCGTGTTCGAGGGGGGCGTCCGGATCACTCGTCTCGGCGTTCGTTCGAGCCTCGGAACCAACCCGAGGGCGAACTCGAGGCCGATCGAGCTGGCGCTCTCTCGGGCTGCGGGCGAGGCCGTCAAGCTCCTGGTGACGACGGAGGGTGTCATCATCAAGGGGATGTCGCTGGGCGCCGATCCGGCGACAGGCGCCGCGAGGGTGGCGCCTCCGAGCGAGCTGGACTACCGCATCGAGGCGTCGGCGCCGTGGGAGGCGATGGTTGCGGGCGAGGCCGATGTCACGCTCAGCATGACGGGCACACTCAGCGATGAGGGCGGCCAAAAACTGGCCACGCTCGCGGGCGGCGGGACCGTTTCGGCTCCGAGCCTGCAGCGGGTCAATATCAATATCACAGCAGAACTTTCAAGCAGCGCACGAACACAAGACGCCCTCGCCCTCGGCGATCTGCTGACGGGCCTCTTCGGACAAAGCGCGAGCGTGCGGGCGTCGCTGGCGTCGGAGTCGTTCGATCCCAAGGACGCGCTCGCGGGGGCGCGCATCGGGCTGGAGGTTAATTCGCCGCGGATGAAGACGACCTCGCCCGTGCGCCTTGTTGGTGATGAGGATTCGTTGCGTCTGGAGCAGGCGTCGGGCCTGAGCTGGCGCGTCGATGAGCAGTGGGCGACCCGGCGCCTGGCGGGCGGGCGCGAGCCCACGCTGCGAGTCTCTCGCCCGGTGGATCTGGAGTTGGACCTGCAGCGACTGGTTGTGCCCCGGCGCGAGAGCGGGCGCCTCGACGTGCAGATCGGCGCGACATCGAGCGATATCGCGATCACCCTGCGCGACGGCGTTGAGGTCGAGTACCAGGGCCTTGTAGCGACGGCGCGGAGCACCGAGACGCCCGGCGTGCTCGCGATCAACGCGACCATGAAAAACAAGGGGGGCGCGAGCAACGCGCTCCTGGCGGATCTGACGGTTGCCGGGCTCGGCTCGGCGGCGCAGACTCCCGCGCTGAGCGGCAAGGTCATCGTCACAGCTCTGCCGAGCACGGTCGCCGACGCGCTCGTCGGGGGCAATGGCAAGCTGGCGATGCTTCTGGGCGAGAGCGCCGATATGCGCATATTCCTGACCGACTTCCCGCGCAACGGGGGCACGGCCAAGGGCAGCGTCAAGGGAATCAACGCGAGCGCTACCTTCGACGGACGCGTCGAGAACGGGATGTTCATCGCTTCCAAACCCGCGGTGCTCAATGTCCAACGCATCGACAGCGAGTTCGGATTCGAGCTGGCAAAGATCATCCCTGTCTTCGGTGGCATAGAGAAAGACCCGAACACGCACGCGCCGGGCACTGTCATCATCAGACCCCTCCGCGTTCCCGTGGATGGGCGCGACGTGCTCGAGTTCGCCTCGGCGACCATCCGGATCGACCCGGGCGAGGCCAACCTCCAGCTCGACGGCGGGCTCGGGGGCTTCCTCAACCTCGGCGGGCAGGGCCAGACCATCGGGCGACGGCTCGAACCCTTCAATGTCCGCTTCGAGCGCGGCGTGGCCAGCTACAGCAACGTTGTTGTTCCCATCGGCGAGTTCGAGCTTGTCGCGCGCGGCAATGTCAACCTGATCCAGCAGACCCAGGACGTCCGCGTCGCGCTGCCGATCGGGGCGCTCGCGGCCGAGGTCGCGCCGGGCGGCGGGGGGATCGGCGCCATCCTCGACGCGACCGGGGGCGTCTCCCTGGCGAACAAGGGCAAGATCGGGCAGAGCTCGTGGAAGCTCAAGCTCGGGGGCGGCGGCGGAAAGTCGCCCGACCCGGCCAGCATTCTCGAGGGCATCCTCGGCGGCCTCGGCGGCAACAACAAGAGCGACAAACCCTAATCCCCGAGCACAAACTTCCGCTCGTCCCACAGCGTGTCCAGACGCGCCCGGAAGCTCGGCGATTCGCCCAGCGAAGCAGCGCACGCGCTGAGCAGCTCGACCATGCCCAGATAATCCCGGATCGAGATGTGCTCGCGCCCGACACGCGCCGCGCTCGTGTTGGCGCCCGCCTGCACCGCGGTCAGATCCGCCATGTTGTGGTAGTTGCCCAGCGGGAGACAGACGCAGGTCGCGCTGTAGGCGTAGGCGCAGAAGACGGACGCTTCGCACGCGCCGCCGGCCATGAGCTTGCGCTGCCAGCGGAAGCGGGGCGGCGGGGCGTCCTTTTCGGTTGCGCGCGGGTGTGCGCCGGCGCCGAGCGATTCGGCGACCTTGGCGATCTGCGTGGTCAGCTCGGGCGTGAAGACGCTGATCCGGTCGCCGACGCGCACGATCGGCCCGCCGCCGATGGGCGCTTCCTTCGGGTCGGCGCGCGAGTTTTCCAGGCAGATCAGGCGTGCGTTTGCGGGTGGGGTCTGGCTCCGGCACGCCCCGATGGCGCCGACAAACCCGATCTCCTCGGCGAGCGTGAACAGCAGGCGAAGATCGGCGACCGGCTCGCCTCGTGCGCGCGCCGCCCGGGCCTCTTCCATCGCGCCCAGCGCCGCTGCGACGGCGGCGAGATCATCGCAGGCGTTGGTGTGCAGGACGCCGCCCTCGACCGCCTCGCCCTCGTCGGGCGCCGACAGTATCTCCTGGTCGGGCAGGTCCCAGACCGCGATGTCGCCCGGGGCGACGGGCGCGCCCGGGCTTTCGAGTGTGGCGCCGAACATTTTGAACGGCTCGTGCGGGCCTTCGGTCTTGGCAGTGATGGTGGCGAGGTTTGTCGAGGCGTCTTGCGCATGGATGACCACGCGGGCGCCGAGGAAG
>JAJRXR010000023.1 GCA_024276195.1 Planctomycetota bacterium
CCCGTGACATAGATGCTCTGCGTCGCCGTCCCGCCGACGGGGGCCATGTGGGCCGCCTTCCAGCCGGGCGCGAACAGGTGGATGATGTCCAGGATCGGGACCAGCCCCATCAGGTTGTTGATGAGGATAAAGAAGAACAACACCAGCAGGAACGGCAGGTATCGCTTGGTCCGCTCGTGCAGCAGCGGCTCGATCACCTGATCCCGCAGATACACACAGATCACCTCGATCATGTGCGCAAACACGTTGCGTGTGACGTACCGGTCGTGCCCCTCGTCCTCAGAGCCGGTCGCGATCTTCTTCGCGACCCACGGGCCGACGGTGAGCATGATGATCGCCGTCAGCAGCAGGTTGCCCTGTGTCGAGGACCAGATCCACCAGCCGTCGATCTCGTAGAACACGTGGTTGATCACGTGCGCAACGGGGTTGTCCAATGCCAGAGTCAGCACACCACTGTTCACGCCGACGCCTCCGTGACCGCAGCGCCTGCGCTCGCGCCGGAGTTGGCGCCGCGCAGAACGGGAAGAAATATCAGAACCTCAGCCGCCAGCACCGCCAGCGACGTCAACAGCAGCACGCCCCAGAACCCGGTCTTGTCGGGCGCCAGCGATGTGTGAATGCCCATGCCCACCGCGAGCGTCACGATCATGCGGACCGTGGACGCCCCGATCTGGATCACCGCCCAGCGGAAGGCCTCGCGCTCGGGCGTCATCCCGATGACCAGCAGCCCGCCGGCAAGCCCGAGCAGCGTCGCGCCCGCGCCCATCCAGGCGCCGGAGCTGTGCCCCATCGAGCTGACGACCGCCAGAACCACCGCCCCCGACAGCAGCCACGCCAGAACCTCGACGCACGCCAAGCGTCGCATCGGTATCTGGATCATCGGCTGGCTGGGCGCCTTGGTCATCTCGTCTCGCACGCTCGGCGTGATCTCAAACAGTGCCCCGCGACGCGACGCGCGACGCGGGCGATTCCGGTCTGCCCGGATCCCTGACTGCGGGGCAAGAGAATAGGACGCGTCCGCCCACCCGGCGAGCCGTCAGACCCGTCTTTCTGCCTCATCTTCATCCCCCTCCGCCCCATCCGCGTCCCCGCTCGCGTCCCAGGTCTCGCTTGTGCCGAGCCTCCCCTCCCGGGCGTCCTGGGCGAAGCCCCGGTTGAGGCGGTTGGCCCCCTTGACAAACCGGACCATCCCGCCCACGAGCATCGCCATGCTCAGGCCCATCGTCAGCCAGGGCGAGGTGTGGAAGACGTACCGATCCAGAACGTACCCGACCACGAACCCGGCCACCACGCCGTACACCAGGTCCAGAGCCAACGCCCACGCCCGGACCTGGCCCTGGGAGCCGCCCGCCATTACATCAGCCTCGCGAGCGCAAAGCGACGGGCGGCGTCGATCGCCTCCGAAAGCTTGCCCACCTCACGCCCGGCGCCCTGGGCCGCGTCCGCCTTGCCCCCGCCCTTGCCGCCCATGATCCCCGTCACCTCGCGGACCCAGTCGCCCGCCTTGAGGCCCTTCTCAACACACGCCTTGGGCGAGGCGCCCAGCACACTGACGCTCCCCGCGTCCTCGTCGGTGCTGAGCAGCATGACCGCGCTCGTCGGGCAGGCCTGCGTCACCACACCCATCGCCGCCAGCATCGCGCCGCGATCGCCCCCGAGATCGATCTCCGAGACGATGACCTGCTCCATCCCGCTGGTCTCGGCGATGCGCGTCGCCATCTGCTGCGCCGCCGCCGCCCGGTTCTTCGCGGCGTCCTTCTTCGATTTCTTCGCGCTCTCCTGGAGCGCCTTGAGGCGGGCGCGGAGCCGCCCGCGTCTGGGCGCCGCCAGCGTCAGCTCGTCGAGCTCGCCCGAGAGGTTCTGGATCAACGCCGGGAGGCGGGTCGCGTCCGCCCGCTCGCCCTCGTCGAACTGCGCCTCGAGCGCATCACCGGCCTGGTGCGCCGCGATCGCCGCGACGCCCGTGAGCGCGACGACGCGCCGGACCCCCTTGGCCACACCTTCCTCGGACACCAGCGCAAACGCCCGGGCCTGCCCGGTTGATCCGAGGTGGGTCCCGCCGCAGAACTCGATGCTCAGTTCGCCCCAGCGTTCGTCGCCCGGGCTGGCGAGCAGATCCTCGACGCTGGCGCCGATCGAGACGACGCGGACGGGGTTGGGGTACGTCTCCCCAAAGACGGCCCGCAGCCCGTTGATCCTCTTCGCCTCCTCCAGATCCGCCAGATCGGCGTGCACCTCCAGATCCTGCTCGATCAGATCGCTCACAATCCGCTCGATTTCGCCCAGCTCCTCCGGGCTGACCGGGCCGGTGCGCGAGAAGTCAAATCGCAGGCGGTCGTCGCTGACGAGCGAGCCCTTCTGCTCGACGCCCTCGCCCAGGACGCGCCTCAGGGCAAGGTTGAGCAGGTGCGTGCAGGTGTGGTTGGAGGCGATGTGCGTGCGCCGCTGGGTGTCGAGATGGAGCTGGACATCATCGCCCACGCGGATCTCGCCGCGGGTGATGCGCCCGATGTGCAGGACGTAGGCGCCGAAGGCCTGGGCGTGCTCGACGCGGAACTCGCCGCCGTTGTGCGCATCGCCGGCGTTGCTCTTGGTCTCGCGCGTCACGAGCATCCTGCCGTGGTCGCTGACCTGCCCGCCCATCTCAGCGTAGAAGTTGGTCCTGTCGAGGATCAGCCCCACGCGGTTGGTCCCCGCGGTCGTCAGGTCCGCGTGCTCGTCAAAGTTACGCCCGCTCCAGATGGCCTTGACGCTCGCCTTGATGTCGCGCCCGTGGAACTTGTCCGAGTCGTCCGTGTCGGGCACGTTCATGCGTTTGAGACGGGCCATCTGGTCGGGCTCGAGGCGGAGCGAATCATCGCCCCCGCCCTTGGCGCCGGCGCGGGAGCGCTGCTTTTGCTCTTCCATGCAGCGCTCAAAGCCCTCGATGTCCACCGTGAGCCCGCGTTCTTCCGCCATGATCTGCGTGAGATCGACCGGGAAGCCGTAGGTGTCGTAGAGCTTGAAAGCATCCTCGCCGGAGATTGTCAGCTCTCCAAACCGATTCTCTAGATAGCTACCCAGGTTGCGGACTGATAATCCACATGCACCACCGGGCCACCGAATCCCATTCTCACCAACAAACTCAATCGACACCGAGTCGTGTTTCTTCACTCGCACGGCTGCATCCACGAATCGTGTCTTGCTTTGCTTTGCAAGCTCAGTTGCCGTTGGTCCATCTAGACGCGGCTTGGCTCTTTCGATTGTCTCACCGAGGAACTCTTCAAACTGCAGAATCCCCCGATCCAGCGTCTTCCCGAAGCTCTCCTCTTCCTCACGAATAATCCCGATCACACGCTCCGGGTCCGTGCGCAGCTCCGGGAACGCCTCGCCCATCGTCTCAACCACGACTGGAACGAGCCGCGCAAAGAACCCGGGCTTGGCGCCCAGCGTCTGGCGCCCGAAGCGAACGGCTCTCCGCAAAATCCGCCGCAGCACATACCCGCGCCCTTCGTTCGAGGGTGTAGCGCCGTCCGTAATCGCGAACGTCAGCGTGCGCACATGGTCGGCGATCACGCGGTACGCCAGGTCGCGCCCGTCCGCGTCGTCCTTGCCCAGCTTGCCGCGGTACCCGTGCGGGCACCCGGTGACGCGCTCGATGGCCATGAAAATCGGCAGGAATAGATCCGTGTCGTAGTTCGAGGGCTTATTCTGGAGGACGCTGACGATGCGCTCCAGGCCCATGCCCGTGTCCACGTGCTTGCGCGGCAGGGGCGTCAGCGACCCGTCGCTCTTGCGATCGTACTGGATAAAGACCAGATTCCAGACCTCGATGACGGAATCGTCGTCCATGTTGACGAGCATGGAGGCGTCGCGATCGCCGACGCGGTCGTAGTGCAGCTCAGAGCACGGGCCGCAGGGTCCGGTGTCGCCCATCTCCCAGAAGTTGTCCTTCATGTCGAAGGGCAACACTCGCTCGGGGGGGAGGAACCGGAGCCAGAGATCGCGGGCCTCGTGGTCGGGCTCGAGGTTCTTTGCTGTGTCGCCCCCAAAGTACGTCGCGTAGAGGCGGTCGGGGTCGAGCGCGAAGGCGTCGGTGAGCAGTTCCCAGGCCCAGGCGATGGTCTCGTCCTTGAAGTAGTCGCCAAAGGACCAGTTGCCGAGCATCTCGAAGAAGGTGTGGTGGTAGGTGTCGCGTCCGACGTCGTCGAGGTCGTTGTGCTTCCCTCCGGCCCGGATGCACTTCTGCGTGTTGGCGGCTCGGGTCAACCCCTCGAGCGGGCTGCCCGGGGCGACGACCTCCTGAAAGACGGGCTTGAACTGGTTCATGCCTGCGTTGATAAACAGCAGCGTCGGGTCATCGTGCGGCACGACCGGGGCGCTCGGGACGAAGGTGTGCCCCTTGCCCTCGAAGAACTCGATAAAGGCGCGCCGGACGTCGGCGCTGCGGGTCGGGCGTGAGGTCTTGGTCGGCTGGCTCATGGGCTCTCCGGAGGGTGAGCGGAATCGTAGTGGCTCTGAACTGGAGGGGAGGGCTTCCAGCCCTCCCTCACTCCCTGGAGGGGGTGGCTTCCAGCCGCCCCGTTCTTCGAGCGATCAAGAAAGTTCCGCGAATGACACTCGGGCGTGCGGGTGGGCTGGAAGCCCACCCCTCCAAGGAAAGAGAGGGTGGCTGGAAGCCCTCTCCTACGGGGCTGGTCAACCCGCTACCCTCGGGGCGGATGGGCAAGAAGAAGACCAAGACAACGCGGAAGCGGACGGTCCGAGTCCCCCAGGACGACTCGCCCAGAACCCGCCTGGAGACGCCCAGGCCGATCCCGCTGGACCTGGTGCTGGGCCAGCGCCGGGCGCACACGATCATGGACGCGACCCTGCGCTCGGGGCGGGTGCACCACGCCTGGATTTTCCACGGCCCCTCGGGCGTGGGCAAGTTCACCAGCGCCCTGGCCTTCGCGGGCGTGCTGCTCGACCCGACGAGCGAGGTGGGCCTGACCGGGGCGTTTGCGCCCGACCCGGACTCGCCCGTGCAGGCGATGCTGGCGCGGGGGGCTCACCCGGACCTGCACGTGGTTGTCAAGGAGCTCGCCCGGTTCAGTGACGACGCGAAGCTGCGCTCGCGCAAGCTCGCGTCGATCCCGCGGGGTGTGATCGACGAGCACCTGATCGGGCCGGCGGCGCTGCGGGCGACGACAGCTCCGGGCGGGCTGGCGTCCAAGGTCTTTATCGTGGACGAGGCGGAGCTGATGTCGGGCGTCGTGCAGAACACGGTGCTCAAGACGCTCGAGGAGCCGCCCGAGGGGACCGTGATCATCCTGGTGACGTCGAGCGAGGAGCGGCTGCTCCCGACGATCCGCTCGCGCTGCCAGCGTGTCACGTTCACGCCGCTTGATGACGGGGCGATGCGGGCGTGGCTCGATCAGAGCTCTTCTGAGATGGACCCGGAGCAGCGGCGTTGGCTCACGAGCTACAGCGCCAGCTCGCCCGGGCGCTTCGTCCGTGCGTTCGAGGGCGGGATGTACGCGTGGCACCAAGCGGTCGAGCCCATGCTCAGCGAGCTCGACCGCGGGGGGTACCCGCTGGCGCTGGGCGGGGCGATGTCGTCGTTTGTTGATGACTGGGCCAAGGTGTGGGTCAAGCAGGGCGACCCGCTGGGCGAGAACCGCTCGAAGGACAACGCGAATCGGATCGGGGCGCGCCGGATGCTGGCGCTCGTGGGCGAGCACTACCGCTTGCAGCTGGGCGATGAGGCGCAGCGCGAGCGTGCGGCGGACGCGATCGACCGCGTCGCGCAGGCCGAGAGCACGCTGGCGTCCAACGTGCAGGTGCAGTTTGTGATGGACGAGCTTGTCGCGGGCCTGGCGCGCTAGCTAAGCCCGGCGTCAGGCCTGAACGCTCAGCGATGAGCCCGAGTCAAACCCCGAGTCGAAGCCGGGGGCGACCTGCTGGGGTTGAGCCTGAGGCGGGGTCGTTTCGCCCTTGTTGGTCAGCTCTTCGAGCAGGAGCTTCCAGGTCTCGACCTCGTACTCGAGCAGCTCGATGATCTTGCCCACGCGGGCCGGGTCTTTTTGGAAGCTGGCCTCGACGAGTTCCTGGTAGAAGAACGTGTAGAGGCTCTGGACCCGCTCGCCCAGCTCGGGGTTGGCTTCGGGTCGGATGGTGTTGATGAGTTCGAGGATGATGTTGCGGCACTGGGTGAAGCCGCTGTGGGCGATCTCGTGGTCGGCGCGCTCGAGGCCGTCCTTGGCCTGGCGGGCGAAGCGGACGGAGCCCTCGAGCAGCAGCATGCGCAGCTGCTCGGGGCTGGCGGTCATCACCTGGGTGGTCAGGTACGCGTTGGCGGTGTTGTTCTCACTCATCGCCGGCGATATCGGCCTCACGGGGGCGGCGCTGAAGGCGGACGCCCGGTTTCTGTGTTATCCGACGCTGCCGATCGAGCCGAGCGTCGCGTTCATGGACTGGAGCTGCCCGATCGCCTTTTCCATCGCCAGGAACTGGCGCCCGAGGACGACCCGCCGGTTCTCGAGCTTGAGGTTGATGAACTCGATCCGGTCCTGCTGGAGCTGGATCTGGCGGTCGAGCGAGTCGCGTTTGGCCGTGAACACGCCGCCGATCGAGCTGATGTACCGGTTGGCGAACTCCTCGAGCTTGACGACGGCGCCCAGCTCCGTGAACTCCGTCACGGCGTCCGGGTCGTTGATGGTCACGCCCTCGACCACCGTGGTCCCGCTGTCGGGGTCGATGGTCCGCCTGCTGAACATATCCTGCACGGCCTGGGGGTCCTGGTCGAACGCCTCGCGGAAGCGGTCGCGGTCGAAGGTGAGCGTGCCGCCCTCGCCGATGGTGATTCCGACCTCGGCCAGGTTGTTGAAGGTGTCCTGGAAGCCCTCGTTCTCGCCGAGAATTTCTCTGTAGAGCGCCGAGCGGAGAGAGATGGCGGTGCCGTCGCCCAGGAGCGGCCCGCGGGCGCCGGTGTCCTCGTCGTAGCGGGTCTGGAGCGCGATGCGCCCGACAACATCGTTGAAGGCGTCGATGAGGGTCTGGATATCGCCCTCGATCTGCTCGTTGTTCTTTGTGATCGTCAGCTCGATCGGGTCGGCGCCTGTCGAGTTGAGGTCGATCGTCACGCCCGTGAGGACCGAGTCGAGCGTGTTCGAGTCGCTCTGGAGCAGGACGCCCTGGGCGGGGTTGGTCGAGCCGAAGAAGACGATGGCGTCGTCGCCCTCGCTGAGGACATCGAGCCCGAGGTCGAACCCGTTGGTGTCGAGGGTGAAGCGTCCGGCGGCGCCGGTGTTCTCGCTGATGAAGCTCAGGCGGTTGGCGGCGCCCCCGTCCCCGGTGTTGAGGATCGAGACGCTGACGCCCGCCTCGGAGGCGTTGATGGCCTGGACGACATCATCGAGCGTGTCGGCGGGGTCGAAGGTGAGCGTCACCTCGAACGAGCCGTCGAGGCGGTTGAGTCCAGAGTCGGTGGACTCGGACTCGCCGGCGATGCGCAGGTCACGCGCGATCGTGCCCTCGGTGTCGGCGACGATGATCGCGACGCTCCCGCCCAGGTTGTCGTCGGGCTCGCTGATGAGCAAGCCATCGCCCGTGGAGTTGATCGAGGCGCTGATGCGCGATCCGGCGGCGTTGGCCTGGCCGTTGATCTCGTCGATGAGGTCGCCCAGCGAGACGGTGTCGTCGCCGACATCGACGGTGAAGACAGAGCCGTTGGAGTCGGTGAACTCGATCTTGCCCGGGTTGATGCCGGCGCCGTTGTTGAGGTCGCTCAGGCGGGTGGACTCGGAGATGTAGCGGAGCTGGAGCGAGCCGGAGTCGATCGAGGTCTCGGTGACGCCCCCGGCTCCGGTGTCGAGGCCCAGGTCGGCGGCGGTGGTATCGGCGCTGGTGACGATGAGGGCGCCGCCGCCCCCGGAGGTGTCCGTGAGGCTGAAGCCGGTGCCGACAGCGCTGAGCGAGACGCTGATCCCGGCGCCCGCAGTGTTGGAGGCGGCGTTGATCGCGTCGAGGATGCCCTGGGTGGTGGTCAGCCCGGAGGTGTCAACGTTGAACGAGACGCCGTTGCGGTCGGTGATGTTGAGCGTGCCCTGAGAGGCGAGGCCTGCGCCGCCGTTGAGACTGGAGATGAGCGTCTCGTTGAGCCCGGCAAGGATACGCCGCCCGCTGACGGTGGTGTCGGTGAAGGTGGTGTCGGTGGTGATGCCGAGGTCGCGGGCGGCAGTAGCGCCGTTCTCGGTGAAGATCAGATCGCGCCCGGCGGTGTTGGAGAAATCGATGGCGCCGGTGGCCGCGTTGATGGAAGCGGCGACGGTGGTGACGCCTGCGGCGGTGAGCGCGTCGTTGATGCGTTGGACAGCGCCACCGAGCGTGGAGACGGCGGCCTCGGTGATCTCGAGTTCTTCTTCGTTGAGTATGTAGACATCGCCGAGGTTGACCTCGACGACGACGCCGTTGACATCGATCTTGAAGTCGTGGCGGTTCTCGCCGACGCCCGAGTTCAGGCCCACGCCGGTGCCGTCGTTGAGGCTCCCGAGCGCGGTATTCGCGTTGAGGGTGTAGACGTCCGAGCCGGTGAGGGCGCCTGCGGAGGAGCCCTCGATGCCGAGGGAGGTGGCGGTCTGGTCGAGGCCGACGTTGGAGACGGTGATGTACTGGAGCGCGGAGCTGGTCGTGAGGACGAAGGCGCCGCCCTTGATGCTCGCGGTGACGCCGGCGCCGGAGGAGTTGATCGTGTCGAGCACATCGCTGACGGTCGCGGCCCGGGAGAGATCAACCTCGACGGGGCCGGAGCCGGTGTCGATGGAGATCGTGCCACGGTCGATGCCCGAGCTGTCGTTGAGCAGGGCGAGGGCGGTGTCGCGGTCGAGGCGTCCGCGCCAGTCCTCGAATGTGAGCTGGTCGATGCCGGTCGCGGAGGAGTCGGTGTCGGTGAAGCCGCGCGAGAGGAGCTGGCGCGAGGTGACGAGGCGATCGACAAGGAACGTGTACGAGCCCTGGAGCGAGTCGGTCCCGGCGACGGCGCTGAGCACGTCCGGGCTGGAGCTGGTCGCGGTTTTGGCCAGGAACGAGAGGCTGGTGCGGAAGTTCGACGCGGCGTTCTTGAGCGTGCCCATCCGCGAGTTGAGGTCCAGGTAAGCCGCCTGCTGGGTCTGGAGCTGGATCAGGCGTCGCTCGGCGAGCTGGCGCGGGCGGGCCTCGATCGAGAGGAGCTGCTCGATGAGCGTGGCGCTGTCGATGCCGCTGAAGATGCCGATGCCCGTCGTGATGCCGCTCATCGCGGGTCCCTTCCTCGCTCGTTCAGAGCGTGTGGGCGCTGCCCGCGCGGGCGACGCCCCATCCGATGCCGCTGGGTCCGCCCTCGCGCCGGCACGGGCGGTCGAGCCCGGACGAGCGGAGTCGCAGACAGTCCGCAGCCCACGCGCCCAGGACGCGCCGGTACTTCCGCTGCGCCTCGCGCCGGGCGAGCTCGCCCGAGGGGTCCGGTCTCTGGTTGCGCTGCGACATCATCCAAGAGCTCCACGAGGGGCACGCCCGAAGTCCAGATCGGCCCCTCCGTCGATTCACCTGCAATCCGTCCGCCCCATCCGGACGGGCAGCGGGGCGAACGCGCAGCTATCGGCTGGACATGGGCGAGACTTGCCCGAACCCGAGCGATCGGCGCAATATCCGCGCCCAAGCCCGAACCGGGCGATCTGATCGGGAGATCGGGACGTAGTATCGCGGACCGATGGCCGATCAGAGCGTCATGACCCGTCAGCTGCCACCCCCGTCGCCCGCGCTGCGCCGAGCGGTCCTGGTTCTTTCTCTGCTCCTGGGCGCCAGCTCACTGGCGGGTCTGGGCTTGGCGCTGATGGGAACCAGCTCGATCATCATCGGCATGCTCGGGTTTGAGGTGGTTGTGCTCGTCTCCGCGGTGATCGCGATCCTGTGCGGGCTCGGGCGGTTCACCAACGGCTACGCGATGGCCCTCGCCTGCGCCGCAGGGACGGCGCTGGGGGCGACGCTGCTCGGGTTTCTCGACGCGCGCCCGAACTTCGTATCGAGCCCGGACATGGCCCGCGTGCTGCGCGGGATTGTGATGGCGCGTGTGCTGATCGCCGTGGCGCTGGGGGCGCTGGGCGCTCTGGCGGTTTTCTCGCGGAACAGCTCGTCGTGGGGGAGCCTCGGGCGAGGACTGCTCATGGCGGCCCCGGTGGTCATCTCTGGCGTGCTCCTTGCGATGTTCGGCAAGGGCTGGCTGACCGTCCCGCGCGACGGCGCGTTCGAAGCGGTCCGCATCGGCTCGATTGTGCTCGGCGCGTTCGTGCTCGGCGGGTTCTTCTCCGCCAGTGTCCATCTGGTCATCCGGGCGTTCCAGAGCGGCGATATCGACCGAATGCCCGAGAACGACAGCGCCTGAACCCCGCTGGGGCGGTCTGAGGGCATCTGGCGCCCCGCGTGTGGAACACGGGCGGGCGCCTTCCGAATAATCAATCATGCTTGGAGACCCACTCGCGACTCTCGTTGTTTTCGCCGGCGCTGTCTGTCTGGGCGGCCTGGTTGTGTTCTTTGCGCAGCGGTTCTTCCGCTCGGGCAAGGCGTCGCCGCAGACGACGACCGACCTGCGCCTGATCACGGAGCGCGTGCGCGCCGTGGGCAAGCTCGTCGGGCTGGAGGTCCACGCGAAGGAGATCGCGACAGCCAAGCGCGGGTGGGCGTGGATGCCCCCGATTCTGCTCAGCCAGGCCAAGCTCGCGATGATCTTCCAGTTTGAGAAGCAGTACTCGGTGGAGCTTGGGGTCATCACGCCCGACAGCGTCGAGGAGATCGCCCCGGGCGAGTTCTGCCTGCGCCTGCCGGCGATCCAGGGCTCGCTGCGCCTCGTGGATGTCAAGCCGTACGACATCCAGCAGGGGCGTGTGCTCGGGCTGATCGATGTGATCTCAATGAATGCGGAACGCCAGGGCGAGCTGATGAAGGTCGCCCAGGAGCAGGCGGCGGAGCTGTTCGACCGCTCGGACGAGCGGTACAGCGCCCAGGCCCGCGACGCGATCGAGCGCCAGCTTCGCTCGCTGCTGGGGTTGTTCGAGATCAATCTCGATATCGCGTGGGCCAAGCCAGCGACGACGGTGCAGCCGCGCGTGGTGCTGGACCAGGAAGCGACCATCGTCAGCTAGATCGAAAGTCACCAGCGCCCGGAGGGGATGGCTTCGAGCCCTCCCAAAGAACATTGGAGGGGTGGGCTTCCAGCCCACCCGGGCGCCCGGGGTGTCAAGCGCGGACCATTGCATAGTCGCTTGAAGAACGGTGTGGCTGGAAGCCACACGCTCCCGGGGAATGGAACGGTGTGGCTGGAAGCCACACCCTCCGGGGGATGGGTCAGGTCGCGCTCGGGTGCCAGATCGTTTTCATCTCGAGGAACGGTTCGATCCACCACGGGTCTTCGCAGGCGTTGTCGTCGGTCCAGTCGATGCCTTCGCGGAGCGTGACGCGCTTGAGGTTCGTTGCGCTGCCCTCGCGCAGGATCCGGGCCTGGTCATCGCTGAGCCCGCCCGCGTGGATCGCGTCGAGCTCGGAGTGCGACGAGAAGTGGGGGGCGAGTTCGTCGCGGAAGCCGGTGAGGATGTTGACGACGCCTCCGGGCAGGTCGCTCGTCGCCAGGGCCTCAGCCAGCACGCACGGCGCGATCGGGCTCGACTCGCTGGCGAGCACCACACAACTCGACCCGCCCGCGATCACCGGCGCCACGAGCGAGACAAGCCCGAGCAGCGAGGGCTCGTCCGGGCAGATCACGCCCACAACGCCGACGGCCTCGGGGACCGTGAAGTTGTGGTACGGACCCGAAACCGGGTTAGCGCACCCGAGTACTTGGGGATATTTGTCGCACCAGCCGGCGTAATGAACCACGCGGTCGATCGAGCGGGCGACCTCGGCGTCAGCGTCAGTCCCGGTGAGCGCCGCCGCGAGTTCCGCCCGCTTGCCCTCCATCATCTCGCCCAGGCGGTAGAGGATCTGTCCGCGCAGATAGGCGGTTGAGCCCGCCCAGGCGGGCTGGGCCTTGCGGGCCGCCTCGACCGCGTCGCGCAGATCCTTGCGGCTCGCGTGACAGACGTACGCCTCGGGCGCATCCCCATCGCCCACGGGTGTGACGCGCCCGGACTCGGAGCGCGGGAACGTGCCCCCGATGAGCAGCTTGTAGGTTTTGGTGACGCTTAGACGTTCGCCCATCGGCTCACTCCCCGACCTTGCAGTCCATGGTGACGCGGGCGCGGACGATGATCTTGCCGCCCTCGATGGGTGTCGCCGACGCAGCGTCCATTGACGGCATGTCGTAGCTCTCGATGCCCCGCTGCATGATCGGCCTGGGCGGCTCGGCGCCGTGCTCGGTGACACGCACAACGCGCATCTCGCCCAGGCCCAGCTCGGACGCGATGACCTGCGCCTTGCGCTTGCCCTCGCTGACGGCCATCCGCAGCGCCTCGCGCTCCGCCTCGGCGCGGTTTTGCAGCATGAACGTCACACCAAACCCCTGGTTCGCCTCGTGCGACAACCCAACGTCCATGACGCGTCCGACCTGCGAAACATCATCCACCTGCACGCTGATGGTGTTGCTGGCGCGGTAGCCGGTGACGCGGGGCGCCTTGTTGCGCGGGCGGTCGTAGATCGGATGGATCGAGATCGAGGCGGTCTGGATGACCGTGCCGACGATCTTCAGATCGCGCACGTCCTCGATGATCTGCCCGAGCACCCGGTTGACCCGGTGCTGGGCCTCGCCGGCGGTGTCGCCCTCGAAAACAGCCCCCAGAACGACCTGCGCCCGGTCAGGCTCGAGCGCAAGCTCGCCCACGCCGACGACGCTCAGATCGCACACGACCGAGCTGGCCTGGGGCTGAGCGGTCGGAGCCGGGGCGGGCGTGTGTGTCGCCGCGACAGCGCCGAAAAGCGCGGCGGAGCCGAGGGTCGCGGTGAGGAGGGAGGTCTTCATCACAGTGTCTGCTCCATCTCGATTTCATGGCGGATCGGGACGCCGTCCATCCCGGTGTCGGGGATCTCGGATTTGAGGCGCCTCGATTCGGCGATCGCGTTGCGGTGGACGGCGACAAACTCGAACCCGCGCCGCTGGTAGAAGCGCATCGCCTGGACGTTGTCGTTGGTGGTGATGAGCCAGATGCGCGAGCACCCGCGCTCACGCGCGAGCGTTCGGACCTCGGCCAGCAGGCACGAGCCGATCCCGCCGTGCCCGGCCAGGGCGTTGTGCGTGATGATCTGGCACTCGTTGTCGCGGATGTCGTAGGTGATGACGCCGACGGGCTCGTCGCCTCGCCACGCGGCGAACCCGGGCAGCTCGTCGGCCTGGAAGACCCTTCCCTTGGCGACCTGCTTCGTGGACGCCCAGTATTGGAGCAGAACCTTCTGGACCCACGGGCGGTCTTCGCTGGTGAGCGGTCGGACCTCGAAGGCCGAGGCCACCGCTTCGCGTACGTCGTTCATCGTGACCGTCCTTTCTGCGGCGGGGCAGGGCCGAGCCGCAAGCTGCTTTAGAGGCGAACGTACGCGCGCAGGCCGTGCATGCCGCCCTCGCGTCCGAACCCGGATTGTTTGAACCCGCCGAACGGGCTGGCGGGGTCGAACTTGTTGTATGTGTTGAGCCAGACCACGCCCGCCTGGAGGCGGCGCGCGATCTCAAAGATCTTCGATCCCTTGTCCGTCCACACGCCCGCAGCCAGCCCATAGGGCGAGTTGTTCGCGCGGGTGATCGCCTCGTCGGGCGTGCGGAAGCTCATCACGGCCAGCACGGGGCCGAAGATCTCCTCGCGCGCGACCGTCTGGCTCGGCTGCACGCCCGTGAAGAAGCACGGGCGACACCACGACCCCGCCTCGGGCAGCGCCGAGTTGTTCACCTCGTGCAGCTTGGCCCCCTCGTCCTTGCCCGCCTGCAAGTATCGCTCGATGGTCTCGAGCTGCGCTTTGCTGTTGATCGCGCCCACGTCCGTGTTCTTGTCCAGCGGATCGCCCACACGCAGGCTGCCCAGGCGTCGCTCGAGGCGCGCGATCACATCATCGAGCACGCTCTCTTGCACAAACAGGCGGCTGCCCGCGCAGCACACGTGCCCCTGGTTGAAGTAGATCCCCTGGATGATCCCCTCGATCGCCTGGTCGATGCTCGCGTCCTCGAAGATGATGTTCGGGCTCTTGCCGCCGAGTTCGAGCGTGAGTTTCTTGTTCGTGCCCGCGACGGACTTGGCGATGCGCTTGCCGACCTCGGTTGAGCCGGTGAACGCGATCTTGTCCACACCGGGATGGTCCACGATCGCGGCGCCCGTCTCGCCCGCGCCGGTGACAATGTTCACCACACCCGCGGGCAGGCCGATCTCGCGGCAGATCTCGCCCAGGCGCAGCGCCGTCAGCGGCGTTGTCTCCGCCGGCTTGAGCACCGCCGTGTTCCCGCACGCGAGCGCGGGCGCCAGCTTCCACGCCGCCATCAGCAGCGGGAAGTTCCACGGGATGATCTGCCCGCACACACCCACCGGCGCCGGCTCGCGACCCGCGAATGCGTACCGCAGCTTGTCGCACCACCCCGCGTGATAGAAGAAGTGCGCCGCGGCCAGCGGGATGTCGATGTCCCGGCTCTCGCGGATGGGCTTGCCGCCGTCGATGGTCTCGAGCACCGCCAGCTCGCGGGCGCGCTCCTGGATGCGCCGCGCGATGCGGTAGAGGTACTTGCCCCGTTCCTTGCCGGGCAAGGCGCTCCACGCGGGCAGGGCGTCCCGGGCCGCCTGGACGGCGCGATCCACGTCCGCCTGCTCCGCCCGGGCGATCTGGCAGATCGTCTCGTCGGTCGCCGGGTTGATCGTGGGCATCAGGGCGCCCGAGGCGCTGGGGACGAACTCGCCTCCGATGAACAGCCCATACTCCGGGCTGATCTCCGGGCGGATCCGCTCCGGGGCGGCGTCGTACGCCCAGAGGGCCTCAGAGCCCGTGTTGATCGGTGTCAGCACGCCCTGGGGGGCTGGCGTGGGGAGCGGTGGGGGGATGGGCGGGGGCTCGCCCCGGGTTGCCGTGGTCATGCTTTCATTCTACGTCGTCCGAGGGCGCCGCCCCGCTCTGCACGCCCGAGAACACGCTCGCGGGCGGGATCTCTGCGGATTTGCACGTTTGCTCGGGAGCAATGGCGGGGCTCTGGCGCCCAGGACGCCCTGTTCACAGGCCGGCGCCCTCGCTTGAAGGCAGACTCTGGGCATGCTCTCAAACATCATCAGAACAGCACAGACCCAGCGCCGGCGCCTCGAACGCCTCCCCGCCCGCACCCTCGCGTCCATGGGCGGCTCGCTCGTGGACCTCTCGGGTCAGGGCATGCGCATCAAGGTTCACGCCAAGCCCGAGCACAAGGTCGGCGCGTCCTATCGCGTCGAGATCCGGTCTTCGAGCCAGTGCGTCCGCCTCACGGCCCGCGTGGTCTGGATCAAGCGCACCAGCGTCCTGAGCCGTGACCACGAGCTCGGACTCCGCTTCACCGACGTCCAGCCCGCGGTGGGGCGCGTCTTCGAGCACTGGGCCGTGTACGGGTTCATCCCGAACGCCAACAACGTCGCCGCGATGCCCGAAGTGCAGCAGTATGCGACCGCGACCACGACCGATGGCGAGTCGCAGTCGCCCTCCGAGTCGCAGTCGCCCTCAAAGACGCAGGCGCCGTGCTTCTACGCGGTCCTGGGCCTGACGCCCGAGGCGTGCCGGGCGGAGATCCACTCGGCGTACCGGAAGCTGGCCAAGAGCCTGCACCCGGACCTGTGCCGCGACGAGGACGCCGCCGAGCGGTTCGCGTTCGTCGCCCGGGTCTACGAAGTGCTGGGCGATCCGATCAAGCGTGAGCGGTACGACGCGGCGGTCCACCAGCGCAGCACCGCAGCGTGAAAGACGCTTAGGCCTCGCTGAACTCGTACCGCGCCGGATAGGCGCCGGTCTTGAGCTTGACCATGGTGCGCAGCAGGTCGTTGAGCAGGCTCGAGGCGCCGAAGCGGAACCACTCGGGCGTGAGCCAGGCGTCGCCGAGGGTTTCTTTGACCATGCACAGGTAGTGCCAGGCCTGCTTGCCGGTGCGGATGCCGCCGGCGGGTTTCATGCCGATCATCTTCGGCTCGTACCCGCGCCACGGGCCGGTCCCGGCGTAGGCGTCGCGGATGGCTTCGAGCATGACGAGCGTCACGGGCATGGTCGCCGCCGGTGAGACCTTGCCCGTGCTGGTCTTGATGAAGTCGCCCGGGCCGATGCGTTCGATGGCGATGTCGCTGGCGCGCCGGACGTTGTCGTACGTCTCAAGCTCACCGGTTTCGAGGATGACTTTCAGGTGGGCCGAGCCGCAGGCGTTTTTGATGGCGGAGATTTCTTCCGCGACCTCGCCGTAGCGCCCGCTGAGGAAGGCGCCGCGGTTGATGACCATGTCGATCTCATCCGCCCCGGCCCGCACGGCGCCCTCGACATCACGGATGCGCACGTCCAGCGGGTACTGCCCGCTCGGGAACCCCGTCGCCACGCTGGCAATCTTCACCGTGGTACGGGCGTCTCGCCCGTACGCATCCGAGAGCGCTTCCTTCGCAACCGGCACAAGACTCGGATACACACACACCGCCGCGACCGTCGGCAGACGCTCGCCGAATAGCTCCTCATCCCGCTCGAACGGGCGCACCGCCTTGCGGCACAGCGACCGGACCTTCTCGGGCGAGTCGGCGCCCTCGAGCGTCGTCAGGTCCACCATCGACAGGGCGAGCTTGAGGGCCGCGAACTTGCTCTCGGTCTTGATCGAGCGCGTCGTAAAGCCCTTGGCCCGTGCCTCGGCCATCACAGCATCAACGGTTGGGGACGCCTGCATGGGACCAGTCTAGGAGCGCTCGCTTCCCGCTCCCAGACGCCCGAGCAGCGCTCGGACCGCTTCGCTGGCCTTGGCGCTGTGTTCCGGGTCGGTCCACAGGTCGTTGTGCCGCCCGTGCTCGATCTCACACAGCTCGCCCCTGGGGGCGGAGCGGGCGATCTCGCGGGCGTCGTCGATGGGGCAGACCTCGTCGTCGCTGCCGTGGATCACGAGGAGCGGGCAGGCGAGCTTCGCAGCCAGCGAGGCCCGATCGAACCCGCGCCAGCTCGGACCAACGCCCAAGCGAACGCCCAGCAGCGCCAACGCCGGCCCCAAGTTCGCCCGGTGCGGCAGGTTCGCGTTGCGCAGCACGTTCCGGGCAGGTGTGTGCGCCAGGCGGTAGGGCGCCTCGGCGATGATCGCGTCGATCGAGCGGGCGCAGCCATCATCCCCGGAGCCCACCGCGATCGCCACGCCCGCGCCCAGCGACCACCCGAACACGCCCAATGCCCGTCCGTCTTCCTTCACGCGCTCGATCAGAGCGCACAGATCCTGCGTTTCGCGCGTGCCGAGCGAGCAGGTTCCGGGGGCTTCGCCGTGCCCGGGCAGCTCGAGCATGACGACGCGCGAGCACACGGGCACAATCGCGGGCAGGCGGGTCAGCGCGCCGACACGCGCGTCGCCCCAGCCGTGGACCATGATGACGACCGCCCCGTCCGGGTCATCGCCGCGGACATCCCACACGGGCAGGTCGCGCCCGCGGCTCCTGAGCAGCCAGCTCTCGTACTCGCGCCCATCGAGCGCCTCGCCCGGGTCGCCCGGGCGCCCGCGCGCAATCGCGCTGGCGTAGGTGCGCCGGGGCGGGCGTGTGAGGCGGCGCATTGTGTACCAGATCAGAACGGTGAGATAGACCGCCAGACCGATCGCCAGCAGCTGCGCAAGGCCAAGAACTGAGGCGCCGTCGAATCGCACGGGCGAGCGTAGCCCGCGCCCCGCTCACACGCCCAGGAGCGCCTTGACATCGTTGAACGTGACGAGCAGGAACATCGACCCGATGAGCACCAGCCCGCCCATCGTCACCGCGTTCTGCACCGGGATCGGCACCGGGCGGCCGCGCACCCATTCGTAGCACAGCATCAGGAACTGCCCGCCATCGACGATCGGCAGCGGCAGGAAGTTGATCACCGCCAGGTTCACGCTGATCAGACCCAGGAAAAACACCACCCAGATAAATCCCCTGTCCGCGATGAGCGTGCCCAGGTGCGCGATGCCGACCGGGCCTTTGAGATGCTCGACCTTGACCGTGCCCTGGGCCAGGCGCGCGAACGTCAGGTACGTCGAGATCATCACCCGCTCGGTCTGGCGGAAGCCCTTGCCCAGCGCATCGACAGGCCCCGCCGCCCGGAGCAGCACACGCTCGGGCTCGAACAGGCTCAGCGGCACGCCCGAGATCCAGCTCAGCTCGTGCAGGCGGGCGATTGCTCCCGCGTCGAGCGTCCACGGGATCTCGACGACCGTGCGCTGGGGCGTCGGGCTCTCGAGGCTGAGCGTCACACTCGCCCGCTCTCCGCCCGGTGGGACAGCCGCCCGCAGCGCCTCACGAACCTCGACGAGCGTGCCCGTCGGGCGCCCGTTGACCGCGACGAGGCGCTGGCCCGGGATATCAATGACGCTCGCGCCCGCGGGCGTCCTTGCTTGGTCCTGGCGGTCGGTCACGCTCTCGGGGGGCAGGGCCAGGAGCACGTCGGTCGTGCTGGTGTCGCCCGGGTAGAACCCGACGCGCCCGTCGGACCCGACCTTGACCTCGAGCGTGACGCGCTCGCGCTCGGGCGCGGGGCCTTCGCCCCGGAGGACCACGAGCGTGATCTTCCGCCCGGCGTGCGCCCGGATCTCTCGGATGCCCTCGACGATGCTGGGGAACTCGACGGCGCCGACGCGGGCAAAGATGTCGCCGCGCACAAGCCCCTGCTTCGGATCACCGTCCTGATCCATCCCCACGGTCATCACAGGCGTCAGCCCGAGCAGGTGCTCGATTGTGATTTTGGAGTCGCCCAGGGGGACAAAGTCCGTGTTGAGCTGGACGCGGGGCGTGATGCGGACGAGCGTTTCGTCGCCGGTTATTTCGTCGCGGAAGAGCGCGGTGATCTCGTTGCCGCCCGAGGCCTGGGCCGCGCTGCGCAGGTCCAGGGGGTTGGTCGCGGGGCGAGCGTTGACCTCAACGAGCGTCATGCCCGGCTCGACGCCCGTGAGGCCATACCGATCGGTCAGCTTGTCCCAGGTCTTGCGCTGCGCCCCATCGTCCATGTCAACCAGGCGGGCGCTGATGCTCGGGCCAACGCCCAGGTCGAGCAGCCCGGAGAAATCGCTGCGCTGAGGAACAATCTCGAACCGGAGCACGCCCTCGACGCCCGGGCGCTGCACAGAGAGGCGGACGGGCTGTTTCGGCCCGACCATCGCGGTCGTGACGATCAGGTCGTTGTACGTCTCGGGCACGGTCCCGTTGATCTCGACGGCGACATCGCCCGTCTGCAGCCCGGGCACGGTGACGCCCAGCTCGCCAGCATTGAGCGCGACGGCGCTCGCTGCGGGCGACCCGGGCGCGACGGCCCCGACCACCGGCGGCTCGACCTGAAGCCCGATCATGAAGACGGTCACAAACACCACCGCCGCGGTGATCAGGTTCATGATCACGCCCGCGCTGATCACGACCATCCGCTTCCAGACGGGTGTGTTCTGGTAGCTGTCCGACGCGGCGCTGACGGCGCCCGGGTCCATGTCGTCCTGGCCGAGCATCTTCACATACCCGCCCAGCGGCAGCCAGTTCAGGCGGTACTCCGTCGGGCTGATGGCTTGGGCTTGTGCGGGACGGTCCTCGTCGGTCGCCGCGTCCTTCGCGTCGGCGTTGAGCATGTCGATGTAGTCACGCTCGCTCGAGCCGCGGCGCAGGCCCATGCCCTTGCGGTAGCTCAACGCTGCGGGTCCGAAACCGATGGCGAAGGCGAGCACGCGGATCCTGGCCCACTTCGCGGCCAGAAAGTGCCCCAGCTCGTGGACAAAGATAATCAGCCCGAAGCCGATCACAACCACGCTCAGGTCCGCGAGCGTTCCAAGAATTCCGGGCAGTCCAAACATCTAGAAGATCCTATCCGCAGGCCCGGCTCGGGCGCTGGCGCCTCTGTATCGGGCGGGCGCCTCCCGGCGCAGCACACCCGGGCGCCCCAAATCACGAAAAAAGACCCCGGGCGGGGCGCCCGAGGCCAGAGAGGAGCGTGCCGTGACCGCTTTCCCGGTTTACGGGCGGGCGTACTTGATCGAGCACCCGTAGGCCTTGGTCTCGGTCGTAGCGATGGTCTCGCCCGCGAGGATGGCCTCGAGGGCCGAGCGGACGTAGATCTCATCGCCGATGTTCATCGCGCCCCGGTCCTTGTCCGAGCACATGGCCCCGTGGTAGCGCAGGACGCCCTGAGCGTCAATGACGTACAGCTCGGGCGTGCGTTTGGCGCCGTAGGTGCGCCCGACCTTGCCCGAGTAGTCGAGCAGGATCGGGGTCTGGAGCTTGAACTGCTCGATGGCCCTGGCCATGCGCGCCTGTCCTGTGGTCGGGTGTCCCTCGCGGGCGGAGTTGACGCGCAGCCAGGTGACGCCCTTGTCCTTGAACTCGCTGGCGAGCGCGTTCATGGTTCCCGTGTCGTCGCGGTAATACTTCTTGACGAACGGGCAGTCCGGGTTGAACCATTCGAGGACGACAATCTGTCCCTGCTCGGTGTAGTCGCTCAGGGTGTGCTCGACGCCCTGGACATCGACGAGGGTGAACTTCGGCGCCGGCTTGCCGATCTTGGCCTCCGCCTTCGGGGGCGCGATGCTCAGCCCGATCATCGCGGCGCCCGACGCGACCGCCGCGATGAGGGCGATCGCACGCCTTGACTTGAGTATCTGGAGTCTCTGGATCATGGGTCGTATCTCCTTGT
Source organism: Planctomycetota bacterium (assembly GCA_024276195.1). Taxonomy (GTDB): domain Bacteria; phylum Planctomycetota; class Phycisphaerae; order Phycisphaerales; family UBA1924; genus JAJRXR01. The sequence continues at coordinate 20,773 of JAJRXR010000023.1, forward strand.
CAGGGCGGGCGCCCCGCGGGCGCCGGCCTGGGGTGCGGATTCTGAGGCGCTGGCTTTCCAGCGTCATCCCGGGCGGGGGAGCGAGATTTTATACAGGCGGGGCAGCCTCCGGTTGACGACGTCGATCTCGATCACACCCCGGATCGTGTCCTGCTCGGGGTCGTCGGCGAAGTCCAGACGCAACGTATCACCCCGGGCCACGGCGCCGCCCAGCGGATCGATCAGATCCGGGCAGTCCGCCTTCGGGTAGAAAGCAATCTCCTTGCCCGCCTGGGCGCGGATCACGAGCGTTGACCCGTCCCACTCGGCGCTGACCCCAGGAGTCTTGCTCGTCAGCGGGACCGGGATTCGTGCGTGCGCGAGCTTGATCATGCGCGCATACCGGCTCGGGGGCGGGCGGGTCGCCGACGGCGCGACGACGGGCAGTTCGAGCGTGAGGTGGTCACTCTCGGGGATGCAGTACTCCTCGCACGCGAGCCACTCGACCTCGGCTCTGATCGTGACGCTGGCGCCCGGCTCGATTGTCATCGGCGCCCGGACCGGGATCACGAGTGTCACCTCGCGCGTGTAGATGTGGTCGAGGATGTCGCCTGGCGAGATCTTGCGCACCGGCGCGGGCCAGCGGATCGCCTCGCGGGTGAACCCCTCGGGCAGGGACAGGTCCACGCTGATCGGGAAGCCCGAGTCGTTCTTGCCATCCCAGTACAGATGCCAGCCCTCTTCGATGTCGAACGTGACGCCCAGGAGGAACACGCCGCCCGGGGTGATCGCGGTCTGATCCGAGATCAGCTCGACGCTCGCGTGCTGGCGATCGTCACCGCCCGGGGCGAAGGGGTTGAGGGCGGGGGCGTCGTACTGCGCCAGCGCCCCGGCGGCGAGGGCGGTCAGCACGCCCACCGAGACCAGAGCCCTCAAAGATCGTCCCGAGCGTGTCAGCGGCGTTGTCAAATGTGGGTTCCTTGGAGTAGGGAGCGCAGAGGCGCCCTTGGGCGCCCGGTACAGGATTCAACCGCTTTGGGCCGATATTGTTCCTTCCCATGATCGCACGACACACGACCTCACGCACGCGTCTGCTTGTCCTCCTGCTCGCCCTGGCGCCTTTGGCGGCCCTTGTCGGGGGGTGCGGGGGCCAAAAAAAGGTCAATGAGCGGGATATCGAGCGGATCTCCACGAACGAGCTCCAGCGCCTCGTCGCCCAGGCCTCGGCCCAAGACGGGGTGCTCATCCTCCTCGACGCCCGAACCGAGAGCGACTTTCGCCAGGCCCACCTGCCCGGCGCCCGCAACCTGCGCCCGGCCCGCGTGAACCCGGAACTGGGCAAGGACTCGGGGATCTCTCGCCATGACCACATCATCACCTACGGCGAGCACCCCAACAGCGCCGTCGCCAAGGCGCTGACCAAGCGGTTGATGTCCACGCGCTACAAGGGCGTCCGCATGTACGACGGCGGCGTTGTCGCGTGGCGCAACGCGGGCTTGCCCATGTTCTCGTCCGACGATTGAAGCTCGGTTCCGGGCTTGGCTTCGGGCTCGGGTTCAGGAGTCGATCGCCTCGCGGACGGCGCGCTGGGCGAGCAGGTCGCCCGCGTCATAGACCGCGATGGGCGACGACGCCGCGCACACAACCAGGGGCGCCTCGGAACATCCCAGGATCACCGCGTCGCACCCGCGCTCGCACAGGCGGTCGATCACGCCCGTCATGATGGCCCGGGCGGTGTCCGTGACACGCCCGTAGGCCAGGTCGCCGTAGATCGCGGTGTCGAGCGCTTCGACATCTTCATCGGAGGGGACGACGGCCTTGATGCCGCGCAGTCCCAGGTGGGTCTGGTAGGCGGACCCGCGTGTGACGACGCTGGTGCCGAGGATGCCCACGGTCTGGCGCCCGTCGGTCTCGATGGTTCCCGCGACGATCTCGGTCATGTTGAGCCAGGGGATGGGCGAGCCGGCCTCGGCCAGGTGGACGCCGTGCTGGACGGCGTTGTCCGGGGTGAAGCAGAACTCGGCCCCGCAGGCGCTGAGCACCTCGGCCGAGCGCCGCAGCATGGCGCCGACGCTCCGCCAGTCGCCCGCGCGGACGGCATCCACATACCCCGCCAGGGGGAGATTGTGGAGGCTGACGATCGGGTGCTCGTGCGGATCCAGCTGGGCCGAGGCGTACCGGAAGATCTGGCGATGGCACAGCGAGGCGCCCTCGGGGCTGACCGCGACGATGCCGATGTGCTTGGTCAACGACCACTCCTTGCCAGTCTCTCTCCGCCTCCTGCGGCGCCCCTATCCTCCGTGACGGCGCGTGCCGAGTCAACGCGCAATACGCCCGAGCGTCGATGCGCCCCATTCCATGCCTAAAAACACCGACATCCAGGACCCGTTCGACGCTCTCGGGCTCCCGCCGAGGTTTGATCTGGAGATCGAAGACATCGAGCGGGCCTACCTGGCGCGGGCGGCGGCGCTCCACCCGGACCTGGCCTCGGGCGACGCCGAAGCGCGAGAACTGGGCGAGCGGGCCTCGGCGGCGCTCAACGGGGCGCGCCGCGTTCTTCGCAACGCTGAGCGACGCGCCGGGGCGCTGCTCAGTCGTCTGGGCGCCCCTGACAAGGGCGAGGACCGCTCGCTGCCCGACGGGTTCCTGATCGAGATTCTTGAAGTCCGCGAGCAGGTCGAGAGCGCCCAGGCCTCGGGCGACCCGGAGCAGGTCGCCCGCTGGGAGGCGTGGGGCGAGCAGGAGCGGGCGCGCTATACCGAGCTGGTGTCCGGGCTCTTTGGCGCGCTGGGCGAGGCGCCAGCGCCGGAGGCGCTGCGTGAGATCCGCACGAAGCTCAACGCCTGGCGGTACATCGAACGCCTGATCGAGCAGCTCGATCCGGACTACAACCCGTCGGAGGCGGACTTTGCCGACTGAACCGGGGCGTTGGAGGCGCGAGGACTGATCCGCCCGCCTCCCACGAGCCGATCCCACCTGATCCATGCTGGCACTCGCCGTCATCCTTCCGGTCCTGCTGATTTTCTCGGCGATCGCCTCGGGCTCCGAGACGGCGCTGTTCAGCCTGACCCCGGGCGAGCGGGCGCAGATCACGCGGGCCTCGCCTGTTCGCGGTGGGGCTATCGAGCGACTGCTCTCGCGCCCGCGGACGCTGCTGATCCAGGTGCTGCTGATCAACATGGGCGTGAACATGACGTACTTCGTGGTGACGTCGGTGCTGACGCTGAGCGTCGAGAGCACGGGGGCGAAGATCGGGATCTCGGTCGGGAGCGTGCTGGGGATCGTGCTGGTGGGCGAGGTGCTCGCGAAGGTGCTCGCCGCGGCGATGCGTGTGCGTGTGTGCCTGGCGATCGCGCTGCCGATGAGCGTGCTCCAGCGTGTGATGAGCCCGGCGCTGTTGGTGCTTGATGTGGGGGTGATCGCGCCGCTGTCGCGTCTGGTCCGCCCGAACCAGGGCGCGCCGATCGCGGTGACGCCCTCGGAGATCAGTGTGCTGCTCGAGGCGGGCGCCCGCCAGGGGGCGCTGACCGACGACGAGCAGCGTCTGCTGACCGAGGTGGTCCGCCTGGGCGAGAGGCGGGTGCGCGAGGTGATGACGCCCCGGGTTGATTTGGACTGGATCAGGCGTGACGCGACGCGGCGCGAAGTGCTCGAGATGGTCGCGCGGACCGGGCGCACGACGGTGCCCGTGTGCGAGCGCACACTCGATGATGGTGTCGAGTCGCTGCTGCATGTCAACCGGTATCTGGGCGATCCGCGCCCGGGGGTGCGCATCGCCGACCACGCGCGCCCGGCGATCTTCGTGCCCGAGCAGAGTGGGCTTGACCGTCTGCTCAACACGCTGCGCGACGCCTCGGACCACACGGCGATCGTGGTCAACGAGCTGGGCGTCGTCACGGGGCTGGTGCAGATCGAGGACATCGCCGACGAGCTGCTCGAAGGGCTGGGCGAGAATACCCCGGGCGAGCAAAGCCGCGTCGAGCTTGTCGGGCTGGGCGAATGGAGCGCGCCCGGGCGCCTGAGCGTTCGCGACTGGGAGGAGAGCTTCGGAGGCGCAGCGGGGCATGGCGAGGGGGACGACGCGATCAGCGAGAGCGAGCGGGCCAGGGTCAGCACGATCGCGGGGCTGGTGCTGGCGCGCCTGGGGCGAGTCCCGAGCGAGGGCGACGCGGTGCATATCGGGGCGTACGAGATCATGGTCGAGACGATGCGCGGACGCGCGATCGAACGTGTGCGCGTGCGCCTGCTCGACGACGAGGGGGATCAGGCATGAGCACAGAAGTGCTTATCTGGGCCTTGCTGGTCGTGATCGGCGTGGGCGGGTCGGCGGTCTGGTCCGGGATGGAGACCGGGCTGTACCGGGCGAGCCGCATCCGGGGCGCCGCCCGGGCCAGCGGCGCATCGCCCAATGCGCGCGCGCGCCTGCTGATGAACGAGGTACGCCACCCGGAGCGTGCGTTGACGACGCTGCTCATCGGCAACAACGTGTGCAACTATGTCGGGACGCTGGGGGTTGTGGGGCTGCTGACGCTTGCGCATCTGAACGAGGTCGAGATCATCGCGTTGCAGGTGTTCGTGCTGACACCGGTGCTGCTGGTGTTCGCCGAGAGCCTGCCCAAGGAGGTGTTCCGGGTGGACGCGGATCGCCTGAGCGAGCGGTTTGCGCCGGCGCTAACGGGGCTGCGCTGGCTGGCGACGCTGACGCTGGTGCTGCCGCTGGTGCTGTGGGTGATGCGCCGGGTGACGCGCCTGTTCGGGGCGCCGGGGATGGGGGCGGTCTCGGGGGCGCGCGAGCGGATCGTCGCGATGATCAAGCAGGGTGCGCACGGCTCGAGCCTTTCGGACGAGCAGGCGTCGCTGATCGACCGCGCCCTGGCGTTCGGGCGGGCGCGGGTGGACCGGGAGATGATCCCGTGGAGCGGGGTGCACCGGATCGGCGTCGATGCGCCGCGCGAGCGCCTCGACGCCCTGCTCGCGCGCAGCGGGCACGCGCGGTACCCGGCGGTTGACAGGAGCGGGCGGGTGGTCGGGATGCTGGTTCGTGTAGATGCAGCCCTGGACCCCAACGCGGATGTTCGGTCGTTGATTGGCCCCGTGGTCCGCCTGGAGCCGGACCTGAGCGCTCGTGAGGCGTTGGCGCGGCTGCGGGCGTCGGGGGGGCGCCTGGGGGTTGTCGAGCGTGAGGGGCGCCCGATCGGGGTGGTGTCGCCCAAGGATCTGTTTGAGCCGCTGATGGGCGAGTTGCTGGCCTGGTAGGCCAGAGAATCGGTTGGGATCGCGGGGGGAATAGGGCGCCTTCGGCGTTGGTTTGGTCGATGAGTGCAGCGAAAGGACTCGTGCGAATGAAGTCATCCTCGATTGGGTTGGTGGTGATCGTGGCGGCGCTCGTCGGGGTGATGCTTGTGCCTCGCTTGCTCAATGGGGGCGGCGTGGCGCCGACGCCGGCGTACTTCGACACGAGCCTCTCGCTCGACGATGTGCTCGAACGGGCGGAGGCGTCCGGGAAGCCGGTGCTGGCGTTGGTGACGGCGGACTGGTGCCCGCCGTGCCAGAAGCTCAAGCGCGGGACGCTCGTTGACGAGCGTGTGGCTGCGTTTATCACGTCCTCGACCGAGCCGGCGTACATCACCGACAAGCAGGGGTACGACGTGGAGCGTCTGGGCGTCAAGGCGTTCCCGACGTCGGTCATCCTCCGCGACGGCGAGATTGTCGCGTCGCTCCGGGGCGCGGTCTCGGCTCGCAGGTACCTCAAGTGGCTCAATGAGAACGCGGGGGTGGCGCAGGCGAACGCCGAGCCCTGAGCCCTCAGACTCAAGACAGTTTATTCGTCGGCGAGCGGGTTGAGGAAGAGCCCGGTCGCGAGCTTCGGGTAGAAGAACGTTGATTTCTGTGGCATCAGCTCGTTGGCGCGGCTGATCTCGCGCACGGCTTCGAGCGGCGTGGGGCGGACGATGATGGCGAGTTGCGGGCGTCCGCCGCCCTCGATGGAGCTGCCGGTTTCGTCGCCTCGCCCGATGGCCAGGACCTCGTCGATGGTGTGCGGGAAGGCCCACTTGACGGGCTCGCCCCCGTTGAGCAGGGGCTGGCAGATCTCCTCGACAATCGTGTGCTGGATGATCGCGACGTCGAGCGTGCGCCAGGCGGCGGGCTTGTCGGGGAAGCGGTCTTCGAGCAGGTCGGGAACCGCCGGGAACGCGGCGTAGCACAGGCCCGTGTCGAAGTCGTAGATGCCCAGGGTGTTGGTCCGCTCGCGGGTTGCGATGCGCTCGATCTGTTCGTTGAAGATGTGCGGGTCGTTCTCGACGGCCTCGATGTTGAGCGCGCCCGCGGCGGCCTCGATGAAGGCGTCGATGGTGTAGTCCTTCATGCCGCCGAGCACGCGGTGGGTCGGGCCGATGGCCAGGCCCGGGTCGCTCATCGAGGTCATCACAAACATCGTGCGCCGGGCGGGGTGCTCTGCGGGGACGTCGCCCTGAGATTCGAGCCAGGCGAGATAATCGAGCGCGGTGTTGTAGCGGTGGTGCCCGTCGGCGATGAAGACGTCCTCGCCCATGAGCGCGTCCTGGTAGGCGCGGATGGTGGGCTCGTCGTTGATGGTCCAGACCTCGTGGAGGACACCATCGCCCAGGTCGGCGCGCCGATCGGCGCCTCTGGATTCCGTGATGGTGCGGACGAGCTCGCTGGCCTTGCCCTGGTTGTCGGGGTGCAACCCGAAGATGGGGCTGAGCTGGCAGCGCGTGCTCTTCATGAGGGCGAGGCGGTCTTCTTTGGGACCGGAGAAGGTCTGTTCGTGGGGGAGGACGCCGCCGCCGCGTGAGGCGTCGGAGTCGGGGCCGAGGGGGACGGTTTCGAGGGTGCAGGCCATGCCGCAGCGTTGGAGCGGGCGCCCCTCGAAGGTGAAGCTCTGGCGGTAGGCGAACATGGCGGGTCGCTCGGAGCGCGAGAGGGAGGCGTTGTTGAGCATGGCGCGGTAGGCGTCGGCGGCGCCCTGGTAGGCGGAGTCGGGGCCGAGTTCTTTGGCCGGGACGTGGGGGAGGTCGATCCCGACGACGTTGTGCGGGTCTTTCTTGAGAAGCTCAGCCTTGGAGGCGGCGTCGATGACGTCGTAGGGCGGGGCGACGAGGGCGCTGATATCGGCGCTGGCGCTCTGGTATTGCACGGCGTTGAAGGGGTAGACCGCTGGCATCCTGCGTCCTTTCACTCATGGGGCGTCCGAGCCGTTGGGGCAATGGTATGCGCGCACGAGGCGGGCGCACGGGCGGGCGGGGTGTTCTATGGTGTGGGCATGAGCGATCAGCGGGGGCCTCGCGCCCTGGTCATCCGGACGGCGGGGACGAACTGCGACCGGGAGCTGTGCCACGCCTTCGAGCTGGCGGGCGCCCGCGTCGAGCTGGTCCATCTCGACCGCCTGCTCGCGGACCCGGATCCGATCCGGCGGGCCGAGCTGGTCGGGTTTCCGGGCGGGTTCTCGTACGGGGACGACATCGCCTCTGGGCGGTTGTTCGCGGTGAAGCTGCGTGAGGGGTTGTACCCGGAGCTGCGGGAGGCGGCGGAGCGCGGGGCGCCGATGATCGGGGTGTGCAACGGGTTTCAGGTGATGACGCAGCTCGGGCTTTTGCCCGGGCCTGGGGCGGGGCAGCCCTGGCCCGAGCTGGCGCCGCCGCGTCAGAGTGTGTCGTTGACGGGCAACCGCGGGGCGCGGTTTATTGACGACTGGATCCCGGTGACGCTCGAGCGACCCGAGCGGTGTGTGTGGACGGAGGGGCTGGACGCGGGGATGTCGCCCGAGGTGCTGCGCCTGCCGATCGCGCACGGCGAGGGGCGGTTCTTTGCGGCGCCCGAGACGCTGCGGATGCTCGAGGCGTCGGGCAGTGTGGTGATGCGGTACGCGGAGAACGTGAACGGATCGGTGGGGTCGATCGCGGGGATCTGTGATTCGACGGGTCGGGTGTTCGGACTGATGCCGCACCCAGATCGGTACACGCGCTGGTCGCTGCACCCGTTCTGGACGCGCCTTGATGAGCGGACGCGCCGGGGGGAGGCGCCCGGGCTGACGATGTTCCGGACAGCGGTGGACGCGGCCCGTGCGGCGCGGGTCTGAGGGCGGATCAGGCGGGGCCTGGGGTTCGTACACTGTGGTGGTATGAGCGCCGCATCAGACTATCTGACGCCGGGCAGCCGCAAGGTTGAAGGGCGCCGACCGTGCCACAAGTGCGGGTATGACCTCTGCGGGCTCGACGAGAGCGCACGCTGCCCGGAGTGCGGCGCGCCGATCCGGGCGCGGGGGAGCGGGTCTCGGTTCGCCGACAACCTGACCGAGGCGCCGCTGGAGTATCTGCGCTGGCTGACGCTTGGGTTTCTGCTGATGTCGGCGGCGATCCTGGTTGCGGCGGGCTCTGTGTTGTACTTTGTGTTCGCGGGCTGGGGGGCGGCGGTGATCCCGGCGGTCGTTGTGCACGGGCTGATGGTTGGCGCGTCGCTTGTCTGGTTGCCCGGGGTGTGGATCAGCACGAGGAAGCGTCCGGTGGGCGAGCACACGGCGCGAGACCCGGTGCTGGATTCTGGTGTGCTGCGGCGCGCGACGCGGTGGGCGCAGGTGTCGGCTCCGGTCGGCGCCGGGCTGGGCGTGGCCAGCGTGTATTCGCCCGCAGGGGCAGGGTCGCAGGCGCTGGCGATCGGGGCGGCGTTGTTCGGGACGCTGAGCCTGCTGGCGATGGTCCCGCTGTGCGTGTACCTGTCGAGCCTGGCGGACTGGGCGGGGGACTCGGGGATCGGCGAGCGGCTGCGCGGGGCGGCCTGGGCGCTGGCGATCTTTGGGCCGGTGACGGCGGTGTCGGTCGTGCTGAGCCCGAGTGCGGGGGTGTTCGCGGTCTCGGCGGGGTGGGGTGGGGTGTTTGTGACGCTCGGGGCGGGGCTGTTCGCGTTCTCGGTGTTGCAGCTCGCGAAGCTGGCGTCGTGGGCGGTGCGGAACCACATTTCGGGCGCCGAGCGTGACAGCCGGGTCGCGGAGCGCCGGATGCGCGAGCGCGTCGAGCGCGAGGAGCGGATCGACGCGATGACCGCAGAGTGCGAGGCGGCGCCGGGGGCGCGCACGGAAGCGGTTGTCGATGACTCGCCCATCGAGGTGAGCGAGGGGGGCGGGCGGGAGATCCGGTACGGGCACGATGCTTTGGCTCCGATCAGCAAGGGTCACCGGGCGAAGGAGCCCGAGCGGGCGCCGACGACGCTGCCTGATATGGGTGAGGAGCACTACCAGGAGCACCGGATCGAGCGTCCGCGTGGCCCTGGGGCGGACGAATAGAGCGAGGGATTGGTCGGGGTTTCGGGCGGGGCTTCGTGGAGATCGGCGCTACGATCGGGTCGTGAATGATGACGCCCATAAGCCGGGGACGAAGGTCCTGCTCGCGATGTCGGGCGGGGTTGATTCTTCATTGGCGGCGTCGATCCTGCTCGAGCGCGGGTACGACGTGGTGGGGGTGTTCATGCGCCTCGGTTCGGCTGGTGAGGCGGTCGGGGAGCTGATCCCAGAAGCTGCGGGGTGCGACCCGAGCAAGATCCGCATCGGCAAGCAGGGGTGCTGCTCGGTGGGCGACGCGAACGACGCCCGCCTGGTCGCGGCGCAGCTGGGCATTCCATTTTACGTCTGCAACTTCCGCGATGACTTCGGGCGGGTGATTGAGTACTTCATCGAGGAGTACGCGCGCGGGCGGACGCCGAACCCGTGCGTGCGCTGCAACGACTGGCTGAAGTTCGGGAAGCTGCACGAGTACGCCGGCCAGATCGGGGCGGGGCTGGTGGCGTCGGGTCACTATGCGCAGGTGGACGGGACGCCAGCGCTGCGGCGCGGGCGCGACGGGTCCAAGGACCAGTCGTATGTTTTGTTTGGTGTGCCGCGCGAGCGGCTGGCTCAGATGGTGCTGCCGATCGGGGGGCTGCTCAAATCCGAGACGCGCGACATGGCGCGTCAGCGGGGTTTGCCGGTGTTCGACAAGCCGGACTCGCAGGAGATCTGCTTTGTGCCGGATAATGACTACGCGGGGCTGATCGAGCGCCGGCGCCCGGAGATGGCGGCGCCGGGGGCCATTCTTGACGGGCAGGGGCGCGTCATCGGCGAGCATGGGGGCGCGCATCGGTTCACCATCGGGCAGCGCCGGGGCCTGGGCATCGCCTCGGAGAAGCCGCTGTATGTCATCGAGAAGGACGCGCAGGCGAACACCGTGACGGTCGGGGCGGACGAGGATCTGCTGTGCGGGGGCGCCCTGGCGGCGGAGTCGAACTGGCTGGTGGACCCGTACGAGTTTGAGGAATGGCAGGCGTGCTTCGCACAGATCCGGTACAACGCGCCGGGTGTGCCTGCGCGGGTGCGTGTGATTCCGGATCTGGACGCGCCGACGCCCTCGGGGCGGACCGGGGCGTTTGAGGTGCGATTTGAACGGGCGCAGCGGGCGGTCGCGCCCGGGCAGGCGGCGGTGATCTACAGTGCTGCCGACCCGGACCTCGTGCTCGGCGGCGGGTGGATCGTGCGATCCACGCCCCGGAGGGCGCCACAAGCGGCGGATTGCATCGAATGAGTGAGACGAAGCAGACCGCCGTGTACTTGGCCGGGATCAATGCCGAGACGTTCGATCGACTTGACGAGGCGACGGCGGACTCGGACGGGCACATCATCAACGCGACGATCTTGAGGCGGGAAGAGCCGGTGCAGTCGCTGATCCCGGTTCGGGCGCGCGTGGCGCACGGGGTGGCGCCTGCGACAGCGGCGGCGATGCTGCGGAAGATGGCGGACCTGATCGAATCGGCGCCGGATCTGGTCAACGCCGAGCCTGGGACCGCGTACCGGCGTCTGCCCGACGGGACGAGTGTTCGCAAGAAGCTGACGCCCAAAACACTGCTCGAGGCGGGGCGGATGCTCGACGAGGACGACCGGAAGCGTCTGATCGAGCTGATCGAGCGGTTGCGGGACGATCTGCCGGCTGACGACGAAGAGGGCGGGGCGCCCGGGCCTGACGCTCCGTCGCACGGGTAGGCTTGGGGATGGGGCCAACGCGCCAGGGGCAGAGACCGATGCAAGGCCCGGGGGGAGTCCCGCGCGGGATGGACGCGGTGCAGCGCGCGTACGGGCAGTTTCAGCAGGGGCGGGTGCGTCCGGCGATGAAAGAGCTGAAGGCGCTGCTTGCCAAGGCGCCCTCACCCCAGGCGGAGCAGAAGGGGCGTCACCTGTATGGCGCGTGCCTGGTGCGCGAGGGGTTTCACGCGCAGGCTGCTGAGCAGATCGGGCGCTCGGCGGAGATGGCGCCCCGGGATCTGCAGGTGCAGTACGACTGGGCGCAGGCGCTGCAGTTCTCGGCGCAGATCGACAAGAGCGAGCGTGTGGTCCGCAAGCTGCTCAAGGTGAAGGCGGACTACCCGGAGGCGATCGGCCTGCTCGCGAGCCTGCTCCAGTCGCGGGGCAAGCATGAGGAGGCGGTCGAGGTCATCGACGACGCCATCGGACGCGGCATCGGGCACCCGGCGATCGCGATCGCCCTGGCCGGTTCGGCCAGGCGGGTCGGGCGAGAGACGGAAGCCATCGAGCGGCTTCAGGCGGTCGGGGCGAACGCGGCGCTGCCCTCGAATGTACGCCAAGAAGCGATGTTTCAGTGCGCCGCGCTGCTGGACTCGCTCAAACAACGCGACGAAGCCTTCGAGCACTACGAGAGAGCGCACGGGCTGGTGAGCGCGACCTACGACCCGCGCGTCACGGCCCGCGACACGGACGAGATGATCCGGGAGTGGACGCCCGGGGCGATCGCGGGCGGGGCGCCGGGGCGCGATCTGGATGAGACGCCGATCTTTATTGTGGGCATGCCGCGGTCGGGGACGACGCTGGTGGAGAACATCCTGGGCGCGCACCCGGGGGTCTACGCGGCGGGCGAGCAGATGAAGATGGCGACGGTGTACCGCGTGCTGATCCACAAGCCGGGGCAAGGGCAGGGGGGAGGGCTGGCGCAGGGCATCAAGGGGCTTGATGAGCGCCTCGTCGCGGCGGGGGCGCAGGAGTACCTCTCGCACATCAAGAAGCTGGCGCCGGGGGCGCAGCGGGTGGTGGACAAGCACCCGTTCAACTTTCTGCACCTGGGGCTGATCGCAAAGTTGTTCCCGGGGGCGCGTGTGATCCACACCATCCGGGATCCGCGCGACACGTGCTTGTCGTGCTACATGCGAAACTTTCTCAACGCGATGCCGTACACGACGAACCAGCGCTGGCTCGGGTCGTTCTACCGCGAGTACGTCCGCCTGATGGAGCACTGGCGGGAGGCGCTGCCCGGCGATCCGGTGGGGCTTCGGTTCATGGAAATTCGGTACGAGGACGTGATCGCGGACCAGGAGGGCGCCAGCCGTCGGCTGATCGAGTTTGCGGGGCTGGAATGGGACGAGGGCGTGATGCGGTTCCACGAGAAGCCGAGGCACGCGCCGACGCTGAATGTGGATCAGGTGGGGCGCCCGGTGTACGCGTCGTCGGTGGCCAAGTGGCGGCGGTACGAGAAGCACATCGGGGTGCTGCTCGGGGAGCTTGAGCCTGTGCTCGGGGGCCTGGGCTATGCGGATAGCGATGGCAGCGGGCAGGGCGGCGGGGAGGGGCAATCGCCCTGAAGCGGGCGTGTGATCGGGCCGATCCAGGGTGCTGGAGGGGCGATCATGAACGGGCACATTGGTCGAATCGGGTTTGTCGCTTTGGCGTTGGTTCTCGCGGGGGCGGCGCTGCTTGGTGAGCCGGAGGGGGCCTCGGCGGGGAGCGTCGCGCTCTCGCCTTCTGCGCCAGCTCAACAACCATCCCACAGCATGCCGGCGACGATCGGCGCTCCGGGGTTTGCGAGCGCGGGGTTGCTCGCTGAACTGCCCGGGTTTGTGATGGTGTCGATGTCGGACGATCAGCTCGCGGCGTGGCACGGCGCCCAGGTGGGCTCGCGCTAGGCGTCGTCCTCTTTCTTCATGATGAAGAGGTAGTTGAACCCGCGGAGGAAGTAGGCGCCGTCCTCGGCGGCCTTGTGCCAGTTGGCGCGGGTGAGCTTTTTGTTGTGGCGGACGACCGAGATGATGTCCACCGGGCGGAACAAGCGGCGCATGATCGAGAAGAGCTCGAAGCCGATGGGCATGAACTGGCCCCCCTTGCGCCCCTTCTCTTTGCGGAACGAGTCCGAGACGTACAGGCCCAGATAGCGCCGGTCTTTGAGCACGCGGTGGAGCTCTGCTATGACCTGTTCCATGGCCTCGTAGTAGCTCGCGCCGGTTGGGTCTGATGGGGCTCGTCCGTGCTCGCCCGCGTCGAGCTTGCCGATGCAGGCGGGGTCGCTCGAGTAGTCAACGTGGGTGGAGTAGGGGGGGTCGATGAAGGCGAAGTCCACGGACTCGCTTTCGAGCGGGAGGGCGCGGGCGTCGGCTTGGGTGATGTCCGGGCGCGAGGGGGCGAGATCGAAGGCGAGGGGGGATCGGTCGAGGTCGGCGCAGACGTCGATGGTGGTGCCGCTGCCGCACATGGGGTCGAGGACGGTATCGCCCGGGCGTGTGTAGCGTGAGAGGAGCTGCCAGATGATCCAGCTCGGGGTGGCGCCGACGTAGTCTTTGCTTCCCTGGAACTTGGCGCCTGAGGGGCTGTCGTAGTGCTGGCTGGGGTATTCCCAGAGGGTGCTGGTGAAGACGCGCAGGGGGGGGCGTTTGCCGGGGCGGACGCCGCGCGGTTCGCGGGCGCTCTCGCTTGCGGCGCGCTCGATGCGGGCGCGCAGGTTGTCATTCGGGCCTGGGTTGTCGCGCCCTCGGGGGGGGCGCCCGGGGCTCATGCGAGGGCCTCAAGGAGGCGGGCTTTGGCGGTTTTGAGGTCGCCCTGGACGCGGGCGCCGGCGGCGCGGGCGTGCCCGCCGCCGCCGAGCTTCTGAGCGACCTGGTTGACGTCCACGGGGTCGTCGCCTCCCTTGCTGCGGAGTGAGATTTTGGTGATGGTCTGCTTGTCGGGTGTGAGGATTTCGGTGAGGAGCGCGGAAACGCGGACCTTGCCGACGGAGCGGGGGATATCGACGAAGCCGCCCGAGTCGCCCGGGGCGGCGCCGGTCTCGACAAGGTCGATCGGGCGCAGCGACATGAAGACGACGGTCTCGTCGTTGTGCATCTCGAGCGAGGCGAGGGCGCGGGCCATGAGGCGGAGGCGCGCGGGGCGATCGTGCATCTCGGTGATGTTGTAGAGGCGCTCGTGGTTGACGCCCGCAGCCAGGAGGTCGCCGGCCGTGCGCATGACCGCAGCGTTGACGTTGCCGTGCTTGAACCAGCCAGTGTCGGTGGCGATCCCGAAGTAGAGCGGCTCGGCGACCTCGGTCGGAAGATCCGCGACAGAGTCGAGCCCGAGGACGAGGCGGCAGAGTTCGGCGACGCTCTGGCAGACGGCTGCGGCGCTGGTATCGACGTTGCGCATCGGCGCGGTGTCCGGGTCGCCCTGGAGGTGGTGGTCGATGACGCAGGCGCGATCGACGCGGGACCGCAGCCAGTCGGCGTACCCGTCGATCTGGCCCCAGGTCCCGGTGTCGCAGATCACGATCGCCTCGGGGTCGAGCGTGAAATCGGGGGCGCCCCCGGGCTCGATGGTCCGGAGCTTGGTCGGAGCGCTGAGGAACTTGTACCAGGCGGGCATCGGTCCGGCGTACCAACATTCGCACACGCTGGCGGCGCCGCTGGTCCCGCTGGCCAGGTTGAGCGCGCGGGCCAGGGCGAGGGTCGATCCCATGGCGTCGCCGTCGGGCTTGGCGTGCGTGAGCACGACGACCGAGCGTTTGGCGCTGAGCCAGGCGGCGATCTCGGGCAGTGGGGCGGTTGTATTCCAGTCGGGGTCGGTCACGAGGCGCCCTCCAAAGCAGGGGCAGCGGCGCACAGGCCGCGCACCCGCTGACAATCACGCATAAGTTGGTCACAAAGTTGTTCGACGGAATCAAACCGGATCTGGTCGCGGACCCAGGCGAGGAGCTCGAGACGGACGCTCCAGTCGTACTCGTCGAGTCCCGGGATGGGCGCCCAGGGTTCGCCCGCGCCCGGGACGTCGAGTAGGTGGGCCTCGGCGCGCCGGTCCACGCCGTCGAACGTGGGGCGGGAGCCGATGTTGACCGCGGCGGGGAAGCGCCGTCCGTCGTCGAGCGTCGCCATGGCGGCGTAGACACCATCTCCGGGCAGGGCGGTGTCGGGGTCGATGTTGGCGGTGGGGAAGCCGATGGTGCGTCCGCGTCGGTCGCCGCGGACGACGGCGCCCGAGAGCTCGGGCGGGCGCCCGAGCACAGCGGCCGCATCGCGGACGCGCCCGCGCTCGAGCAGCCAGCGGACCATGGTGCTCGAGGCGACGCAGACGCTCTGGTCGGTCAGGGCGACGCGGACAGGATCGACGATTTCTGCGCTGGCGCCGAGGCGCTGTGCCTGTGCGCACAGGGTCGCGACATCGCCCGAGCGTCCGGCCCCGAAGCGAAAGTCGCGCCCCTCGACGAAGACAGTGGCGTTGTGGTCGTGGATGACACGCTCGAGGAAGGCGGCGGGCGAGAGGGCGAGCAGCTCGGGGGTGGGCGTGAGGGGGAGGACCTCGTCGGCGGAGAGGGCGGTGAGCAGCTCCGTGCGCCGGGGGAAGGTGGTCAGGCGGGGCGGGGCATGCCCGGGGCGGAGGACGGAGGCGGGGTGGGGGTCGAAACTGAGGACGAGGACCCGCCCATCGGGGCCGACACACTCGCGGGCGCGCCGGATGAGGGCGGCGTGCCCGAGGTGGACAGCGTCGAAGTTCCCGATTGTGACGGCGGTCGGCATCGCGGAGACACTAGCCGGGCGGGGGCAAGCGAGCGACGCCCGGTTCCTATACTGCCCGCCCGCACCCACGACCCGAGGACCCGTCCATGGCGATCTTTTCTCGTCGCGTCAAGCCAGCGCCCGTTGCCAACGCTGGCGCCCAGGCGGCAGCTCAGCCCGGGCGGCCCGAGGCCGAAGCGCGGACACGCGAGCTCGGGCTCGAGCTGCTCGAGGGCGCCCGCGGGCACAAGACCGGGCTGCTCTCGGCCCGGTTCTACTCGGACAAGCTGATGGACTGGTCCATGAAGGACCGGGCGTTCAAGGTGCAGTTGTTCCGGTTTGTGGACGCGTTCCCGGTGCTGACGACGCCCGAGATGGTCCACGAGCATCTGATGGATTATCTGACGCAGCCGGGCGTGAAGACGCCGCCGGGCATGGACCTGGCGCTCAAGGCGGGGGGGGTGGCCAAGGCGCTGGCGACGAGGACGATCTCGTCGCAGATCAAGTCCATGGCGTCGAACTTCATCGCGGGCGTGGACGCGAGCGACGCGCTGCCCGGGCTGCGGTCGCTGTGGAAGGACGGGATCGCGTTCTCGGTGGATCTTCTGGGCGAGGCGTGTCTGTCGGAAGTCGAGGCGGATATGTACCGGGGCAAGTACCTGGACCTGGTCGAAAATCTGCACACGGAGGCCTCGAAATGGCCAGCGAATGAGCGGCTCGAGCGGGACCACATCGGGGCGATCCCGAGGGTGAATGTGTCGGTCAAGCTCAGCTCGCTCTCGCCCCGGTGGGACCCGATTGACCCGGAGGGCGCGATCGCGGACGTGATCTCGCGCCTGGAGCCGATCCTGCTGGCGGCGAAGCGGAACAACGTGCTGATCAACTTCGACATGGAGGATCACTCGCTCAAGGACCTGACGCTCGAGTGCTTCAGGCGCTGCTGCGAGCGGTACGAGTTTGAGGCGGGCATCGCGATGCAGGCGTACCTGCGCTCGGGCGTGGAGGACGCGCGGGCGATGTGCGACTGGGCGCGCAAGTCCAAGCGGCGCGTGAGTGTTCGACTCGTCAAGGGTGCGTACTGGGATTACGAGACCATCCACGCGGAGATGGAGGGGTGGCCTTGCCCGGTGTGGGCGGAGAAGTGGGAGACGGACAAGTGCTTTGAGAACATGACGGACGTGCTGCTCGATGCCTGCCCGAAGGCGCCCGACGAGGGTGGGGTTCTGCTGGCGCTTGGGTCACATAACGCGCGGTCGATCGCGCACGCGTTGGCGGGGCTTGAGGCGCGGGGCCTTCCCCGCGAGGCGGTGGAGCTGCAGATGCTTCATGGCATGGCGGACCAGCTCAAGCACGCGGCGGGTGATATGGGGCTGCGGGTGCGCGAGTATGTGCCGGTGGGGGAGATGATCCCGGGGATGGCGTATCTGGTGCGCCGGCTGCTGGAGAACACGTCCAACGAGTCGTGGCTCAAGGCTGGGTTTTTGGATGACGTGTCGCCCGATGAGCTGCTGGCGGCGCCGCGGGGGACCGGCGAGGGCAAGCGGGATCTGAGCGAGATCGCGCCCGAGCGTCACGCGCTGTCGTCGGCGCCCGCGGGCGTGGGCGACGGGCGCCCGTACTTCACGGAGGCGTTGCGGGATTTTTCCAGGGCGGACCAGCGGGCGGCGTTCGCGCGTTCGTTCGAGAGCGCCAGCGTGCCGAGCGTCGCCAATGACAGCACGCCCGAGGACGCGGCCCGGGCGATCGGGCGCCTGAGCGAGGCGTTCCCGAGGTGGCGCGATACGGACCCGGTGCGCCGGGCGAATGTTCTGGTTCGCGCCGCGGCGTCGATGCGCGAGCGACGCGATGAGCTGTCGGCGATCATCGTCAAAGAGAACGGCAAGGACTGGCGCAACGCCGACGCGGACGTGACGGAGGCGATTGATTTTTGCGAGTTTTACGCGCGCGAGGCGCCGAAGCTGTTTGAGCCGGTGCGCCTGGGGCGGTTCATTGGCGAGCTGGACGAGACCTGGCATCAGGCGCGCGGGGTGGCGGCGGTGATCTCGCCCTGGAACTTCCCGCTGGCGGTCTGCGCGGGGATGACCAGCGCCGCGCTGGTGACGGGCAACACAGTTTTGGTCAAGCCGGCGGAGCAGACGCCGGGGATTGCGAGGGTGTTTTTCGACATGCTCGCGCGGGCGGTGGACAGCGAGTTTGGCGAGTGGAAGGGCGCGGGCGGGGAGGTGCTGGCGTTCGTGCCGGCGCCGGGGGAGACGACGGGGGCCGCGATTGTGCGCGATCCGAGGATCGCGCTCATCGCGTTCACGGGCTCGAAGGCGGTGGGCCTGGACATCATCAAGGCCGCCGGCGCGACGGGCGAGGACCAGGCCCAGGTCAAGCGCGTGGTATGCGAGATGGGCGGCAAAAACGCGATCATCGTGGACGCGAGCGCTGATCTGGATGAGGCCGTGCTGGGTGTGCGCAGCTCGGCGTTCGGATTCCAGGGGCAGAAATGCTCGGCGTGCTCACGCTGCATCGTGGTTGATCCCGAAGGCCCGGACGGACGCATCACCGCGACCTTCCTCCGGCGGCTCGTGAACTCGACCAAGGCGCTCGTGATTGATGACCCGGCTCTGCCCGGGTGCGACATCGGGCCGGTGATTGACGACGAGGCGGCGGCCAACATCCGGCTCGCGATCGCGCGGGCAAGCGAGGAGATCGGGGCGCCCATCCTGGCGATGTCGGCGCCCGATGGGCTCGAAGCGAGGGTGGGCAAGGCGTATGTTGGGGCGCACATCTTCGCGGGTGTTCGACCGGAGCACGCGCTGGCGCGCGACGAGGTGTTCGGTCCGGTGCTGGCCGTGATGCACGCCAAGACGTTCGACGAGGCGCTGGCGATCGCCAACGGGCATGTTTACAAGCTCACCGGCGGCGTCTTCACCCGCAAGCCCGGGCACATCGACAAGGCCAAACGCGAGTTCCGCGTGGGCAACCTGTACATCAACCGCTCGATCACCGGGGCGCTCGTCGGGCGCCACCCGTTCGGCGGGTTCGGGATGTCGGGCGTGGGCTCGAAGGCGGGCGGGAGCGAGTATCTGCTGCAGTTTGTCGAGCCGCGGGCGTGCGCGGAGAACACGATGAGGCGGGGGTTTGCGCCGGAGCTGTAGTGGGGCAGCGTCTCCACGCCACCCGGCTCCTGCGGCGCCCAGTACGCCTTCTAAGTCAGTGCTGATGCAACGCGGGGGTTTCGGCGCCTGCTCCATGCATAAAGCCCGCGTATCCGGCGAGCAGGAACTGCGCCCCGATCGCGAGCAGGATCATCCCCATGAACCGCGTGAGAAGCCGGAGCGATCGCCCGCCGAAGCGACCGACAACCGCGCCTGAAAAGATAAGCGTCACGCCGAGCACACCGACCGTCACGAGCACAGCAAGCAGTGTGATGCTTACGCTGTCGTGCTCGGTCGAGCCGGCCGAGAGCGTGATCGCGGTGGTGATCGATCCAGGCCCGGCGACCAACGGCATCGCAAACGGCACAAAGATTCGATCCTCCTCGTCAGATTCATCATCGGGCGACCGATGAATCGCCGAGGTCTGACCCCGAAGCATCTCAAGACCCATCAGGACAATCACGAGCCCGCCGCCAAAGCGAAAGGCATCGAGCCCGACGCCGAAGAGCTTAAGAATCATGGCGCCAGAGATCGCCGCCCCTCCGAGGATCAACCCCACCGTAATGCAAGCCCAGACGACCGCCCGGCGGCGTTGCGCCCCGGTCATCCCCTCCGTGATGCTCGCAAACAGCGGAGCGGCGCCGAGCGGATTTGTGATCGCCAGCAACGCAACGACCGCATGGATGCCATAAGAAAGCATGCTTCATCTCCGGGATTCTCCTGATGGTAGCGGTCTCGCTTCAGAGAACGAATCCATCAGGCCGTGTCTGATGGCGGGTGGCGCGGAGACGGCGTTCGCGGCTTCTGCACGGCGCCCGGCATATCTGTGTCGTATATTGCTTTATGCGCAAGGTACTCACGATAACAGCGATATTCATCCTCTGGATCGCGACGGGTGTGCTGACACTCTGGCTGCTCATCATGACGTGTCTGTCGGCGAGCCATCTGTATATCGGGCGGAGCAACGCGTACGCGGATCTCTCGGATATCCGGGTGTACGCGATCTGGGATGGATACCTGTTCAAGAGATCGCCGACTCGATTGTCGGTGAAGTTTCCGTACTCAGAGTCAGACGCAGGGCGGTTCCGGTACAGGCCAAGCACGGGCCTGTTGTATGAGTGGCCTGAGATCGGTGGGCCAGACGGCTCCGAGATCGGTGTGTTGAGCGTTGAGAACGTGATCCCTCGCGTTGCGGCCGCCCTGCCCGAGAGGGATAGCGCGTATCACCAGAAGTTGGGCGCCGATGTCGTTCGGCTCATCGAGGCGGCGACAAGCCCGGGATCGGGTTCCCTCGGCGCCGATGATGACGATAACGCGCTGGCGGACGAGAACGGGGACATGGCGCCAGCGGAGGGGTGGGAGTTGGTTCGCCCGAGCTACGGGGGGACGGCGCCGTTGACGGGGCGGAGGTCGGTGGATTGGACGATGCTGCTGGTGTTGGCGCCGGCGGCATTCGTGGGGGGCGTGACGCTGTTGGGGCTTCGGAGAATCAGGAAGAAAGCGGGTTCGGTAGACCGCTGAGCACGGCTGCCCTAGCGGGTTAGCCGTGGCGCTGGCCGGTGCCTTGGTTGGCGCCGGTTATGAGGTAGGTGGGCATGGGGGCTTTCTTGCCGGATCGGCGTTTACCAGATATCGCCAGGCTCTGGCGGGAAGCTGCCTTCTGTATCTACGAGAAATTCTAGGTACTTAGTGATGTGTCCGTGTAGCTGATCTTGATCGCCTAAATCCCTGTCTTTGTATGCGTGCACGGCATTGCGCCGTTGCTGAATCACGAGGATCCACGCACTCCAACGGTTAGGATCGTCGTCCCAGATCCGCTTCTCGAAGAACTGCCGTAATCCCTCAAGTGATAACGTATCAGCGTCACGGATTGACTGCTTTTGATCGCGAGGCGCATGTTGGTCACTCAGATAGTCATTCAGATACAGCGACAGAAAGGTCTTGAGTGTGCCTTCGATGAGTGCGCCGAGTGTGACATACCCGAGGATCAGAAGACCATCACGTTCGTCAGTCGGGAATCGGCCCTCAAACCTCTTCAGACAACGTGAGAGTGAGACCTGCCAGTCCAAGCGTGATCGGTCTAGTAGCTGTGCAGACTCGTCAGGCGCCCACCCGTAGGCGTTGCTCCATGACGAATCGATGCGTTCGTTAATCTCTACGATTCGATCAATTGAGTTTAAGATTGTTCGCATCAGGCCGGTTCTCGCCACAAATCGTATGCTACACCAGGCTCGATCCTAAGCCTCAACCACCATCGCCACAGCGTTCCCGCCGCCGAGGCAGAGGGCGACGAGGCCGCGTTTGGCGTTGGCGCGTTGCATCTGGTGGAGGAGTGTGGTGAGGACGCGGGCGCCGGAGGCGCCGATGGGGTGCCCGAGTGCGATGCCGCCGCCGCAGATGTTGAGCTTGTCGGCGGGGATGTTCAGCTCCTTGACGTTGCACAGGACCTGGGCGGCGAAGGCCTCGTTGATCTCGAAGAGATCGATGTCGTTGATCGAGAGGTTGGCCTTGGCGAGCGCGCCACGGACGCCTTCGATGGGGGCGAGGAAGATGTCTTTGGGGTCTACGCCGTGGGTGTGGTAGCTGAGGATTGTGGCCATGGGCTTGAGGCCAAGCTCTTGGGCTTTGGCGGATGAGCAGACGGTGATGGCGGCGGCGCCGTCGGAGATCTGGCTGGCGTTGCCGGCGGTGACTGTGCCGTCTTTGGTGAACGCGGCGCGGAGCTTGGACAGGCCTTCAGCGGTGGATTCGGGGCGGATGCCCTCGTCGCGCTGGGCGCCACCCTCGGGGCCGGGCTTGCGCCGGTTGCCGAGCTGCTCGCCGGTGAGGGTGACGGTTTCGGCGTCGAAGTGTCCGGCCTCCCAGGCGGCGTGGGCGAGTTGGTGCGAGCGGGCGCTGAACTCGTCCTGGGCCTGGCGGGAGATATCACACTTCTCAGCGACGTGCTCGGCGGCGTTGCCCATGGGCCAGCACTCGAAGGGGCAGGTGAGGCCGTCGTGGGCCATGAGGTCGGTGAGCTCGGCGGGGCCGAACTTGACGCCCTGGCGGACGTGGGCGAAGTGGGGGGCTCCGGTCATGTTCTCGAAGCCGCCGGCGAGAACGCAGGCGTTGTCGCCGGCCTTGATGGACTGGGCGGCCATCATGACGGCTTCGAGGCCCGAGCCGCAGACCTTGTTGACGGTTTTGGCGGAGATGCTGGTGGGCAGGCCGGCCTTGAGGGCGGCTTGACGGGCGGGGTTCTGGCCGAGTCCACCCTGGAGGACGCAGCCGAAGATGGCCTCGTCGATGTGGTCCTTGAGGGCGGGGGCGTCGGCGAGGGCGGCCTCGATGGCGAAGGCGCCGAGCTGGGGGGAGGGGGTTCTGGCGAGAGAGCCAAAGAACTTGCCGATGGGGGTGCGCTTGGCGCTGACGATGACGGGGGTGTGGGGCATCTCGGCTCTCCGGATAGGTGGTGATGGGCCGGAATGATAGGAACGCCCCCGGGGGGGCGTTCCTGGTAGGGGCTGTGGTTGTGTGGGGCGAGGCGTTAGGGGCAGCCGGCGCCGAAGGCGGTGAGGAAGGCGAGAACATCGTCGAAATCGAACATGCCCATCGGGGGCGCCAGGTCTGCAGCGGGGTCCATGGCGGCGAAGGCGGTGAGGAAGGCGAGCACGTCGTCAAAATCGAGCGTGCCGAAGGACGGCGCGAGGTCGGCGGCGTTGCACCCGCTGGGGTCGGGAGAGCCGTCGCAGTCGAGGTCGAGGAAGAGGGAGTTATCCATCGTTCCCCGCCCGATGGTGGAGGTGTCCCAGTCGATGGTGTGCTGTTCGAGGATGGAGGTGGCCTTGTTGCGTTCGGGGGTGGAGGGAGCGTCGCCCGGGAGGTGGAGCATGACCCAGGCGGTGCGGAAGTCTTTCTGCGCTGCGGTGGAGTTGGGGATGCGTGGGCCGGCGGAGGCGACGATGTCGGAGGAGGAGAGGTTGGTGATGGGGCCGTTGTACTCTTCGAAGTTGAAGCAGGCGGCGTTGTCCATGTAGCGGAACTCGGCCATGCCGGCGTCCATCTCGGAGGGTGAGACGTAGCCCATGAGGTAGAGGTCCGGGTAGCTCCAGATGCCCCCGGGGATGTCGGTGTTGAAGTTGATGGTGGTGAAGACGGTGGGGATCCATGTCGCGGGGCTGGACCCGACCCAGTCGGAGATTTCCATGGACGAGCCTTGGCCATCGACCTTGAAGTTCCAGTGAGCGCCGCGTCCGCAGGATCCGTTGTTGCCCTGGAGCTCGCGTCCGGCGGCGGGGGGGAGAAACATCCCGAAGCGGTGCTCGAACTCTTGTCCGAGCACGAGGCGGACGCCCGCAGCATCACCCCCGGTCCCGGGTTGCCAGAAGGATTCGTTGATGTTCCACATCATGACGTAGCCCTCGACATTGTCGCCCAAGAGGCCGAAGTCGGGGCGCGCGTTGAAGATCGGGCTGCCAATACCCAGCACGTCGTTCTCAATGCCGAGGTAGAAGGCGGCGCCGATCTGGTGGTGAGGCTCGAAGTTGACCCAGAAGCCGATGAAGTCGAAGTTGTCGCCCCATTCTTGAATGACGGCGTTGGTCGCGTCGTTCATGAGACCGATGAGCTCGCCCGTGGAGAAGTTGCTGAGCAGGACCTGATCCGAGTCTTCGAAGGCGAAGATCTGCTCGGGCGCGAGGCAGGTTGTCATGCCGCGCGGGGTTTGTCGGGGCTGGAACTCGATGGCGGGGCGGAGGGCGGGATCGGCGACGAGCCCGGACGCGATCGCGCGCTCCCAGGCGGGCATGACCTCGCTGGGCGCGAGATAGCGGGTGTCGGCGAGTGTCTGCTCGATGCTCGGCGCCTGCGCGAGGGCGGCGGGGGTGAGGCCGGCAAGAAGGGCGAGTGTGGCGATGGTGGGGACCGGGTGATTCATCTCTCTCTCCTGATTGAGACGCGGTGTGCAGAACAGCGTGGCGTGAGGCCCTGAGTGAGCCGGGCGCCCGTGAGCGCGGGATGGCGTCGGCGATCTATTCGCAGAAGCAAGGGCTTCGGTTGACCCATTTCTTTGATGGCAGAATGGGGGGATAGGTACTTTTACCGGGTCGGTGGCCCTGCGGGGTCAGGGACAGCCGCTGCCGAAGGCGCCAAGGAACGTGAGCACGTCGGAGAAATCAAAGACCCCGGTCGGGGCGGCGAGGTCCGCGGCGGGGTCCATGGATCCGAAGGCGGTGAGGAAGGCGATGACGTCGGTGAAGTCGAGGGCGCCGAAGGGCTCGGCCAGGTCGGCGGCGTTGCACATCGCGGGGCCTGTGAGGACGATGCCGTCGGCGCTGGGGCCTCCAAGGGCGAGGATCTCGGCGTCGGAGAGGGTGTCGTCGGCGAAGTACATGTTGGCGAGGTAGACGGTCTCGGAGCGCCCGCCGACAAGATCAGCAAAGAGGCAGATGGTTGACGAGCAGGTGGTTGGTCCTGCGGAGCCCGGGGCGCTGCCGGTGGAGCGCGCCCAAGGGCTGGGGAAGGCGCCCCAAGCTGTCCAGTCGGCGGGGTCAACAAGCTCTCCATCGGCGTAAGCGGGCGCGGTCGGATCAACCTGGTTGTAGTACCAGTCGGAGTTGGTCTCGAACTGGAAGACGCCGTCGAGGAAGACGCGCATGATGCCGGTGGTGAAGTCGTCGCTGACGAGCGCGAGGCGGAACCAGGTGTCGGGGGCGATGGGCAGGGGCTTGTAGACAGCGGATGAGAAGTCCACGCCCGAGTTGCCGAAGGTCATCTGCCCGCCGGCGTTGCGGAAGAAGGTGTCGGCGGTGTTGTCGTTGTTGTGGTTGCCCTGGATGAGGGCGAGGGGGAACTGGCGCGCGATGGTGTTGGCGGGGAAGTCCTCGAACCAGGCCTCGCTGGGGATGTAGAGATCGAAGACCATGGTCCATTGACCGAAGAACTTGCCGGGGTAGAGCGGCTGGGTCGCGGGGAAGAGGGCGAGGCCGACGGCGCGCCGGTGGTCGGGGTTGAGGGTGGAGAGGTTGCGCGCGGGGCTGGTGCGGTAGACGGAGTCTTCGGCGCCGCCTGGGCCTGAGATGCCCAGGGCGGTGGTGGTGATGAACGAGGACTGGGCCTGGGTGATGCCGGTGGGTGTGGAGGGGTTGGGGTTGGTCTCGTCGCCGACGCCTCCGAGGATGACGCCGAAGGCGGGGTCGTCGAGGTAGCGGAGCTGGGCGTTGTCCGAGCCCGGGGCGCTGGAGAGGTCCGCGTCGAAGTGCCACTCGGTCTGCTGGCGGGGCGAGGGCGTCCAGGTGTCGAGCTGCGCGAAGCCGTCGGTGAAGGTGGCGCTGCCGGTGAGGAAGCCGGTGGGGATGTCGATGTCCTTGAGCGATGCGGTGAGCGCGCCGGCCTGGTCGAGGACGAGCTCGATGGTGATGGAGAGGTCGAGTTCGAAGCCTTCGTCGCCGAAGACGCCCGAGAAGGGTTCGGACCAGATCTGGTTGACGGGGTCGGGCAGGGCGGCGGCGGGGTAGCGGACGTAGCCGCGGGTGAGGAAGGAGTTGCCAGCCTGGAGGGTGTCGAGGAGCTCTTCGAGCGTGGAGCCGGTGGGGATGAAGCTCGAGAGCGGGAAGGTGGTGTCGAGGGTTCCGCCCAGGGTCCATTGGTAGCCGCTGGCGGGGACGATGGTCTGCACCGGGCCGGCGGGGAAGGGGCTGGAGATGGAGTCGCGGACCTGATCGGGGAAGCACGGACCCAGGAAGACGCACTCGATCTCGACGCCCGTGAGGTCCACACCGACATCGGAGTCTGGCTGGGCGAGCGCGGGGCTCATCATCATCGCAGCCAGCACGAGCGTGAGGGGGGCGGATCGGGGCATGGATTCTCTCCTTGATCTGAGCGGGACAGCGTACATGGGCGGAGGGGTGGGGCCAAGGGCGCCAGCACAACCAGCGGGCAATCGGGGGTGATATCTCGCTACACTGGCCTGGTGGAGCGATCCAGGATCCATCGCGGGGGAGCGTTTACGCTGATCGAGCTGCTGGTCGTGATCGCGATCATCGCGCTGCTGATCGGGATTTTGCTGCCGGCGCTGGGCTCGGCGCGGGGGGCGGCCCAGCGCAGCGTGTGTCTGTCGAACCTGCGTCAGTTGTCGCTGGGGATGCAGGCGTACTCGAACGACACGCGCAAGGAGCTGTTCTGCCCGTCGTTCCATGCGTTCGAGGACAACATCGGCTGGCTGTTTCCTGACTACATCAACTCGTACGAGGTCGCGTTGTGCCCGTCAACGATCAACGAGATCAACGATCTGGACACGAGGCTGAGCCATCTTCCGGGGCCGCTGGCGTTGCTGCCGGAGGTGATCGGGCGGGACTTTCCGATCCAGTTGTTTGCGCCCGCGGCGGACCGTGACGACGACGGGGGCGGGCATTCGTACGAGCTGTTCTTGTGGTCAACGCCGGGGAAGTACCCGGATGGTGAGGTGATCGTGCCGGCGCCGTTCGCGGGGTCGGTGCGTCAGCAGCTCGGGTTCCGGGCGCCGAGCGAGGCGTTGACGGTGCCGCTGTATGACAGCGCCGCGCAGGCGCCGGGCGTGCTCAAGACGCAGCGCAACACGCGGTTCCCGTCGCGGACACTGCTGGTACTCGACAATGACAATGATGAGCTGAGCCCGCTGGCGGCGCAGCTGGGGATCCCGGGGCGTCTGGACGGCGACTCCAACTGGCCCAACGAGTGGAACAACCACACGGAGGCGGGGCTGCAGATGTCGTTCGCCGACGGGTCGGCCAGGTGGATCGCGACGGGCGAGACCCTGATCGAGACGTACCTCGCCTCGCACGAGGGCGTGGACGAGCGGATCCTGCGGGCGAACTCGCGGTTCGAGACGCGTCCGTTCATTTACAACGGTGTGCCGATCGACGAGTACTTCGATCCGAACTTGGATTAGGCGCGGACTGAATGATCCAGCCTCACCCGAGCCGCGAGCGTGAGCTCGCGCTTGTTGAACGCATGTGCGCGAGCTTACGCTCGCGGCTCGGTTGTGAAATCGCCTTACTCATCGCAGCTTGGTGATTTCGGCGCCTTGGTTGTGAGCAGGAGCACGCCGAGCCCGATGACGCCGGCCAGGATCGAGGCGGAGAGGATGCCAATCTTGGCCTGGTCGAGGTCGTGGGGGGAGTCTTTGAAGGCAAGGTTGGCGATGAAGAGGGACATGGTGAAGCCGATGCCGGCGAGCCAGCTGGCGCCGTGGATGTGGTGCCAGGTGACGCCGCAGGGCAGCTCGCCGAGGCGGAGCTTCACGGCGATGAGGCAGGCGAGAAGAATCCCGAGCGGCTTGCCGATGACAAGGCCCGCGACGATGCCGAGGGTGACGCGGCTGGTGAGCTCGGTCCCGGAGCCGACGTGAACGCCTGCGTTGGCGAAGGCGAAGATTGGGATGATGAGGAATGCGCACAGACCCGCGAGCTTGTGCTCGAGGCGGTGGAGCGGGGGCTCGACGTGCTCGCAGTTGAGCTCGATGGTCCGGGCGGCGGCGATGAGCTCGCGGTTGCGCCGGATGTCGGCGGTCTGCTGCTTGGCGGCCTCGAAGACGTCGAGCGCGTGCCTGTTTGAGTCGAGGAAGGCGTCGGGGTCGATGCGTTGGCGGGCGGGGATGCACGCGGCCAGGAGGATGCCGGCGATGGTGGCGTGGACGCCGGATTGGAGGACAAAGAACCAGAGCGGGATGCCGAGCAGGAGGTAGATGGTGATTTTTTTGACGCCGAGGAGGTTGGCGCCAATCAGCATCGCGAGGATAAAGCCGGCGTTGCGGAGCGCGTCGATGTCGAGCTGGTCGGTGTAGAAGACGGCGATAACGATGAGGGCGCCGAGGTCATCGACGATGGCCAGGGAGGTCAGGAAGACCTTGAGCGCAGCGGGGACTCGCTTGCCCAGGAGCATGAGAACGCCGAGGGCGAAGGCGATGTCCGTGGCGACGGCGGCTCCCCAGCCGTCGACCTGGGGGGTGCCCCAGTTGATGGCGGCGTAGACGGCGCCGGGCACGATCATGCCGCCGGCGGCGGCGGCGAAGGGCAGGACCGCCTTGCGCGGGCTCGAGAGCTCGCCGACGAGCAGTTCGCGCTTGATTTCGAGGCCGACGAAGAGGAAGAAGACGGCCATGAGCGCGTCGTTGATGAACAGCTCGAGGGAGAGCGGCTTGGCGTAGTCACCGAGCGGAACCTTGAGGACCCACTCGTCGAGGCCGATCTGGATGACGTGCTGGAAGAATTTTTCGTAGGCCTCGGCGAGGTCGGTCTGGGCGATGACGAAGGCGGCGATGGCGGAGAGCATGAGGACGATGCCGCCGGCGGCGCCGAATCGGGCGAAGTCTTGGAATGGGCGGATCAGACGCTCAACGGGGAGTGGGGGGGCTTGGTCTCGGGCGGCTTTGGGGCCTGGGGCAGATTCCATGCGTGGGCGTCTCCGGCGCGGTGTGTCGGGCCGGGGAGCCTAGGCAGTGTCTGACGGCTCAGTTGTTCGGCGCATGAGCGGGGTTGCGCTGTGTTGGTTGAGCGGCGAAGATGCGCCTCTTGGAGGCCATGGATCTGGCCTCCGGTCAGGAGGTCACGGATGCCGCCGCTTCGACGATAC
>JAJRXR010000024.1 GCA_024276195.1 Planctomycetota bacterium
CGAAGACATCGCCCTGGCCGAGCTCGTCCGCCAGACCGGCGCGGGCGCCTCGCTCCTGCTCTCGGGCGGCATGGTCCGGTGCTCGATGTACGACACCTGGGACGAGTTCACACGAGGCTGGAAACGTATCTATACCGAGAGCGCCGGACGCAAGAGCGCCCGCCTGCGCAGGCACGCCCGCGTCGCTCGAGTCATCGGCGCCCTCCTGCCGCTGTGCGCCCTGGGCGCCCTTGCCGTGGGTCTTTCGCTCGTTCTCCGGGAGCGTCCCGTTGGCTGGGTCGGCGTCGGGACCGGCGCCGGGGGGCTGGCGGTCTGGGCGTTCGGGGCGGCCCTGGTCCTCCGCTCGGCCCGGGCGCCGATCTGGACGCTGGGGCTCACCCCCCTGGGCGCCTGGCTGACGGGCTCAATTCTCCGCTCGGCCGCCCGCGATCTGGACCGGGGAACGCCCACGAGCTGGGGCGGGCGGGAGTACGCCCGCCGGGCGAGATAAGCTCCGGGCGTGAGACAGGTCCGCCGATCCAGCCCGGACGTGCGCCTGGAGCTGACGCCGCTGATCGACGTCGTGTTCCTGCTGCTGACGTTCTTCGTGTTCGCGCTCGTGCTGATGGTGCGCGCCGACGTGCTGGACGTGAAGCTGCCCGAGCTCGGCGCCGGGCGCAGCGCCGACCGCACCCCCGCGATCACCATCGTCATCGACGAGGACGGGACGCTCTTTGTCGAGGGCGAGGCGACGGAGCTAGCGGGCGTGGGTGACCGGGTCCGTGCGCTCAGAAGCGAGCGAGGCGAGTCGGCGCCCGTCCTGCTCGCCGTCGATGAACGCGGACGCGCGGGCGATCTCATCAAGCTGGCCGACACCCTCAACGCCGAGGGCATCGCTGAGTTCAGCATCATCGGGCGCCCCGCACGCCCGGGCGCCCCCGAGCAAAAGCCGCCTCTCAACCCGGATCTCCAGCCCCCCAGCGGGGGCTTCGTTGCGACCGAATCTGAACCGGGCTGAGCGCCCAGGGGTACAACCGACGCGGGGCGAGCGCTTCCGCCGAAAGAGGGTGTATGAACCAGGGGCAAGGCGCCAACTCGTGGCTCATGGTGGGGGGCATGGTCAGCCTCTTTGTCCACCTCATCGGTGGGCTCGCTGTCATCGGCGTCTCCGATCCAGACCCTGGCCAGGCGCTCCAGAGCTTCCCCCTGCCCCCGGGTGAGGACCAAACCCAGGACGAGGACAAGCCCGTGCTGGGGGTGGAGGATTCGACCTCTGTCTCGATCAACTGGCTGGGCTTTGCCGACCCGACCGAGCACCGGGGCCAGCTCAGCGACACCGAACAGCCGGCCCTCTCGCTCGCGCCCATGGGCGAGCCCAGCGACCAGCCCGCCGCCGCCCCCACCCAGACCCAAACCCAGGATTCGCCCTCGCAGCGCGCCCCGGTCGGCCCGGCCTCGGGCCAGGCCCTGACCGCAGCCACGCCCACACCCACCGATGAGCCCCTGGAGCCCGCCCCATCGCTTGCTGTGGCTCCCCTGGAATCCGAGACGCTGGTCCCGGCTGGGCAGGGCGCCCTCCGCCTGAGCCCCTGGGGCCTGCCCCCGCCTCCCGAACAGGTCGCCGCCCCGCCCGCAGGCGGCTCAGAATCCGATTCTGACGCGCCCGACGCGGGCCAGGGCAAGGAGCAGACCCGCGAGTCCGCCGCGCCCGGCGGGGATGACATCCCGGGTTTGCCGAGCGATCGTGAGTCAGTCGCGACAGCGCTCAAAGAGGCCACGAACCTGATACAATGGGGTAAGCCACTTGCTCGCAAGGGTTTAGAGATCAAGACCGTCCGCCCGCGCTGGCGGACGACGACGCTGCTGACCCGTGTGCCGCGCAACCCGGTTGTGATGGTCAGCTTTGACCCTGACGGGCGTGTGGCCCACGCCGAGTTCATCCAGCTCAACGGGCGGCGTCTGAACTCGGGTTCGCGCGATGTGGACGGCCCGCTGCTCGACGCGGTCTACAAATGGCGGGCGACGGGCAAAGAACTGAAAAAACTCGGCAAGGACGACCGGATCTCCTTCGCCATCCGGGTTGTGCTCCGGGGCAGGTGATCCGCGGGCGGGGGCAAGGCGCGCCCGGATCCGTCCGATAGAACAGGCTGACCATGCGAACGACACTGCTCATCATCGCCGCCCTGCTCATCGGCGCGATCGCCCCGGGCGCTGGCGCGCAGGACGACCCCTGGGCGAACCTTGAAGCCGTGGACGCGGGCACGGTCGATGTCGGCCCGCTCGGCGAGAGCCTGTGGGTGGTTCCGATCGACATGCGCACGAACGACGGGTTCTCGCGCATCTACCGCCTCGAAGGCGTCGATGGCTGGGAGGACCAGTTCGCGCGGCGCGAGGGGGCGATCACGGCTGTTTTTTCGCAGTCGGTCTACCTGCCCTCCTCGCTCGGCGGCGGGATCGCCATCCCCGCCGGCACGGTCTTCTTCATCGGCGACCCGCCCGACTGGATGCGCCAGCGATACAACCTCGACGGACGCCAAGAGCCCGCCCGCACGCCCAGCGGTTCCGCCCAGGCCTTTGCCCCAACCCTCGCCCCGGACACGCGCATCCTCACGGGCGTGGACGTCGGCGCCATCGACACCAGCGCGGCCTCGCAGTTCAGCACGCCAACCGCGAGTCAGGCTTCACCGAGTGAGCGCACATTCGACGGGATGCGCCGCCCGCCCACGCCATGGCGCACGGACGAACGCCGAGCCAATCGCGTGTCGTCGCTGCTGTCGCTGGCTGTTGCTGGTGATTAGAGGCGGCTTCTAAAAAGACAGTACGCGGAGAACGCGGAGTAAAGACGCCGAGAACGCAGAGGGAATACTTGGGTAAAGACCTTCTTGGTCTTTCCGCAAAGGAATCTCTCCGCGTTCTCTGCGTTCTAACTCCGCGTTCTCCGCGTACTGTCTTTTTCTGACGATCAGTTTGTGTCTTCCGGGTCCGCGATGGAGTTGCGCATGTCCGTGTCGGCCATGACGTTCTTCATGCGGTAGTAATCCATGATGCCTAAGTGCCCCTTGCGGAACGCCTCGGCCATCGCCTTGGGCACCTCCGCCTCGGCCAGCACCACCAACGCCCGGTTCTTCTCGATGTCCGCTCTGTTCTCTTGCTCGAGCGCGACCGCCAGAGCGCGCCGCTTCTCAGCCTCGGCCTGGAATCGGCGCTTGTCCGCCTCGGCCTGGTCCGCCTGCAGTTTCGCCCCGATGTTCTCGCCCACGTCCACGTCCGCGATGTCGATCGACAGGATCTCGAACGCCGTTCCCGCGTCGAGCCCACGGTTGATGACGGCCTTGGAGATGTTGTCCGGGTTCTCCAGCACGACCTTGTGCGTGTCCGAAGAGCCGATCGAAGACACAATGCCCTCGCCCACGCGGGCGATGATCGTCTCCTCGGTGGCGCCGCCGACGAGGCGCGGCAGGTTCGTGCGGACCGTCACCCGGGCTCGGGCCTTGAGCTGGATGCCGTCCTTGGCGACCGCGTCGATCGTGGCGCGACCGAGCACCGGGTTGGGCACGTCGATGACCTTCGGGTTCACCGAGGTCTGCACCGCGTCAAGAATGTCGCGCCCCGCGAGGTCGATCGAGCAGGCCGTGTCGAAGTCGAGGGGGATCTTGGCGCGCGCCGCAGCGATCAGGGCGCTGACCACGTTGTGGATCCGCCCGCCCGCGAGGTAGTGCGTCTCGAGTTCAGCCGTCGAGATCGGGATGCCCGCCTTGACCGCGCGGATGCGGCTGTAGACCACCATCCGGATGTCCACCTTGCGCAGGCGCATCCCCACAATCTCGAGCAGGCCCACCTTTGCGTTCGAGAGCAACGCCTGGATGTACAGGTTGATGAACTGCCCGATCACCGCGACGAGGACGAGCAGGACGAGTACGGCGACAATACCGCCGATGATGAGAACGATTTCCACTGGAAGGGCTCCTGGTCGAACGCGCTCGTGCGTTCACGGGAGTATAGCGGGTGGGCGGGGGTCTACCCGTCCTGGGCCGGGCGGACCTTGAGTGTCGCCATCTCCACCGAGGTGACAACGACGCGCTGGCCCGCGCGGATGTAGCTCGTATCCGCCGTCGCCTCGTGGCGTTGGCCTTCCACGAGGACATTCCCGACGGGGTGGAGATCGGTCAGCGCCTCGCCCTCGGCTCCGACAAGCGAGGCCAGGGTCTCGCGCTCTTCCCGGTTGCGGCGCTCATTCTCGGCCCGCTTCTCCGGGTCGATCTCACCGAGCATCGCCCGCCCGGTGGGGGTGCTGGGCAGCATATTGAGGGCGAAGAAAAACATCGTCGGCCCCCCGACGATCACGAACAGCGTGCCTATGAGCCCCCAGATGGTCGATTCGCGGTACAGGAAGACAACGCCGGTGATCGCGACGCCCGTCGCCACGAGGCTGATGATCCCGCCCGAGGGGACGAGCACCTCGATAATGACGAGCAGCACCGCCGCGCCCAAAAGGGCCAGGCCCCAGATCAGCATCGCATCGCCCATCAGCCCTGCTCCTCGCGGGATCCGCCGCGCTCAACCACAACCCGGAACTCGTCGGCGCTGACAACGCGGACCGCCTCGCCCTTGTCGATGTAGCCCATGTCCGCGACGACATCGACGAGCCTCCCGTCAAACTCGGCCCTGCCGCTCGGGCGCAGCGCGGTGATGGCCCGCCCGGTCTGCCCGGGCGCGACCTCCGGCGCGGGCGAGGGGGTCATCACGCCGAACGAGGAGGTTCTGTCCTCGTCGGGCGGGGCGCTGTCGAGAACGAGGCGCGAGACCATGGGCAGGCGCCCGAAGTTTTTGGTGATGAAGTACATCCCCACACCCGCCGTGGCGCTGGCGAGCACGATCGTCACCACGCCGAAGAGCAGGTCTTTGCTCTGGCCCGGGGCGCCCGGGAAGCTGCTCGAATCGGGGATGAAGGTGCCGACCATCCCGCCGAAGAGCAGCAGCAGGCCCGCGACCCCGAACACCCCGAACCCCGGTATGACCATGATCTCGAGCGCGATCAGCAGCACGCCCGAGACGATCGCAAGGATCTCCCACCACCCGGCCATGCCGATGAGCATGGGCGGGGCCAGCAGCGCCACCGCCGCCCCCAGCGCCACCGCCCCCGGAACAACCATGCCCGGCGCCGACATCTCCAGGAACAACGCCAGCAAGAAAATCACGATCAGCAGGCCTCGCACGGGCAGCGAGGTCATAAAGCGCACGAGCGACTCGGACCAGGACCGGTCCGCCCGGACGAGCGTCTTGGCGCCGAAGAACGCCATGAGCTGCTCATCGTTGTTGATGGTGGCGCTGGTGAGCCCGAACTCGTCCATCTGCCGGGCGGAGAGGATGACGGCGTGCGTGCCGTCGCTGACGTACCCCGCCGGCTCCCATCGGGCGGCGCTCAGCGACGCGACATCCGGGCGGTTGGTGGGCGTGTCGAGCAGGTTTGTCACATTGCCCTCAAGATCCGCCACGCCCGGGCCTGCGGGCGTGAACGCCGCGTCAGGATCCACGAACGAGTCGGCGAGCATGCTCTCGTCCTCGTCCTGGCTCTCGATTTGGCTTTCGTCTTGGTTCGGGTCGGTTTCGGGCGCTGGCGCGTCGATCTCGGGGTTGCTCGGGCTCTCACCCCCGGGCTCAGGTTCGGGCGCCCGGTCTTGCTCCGCATCCGGCGCGGCCTCTGATGCGTTCGAGGCCCGTTCACCGAGCGGTCGGGTCCGGGCGCCGGGCACGAACCCGAGCATGGGGAGCCCGCGGGCGGGCGCGATGCCGAAGAGCGCGACGTACTCCTCCTCGTTGACGAGGAGCATCCGCCCGGTCTGGGTGTTGCGGATGCCCCAGAGCTCGATGCCGTCGGTGACGATGATCTGGACGAGGAACTCGTCGTACCCGTTGCGCCGGGCGGAGTCCGTCACGTCCTGCAGCAGCGGGGGCAGGAGCTTGGTGCGTTGGTCGGGCGTCAGGGCCTTGAGCCCCTCGGCCCCGAAGGTGACGGGGAAGGCGTCGCCCATGGCGCCGGGGTCGGAGGTGACGATCTCTGAGCAGGCCAGTGCGATGATCGCGCCGCCCGAGTACGCTTGCGGGTGGACCCACGCGACGGTGTTGGGGATGGGTGAGGCCTTGATGGCCGCCGAAATCTCGAGCACCGCCCCGAGCTCGCCCCCGGGCGAGTTGATCTCGATCACGATCGCGTCGGCGCCGGACTCGACGGCCTTGTCCAGCCGGCGCTGCACGCTCATCGACGTGATCCGGTCGATCCCCCCCTTGACCGTGATGACCGCGATGTGGTCCGCCTGGCGCGACGCCGGGACGGCGATCGGCGCCCGGGCGCCGCTCTGCGCGATCGCCAGCGCCCCGGCGAACAGGCACCCCGCCCCCGCGAAGACCCGGGCCAGGGTTCTGAGTCGTCGTCGCTGGGATGTCTGGGGCATGGTGTGCACGAACAAAGTATAGATTCCGGGAGCGGCGCCCTTCGGTTTCACCACGGAAAGCGATTCGAGCCCCTCATCAGACCTTTCATCGGGCCTCTCAGGCCCCGCTTTCGGGCGTTTCCTGCTCGACATTCCATGTGATTGATTCGCCGGCGCAATCAATGTGCAGGGCGAAGAACCCGAGCCCGCCGTCGCCCCCGCTGGTTTCGTGCTTGCGGACCAGGGGCCAGATGATCTGGCGGTCCGTGTCCGGCAGCGGCAGCCCCTCAATCTCCTCCGGGCGGAACCACTCGAGCGACCCCTCGTTCATCGGGCCTTCCTTGACCTCGACCGCCCCCATCACGCGGTAATAAAACAGCAGCCAGTGGCTCTCGTCCTCGAACGCCGCCTCCGAGATCAGCCCCAGAAGATGGAGCCGCTCGATCGGAACCTCGATCGAGGCTTCCTCGCGGATCTCGCGCTGGGCGCACTGGGCCGGCGATTCGCCCGTCTCCATCTCCAGCTTGCCCCCGATCGGAGAGCACAGCCCCTTGTTGGGCGCCTTGCCCCGACGCAGCAGCAGCACACGCCCGTCCTTGTCGCGCAGATCGCACAGGCACGCGATTTTGTACGGCAGCGGGCCGGCGCTATCGAGCCCGGGCAGGATGTTCGCTGGGTCGCTCACGACGCGGACGATAGGCCCGTGCGCTCGTGCGCCATACCCGCCGCCGCCCGTCCGCCGCCCGCCTGCGTGCATGACTGGCCCCCGTCCGGCGTGCGTTCGGGGCGCGAAAACCGCGATGGCACGGGCCTTCACGCCCGGGCACGGACGCGGCCGATACTCTGGTGATGATGAACGCTCAGGCGACCGACACCCAGGCGGACCCGAGCGCGGCGCGCCGCGCCGCGCCATGGGATCGCCCATACCTCGTCGGCATTGGCGGGTGCGGGATGTCGGGTCTCGCCCAGCTCTTACACCAGCGCGGCGCCCGCGTCCGAGGCTCCGACTCGACCCAGACCGATCTCACCAACTCGCTCGACACGCTCGGCATCCGCGTTGATCTTGACCAGACTGCGGGCGCCATCCCCGAGGACGCCGACGCGCTCATCGCCTCGGCCGCCATCCGCCCCGACCACCCCCAGGCCCTCGAAGGCGAGCGCCGCGGGCTGGGTGTGATGACCTACGCCGAGGCGCTCGGCGCCTGCATGGAGCGCGCCACGGGCGTCGCCATCGCCGGCACCCACGGCAAGTCCACCACCACCGCCATGCTCGGGTGCGCCCTGACCGACGCGGCCCTCGACCCGTCCGTCATCGTCGGCGCCATCTGCTCGCAGCTCTCCAAAGGCGCCCTGAGCGACCCCCGCCTCGACGCCCCCGTCGGCTTCCGACTCGGGCAAGAGTCCATCCCGCAGGGCGAGCGCGCGGGCCAGGGCGGGCTTTTGCTGGCCGAGGCGTGCGAGTTCAACCGCTCGTTTCACAGCCTTCGCCCCACGATCGCGAGCATCTCGCGCGTCGAGGCGGACCATTTAGATATTTACGGCTCGCTCGACGCGGTCGTCGAGGCGTTCGCCGGCTTTGCCAGGCTCGTCCCGCACGAGCGCGACGGCGGGCGCCTGCTCATCGCCCACGAGGGTGCGCACCGGCGCGAGATCACCGCCGGGCTCGGGTGCAAGATCGAGACCATCGGCTTCAGCCCCAGCGCCGACTGGACCATCGGCTACGACCCGGGCACGCGCGATGTCTGGGTCGCCCGCGCGGGCGAGCCCACCTTCTCCTGGGTCAACCAGATGCCCGGCGAGCACAACGCGATCAACAGCGCCACCGCCTTCGCACTCGGACGCACCTGCGGCGGCGCGGGCGACGCGCTCGCCCGGTCGCTCGGCGCCTTCCGCGGGCTCGACCGACGCATGCAGCTCCTCGGCGATCGCGCAGGCGTCCGCGTCTACGACGACTACGGGCACCACCCGACCGAGGTCGAGGCCACGCTCCGCGCCCTGCGCCAGAGCGAGCGACCAGAAGAACGGGGCGGGCGCCTGATCTGTGTCTTCCAGCCGCACCAGCACTCGCGGACGAGATTTCTTTTGGAAGAGTTCGCCACGAGCTTTGAGCAGGCGGACATTGTGATCGTGCCGCAGATTTATTTCGTGCGTGATTCCGAGGCCGAGAAGCACCGGGTCAGCGCGTCGGATCTTGTTGACAGGTTGCGCACGCGCGGCGTGCGCGCGATGCACCTCTACCCGTTCGAGGCGATCATCGAACAGCTCGAAAACGTCTGCCGCCCGGGTGATCTGCTCGTGGTCATGGGCGCCGGCCCGGTCTGGCAGGTGGCCCGGGGCTACCTCGATGGGGGCGCACAGGCGTGATGGATACACAGACCCCATCGGTCGAGATCGAGACCGACGCGCCCATCAGCACCTGGTTCGGGGTCGGCGGGCGCGCCGATCGTCTCGCGCGCCCCAGGACGCTCGACGAACTGCTCGAGTGCGTGCGCATCGACCCGGACCTGCGCATCCTCGGCGACGGCGCCAACCTGCTCGTCGATGACGCGGGCGTGGGCGAGCTGGTCGTCGATCTCTCGCAGGGTGTTTTCAAAGAAGTTGAGTTCCGAAGCGAAATAGATTTCGTTGTCGCGGGCGCCGGGGCTCGTCTGCCCCAGCTCATCACCGAGTGTGCCCGGCGCGGGCTCGCTGGGCTCGAGACCTTGGCGGGGATCCCTGCGAGCGTGGGCGGCGCCGTGATTATGAACGCGGGCGGCGCCTTCGGGCGGATCTCCGACACGCTCGCGCGCGTCTGCGCCATCGACCGCGCCGGGCGTGAGCACCGCTTCGAGCGTTCGCAGATCGACTTCGCCTACCGCCAGTCGCGTCTGAACCACCTGATCCTCACCAGCGCCGAGTTCTCGTTGACACCGGGCGAGCCCGCGGCCCTGCGCGACGAGCTCAAACGGTGCATGGCGTACAAGAAGGAGACCCAGCCTCTCGAGAGAGTCTCGGCCGGGTGTGTCTTCAAAAACCCGACCCTGCGAGAAGCGATCGAGGGCGTGGGCGATGAGGGCGAGCGCGTCAGCGCCGGCAAGCTCATCGACCTGTCCGGGCTCAAGGGCGAGCGCGTGGGCGGCGCCAAGGTCTCGGACCAGCACGCCAACTTCATCGTGACACGCGACAGCGCCAGCGCGCGCGATGTTATCGACCTGATCGCCGTTGTCGCCGAGCGGGTTCACGACCGCTTCGGCGTGAGACTCGAACGCGAGGTTGTCATCTGGGAGCGCTCCCAATGAGCGCGCGCCAGACGGTGCTGGTTCTCGGCGGAGGCCCGGACGCCGAGCGCGAGGTCTCGATCGAGAGCGCTCGCGCCGTCGCTCGGGCGCTGCGCGATGACGGTCGCTTTGATGTGGTCTGCGAGATCCTGGATCACCCGACGCTCGACCGGCTCAGGGCCTTGCCCGGCGACGCGATTTTCCCCGCGATGCACGGCCCGTTCGGCGAGGGCGGGGGGATGCAAGACCTGCTCGAACTCGACGGGCGCCCGTACATCGGCTCGGCTCCCGCAGCGGCCCGCCTGGCGATGGACAAGCTCGCGTGCAAGCTCGAATGCGCCGCGCTGGGCGCCGCGACGCCCCCGGGCGCGCGCATGAACCCGGACGAGAGCGTCTGCCCGATCGGGCTGCCCTGCGTGGTCAAGCCGGTGCGCGAGGGTTCGAGCGTGGGGCTGTCGATCTGCTGCGATGATGCGCAGTGGGACGCGGCGCTGCTCGCTGTGCGCACAGACCAAGAAACAAACCCGGCCCGCGCGTGGATGGTCGAACGCCTGATCCGCGGGCGTGAGCTGACCGTGGCGCTGCTGGACCTGGGGAACGGGCTCGAGAGCGTGGGGGTTGTCGAGATCGAGGCGCCCGGCGGGTCGTACGACTTTCAGGCGAAGTACGAACGCGACGATACGCGCTATACCGTTGACCCAGCGCTGCCCGAGGGGGTGCGCGAGCGGATCGAGGCGCACGCGATCAATTGCGCATCGGCGATCGGCGTGCGCCACCTGGCGCGCGCTGATTTCATGCTTGATCCTGATGGCGTCGCCTGGTTTCTGGAGATCAACACGATGCCCGGGTTTACGGCGCACAGCCTGCTGCCGATGGCGGGGCAGCGGCGAGGGATCGGCATGGGCGCCCTGTGCGCCGGGCTGATCGAGAGAGCGATCGGCGAGCATGCCGGCGTGAGGAGCGAGTAGCGATGGCGAAGAAGAAGACGAAAAAAACAGACCCGAGCAGCGCCCGGCGGGGTGTGATGGCGGGCGTGGCGGCGCTGGTGGTGCTGGGCATCGGCGCGGGCGCTGTGTTCGGCGTCGGGGCGCTCGACGAACGCGCCTCGCGCGAGCTGGGCGCACATGTCGGCGCGGTCGAGATCCGCTGGCCCGCGCTCGAGGCGACAACGCCCGAGGGCGAGACGACCTGGCTGCCCGCGAGCGAGCGCCGGCGCCTGAGCGAGCTTGTCGAGGAGATCCTGCGCGAGACCGACCCACTCTCGGGCGATCCGGTCCGCGACGCGGGCGAGGCGCTGATGGATACGGGCTGGTTCTCCGAGGCGCCGAGCGTGCAACGGACACCGGAGCTGGGTGTGCTCATCACGGGTCAGTGGCGGGTTCCGGGCGCCGCGGTGCGCACGGGTGATGGCGACCGCCTCATCGCGTGGGACGGCGCCCCGCTGGCGTTGGTGTACGGGCGCGGCGAGAGCGGGCAGCGCGTGATCGTGGGGGGGTGGCGCGACGCGGGGCGCGTCGGCGCCGACGGACGCTGGCCCAGCGAGGACGTGCTCGCGGGGCTTGAGCTGCTGGCGCTGCTGCGCAGCGCCGGGCTGGACGCGCAGGTCGCTGGGGTGGATGTCGAGCCGTATACGCGGGACAAGACGCTCGAACTGGTCACACGCCAGGGGGGGCGGGTGGGGTGGGGCGGGGCGCCCGGGGCGTTTACGCCCGGCGAGGTCAGCGACGAGATCAAGCTCGAGCGTCTGCGCACGCTGCGCGACCGGACCGGGCGGATCGACGCGGGCAAGGACCGGATCGAGATATTCGGCCCGCGCGTCCTGCTCGACCGGACGGGCGGCTAGCGGAATACCATCCGGGCGTGGAAACGGTCCCACACCAACACCCGGCGGACGAGGGCGCCCATGATGGCGCCGGCGAAGGCAGCGATCGTGCGCCGAAGGAGCGCGATCTGTTCGGGCGCGAGCCGAAGGGGCGCACGGACTGGGCGCACCGTCGGGGGGAGCCGCGCACGTTTGCGCTGCTCTGGACGCTCTACCTGATGCTCTCGACGCTGGTGATGTTCGCGTCGCTGAGCGCGTCGCCCTCGGTGACGCCCGAGGTGTACCGCCCGGCGGCGCGTGTGCTGCTGGTGTCGGTGATGATCGGGATCACGCTGCTGTGGCCCATGACGCGTCTGAGCCAGCTCGGGCCGAGCAAGCGTCCGATCGCGTCGGTGCTCAAGGATCTGGTGGTGGTGTTGCTTCCGGTGCAGGCGTTGGTCTGGCCTCATGCGCTGGGGATGCTCTCGGGGTGGCCTCTGAGCGTGGTGGCGGCGCTGGCGCTGTCGATGGGCGCGTGGGCGCTGGTGACGGGCGGGGTGCTTGGTATTGCGCTGGCGACGATGCGCCCGGAGAGCGGGGCGGGGGTGCGCGGGGCGTGGATGGCGGTGTTCGTGGTGCTGAGCGTGGGGGCGCCCGTGTGGTTTCTGGTGGCGGGCGGGTACGACATCGTCGAGGGGGGGGCGGCGAGCCTTGCGCCGGCCCCCGGGCGGATGCTCAGCCCGCTGACGTCGATCGTCGAGATCACGCGGGACCGGGCGTGGACGGGGCGTTCGGCCCGGGTCGGCGCGGGGCACTGGCGCCCGGTGCTGGCGACTCTGGCGCTCGGGGGGGTGCTGATGGTGGGCGCCAAGGGGCTCGCACTCGCCCGGAGCGGGCGACCGGCATAAATTGTGGTCGGCGGAACGGATCTGTATGACTGGCCCGTGTGACTGGAGACGACCCGATGGATGTGATCACGGCTGGCGATAAGCAGCGACTCAATGATCGCCTCAACGAGCTGTTCGCTCACCGATCGGTGATTACGGAGCGGATCGCCGAGGCGCGGGCGCTGGGCGATCTCAAGGAGAACGCCGAGTACCACGCGGCGCGCGAGCAGCAGGGCCTCGAGGAGGCGGAGATCCGTCGCATCGAGATCCGTCTCTCGACGGCGCAGGTCGTCAGCGAGGACCAGCAGGCCGACGGCGTGGTCTTCATCGGATCGACCGTCCAGCTCAAAGAGGTCGGCGACGACGAGATCGAGACCTACCGCCTGGTCGGCGAATCGACCGGTGACGACAATGACGATGTGATCGAGGTCACGACGACGAGCCCGATGGGCGAGGCGCTGATGAAGGCGCGCGTGGGCGAGACGGTGCGTGTCCGGGCGCCGCGGGGCGTAAAGGTGTTTGAGATCATCGCGATCGTGTGAGGCGCATCAGGGGGCGCCGTCCGGTTCGTCGTCGTCGATGTCGTTTTGCGCCTGGACCAGCGCCTTGATCGGCTCGGGGAGCTCGAACACGGACTCGTCGATCGGGGCGAACGAGACATCGTCGATGGTGAGGGTGATAACCTGGGTTCCGATCGTTTCGACGGTGGTGGTGGGGACTTTGAGGCGTTCGTACTCGGTGTAGCTGGTGATGGCGCGGGAGAATGGGATCGGGCCTGAGGCGGAGTCGCGCGAGCCGCGGACGCCGACGCGGAGCCCAGAGCCCTTGCTGTAGTACTCGATGGTTTCGGCGGCGTCGTGATCGACGAGGCGTATCGCAAAGACGGGCTGGCCCTCGAAGGTGTCGTCGCCCAGGAACTCGATGATCGGGTAGTTTTGCTCGTAGTGGAGGTCGCCCCGGACGTCGGCGCTGCGGATCATGGAGGTTCGCTCGGGGCCATCGAGCACGGCGGGGCCGGTGCTGGGGTGGATTGTCCACGCGACGCGCCCGTCGTAGCCCTGGGTGAGCGTGCCCATGGGGCCGAGCTCGAGGCGGGTGAGCAGGCGAGGCGGCTCGGCACGCATCGACGTGACGCGCCCGATGAACGGGGCGCCGCGGATCTCGAACTTGCCCGTGAAGGTGACGAACTCGGCGGCCCGGATGATCTCCTTACCCCCGACCGCCCGGATATGGCGCCCCAGGACGAACAGGGCTCGCTCACGGGCTTTCTGGCGCGCCGCGTCGTCTTGCTCGGGCTCGGCAGCGCTGGGCGGAGGCGCCTCGGTCGGCGCCTGCGCGAGCGCAGACGCCGACACACAACATCCGACGAGCAGGGCGGTCCAGA
This sequence comes from Planctomycetota bacterium, assembly GCA_024276195.1. GTDB lineage: Bacteria > Planctomycetota > Phycisphaerae > Phycisphaerales > UBA1924 > JAJRXR01. The sequence continues at coordinate 13,740 of JAJRXR010000024.1, forward strand.
AGCGGGGTGCGTGCATCGGTGGATCTCCGCGATGGGTTCGTGCAAACCGGAGCGATCCGGTCATGGGACTGCAGCGGGCTCCGGGGCCTCGGTGAGCGCCTGAATCGCCGGGGGGAGGGCGAACATCTCGTCGCCGATCTTGTCGAACTTCACGTCCATGATGAGGATCTCGAAGACCTGCGGCCCGGCCTTCTGGAGCGTCTTGGTGGCGAACTTGACGTCGCCGAACTCTTTGTACTCGGAGAGCTCCGAGATGATCTCGATGTCGCCCATGGTGCTGGCCTGGGTGGCGCGGGTTCCGATGAGCAGTCCCGAATCGACGCTGAAGAACTGTGTGGTCTCAGTCCCATCATCGCCCACGAGCTTCACTGCGTTGGCCTGCTGGCCCGTGAAGGTCTCGACGCCCTCGAAGGTGATGTCCTTGTAATACTTCTCGGTGTTGAGAACACTGATGTAGTCGGCCTGGATCTTCATCTCGTGGAGTTGGCGCCCCTCGAAGAGAGTGGCGCCCTCGATCGGGTTCTCGCTCCAGCCGATCTCGCCGTCGAACCCGGTCTTGAGCGAGCCCAGGCTCGGGAGCGTGATATCGATCGTGAAGTGGTTCGGCGCCCGGTTGTACGCCCTGAACTCGCCCGCGAGCCCAGCGGCGGGGATCGACAGCGTGCCGGTCTGGGTCACGGAGGTGTTGGCGCGGAGGGCGTCTTCGCCGCCGATGGCCTCGACGTGCCGGTCGATGATCTCGAGGGCTTTGGCGCGGGACTCGTCCTCGTCGAGTTGGATCAGGGTCGGCGCCGTCGCCAGGGCGCTCGCGGGCAGGGCGATGCTCAGGGCAAGAACAGGCAGGGCGGCTCGCAGAACGGTCTTCGGGTGAAACAGGGTCATGGGCAGGGTCATGGTCGTGGTCTCCGTCGCCCGGGCGCCTCGCCCGGGGGTGTGGTGGTCAGGGTTGTGTGGTCAGTGCTCGGTAGCCATTGTTCAGTCGTCATCGCCCACGATCCACGCGGCGGCCTTGGCGACCGGGGCGTCGATCCCATTGAGCAGGTCGGTGCGGTTGAGTTCGACGGGGACATCGGGGGGGACGCCGTCGCGTTCGAGGCGTCGCCCGGTGGAATCGTGATAGTCGGCGATGGCGTGGAGCAGGACGTCGCCGTTGGGCAGGCGGTCCATGTTGGC
>JAJRXR010000025.1 GCA_024276195.1 Planctomycetota bacterium
CTCCGACACTCACCAGCACCTAAACTCCGCGCATGATCTTCGCGCTCGCAACAGCCCCGCCGCCGCCCTCGCCCGACCCCGATCTGGTCCGCGAGAGCTTCAACCTGCTGCTCGTCATCGCGCTGCTCGCCGTCATTCTCATCACCGCGTTGACGCTGATGCTCGTGCTCCGGCGCAACCGCCTGGCGCGCGCGCGCAGGGCGCCCCCGCCGCCAGAGCCAAGACCCGACCCCTGGGAAGAGGCCGGGCGCCGGATGGTTCCCGACGACGACAACGACAAGCCCGACACGCCCGATCTCGGCCCGCCTACCGGCTGAGCGACTGGCGATACAACCGGCTCAGCCGTCCGCCTTGACGACCACCTCAAGGCGCTCAGCAAGAGCGCTCGCACGCTCGTGCCCCATCGCCGCGGCCTGGCGCGCCAGCTCGAGCGCTCGCTCGGGGCGCCCGGCTCGCTCCGCCCAGATCGCGCCCTCGTAGACCAGGGCCGCCGACCCGGGTCGCCGGGCCATCGCCTGCTCGTACAGCTCAAGCGCCTCGCCCGCCTCGCCCAGCATCGCGTGGCACTCGCCCATCGTCCGCAGCGCCTCGTCATCCGTCAGCAGCTCATCGCCCAGCCCCAGCAGCACGCCGATCGCGTCCTCGATCTTTCCCGCCCGCTTCATCGCCCGGGCCTGGATCAGGCGCCAGTCCCGCGACGCGGGGTCCAGCTCGCGCGCACGCGCGATGTGCTGCATCGCCATGTGGACCTTGTTCTCCGAGAGCGCCACGCTCGCCATCGAGCCCCAGACCAGCGCGTTGGAATCATCGAGCACGCTGGCGCGCACAAGGCTGGCCATCGCCTCGTCCTTGAGCCCGATCTTGAGCTGCGTCTGCGCGAGGTACAGCGGATAATCCGCGTTGCTCGCGTCCGCCCGCTGGGCAAAGTTGTAGTGCCTGGCCGCGTCCTCGTAGCGCCCGGCAGTGCTCGCCAGGGTTCCCGCGGTGAAATATTCCTGGGCGGAGATCGGGCCGGCCAGCGCCGCCGCGTCGTACTGCGTAAATGCGTCCTCCCAGCGCTCGTCCTGCATCAGCAGCAGCCCGTACGCGAGGCGCAGATCCTGGTCATCGGGATACTGCCCGACGCTGGATTCGAGGATCGCGTGCGCCTTGCTCCGCTGCCCACTGGTGACGTAGACCTGGACCGATTCGAGCAGGCGTGAGATGTCTGCCTCGCTGGCGATGCTCGGGGCGTCGCCCGGATCGGGCGCTGTGGTCTCAGACTCTCCGCCGAGCGCCCGAACGAGCGCCAGCCCGACGAGCCCCGCCGCGAGCACCACGACGAGCGCTCCAACGCAGATCGCCGCCGCCCCGCCCCGCCTGCTTTGATGTGTGTTCATGCTTGTCATCTCACCACCTCTATCGGCCCGACTACACTCGAACGCCCACACGGCGGAGCCCGAACGATGCCCGAATCCCAACCCAAAGACCAACCTGCAGCCCAACCCACACCCAAGCCCCAATCCCTCCCGAAACAGTACCGCCCCGATGAGCACGAGGCGCGAATCTGGGACCGATGGGACCGGGCGAAGGCCTTCGAGGCCGACCCGGCCCGCGTCCTCTCGGGCAAGGCCAAGCCATACTGCATCCTGATGCCCCCGCCCAACGTGACCGCGGCCCTGCACCTCGGGCACGCCCTCAACGGCACCATCCAGGACATCCTGATTCGTGCGCACCGGATGATGGGTTTCGAGGCGCTCTGGATGCCCGGCGCCGACCACGCCGGCATCGCCACGCAGAGCATCGTCGATAAACGCCTCCAGGCCGAGGGCAAGCCCGCCCTGGGCGACTACAAGCGCATGGAACTCGCCGGCGAGAACGGGCGAGAGAAGTTCATCGCCCTCGTCCAGGCCTGGAAGGACGAGTATTCGGCGACCATCCGCCGCCAGTCCGAGGCGATCGGGTGCGGCGCCGACTGGCGACGCTACCGCTTCACCATGGACGACATCTGCGCCCGCGCCGTGCGTGAAGCCTTCTTCCGCCTCTTCCGCGACGGGCTCATCTACCGCGGCAAGCGCCTCGTCAACTGGGACCCGGTCACGCAGACCGCTCTCTCCGACGACGAGGTCGAGATGCAGGAGATCGACGGCGCCTTCTACTACCTGCGCTACCCGCTCGTCCACCAAACCGAGCCGGGCAATCACAGCCCGGTGACATGGGGCGAGCTGGCGACCCGGGGATTCCCCGAGGCCGAGACCCACCCCGAGGATGAGCAGGCCTGGATCACCGTCGCGACGACGCGCCCGGAGACGTACCTGGGCGATACCGGTGTCGCGATCAACCCGAAAGACCCGCGAGCAACGAGCGTCCGCGGGTTCTTCTGCGAGCTGCCCATCGTCGGGCGCGTGATCCCGATCGTTGAAGATGATTACGTCGTGCTCCCCGTCAAGTACGGCGGCGACGCGGGCGACGCCAAGGCCGAGATGTCCACCGGCTTTCTCAAGGTGACACCCGCGCACGACCCCAACGACGAGCAGCTCGGCAAACGCAAAGATTTGGAAGTCATCAACATCATGGCCCCCGACGCGAGCATCTCAGACCAGCACGGCTGGGACGACGTGGGCGACGCCCACATCTTCGTCGGCAAATCCCGCGAGGACGCGCGCAAGCTGGTCATCAAGGAGTTCAAGGCCCGCTCGGTCGCCGAGGGTGTCGAGGGATCGCTGTTGGAGAAGATCGTCCCCCACCGCCACAGCGTCGGGCACTCGTACCGGAGCCACGTCCCGGTCGAGCCGTACCTGAGCGATCAGTGGTACTGCAAGGTGACCGACGACAGACTCCGCGGCAGCGCCCAACGGGCGCTCGTCCGCGAGCAGCGAAGCGAGGCGTCGCTGCAAGCGTGGCCGGAATCCTCTCCGTCTCCGTCCCCTCGTGGCACGGGCGTCCCGCCCGTACCTCCGTCCTCTCCTTCCTCTCCTTCCAACTCCGACTCCATCCCCCAAGCCCTCACCACCCACACCCGCAACCTCCCCCACTGGCAGCTCGGCGGCAAGACCTACCACATCACTTTCAAGCTCAGCGAAGGCCAGCTCACACCCGACGAGCAAGCCCGCGTTCTCGACGCCTGCTTCCACTTTCACGCTGAGCGCCACCTCACGCACCTCGCCTGCGTGATGCCCGACCACGTCCACCTGATTCTGACGCCGCTTGAGAAGGATGATGGCTGGTGGCCTCTGCCGGACCTCATCCACTCGATCAAGAGCTTTACCGCTCACGAGATTCAGAAGCAGCGGAGCGCTTCAGGCGCTCTCTGGCAGGACGAGTACTACGACCGGATCATCCGAAACGCTGGGGAGTACGACGAGACATTCCGGTATGTGCAGCACAACCCGGTCGAGGCGGGGCTGGCGGGCAAGGCGGGGCTGTACCCGTTTACGCGGAGGAGGGAGGACAGAGCGGGAAGAAGTGAAGACAGAGGGGACGGAGTTCACGGGCGGGACGCCCGTGCCACGAGGGGGGGGAGTGGCGACGCTTCCATGCGCTTCTACCCCGACCGCTACGCCAAGACCTACGAGAC
>JAJRXR010000026.1 GCA_024276195.1 Planctomycetota bacterium
AAGTTCGGCGGCAAGGGCCTGGGCTTCAAGGCGGGCATGGGCGTCGGCAAAGACCTCGTCATCGTCGAGAGCCCCTCCAAGGCCAAGACCATCAACAAATACCTGGGCTCGGACTACCTCGTCCTCGCCTCCGTCGGGCACGTCCGGGATCTGCCCAGCACGGCGGAGAATGGCAAGAAGTTCTCGGTGCCGGGCGTCGATCTCGAAAACCGCTTCACGCCCACCTACCAGATCCTGCCCGGTAAAGAGGCGGTCATCCACGACCTGAAGAGAGCCGCGAAGGAAGTTCTCGACTCCAACGGCAAGATCTGGTTCGCGACGGACCTCGACCGCGAGGGCGAGGCCATCGCCTGGCACCTGGCGCAAGAACTCGGCATCGACGCCAAGGACGCGAAGCGCGTCATCTTCCCCGCGATCACCAAGGGCGAGATCGCCAAGGCCTTCCAGCACCCGCACCCGATCGACGAGGACCGCGTCAACGCCCAGCAGGCGCGGCGCATCCTCGACCGCATCGTCGGGTACCAGGTCTCGCCATTGCTCTGGAAAAAGGTCGCCCGGGGTTTGAGCGCCGGGCGGGTGCAGTCCGTCGCCGTCCGCCTCGTGGTCGAGCGCGAGCGCGAGATCCGGGCGTTCGTGCCGGATGAGACCTGGAAGATCGAGGCCTGCTTCGCGCTCAACGAGAGTGACGCGAGCACACTGGGCGAGCTCTGGGGTTCGTTCCTTGAAGAGAAGGACGAGTCCGGTCCGCGCCGCGGACAAGGCCCGAGCATCAAGAAGCAGAACGCCTGGCTCGCCGAGCACGCCGGTGTCCGCGCCGAGTTGGTCGAGGTCGGGGGCGAGCCGTTCCAAGTTGAAACCATCACGAGCAAGATCATCGGCGAGGCGCCGCCGGGCGCCGATCTCAATGAGGACTCGATCCGAGCCCGCCTCGAACGAGCCGCCGAGGCGTTCAACTCGCCCGACGCGCACGATCTCACGCCCCAGATCGAGCGCATCGCCAGCCTGGCCGGGCTGACCGAGATCGAGTTCGGGAACATGGACGACGAGAGGGGCAAGGGACCGGCCCGGTGGGTGCGCACGATCACGGGGGTCGCCGACCCGTCCACGCCGTACCGGGTGTCGTCGATCGAGACCAAGCGGACCACCAGCTGGCCGTCGGCGCCGTTCATCACGAGCACGCTGCAGCAGGCCGCGTCGAGCCGCCTTGGCTTCGGCGCCCAGCGCACCATGCGCGCCGCCCAGGGCCTGTACGAGGGCATCGAGATCCCCGGCGAAGGCCCCACCGGCCTCATCACCTACATGCGGACCGACTCGACCAGCGTTGCGCCCGAAGCGATCGACGCGGCACGGGGCTATGTCGGCTCGACCTTCGGGCCTGACTACCTCCCCGACAAACCCAACGTCTACAAAAGTTCGAACAAGAGCGCACAAGAGGCCCACGAGGCCGTCCGACCGACCGACCCGCGCCGCACGCCCGACAGCGTCAAACGCGCGCTCAAGCCCGACCAGCTCCGCCTCTATGAACTCATCTGGCAGCGCTTTGTCGCCAGCCAGATGACCCCCGCCAAGTGGGACGCGACGACCGTTCTCATCGAGGGCGGGCGCGACCCGAGCGCCCAGTGCGTCTTCAAAACCAGCGGGCGCGTGCTCGTCTTCGACGGCTTCTACAAAGTCACAGGCGTGCCCGGCGCCGGCGACGAGCAGAACCTGCCCGCATTCAAAGAACAACAACCCCTGAGCGCCTTCGCCCTCGACGCCCAGCAGAAGTTCACCAGCCCCCCCGCCCGCTTC
>JAJRXR010000027.1 GCA_024276195.1 Planctomycetota bacterium
TCGTCGAAGCGGCGGCATCCGTGACCTCCTGACCGGAGGCCAGATCCATGGCCTCCAAGAGGCGCATCTTCGCCGCTCAACCAACACAGCGCAACCCCGCTCATGCGCCGAACAACTGAGCCGTCAGACACTGCCTAGCAGTACCAGCAAACAACAGGCACGACAGAACGCTACTGACCATGGTGATTCTCCTTTGAGTTGAAGCAGTTGCCAATCAACACAAAGATCATGTACGCTGCCCAATTCGCCTGGTTTGCCCAGTTTGTCTCAATAAGTCACTTAGGTCTGAACATCTCACTACCAGCCCCAGAACACCGCGCGCAAAGTCATGGAGCTTATGCGAACAAATCGTGTACGCACGCCGCTCAGAGAATGAACGTACGACTCTGCGATGTCTGCTCCGCAGCTATACAGCGATCAAGCTCAGCTCATCGCTAGTAAATACGCGCTCGAGCGGGGTTTCCGCCGGACTGCTCGGCCATAAACTGGATTGACTCAGGCGTCGCACTATTGCCCGTCCAGCGACTCCCGCTCGGGAACCACGGGTTCGGATTGGAATAGGCCTCGGCCTGCGGCATTCCGGCGGCGTGCCCATCGAAGTATGCGGCATTGATCGAGCCGTTGGGATGACGGAATGAGAGGAGTTGGTTCTCTGGAAGCTGGATGCTTGAGTTAAACGGCATTCGTCCGAATGCTGATGAGCCCTGAATGATAGGGTTATTTGCGAAGAACGAGCCGAAAAAACTTGGCGCCAACCGGGGGTCGAAGTCGAGACCGTCATCGGCTGACGCGAACCTAGTTCCGTCAGAGAACATGATTTTGGTCGAAGTGCTAATCCCGACACGATCGAGGCGAGGCACGAACCCGGCTGGTGAAACTGCGGCGTTCTCAAATGTCTCTTTCATCCGCCGCGTCAGGCGCCCGTTTCCGACTTGGATAACGGGGATTGGGCTGTCGTAAGAGAGATAATAAAATGCCGTTGGGGCGAGATAGCTGATCTGGAGGAATCCGCGATCTTGAAGGGTCTCACGAAACTGCTCCTCATCTTGGATGGCGTTTACGCGGTAGATCGTGTCATTAAATACTCTGGCAGCAGCGCACCCGTATTCATTGAAGAGCTGAGACGTGCGCGCAGCACGGTTCGGCGAGAGGCCAACCGCATCACCCAGAATCGGGCTGATCCAATCCAGTGTCGTCGTCGGTGCGTCCGGATCCGAGTCGAAGTAGAGTTGGTCGAGCGGCTGTTCTGTTGCTCCGATCTCGATCCACCAATGATTGAGGTTCGAGGTATTCGGGCCAGAGTAAAGATCTTGATTGTCAAGAGCATAGGACGTCTGCAACAGGGCGATCTGACGCTGCATGCTGGCGCAAACCATACTGCGGGCAGTACCCCTGGCGGCACCGAGTGCTGGCAGCAGGATGCCGATGAGCAGCGCAATGATCGCGATAACAACCAGGAGCTCAATCAGCGTGAATCCATCTCGGTGATTTGCTCGTTGTGTATTGCGCATTGTGTTCTTCATGGTATTCTCCACTGACTATCGTGAGCTGGCTGCTATGGACGGAGCTTTCTCGGAGACCGGTCACTGATATTGACGACTTGTCCCCCGGATTTCACGATCTCTGATGAGACAGGGAGATCTCCGAGCATGATTCTGGCACGGGGAACAATGACCCACTGGTCATCCTCACCCCGATGGATCGGGAGCAAGACATTCTCCCCGGTCTCCGGATTTTTCTCAGGCAGTGCCATGCCCCGCCTCCCCCCGGTGTTGAAGGTAAAACGATCACCGGTTGTGACATCAACAAGGACATGGTTTTCTTTCAGATTGACACTCTCGCCTCCAAGCACCGCCCATACGAGCGACGCCCCCAGCACCACAACGGCCGCGATAAAGAGTCCGATCTGCCAGGGCTTCATCCGGTCCATGCTTTCCCTTTTCGCCTCGGGCAATCCTCATCCGGGCGCGGTGGTGTCCATTGTCTCGAGGCTGCTCTCGTGCAGCCTTGCGAGTATAGAGGGAATCTGGCTCGCAGGCCCTATCCCGAGTGATCTCAATGCAATCTAAACCGTATCAGGGCCTTTCACCCGCCTGGGCGTTCGGAGCCCGTGCGGGGTGGAGCTCGATGACGACGGGGTAGTGGTCCGAGGCGTAGCCGGGGAAGGTGTCGAGTTCTCGCCAACTGATCGTGCTCGGGCGGGCGGGGGTTCCGAGGACGAACTCGGAGGCCGGGTCGCTCAGGGCGCGGGCGAGATCGTTGGCGAGGATCAGGTCGATGCGCCGCCCAGATTCGTGCGAGGTCCAGGCTTTGGCGGGCGGCGGGTTGTCCTCGAAAAGATCGGTGAAGCCGGCGTTGAGGTAGGCCTGGACGCTGGGGGCGTCGGTCTCGGCGTTGAAATCGCCGAGGATGAGCGTGGGGATGGGAGCGCCGCTCTCGTCCGCTTCCGAGAGGAGCGCGAGCAGGCCTTCGGTTTCTTTGTCACGCCAGTAGTCGCTGTAGCGCCCTGATTTGTGGTGGACGACGAGCAGGCGGAGGCGGAGGGGGGCCTGACCATCCCAGGCGGCGGCGGGGACCTCGACGACGCCCATGAGCGGGGAGCGGTGGAAGACGATGTCCTCGCCGGCGTACCAGTTTTTGTTTCGGCCGTATTTTTCGGGGTGGACCCCCCCGAGCGGGCGGCGGACCCAGTTTTGGGATTCGACGATGGGGTAGCGCGAGAGGATGGCCTGTTCGATGCCGCGCTCATCGCCGGCGTCGATCGAGAGGATGTGCGTGTAGCCCATGTCCTCGAGTCGCCCGGACATGAACCAGTCGAGCGCGGCGCGAGACTCGATCTCCTGCAAGCAGAGGATGTCGGCGTCGATGGCGCGGATGGCCGCGGCGACGGCGTCGAGCTGGCCCTCGGGTTTGATGTCGTCGATGTCCTCCTGGCGATCGCTCAGGGTCGGGTCGTCGATGTCGTCGAACAGATTCTCGATGTTGTAGGTCGCGATGCGGAGGGCGCCGGGTGTGCGCTCGGGGGCGGTGGTTGTCCCGAACCGGGGCGGGAAGAGCGCTTCGACCGCGCTGGCCTGGGCGGCATTCTGCGCCGCGTCCGGGGCGACCTCTGGGGCCGACTCGGGCTGGGCGTATGCGGACAGCCCGACAGCAAGGGCAGCGGCGAGGGCGGTCAAGGTCAACTGCAATCGTGGGATGCTCATGGGCGAGTCTCCTGCTGGCCCCTGTGGTGAGGGGGTGAACTCTAGCGCGCCGCCCCGGCCCGCCCGGAGCCATGGCGGCGACCGAGCTTGGCCCGGACAACGACGCGAGACGCCCACGAGCTGGGGGCGTTGATGCGTCCGCCGCGGACGATGCGGGATGGGTCGCGCTGGAGCTCGGTGAGCACGCCCGCGCCGAGCTCGGTCAGGGAGAGAACGGCGCGCCCGGAATCCGGGAGCATCATCGAGGCGAGTTCCTGCCCGTTGACCAGGCTGGACTGGGCATTCTGAGTCCAGCGGGCGACGAAGGCGGCGCAGGCGTCGGTGTCGGTCCAGGCGCGCAGCTTGAACGCCGTCAGCCCGAACTCCTCGAAGCTCTCGCTGGGCAGGTGGACCCGGCGCGGCACGGAATCGAAGTCTCGCGCAAAGTTGCGCAGCACCCCCACCACCCGCATCGAAGCGCCCCAGCGGCGCGCGGTGCGGGCCGCCTCGTGGGCGTCGGCTTGCGGCGCAAGGCCCGCGATCGCCAGCACGACGATCGCCAGCGATCCCCAGCCGGCGACGGCGCTTTCCTTGAGATCGGCGGTCGTGGTGTGGGTCCGGGTTTCCAGGTCGCGCCCCATCTCGTCCAGGGCGGAGAGCACCCAGGCGGGGTCGATCGCGTAGGAGCAGACAGCGGCAGAAAATGCGGGCCAGAGCGGGTCAGCGTGGCGCGGCGCGTTGGCGTCGAGCGCCCGCTCGGTCTGGTCGCGGAGGCGGGCGAGGTTCTGCAGGCGGGCCTCGACGGGCCAGTTGGCGTCGATGAGATCTCGGGCGGCGCGGTACCACGCCAGGAGCGCGATGAGCGACTCGCGGCGCGGCGAGCCGATCGGGCGCAAGCAGGCGAGGATCGGCTTGCCCTCACGAGCGCCCCAGTTGGCGCAGTGGAGAAAGGACTTGGCGGTCTCGGTCGGGTCGAGCCCGCTGGCGACGGGCGCCACGCCCGGGGCCTGGCGCCAGCGTTCGGCGATCGTGTCCCAACTGCTCATCCACACACTCCGTCCCCCCACACACACCGCCGGGGAGGTGAAACGTACACCATGATCGCGTTTCAACCCAGTGCGAGAGAGGCCCCGAGGGGGAGAAGGTGGACAACCTGTCGGATGGGCCAGTCCGGGGGCGAGCTATCATCTCGGCGCAGGCACGAACTGATCTCGACCGATGATGAAAAGGATCCGGTGTGCGCCTTATTCTCGCCAATCCCAGGGGGTTCTGTGCTGGTGTGCGCATGGCGATTGATGTCGTTGACCAGGTTCTGGACGTGTTCGAGGGTGAGCCGGTCTTTGTTTATCACGAGATCGTTCACAACCGGCATGTGGTCGATCGGTTCCGAGGACGCGGGGTCACGTTTGTTGAGGATCTGGGCTCTGTGCCCGAGGGGAGCGTGGTCGTGTTCAGCGCCCACGGGATCAGCCCGGCGGTTCGGGGCGAGGCGCGTGATCGCGGGCTGCGGACGATCGACGCGACGTGCCCGCTGGTGACGAAGGTTCACTCGGAGGCAATCCGGTACGCGCGTCAGGGGTACCAGATCCTGCTTGTCGGGCACAGGGACCACCAGGAGGTCATCGGGACCCGCGGCGAGGCGCCGGAGCGAACGCTGGTCGTCGAATCAGCGGATGATGTCGAGTCGCTCGTGGTCGAGGATCCGGGCAAGCTGGTGTACCTGACGCAGACGACGCTCTCGACGGACGACGCCGGGGTGATTGTCGAGGCGATCAAGCGGAGGTTCCCGGGGGTCAAGGCGCCGCCGAGCGAGGATATTTGCTACGCGACGACCAACCGCCAGGCGGCGGTCCGCCAGATCGCGCCCGAGTGTGATCTGGTGCTCGTGGTCGGGTCCAAGAACTCGTCGAACTCGGTGCGCCTGACGGAGATCTCGCAGAACGTCGGGACGCGGGCGAAGCTGCTCGACGATGCGAGCGCCCTGGACGATGCCTGGTTCACGGAGGGGACGGAGACGGTGCTTGTCACGGCTGGGGCTTCGGCGCCGGAGGATCTGGTCGCGGCGTTGTGCCGAGAGCTTGTCGATCGCTTCGGGGCGACGATCGAGCAGCGGGACGTGTACCCGGAAGATGTCGAGTTCGGGCTGCCCCTGACACTCAAAAAGGCGATGGTGGAGCGCGGGATCGACCCGAGGGATCGGCGGGTGATGGTCGAGGCGCCGGTGATCAGCGCCGAGCTGTACGGGGCGACCGACCTGACCATCTCGGCGCGGAAGGCATAAAGCCGAGACGAATGCGCCACCCCGAGCACCACATCTTCTCCCACACGCCCGAGTCGCTCGCCCGATGGTGCGACGAGCGTTCGATGCCCGCGTTTCGGGCGAAGCAGATACTCGAATGGGTGTACGCCAGGGGCGTGATTGACCCTGCGCTGATGACGAATCTCTCGGAGAAAGACCGCGAGGCGCTGGCGCGGGAGATGACCTTTCTCTCTGGGCCGACGGTCGCCCACCAGCTCGCTTCGGACGGGACGCAGAAGCTACTGATCGAGTGGCCCGATGATCTGACCGAGATCGCGCCCGAGGAGGCGAGCGTCGATCACTCGATGCGGTTGCCGCTGCTGGGCTCGGAGATGCCGTACTCGAACAGCGCGCGCCAGACCGAGTGTGTGATGATCCCCACGAAGGAAGCTCGTGCGGACGGGATCGCGTCGCGACGGACCGCGTGCATCTCGAGCCAGGTCGGGTGCCCGGTGGGGTGCCGGTTCTGCGCCTCGGGGCTGGGTGGGCTGGACGGGAACTTATCAACAGGGCGGATCGTCGAGCAGGTCTGGCGCCTGGGGCGTCTGGAGCGGGTGGATCGGATCACGAACGTGGTGTTCATGGGGATGGGCGAGCCGCTGGCGAACTTCCGGGCGGTGACGGACGCGGTGCGCCGGATCACGGCTCCCTGGGGGCTGGGGATCTCGGCGCGGAAGGTGACGATCTCGACGGTGGGGATGCCGCGCGCGATCGAGCGTTTGGCGGCGGAGCTGGATGTCCCGGTGACGCTGGCGTTGTCGCTGCACGCGCCGAGCGATGAGCTGCGCCGGCGCCTGATCCCGTGGGCGGAGCTGACGAGCATTGAGGACCTGCTGGGGGCTTGCAGGAAATGGTTCGACAAGACCGGTCGAGAGATAACCCTTGAGTACATCCTGCTGGGAGGCGTGAACGATCAGCCCGAGCACGCGCAGGAGCTTGCGTGCGTGGCGAAATCTCTCCGTGGGAACGTGAACCTGATCCGGTACAACGAGGTCGCGGGGCTGCCCTACGAGCGTCCGGACAGCGCCGACGTGGCTCGGTTTCAGGAGATTCTCCGGGATCGCGGCGTCAACGCGCACATCCGGGCGTCGCGCGGGCGTGACATCGCTGCGGCGTGCGGGCAGCTCCGCCATGAGAGCGCCGGCCCCTGACGCCTTGGCCTCCGCCAGGCGCGGGGCTAGTCTGCCCGCATGGTCTGGATTCTTGCACAATCGGGCAACGGCACGCCCCCGTCATGGACGGATGAGTTCCACGCGTTCACCAGCTTCCACGCGGTCGCGGTCTCGGTGAGCATCGCGCTCATTGCGTTGATCTGCTCGCTCGGGCGGAGCTGGAGGGGTGACGCGCGCGAGCGCCGCCTGCGCCGTTCGATCGGGTGGCTCATGTTTGCGTTCTTTGCGTTCAGCACGGTCTGGCGGCTGACGCCGGGGCAGTTTGATCTGAACGAGTCGCTGCCGCTGCATATGTGCAGGGTCATCGGGTGGGTCTCGGTAATCTCGATGCTGACGGGCGGGTGGCGCTGGCGGGCGTTGACGTTCTACTGGGGATTCGGGCTGAGCACGCAGGGGTTTGTGACGCCCATGTGGAGCGACGGGTACGCGAGCCTGAACTTCTGGCTGTACTGGGGGAGCCACGCGCTGATCAGCGGCGCGGCGGCGTACGACCTGTTCGTGCTCGGGTACCGACCGAGCATGCGCGATCTGCGATTGGCGTGGGCCTGGGGGCTCGTGTTCGTCGTGATTGTCATTGCGTTCAACCAGGTGGCCGGGACGAACTATTCGTACCTGGGCTCAGGACAGTACGAAGGCACGTCGGTCGTGGACTTTCTGGGGCCATGGCCTCGACGTGCGACGAGGATCGTGCTGCTCGGCGGGCTGGTTTTCTTCGCGCTGCACATCGTTGCTACGCTGGTGCTGCGTGCGATCGGGGCCTTGCAGGACCGTCAGTCCCCGCGTGAGAGCGCATAAGCGAGGTCGCTATCGCGATGCCCCCCCCACCGACGACGCTCGAAACGACTGGGCTTGGTTGGATCGAGCGCTTCACGTCGTTCGGCGTCTTTCATCTGGTGGTGTTCGTCTTGGCGGTCGTGCTGATTGTTGGCTCGTGCGCACTCGGGCGGCGCTGGCGGGGGATGGTGAAGGAGAAACGCCTGCGGACCGCTTGGATCGTGTTCACGCTGGCGTGGCAGGCTTTCGCGGTGGCCTGGTGGGTGGCGCCGATGAACTTTGCGGATGACGTGCTGCCGCTGCATGTGTGCGATATCGCGGCGTGGGTGGCGCCGCTGGCGCTGGCGATGCAAACTCGATGGCTCCGGGCGTGGCTGTACTTCTGGGCGATCGGGCTCTCGACGCAGGCGTTCTTCACGCCTGTGATCCAGGAGGGGGCGGGCGACGCCCGGTTCTGGCTGTTCTGGATAGGACACCTGCAGATTGTGGGCTCGGCGATCTACGACGTCGCGGTTCTGGGCTATCGCCCAAAGATCCGGGACCTGGCGGTGGTGGTAACGATCTCGCTGGTATACGCGGCGGTGATGCTCGCGCTGAACATCGCGTTCGGCTGGAACTATGGGTATCTGGGCCGGGGCTCGCCCGATGCGCCGACGCTGATCGACCATCTCGGGGCGTGGCCCTTCCGCCTGCTGCCGCTGGTGAGCCTGGGCGTCGCGGCGATGGCGCTGGCGTGGGCGCCTTGGGCTCTGGTCGCCCGGGTCAAGAACGGCGCTTCGGATGAGTCGGGCGCGGTTCACTAGACTCGACCCATGATCTGGGTGTGCCTGGCGTTGATTCCGGTGGCGTTTGCGATCTCGCTGCCGAGCGTGTGGGTCGCGGCGCTGGTGAGCCGTCGCGTTGGCGCGGTCGATACCGAGCCCATGGCGGGGCAGGTCAAGATGGAGCGCCGGTCGATCCCGAACACGGGGGGGATCGGGATCTATCTGGGGATCGCGGTCCCGATGGGGCTGGCCTTGGGGGCGTTGTGGCTGGCGCCCGAGGCGCTTGCCGAACGATTGCCGGCGATCGAGCAGTACCTCGACGGGATGCGCGAGCAGACGCCGCGGGCGTTGGCGCTGCTCGGAGCGATCACGCTGCTGCATGTGCTCGGGGTGCTCGACGACCGGCGCCCGATGGGGGCGATGGGCAAGCTGGTGGTCATGGCGCTGCCAGCGTTGATCGTCGCCTGGCCCTCGGGTCCGCAGGACACACGCCTGCTGATGATGCTCGACGGGCCGGCGGGCGGGGCGTGGTTGTCGGTCATTATCACGGTGCTGTGGTTTGTCGCGGTGACCAACGCGATGAACTTTATTGACACCATGGACGGGCTGTGCGCCGGGATGGCCGCGGTCGCGGGCGGGTGTTTTCTGGTCGCGGCGCTCAGCGGGGAGCAGTGGTTTGTCAGTGCGATGCTGGCGCTGGTGGTCGGGTCATCGTTGGGGTTCCTTACGCTGAACTTTCCGCCGGCGCGGGTGTTTATGGGCGACGGCGGGTCGCTGGTGCTCGGGTTTGCGTTGGCGTTTTTGACCGCGCGGACGACGTACCTGCCCGAGGGAGCCGACCCGGGGCGCCAGTGGTACGCGCTGCTGATGCCGGTGGTGGTGCTGGCGATCCCGCTGTACGACATGGTGAGTGTGACGCTCGTGCGGCTGAGCCAGGGCAAGAGTCCGTTCAAGGGGGATCTGCAGCATTTTTCGCACCGATTGGTGCAGCGTGGATTGAGCGGGCGCGGGGCGGTGCTGGTGATCTACGGGTTCACGCTGGTGACGGGGCTGAGCGGGATTCTGCTGGTGGGCGCCGACGCGCGCCAGGCGATGCTCCTGGGCGCCCAGATCGCGGCGCTGCTGATTGTGCTGGCGCTGTTTGAGTACGGGTCGCGCTCGCGGGGTGAAAAAGCGTGAGCGGGACAGTCCAGACGGAGTTGGGCGTAAAGGACCGGCGCGCGCGCGCCGGGACGGCCCTCGGGTGGGTCGCGCTGGCGATGATCCTGGGCGGGGCGCTCGGGCGAGCGTCGGTCGCGGCGGACCCGATGCCGTTCTGGGACACGGACCCGCTGGTGACGCTGACATCCAAGACGGGGCTCGGCCCGACGATGCGGGGCGTGCTGGACATCCTCGCGCTGCTCGGGTGCGGGGTTGCGATTGTTGGCAGCGCGATGTCGGGCGGCGGCGTGCGCACACGGATGGTCGTGCTGCTGGGCCTGGGGTTCATAGGTGTTGCGCTGCACGGGCTGGTGCTGCCTGTTGCCCCCGCGGCGAGTTCGCCCGTTCGCGGGGGGCTTGATGATCTGCTTCTCGGGGGCGCCTGGGCGGGGGCGCTCGCGGGCGGGGTGGGGCTTGCGCACCTGCGCGGCAGGGCCCGGCGCGTCGCCCTGGCGGCGTGCCTCGGGTTTGTTGTCATGCTCGCGGGCAAGGGGGCCTTTCAGCAGCTTGTCGAGCACCCGCTGACCGTGCAAGATTATGAGGCTCAGCGCGAGAATGTGCTCGCGGCCCGGGGGTGGAGCCCGGACTCGACCATGGCCCAGGCGTTCGAACGCCGTCTGCGACAGAACGACGCCTCGGGCTGGTTCGGGCTGTCGAACGTGTACGCGACGTTCGGGGCGACCGGGCTTGTTGTGCTCGCGGGTCTGGGCGTGAGCGCCGCGCGCCGGCGAATGCCTCGCCCTGCGCTGGCGCTCGCCCTGGGCGGGGCGAGCGCGCTGGCGATTGTGCTGATGAGCCACTCCAAGGGCGGGCTCGGGGCGGCGGCGATCGGGCTGGGGGCTGGCGCGCTGCTCGGATTCGGGGTCGCCCGGGGGCGCTGGCGGACGGCGCTGATGGTCGCGGCGCCCGCGGGCGTGCTGGCGATCATCATCGTGCGCGGGCTTCTCGGCGAACGACTCGGCGAGCTGAGCCTGCTCTTCCGCTGGCACTACATGCAGGGCAGCGTCCGGATGATTCTCGAGCACCCGCTTGTGGGCGTGGGGCCGGGCGGGTTCAAGGAGGCGTATCTGCTGACGCGCCCGGCGCTGGGGGTCGAAGAAGTGACGAGCCCGCACTCGGTGGTGCTCGACTGGGTCTCGACGCTGGGGGTGTTCGGGCTGGCGTGGTGCGGGCTCGGGCTGGCGCTGGTGGTGGGCACGGGCGATGGGGCGCTGTCGGACCCGGAGCATGACGAGGCCCCGTCGGGGCGCGAGGACCTGATGATTCTCACTCTGCTCGGCGCGGGCGTCACCGGGATGAGCGCCACGCTCGAGAGCGCGATGGGCACGCCCGAGAGCGCGATGATGCGCCTGCTCGGGCTGGCGGGCTGGGTCGTGGTCGCCTGGGGCGTCTTGCGGGTTGTGCGCGGGGAGCGCGGGCGCTGGGTTCTGGGCGCGATGGGCGGGGGCGCCGCGGTGATTGCGGCGCACTCGATGATCGAGGTGACGCCCGTCTGGGCCAACTCGGCGGCGCTGCTCGCGGCGATGCTCGGGCTGCTGTGCGGACGCGAGCGTGAGAATGCGGGCCGGCGCCCGGGGCTGGGGGTCGCAATCGGGCTGGGCGCGAGTGTGCTCATGGCCCTCGTGCTGGCGCGCGGGCTGGTGAGCGTCGGACGCTGGGAGCGGTCGCTCGAGCTCGCGGCGGAACGGGTTCAGCCCGCGGCCCAGATCCGGGACCGCCTCATGCGCCTTGGCGCCCAGGGCGGCGTCTGGGAGGACAACGCCGACTCCATCCGGTGGGATCTCGGGGAGGCTCTGGGTGAGGATGCGGCGACATCCGGCGACTCGCTCGACTCGCAGCTTCGCAGGCTGACCCAGCGGGGCGGCGAGGAGGCGTACGAGATTCTCGAACGCGCTCTCGAACAGCGCCCCGACCACCTGGCGACCCGCCAAGCCCTTGGGCGGTTGGCGTTGACGCTGACTGAGCTGAGCGAGGTCGGCGGGCAAGACGAAGATGCGGCTCTGTGGCGCGGGCGGGCGATCGAGGCCGCCCGGATCGGGACGCAGCGCCGCCCGTCGAACGCTGCGGCCTGGTCGTGGCTCGGCTCGACCCACTGGGCGCTCTGGTCCCGCGGCCAGAACCCGGAGAACCTTCGCCAGGCCCGGCGGGCCTGGGCACGGGCGCACGAGCTGGACCCGCTGGGCCTGACACTCGTCGTCCGCCTGATGGACACCTCGGACCAGCTCGGAGAGCGAGAGGAGGCGGCGCGATGGGCGGGCGAGGCGCTGCGACTCGATGGGCTCAAGCGTCTGGATCCGCTCAAGCAGTTGAGCGGGCGGGAGCGGGCCAGGGCGGGGCGGCTGTCTGAGGCTGGGGCGGGGGCTGGGCCGGGTCCATAGCAGGGTTGGGGCGAGGGCGCCGGGGGCGGCTTGATCCTGGACAGACGGGGGATAGCATTCTCGCGGTTGGTATTTGTTGACAGCTGCGGGAGTTGCACGCTCCTGGGGCGAACTGATTCAACTGGAGTGGAAACGGCGAGCGACTCCCGATTGAGGGCGTCGTGCGGCGTTGGTAGACGGTTCGAGACAGGCCGCCCGAGGGGCGGGGATTGGGGCGAAACCCATGGACGACCAGCCTGATCCGGAACCCGCGTGACGAGGGGCTCGCGCGGCGTTTCCAGGAGCAAACGCACCCGCAGCGAGCCCGACGCTTCCCCGCTCATTTCGAGCCCCACACCACAATCGAACCTGTCGAGTTGGCGCCCGCGACCGGGGCGGACTCGTTGATACAAAAGCAGCCCGAGCGGAAGCTTGCGGAGATTGGTTCCGAGGCGCCCGCGACCGGCGGAAACAGACGAACGGGACTGAACACCCACGAGCCCGGAACGCCCGGGACCGAGACGACCGAGGAACGACCCATGGCCACCGACCTTTCTTTCATCCGCAACATCGGCATCTGCGCCCACATCGACGCGGGCAAGACCACCGTCACCGAGCGCATCCTGTTCTACACGGGCAAGAACTACAAGCTGGGCGAGGTCCACGAGGGCACGGCGACGATGGACTTTCTCCAAGAGGAGCAGGAGCGTGGCATCACGATCCAGTCTGCCGCGACGACCTGCCCGTGGATCCACAAGGGCAAGGACTACAAGGTCAACCTGATCGACACCCCCGGGCACGTGGACTTCACGATCGAGGTCGAGCGGTCGCTGCGGGTGCTCGACGGGGCGGTCGCGGTGTTCGACGGCAAGGAGGGCGTCGAGGCCCAGTCCGAGACCGTGTGGCGCCAGGCGGACCGGTACGACGTTCCGCGCCTGTGCTTCATCAACAAGATGGACAAGCTGGGCGCGGACTTTGAGTTCAGCTTCGACTCGATCATCAAGCGCCTGGGCGCCAACCCGGTCGCGGTGCAGATCCCGATCGGCTCGGGGCACGAGCTGCAGGGGATCATCGATCTGCTGACGATGCGGGCGTACTACTTCGAGGCGGACAGCCAGGGCGCGATCGTCACCGAGAAGGACATTCCCGATGATCTGATGGACAGCGCCAAGAAGTGGCGCCACGAACTGATCGAGAAGGGCGTGGAGCTCGACGACGCGCTGATGGAACGGTACCTGGAGGTGGGCGAGGACTCGATCACCGACGATGAGATCCGCAGGGCGATCCGCAAGGGCACGATCGCGCTCGAGATCAACCCCGTCTTCTGCGGCTCGGCCCTGAAGAACATCGGCGTGCAGCGCCTGCTCGACGGCGTGATCGACTACCTGCCCAACCCGCAGGAGGTCCCCCCCGTCAAGGGCACGCACCCGAAGAACAAGGAGAAGAACAAGGAAGAGACGCTGACGCGCCCGCACGACGACACGGCGCCGTTCTCGGGGCTGGTCTTCAAGGTCGTCAACGACGCGCACGGCGACCTGACGTATGTGCGGGTGTACTCGGGCGTGCTCAAGAAGGGCACGCGGGTGGTGAACCCGAACAACGGCAAGCGCGAGATCGCCAGCCGCATCTTCGAGATGCACGCGAAGGACCGCCAGCCGCTCGACGAGGCCCACGCGGGCAACATCGTGGCGGTCGTGGGGATCAAGGACTCGATCACGGGCGATACGCTGTGTGATATTGACGACCCGATCATCCTGGAGCGGATGACGTTCCCGGAGCCGGTGATCAGCATGTCGATCGAGCCGAACACGGCCGACGACAAGCGAAAGCTCTCCGAGGCGCTGGTGACGATCCGTCGCGAGGACCCGTCGTTCCGGTCTGAGTTCAATGATGAGACGGGGCAGACGATCATCTCGGGGATGGGCGAGCTGCACCTGGAGATCATCAAGAACAAGCTGGTCCGCGACATGAAGGTGGGCGTGCAGGTCGGCACGCCGCGCGTGAGCTACCGCGAGGCGATCAAGGGTTCGGCGAAGGGATGCCGCGGGCTGTTCAAGAAGCAGACGGGTGGTCGGGGCCAGTTCGGCGACTGCACGATCAACATCGAGCCGTTCACCAAGGCGCAGGCCGAAGAGGCGGGACTGAAGTTCACGGACAGCTTCGCGTTCGAGAACAAGGTGGTTGGTGGATCGATCCCGAAGGAGTTCATCTCGTCGGTCGAGGCGGGCGCCCGCCAGACGGCCAAGGGCGGCGTGACGGCGGGATACCCGCTGATCAACGTCAAGGTGACGCTGGTCGATGGCAAGGCCCACGACGTGGACTCGAGCCAGATCGCGTTCGAGCAGGCCGGGCGACTGGCGCTGCGCGAGGGCGTGACGCGGGCCGGGTCGGTGCTGCTCGAGCCGATCATGAAGGTCGTGATCACGACACCCGAGGAGTATGTTGGCAACGTGACGGGCGACCTGTCGAGCCGGCGCGGGATGATCCTCGACTCCGAGGACCGGGGCATGATCAAGCTGATCACGGCGGAGGTGCCGCTGAGCGAGATGTTCGGGTACACGACCGTGCTGCGGGGGCTCTCGCAGGGTCGGGCCTCGAACGTGATGGAGTTTGAGGCGTACCGCCCGATGCCGGCGAGCCTCCAGAAAGAGGTCATCGAGGCCGGCGCCTGACGCGCCCACCCGAGGCCTTGCAGGACTGAATCTCAACCGCCCGCGCCCGGCCCGAAGCCCGGCGCGGGCGGTTCTTTTTGGCACGCGCAAGAGGCGCCCGGCGACCGTCCGATACCCCGGGGGGCGCTTGCGGAAGCGAGTCTGGCAGGGCCAGTCGGCGAGGGGGGCGAAAGTCCGGAGCGGGGCGGGCCGACGAGGTGGTCTGGAGCCGCTCGGAGTCGTAACGCGGCGCTAGGATTCGCTCCACCAGACTCGGAGACGATCGATGCCCGATAAGTATCAGACCGTGCTGCTGTTCGGCGCACCCGGCGCGGGCAAGGGAACGCAGGGCAAGATCCTCGGGCAGATCCCCGGGTTCTATCACCTGTCGTGCGGCGACGTGTTCCGGAACCTGGACATCCACTCAGAACTCGGCAAGGTCTTCTACGAGTATTCGTCCAAGGGCGAGCTGGTGCCCGACGATGTGACGGTCAAGATGTGGGCCGAGAACCTGAACGCCCAGACGGTGCTGAGCATCTACAAGCCGCACGATGATCTGCTGGTGCTCGACGGCATCCCGAGGACGGTGCGTCAGGCCCAGCTGATGCGTGAGTATGTGACGGTGCTGTCGATCGTCCACCTGGTCTGCAAGGACAAGGACGCGATGGTCAAGCGCCTGCGCCGGCGTGCGCTCAAAGAGAACCGGGCCGACGACGCGAAGGAGAACGTCATCCTCAATCGCTGGAAGGTCTACGAGGAAGAGACGGCGCCGGTGCTCGAGCAGTACCCGCCTGAGATCATCCACGAGGTGGACGCGATGGGCTCGCCGGCGAACGTGCTCGAGCACGTGCTCCAGATCGTGGTGCCGGTGCAGGAGACGCACTTCTCGAACGCCTTGGGCGTCTGAATCCGTCCACCACCCCGCGACCGGACGCTGCGCATCCGGTAGACTGCGGGCATGCACAGACGACACGCCTTTACGTTGATTGAGTTGCTCGTGGTGATCGCGATCATCGCGCTGCTGATCGGGATTCTGCTGCCGGCGTTGGGCTCGGCCCGGGAATCGGCCAAGATCACGAGCTGCGGCTCGCGCCTGCAGCAGCTCGGGGTCGGGCTAACGATGTACCTCAATGACTACGACCGGACGCTGCCGCAGGTGATCGCGACGGGGTTCGACGGGAATCCGACGATCGTCGGGGCGTTGTTCGGCGGGAAGAAGGGGCTGCTGCCGTTCCTGGGGATCAACGAGTTCGGCGCCGAGCGTCGCCCGTTGAACTCGTATGTGTTTCACGGGACGCCGCTGGCGGACGTGAGCAATGACCCGCCGCCGAACGAGGGCGGGCCGGTGTTCGAGATGGAAGTGTTCACGTCGCCCATGGATCGCGGGGCGGGGAACACGGGGCTGCCGAGTTTTTTGGGGCCGGGCGACACGGACTCGATGTACGACCTGATCGGGTCGAGCTACACGCTCAACGATCACGCGCCCGACAGCGACCCGAACGGGGACGCGTACCCGACGCTGGTGCCCAAAGGAAACGCGGCCCGCCCGGGCGGGCGGATGCCGTATGTCGTGACGCCGACAAAGACATGGGTGATCGGGACGCACACGATCTACAACTACGACTCGCTGCTGGACTCGGAGATGCGCTGGTTCCGGGGCGAGCAGATCAAGGCGAACCTGCTGTACCTGGACATGCATGTGGAGATGTCGCTGCGCGTGCCGGCGCCGCTGGAAGGCGAAGACCCGCCCGCGACGACGGACGGGTACACGTCGCTGCCGACGCCGCGGTGGCTGGAGCGGTTTGGGGTGGGGCCGTGAGGGATCACTCTGAGCCGGTTGAAAACCGGCTCCACCAGGAGCCGGGCGATCAGGGCTTCGGCGCCCCGCGCTGCACTGTGCGGTTGACGTCGAGGTCGAGGAACTGGGTTGCGTAGGGGGCGTTGAGGGGAGTCTGGCGCCAGCCGTAGAAGGCGGGCGAGTTGTAGGAGCGGACGTCCACGGGCGGGATGAAGTGGAAGGCGAACGGGACGACCTCGTGGAGCTCGTCGTGGGTGCCGAAGTATTCCCAGGGGCGGTCGAGCGGGAGCATGCGGCTCGAGCGTGCGCGCAAACGGGCGATATCGACGGGGATCCAGGTGGTGATGTCGAGCTTCTCGTCGTAGAGGCAGAACTCGACCCAGGAGCGGACCTCGCGGCTGCGCCGTTCGGGGTCATCATCGATGCCGATGACGACGCGGGCGGGCAGGCCCGCGGCCCGGTAGACCGCGGTGAGGAGGGCGGCCATGTCGTGGGGGCTGCCTCGCCTGTCAACGACGGTCGCGGCGGCGCCCTTGAGCTCAACACCCTCGGCGATGCCCCCCCCTGCGACGTAGTAGGCGCGGTTGACGCCGTCGCCCTCGAGCTGGACATACTCCTGCACGTTGCCGGCGAGCCACTTGGCGAGCAGGACCGGGGAGATGGACTTGGGATCCTGGCCTTTGGTCCAGAGCGAAACGAGATCGGCGACCGGGGCGTCGGGGGCGCCCTGGGGGTTGATGTATTCCTGGGGGCCGAAGGTGGACATAGCGTCGTCGGGCCAGGGGCCGGTGGGCCAGGGAACTTCGAGCGCGGGCAGCTCGTTGAAGAAGGTGTCCCACGCGGTGACCTCGTGGGTGTGGACGAGGCGGACGGTGCGTGCGTTGCCGTCCTGGGCGTCGTAGCGGGCGTAGATCGCGCCGGAGTGGTAGGGACCGATGAGCGTGGGCGAGGTATCGACGGCGGTCTGGTCGAGGAAAAGTGAGCCATCGGCCGAGCCCGGGCGCCAGCGGCTCGAGGCGGTCGATCGCGCGATCGGGAAGATCATGGTCATCGACTCGAACCGGAAGCGGTCGAAGTTTGCAAAGCCCCGGTACAGGTTGTCGTAGTTGGCCTGGAGCGTGATCTGCGCCCGGACCGTCCACTCGCGTCGGCGGATGAGCTTGAGATAGGGGCTCTCGATCGGCGGCGCTTTGTACTGCGGGGGCGGGGACTTGGCGGGCGCCGGGCTGGGCTGGGCGGGATTGGTCGGCGTTGGGTTGGGCTGAGCCGGGGCGGCAGTCGAGCCCGTCTGGGCGCCCGCGTGCGGGGCCAGAGCGCAGAGCAGTGCGGAGAGGGTCAGCGCGGCGAGTGGTCGGCGCGAGGGGCGTGCAGGCATGTCGGGCTCCGGGGCGAGCGCGGGTTGCGCGTGCCTGGGCGGTGTTCCCGGGCAGCGTCCCGGGTCTCCTCGAGATACGGCGTCCACGGGGTGTAGATCCTGCCGTGCGTCTCCTTGGAACTGGCATTGACCATACCATGCCCGGGCGGGCGTTGTCACGCCCGACACGGAGGATTCCTGTGACCAGCATAACCAGCCAGACTCGGATCGAGAAGGACTCCATGGGCGAGATGGAGGTGCCCGCGGGGGTTCTCTACGGCGCCTCGACCCAGCGGGCGGTGCTCAACTTCCCGGTCTCGGGGCGGCGCGTGCCCGATGATGTGATCCTCGCGTACGCGATGCTCAAGGGCAGCGCGGCGTCGGTCAACGTGGGGCTGGGCAAGCTGGACCAGGACCGGGGCGCCGCGATCATGAGCGCGTGCCGCCAGATTTTGCACGGCCTCGATGAACACGCTGGGCTGGGGACGCACTTCCCGATCGATATCTTTCAGACCGGCTCGGGGACCAGCACCAACATGAACGTCAACGAGGTCGTCGCCAACCTCGTCTGCCTGGCCCGGGGGGCGCCGATCGGATCGAGCAAGAGCAAGGACTACCTCGAAGGCGGCGGCGTCCACCCGAACGACCATGTGAACATGGGGCAGTCGTCCAACGACACGTTCCCGACGGCGATGCACGTCGGGGCGGCGCTGGCGATCAAGAACGACCTTTTGCCCGCGATCGAGCGGTTGCGCCAGGATTTGGACGCGAAAGCCAAGGCGTGGGACTCGATCGTCAAGATCGGTCGCACGCACATCCAGGACGCGACACCGATCCGGTTGGGACAGGAGTTCTCGGGGTACGCGGCCCAGATGCGCCACGCCGAGGAACGCCTGCACCGGGCGCTGCACACGCTCGGCGAGCTGGCGCTGGGCGGGACAGCAGTTGGCACGGGGATCAACACCCACCCGGAGTTTGGCGCTCGCGTTGCGGCGGAGCTGACCGAAGAAACCGGCATTCACTTCCGCGAGGCGAGCAACCACTTCGAGGCGCAGCACGCCAAGGACGCGGTGGTCGAGGCGAGCGGGCATCTCAAGACGATCGCGGTGAGCATCTCGAAGATCGCGGGAGATATTCGCCTGATGGGGTGCGGCCCGCGCTGCGGGATCGGGGAGCTGAAGCTCGCGAGTGTGCAGCCGGGCTCGAGCATCATGCCGGGCAAGGTGAACCCGGTGATCTGCGAGTCGGCGGTGATGGTGTGCTGCCAAGTGATCGGCAACGACGCGGCGGTGACAACGGGGGCTCTGGGGGGTGTGGGGTCGATCCTGGACTTGAACGTGGCGATGCCGATGATGGCGGCGAACCTGCTGGACTCGATCCACCTGCTGGCGGGGGCCAGCCGCATCATGAGCGATAAGCTGCTGGCGGGGCTGGAGGCGGACGAGGAGCGGTGCAAGAGCCTGATCGAGGGGTCGCTGGCGATGTGTACGTCGCTGGTGCCGGTGCTTGGGTACGACCGATCGGCAGCCCTGGCCTATCAGGCGTTCCGCGAGGGAAAGACGATCCGCGAGGTGGCCCTGGCGGAGCAAGTGCTTTCCCCTGAGGAGCTGGATAAGCTGCTGGATGCGAGGTCAATGACAGAGCCAGAGGGTTGACCTGAGTGATGGTTTGGTCGGGTCTGGGGTGAGATCCACCTGTCGGGACGACATTCTGGGCATTCGGGGGAGAATGCGGGATCCGTCAGGGAAGGCGAGAGCGTATACTCTCAGTGCCAGACTCCCGCGCGACGTGCCGGGAGGGCGGATCGGCCTTGGACCCCCACTCCTGCGTTTCCCGCAACGGGAGGCGAATGGCCGATCGAAGGGAGTGTCGGAAAGACCGACAATGTGCCTGTCGTGAAAGAACTCACGAGCAAGGCGACCCCGGGAGACGGTACACTGCCCTACGGAACGGATCGGACCGGGAGACCGGCGTCGATAGAGACGCACGACCCGAGGAAGACCGAATCCGGCGTCGCAGTGAAGGCCGCAAGCGACGACGTGGGGCTGGCTGCCCAGCGAGGGCAGCACGAGCCATAGATACGGAGGCATCAGCAATGACCAAGAGGCGCCCAATGCAGACCATCCAGCCCGTAGCCCCACGAAGTCAGAAGCGTCTCGCAGCGGCGGGGCTGTTGGCCTTTGCGCTGGCTGCGGGAACCACGATGGCGGCAGAGCCTGGCACTGGCGCGGTTGGCGGCGGGGAAGCCGGGGCTGGCCCCGGTGATGGCGTTGGCGCGATCGGCGCGGCGCGGGTGCTGATGATTCCGATGGGCAAGGGTGATATCCCGCTCCGGGTCGAGAACCCGGGCGCGAAGGTCAGCGCCGCGCAGCACGCGCAGGCCGGGCCGGCGATTGCAGGCGCTACCCAGCCCGACTTCGGGTACAAGGTCGCCAACCGCATCATCGTTCGATCCGGCACGACAGCTCGCGCGGTTGACGCGATCCGGCGGATCGAGGCCCGCACCGGGGAGGCGTTCAACGCGCAGATCAGCATCGAGAGCCTGGCCGGGGTCACGGGAACAACCGTGTTCGAGCTCGACTCGATCGCGGACGCCGTGCGCCTTGCGAAGCGGCTCCGCGATGAGAAGGGGATCGAGCATGTCTCGGTGGAGATGCAGGAGCCGCGCTCGAACCGGGGCAGCGGTCTCTCGACCGACCCGCTCGTGCCTTTGCAGTGGCACCTGCTCAACACGATGAACCCCGGGGTGGATCACGACCTGGTCCCGCTGTACGAGGCGGGCCTGAGCGGCGCGGGGATTACCGTTGGGGTTCTCGATGCGAGCGTAAATGCGTCCCAGCGCAACCACCCCGAGCTGAGCCAGAACTACAGCGCGCAGCTCTCGATGTTTGAAGACCCTAACTCGCTGTTCATGAGTCATGGAACTTCCGTGACCGGGCTGATCGGGGCCAAGTCAAACGGGGGGGGCGTCGCGGGTGTGTCGCCGAACGCCCGACTGATCTCGCTGACCAACGGGACGAGTGTTGTTGAGGTTCAGGCGCACCGCTGGAAGAACTTCATCACTCATGTCAAGAACCATTCGTGGGGACCGGTGTGGGGGCAGCCGTTCAATGAGCCTGACCAGATGTACATGGATCCGATGCTCTTCCCGACATTCGGGGTGCAGGCCGAGTGGGGCGCGAACGACCTGTTCCCGTCGTCAAACACGGGTCTGGCGATCGCCGCCGGGGGGACAGTTGGGCGGGGGCAGAAGGGCATCGTGGTGACATGGGCCGGCGGCAACGAGGCCAGCGGGCTCAGCCCGGCGCAGCTCGGGGTCGGGAACATGATCGGGATCCCGTCGCTCACTTATATTAATGGCGTCGGCTTTATGGGACCGACCTTTGGCAACCTCATCACAGAGGGGAGTGGTACCTGGCCGCTGCGCAGCTATGGCGCCAGGACGGAGTTTGATCCGTACGTCAGCTCCAGGCACACGCTTGCGATAGCCGCTGTCGGCGAGGACAACACGATCGCCTCGTACTCGACCACGGGAACGGCGATCTTTGCTTCCGCGTACACCTCCGGCGATACCGGGCGTGGGATCACGACGATCAGCCAGATCAACGACCCCAGCGCTTACGATCCCACTGTCGCTGGCGAGGGGTTCGACACCATGTTCGGCGGCACGAGCGCGGCGGCCCCGATCGCTGCGGGGATCTTCAGCCTGCTGATGGAGGCTCGCCCCGACCTGACGCTGCGTGATATCAAGCACATCATTGAACGCACCGCCATTCGCCTGAACTTCGACCCGACGAACCCGTACTTCGTGAGCGGGGGGACATCGTTCTGGGAGGCCAACGGCGCGTTCCTTGTCGATGGGCGCGACGTGGCGCACAGCGACCAGTACGGGTTCGGTCTGATCGACGCCAAAGCTGCGTATGACCTTGCGATGGTCTGGCCAGGGCTTCCGCCTCAGGAGGTTCTCGTTCGCATGCGGGACGAGGAGTTTGCCGAAGAGCTCCCGCTTGATATCCCGGACGCGACGTTCGTGGAGACCGTCCCGGGCGTGACATTCACGGCGGCGCCAGGAGAAACAGTCTTTGTCAACTTCTGCGTCCGCTACAACTACGTGGTTGAAGAGGTCGAGGTCATCATTAACGCAACCGGTTCCGCCCCGGGCGACCTCTTTATCCGCCTTGTCAGCCCTCACGGCACGAGTTCCGTGCTGCACATGCCGCGGATTGACAACACGTCCGGGCAGATCGGCGGGATGGAAGCCGCGTTCCTCGATACCTCGATGCTGACGTACAAGCACTGGGGCGAGTTTGCCGGCGGCGAATGGATGCTGGGTTTCACGGACTACCGCCCCGACGAAGACCTTGAGGTCGGCGAGATCGACGACGACACCATGATGCCGATCGATGTCTTCAACGTCTTCCCGCTCGTCGGAAACATCCCGACACTCCCGGGGGATCCGATGGGCGATGATAAGTCGATTATCAGCTATGAGGTTCGGATCTACGGGTACAACGTCGGAGCGACCAACTTCAGCGCGTGCGAGAACCCGCAGAACTCGGTGTGCCCGCACGATATCGACGCCGACGGCATCGTCACCGTCCTCGACCTGATCCTGTTCATGGAACTGTGGGAGAACATGGAGCCGATCGGCGACTGGGAGCAGGACGGCGACTGGGACTTCTTCGACTTCCTGCTCTTCTTCCAGTCGTGGACCCCCGGCTACTGCGCGTTCAACCCTGATCCCGACAACAACGACGCCGCCGGTGGGCGCCCGCGTCCGGGTGAGGACGGCACCGGGAACGAACGCCCGATCTGACCGTTCGTCCGTTCGGCGTCCAAACTTTCGCACGACAAGACAGGCCCGCCTCTGCAAGAGGCGGGCCTTTTCTATTCGCTCGCAGATCATGAAAAACGAGCTGGTCGCGGAGAGGATCCTCAGGGAACGCCTCCCGCGAACTCGAACCGATCCAATGGGCGCAACAGGACTCGAACCTGTGACCTCTGCCATGTGACGGCAGCGCTCTAGCCAACTGAGCTATGCGCCCGGGCATGGATTATCACTCGCTCTCGGCGCGGTGTCCACCCGGGGCGGGCGGAATGGGCTCAGGGTGTGCTGAGCGTCAGCTCGACGCGCCGTCCGGAGGCGTGGCGGATGACCAGCGTCCGGCTTTGCTCATCGATCGCGTCGAGGGTCCAGCCGGGAGCGACTTTTGAGCCGACGGAGCGGATGCGCGAGTCGATGACGGCGATGGGGCCAGCTCGGCGTGACATGATCGCGGAGACCCGGAGCGAGGGGTCCTCACGTGAGAACTGCGCGGGCTGTTGGACGAGGGATGTCCCAGAAACGATGGGTGTATCGCCGGATCCAGCTTCCACTTCTTGCGCGGGGAAGGGGCTGGCGGAGATCCCGCTCTCGAAGAGCTGGCGGGCGTACTGAGCCGCAGCGCCGAGCACGCCCTCGGGCGCTGGCTGAGAGAGCTCAAGGCTCGGGAGCGATGGGGATGCGAGTTGCACGTCTCCGGTCGCTGCAAACGATTGCTGCGGGCCAGCGAAGCGGATCAGCACGACGGCCAGCACCGGGGCGAGCACGGCGCCGGTGCGCATGATGCGGGCTTGTCGGAGGATGGGGTCGGTGCTCACGGGGCGTCCTCCTTGAACACATCAAAGGCCGCGAGCCCGCCCTCGACCTGGTAGTGCGTCGTCCGGACGGAGGCCCGGATCTGGGCGCCGAGGTCTTGGGTGAGCGCTGGGCTGATTCTGAACGAGTCGACCCTGGCCATGCCGAGTTCATTCTGGATGGCGCGGATGAAGCGTGCGACGCCCTCGTAGCTGCCGACGAGCTCGATGCTGTAGCCGAGCTCGATGAAGACGGGCGCGTCCTCCTGCTCGTCCTGAGACGGAACGACGGCGCTACCGCGCCGGGGTTCGAGGCGTTCGATGACGACGCCGTAGCGGTTGGCGATCTCGTCGATGGCCTCGTATATCTGTGACGCATCGGACGAAACGGCCCAGAGCTGCTCGATCGCGGTGGCGGATGAGCGAAGGTCCGCGATCGTCTCGGCGGGCGTCTGTTCGCCCTGCATGATCTGGATCTGCCCGGCCTCGATCTCGGACTGAGCCGCGGCGAGGCTCGCCTGCTGAGCTTCAAGGTTGTCTCGCATCGGTCGGACCCCGAAGTACCACGCGGCGCTGGCGACCGCAGAGGCAACGCACAAGCGAACAATATAGCTACGCGCGGCTGATGTGTTCATGGCGACACCTCCGCCCGCGTTTCATGATCGCCCGCGCCGGCGCCCGCGTTCGGGATCGACGGCGAGAACATTCGAGGGGTCAGGCGCAGCGCGAACTGCTTGGCGGTTGTATCGCCGTATTCAACCAGGCTTGTAGAACCGAGCTGGACCTCCTCGAACAGAGGCGAGGTGCGGAGGCTCTCGATGAGCTGACTCAGGCTGTTTCCGGCGTCGGCATCGAGCTCCGCCGCCCCCTCGATTGTGATCCGCGCGACGCCCTCCTCGCGGAACCCTCTGATGTCGCGGAAGTGGATGGTGTCCGAGCCCAGCGCTCCGAGCTCGGCCATCACGGCAAACCAGTCTGGGCGTTTCCCAAGATGGCCCCGGGTCATGGTGGCGGCTGTCTCGAGTGAATCGGCGAGCGTGTTGGCGAGTTCGCACTGCTCGCGGTGATCTCTGACCTGGACGAGGCTCGGCTCGTTGGCGCGGAGCGTCTTGGCGCCCTCGACCCGCTTTGAGTACAAGAAGCCGCCCTCGGCGGCGAGCACGAGCCCGGCGCAGAGCACGCCCGTGCGAACACCCGCCGAGATGAGGCGCGAGGCGTTCTGCTCGGAAACAATCCGCGGCACGAGGCGCAGCCCCGGGGCGTCGTCTTCGATGAGATCGTGCTCCAGGCTCAGCTCAGAGCAGACCGAGTCCGGATCGAACCGTGCCCAGGTCGGATCCACGCACACCTCGTTGTCAATCGAGAGGCTCAGAGGATCAATGAACCCCCGGATCGCGGCGCCTGGACCGGTCAGGCGGAGCTTCTGATTCTTTGTGCTGACCTGTGGGATTCCGAAGCGGATCGTCTGCTTGATCTCGATGCAATACCGCTGGAGGACGGGCTGGAGCAGGGGCATGATTCTGCGGGTCAGCTCGGCCTCGGGAGCCGCCTTGTCGCTGGTGGGCAGCCCAACTTCGAAAAGGCGTTCGCGAGCTTCGGCGTGATTCGAGCAGATCTCGGAGACGCCGCCTTCATCAACGTCTTGGCGGAGGCCGCGTGCGAGGGCCTCGACGAGCAGGGAGAAGCCGAAGTCGATCGAGCGGATGGATTGGAGTGTACCGGAGCCGCCGCTGGCGATGATGGTGGTGCGTTCGCCGAGATAGCACGTCACCGAGCCGTCATCCTCGCGTGAGGTGACGTCCTTGATGACAGATCGCAGCGCGATGGAGCGGGTGGGGATGAGGGCGTCGAGGCGGCAGCCGCACCGAGAGAGCCAGGCAAAAATAGCCTGCGCGTTGAGGTCACGATCCGCCGCAACGAGCACGTTTGCGCCGCTCTTGTGGCCCAGGCGCATGGCGCTCGAAATGTATGCGAGACCCGAGCTGGAGATGTTCTCGACAACTTCCAGGCGGGCGGCGTCGATGCCCTCATCGCCCGCGTCGGGTGCGTTTTTGACTTCGGTGATCGATCCAGGGCTGGTGTAGAGCACGCTGGTCTTAATGTCTTTGGGCACGCCGAGCGCGCGAAGCATCGAGCTGAGCGTGACATCGTACGGCGAGAGCCCCTCGCCCCACGCCTCGTCCCAGACGGCCGGGCTCAGCTTGGCCCGCTTGGTTGCGCGGACGCGCTTGCCGACCACGAGCGCAGCGTCGATCTGCGATGGTGCGAGGCTGAGGATCAGGCGAGATTGTCCGAAACGCATGACGAGAATGCCCCCGATGGACGTGCCAGTCTGGGCGCACAATCGCCCAGACGACGAAGCGGATATCGGCCTGATCCGAGGCCCACTTTCGGGTGGTTTGGCGGCACAGGCGCGGTTATCGGGACCGAGCAGCTACTGGATTTCGAGGTTGATCCGGCGACGGGCGAGGCCTGCGCGCCCTTCGATGATGACGGTCCCGACGCCACTCGGGGGCGTCTGAACGAACTCGATGGTCTGCGACCCGAGGTCGATCTGAGCGCCGGTGACGGGCAGCGTCTCACCCGAGGCGACGGACCGGAAGATGATGATGGCGCCGCTTTCGGCGGCGTAGAACGCCCGAGCGGTCTCGACTCTGATCGCCGAGGCCTGAGTATCGCCCTGGGCGCCACCGATCGCGGCGATGACGACGAAGCTGATCATGGCAAAGACGATCACGAGCACCGCGATGGCGATGCCGCGCCGAGACGTCGCGGGGCGGGGTGGGTTGGTCGGCGGGTGTGTCATGGCTCAGTCCCCGATCCTGGCGCGTGCGAACGCCGAGCCGGTGAGCGTCATGCCTCCGGTCGTCAGAGTGATGTTGAACCGCTGGGTGGTGGTCGGGTCGCCGATGGCGTCTTTGATACCATCATCGCTGATGTAGTCGATGCGAAAGAGCGTGACATCGCGGCACAGCGGCGAATCGGGCTGCCCGGATTCGAGGTAATACAGATCGGTCCCGGAGAGGCTCAGCCCACGCCCATCGGCGAAGACGATGCGGTCGGTCTGCGCGGTTGTGATATCCAGCCCACCGACCGGGGTTGTTCCCTCGGCCTCGCGCAGGAGGCGGATGCACCGCTCGAGGGCGAAAGCGATGCGCTCGGTGTCCTTGCGGGCTCGTGTGGCGGAGGCATAGGCGTCCGCCGCCGAGGCGATAACGGGGAAGACCGACGCGGAGATCACGGACATGATCAGGATCGAGGCGACGAGCTCGAGCAGCGTCAGACCCCGGGCGAAGCGGCGCCCTCGCGTGATAGATGCAGGAGAAGGAGTGCTCATGGTCCCATCTCCGCGACCACCGTCGTGATCGGCATGTTGATATCGCCTGCACTGGCCGAGGGGTAGGTGATCGTGACGGTGATCCGGCGGTACACGTCGAGCTGGGTATCGCCCGAGATGACGCCATCGGCCTGGGCGAGCGGGCCGATCGTGATGGCGTAAGTAAACCGGAGCGTGGTGTAGGCGTTTGTCATGCCGTCGATGCGCGCGATCAGCCCCACAACTGGTGTATTGAAGTAGGCGTCGGCATCGGCGAGAGCATCGAATCCGAGCCCGGGAGCCGAGCTGTGGACATCCGCAAGGATCTGCTCCATCACGCTCGTGCCCAGGATCGTCGCCCGGGTCGCGTTGATCGCGTCGGCCCTGGTCGAGGCGGCAGAATCGAGCAACTGGAGCGAGGGCGGAACCGAGATCGCCATGACCAAGATGACAACCACGGCCTCGATCAGGCTGAAACCGCGTGTGCTGGTTGGTCGCCTGCGCATGCTTACTCCACGAGCCCTACGCCCATGCGGACGCTGACGGTTCGCGAGCCGCTGAGCTCGATGACCGCGTCCTGGGTGAAGAGTCCGACGAGGACGCCGGCGCTGGTGCGGATCTGCGGGGCGCCATCGAAGCGGAACCAGATCGTGCCCGAGCCGCCGCCGCCGTTGCCGTGGACGATGCTGACGAGTTCAACTCCCGAAAAGAGGTCTGGGAAGACAACGGGCAGCTCAGGCTGACCGAGCGCGTCTACGCCCGCGACGGGCGAAGCGCCGGTGGTGACAATGCGGACGATCTGGGCGGTCTCGGCGTCCAGATCGATCGACACGCCGCTGGGCTCGCCCGAGGCCATGGCCAGCGAGCGGGCGTGGGTGAGCATGCGCGCCAGCTCATCAGCGGCGGCGCCCCGGCGCGCCTCCTCCAGGTTCCCGAGCGCGGGCATCACCGTCACCGCGATGATCGACATCAGGATCACTACAATCATCGCCTCGATGAGTGTGAAGGCCCTGACCGAGTTTGTACCGGAGACGGTCACGCGTGGACGCTCCTCACAGCTCGTTGGCTGTCGCCAGCCCGCCCGCGCCGTTGCCGGCGGTGGTTGGATCGGTGGAGTTTGCATAGAAAACGGCCGTGGGTGGCGTGGCGTTGTTATCGACGTAGTAGTTCCAGCCGTAGCTCGTTGGGTTGCTGACGGTCCTCGATGCGGCTTCGAGCGAGCCGACCGACTGGATGGCGGCGGCGCCGGTGAACGGGTTGGCGGGCATGTCGAACTTGAAGACCACGCCGTCGGTGGTGAGCTGAGTGAGCGTGGGGTAGGGGTCCGAGCCGTTGATCACGGCGGTGGACCGGAAGCTGGCGATAGACGAGCGGGCGCCGGCGAGCGAGCTTTGCAGCGCGGTGGTCCGGGCCTCGTCGGTGACGCCAACGAACTGGGGCACGGCGATGGCCGCGAGGATGCCCAGGACAATCACGACCGAGAGCACCTCGAGGAGCGTGAATGCTCGTGAGCGTCTCGGGGATGTGGGGTCTGCGGCGAGCATGGCGCGGTTCCTTCCGGTCAGTGGTTGACCTTGATCATCTGCCACATGGGCAGGAATACGGACAGAGCCACGAGCAGGACGATGCCCGCCATGGCGATGGTCATCATGGGCTCGATGAGCGTGTTGATGTTCTTCGAGAGGTGGTCCGCCTCACGGTCGTAGTGGCGTGCGATGACGGAGCTGGCGCTGGCGAGTTCGGTCGAGTCCTTGCCCGCGCCGAGCATCCGCGTGGCGAACCCGGGGAGATACTCTGACGACTCGATCACATCGGCGAGCATCTCGCCGCTTCGCAGACGGTCGGACATCGAGTCGCACTCTCGGATAAATAGCGGGCGCCCGGTGGCGCGCCCGCCGATCTCGACGGCTTCCATCAGATCCAGCCCCGAGCCCACGCAGATGCTAAGCACACGGCTGAAGCGGGCGGACGTTGTCGCGACGACGATCTTGCCGATGTGCGGGATGCGGAGCAGGATGCGCTCGAAGACATCGCGCCCGCGTGGGTTGCGATAGGCCGTGACGAGGCCAAAGATTATTCCGGCCAGAGCTGCGGCGTACCCCCACCACGCGGCCTTGACCGAGTCGCCGATGGCCTGGACCACGAGTGTTGTCAGGGGCAAGTCCACGCCGTTGGCCTCGAAGATCTTGCCGAACTTGGGCACGACAAAGATGACGATGACAGAGAGCGCGAACGCTACGAACGCCATCACGATCACCGGGTAGGTCAGCGCTCGCTTGAGCTGCTGACCGCTCTCGATCTGTTTTTCGAGCATGTCGGCCAGGTGCATCGTGACCTCGCTCAGGTTGCCGGTTTTTTCGGCGGCGCGCATCGTCTCGATGTAGACCTCGCCGAACACGTCCTTGTACTTGGTCAGCGCGTCGGTAATCTTGGCCCCGGACTCGATCATCACGGCCAGGTCCATCACCATCTCTCGATGGCGAGGGCGTTTCTCGTGCTCTGCGATGCTCTGGAGCCCGCGTCCAAGCGGGATCCGGGCCTCGACGAGCACGCTCAGCTCTCGCGTGAACGCGGCGACGTCCACGAGCTTGATCGCATCCCGGGACAGCAGGCTCTGCGAGCCCCCCACCGCAGAGATTTTGGTCGGCGTGAGCCCCTGCGACGAGAGCTCGCGGTAGGCCTCTTGCTCACTCTGCGCGGTGACCTTGCCCTGGGTTCGCCTGCCGCCCGCATCGAGGGCAGTGTATTTGTATTTCTTGGCGATCATGCGGCCACCTTCGGTGCAGTAAGAAGATCGTGGTCAAGCGACGCGTTGAGCTTGGACATCTCGCTGATGGCGGTCAGGCCCAGGCGTGCCTTGCCGATGCCGTCGTCGAGCATGGACCGCATCCCCTCGGTCCGGGCGCACACCCCTATCTCCTTGGTTGTCGCGTCGGCCTCGATGAGCTGCTGGATCGCCGAGGTCACACGGAGCATCTCGTACACGCCCAGGCGCCCGTGGAAGCCCGTGTTCATGCAGCGTGAGCACCCGCTCCCGCTGACAAACCCGACGGTGTCGGCGTCGGTCAGGCCAATGGCGCCCAGCTCGCCATGGCTCGGGGTGACGCTCTCGGAGCAGCACTCACAGACGCGCCGGACGAGGCGCTGCGCGATCACGCCCAGCAGCGCGTTGTTGATAGCGAACGGCGGCAGCTCGAAGTCTCGCAGGCGCGCGATCGACCCCACCGCGTCGTTCGTGTGGAGCGTTGAGAGCACGAGGTGCCCGGTCAACGCCGCCTGGACACCGATCTTGGCGGTCTCCTCGTCGCGGATCTCGCCGACGAGCACCACGTCCGGGTCCTGACGCAGGATCGAGCGGAGTGCGCTGGCGAAGGTCAGCCCGATCTCGTGGTTGGCCTGGATCTGGCGGATCATCGGCAGGCGGATCTCGACGGGATCCTCGATGGTCATGATGTTGCGGCTCGGCGTGTTGATGTGCGAGAGCGCGGTGTAGAGCGTGGTCGTCTTGCCCGAGCCTGTGGGGCCGGTGACAAGGATCATGCCGTGCGGCTTGGCGACCATCTTCTCGAACTGCTCGGTCATGTCGCTGGGCATGCCCAGGTCATGGATGGAGCCGATGTCCGACGCGGGGCGCAGCAGGCGGAGAACGGCGTTCTCGCCGTGGACCGTGGGCAGGAGGCTCAGGCGAACGTCGATGACCTGGTCGCCGTGGTTGAACCGGAACTTGCCGTCCTGCGGGCGGCGTGTCTGGGTCAGGTCGAGCTGGGCCATGACCTTGAGGCGTTGGACCATGCCCGCGTGGACGCTCATGTCCGGGGCTTGCTGAGACTGGAGAACGCCGTCGATGCGGTAGCGGAGCAGCAGCGCGTTCTCGTCCGGGTTCAGGTGGACATCGCTCGCGCCCGAGTCGATCGCGGCGGCGATGACCTGGTTGACCGCGACGACAATGGGCTCCTCGCCCGTCGTCAGATCCTCGTCCTTGTGATTGTAATCGCGGACGATGCCGGCGGCCCGGGCCAGGGAGTACGCCCGCGCGATCAGCCCGGAGAGCTGGTCCGAATCACAGATGACCGGGTCTATCTGGACCTTGAGGAGTTGGTTGATCTGGTCGATCGCGTTGAGGTTGAGCGGGTCCTCCATCGCGACGGTCGCGATCTCACCAAGAATGAACAGCGGGAAGACGTTGAGCTTCTCGGCGACCTGCTTGGGCACACGCAGCGCGTTCTGGAAGTCCACCTCGAACATATCCAGATCCACGAACGGGTATTCGCAGATCTTGGCTCGGGCGATCGCGAGCTCGCGCCCCGTGATGACCCGCAGGTCGAGCAGCGTCTGCGTAATGTCCCCCTCGTCCTGGGCGGCCTGGACGCGGGCGCGCTCGAACTCCTCGGGCGTGATCTGCCCGTCGTCAAGCATGGACCGGATGACAAACTGCGAAACGTCCTGCACAGATTCCTCTCTTGCCTATTCCTTGCTCTCTGGATCAACCGGCCCGCCCTCGAGCAGGGTGATGAGGTCGTCAATTTTCTTGAGTGACTCGGGCGACTGCCCGGCGAACGCGGTTCCGATCAGGTACGCCGGGCGTCGATCGGTCATCACCACCCGCTGGACCTTGACGCGGCAGGCCAGGAGGATCTCCCCGCCCTGGTCTTCGAGGCTCATGATCTCGACGTCGAGGACCACGCCGCGAGGGACGAAGTACTGGCTGATCATGCCCACGCCGCCGGATCCGAAATCGAGCACATCGGTGTTGACCCAACCATCCTGGGCGCCGGTCGCCGCTCCGAAGGCCACGATCGCCTGGTGCTCGCCCGCGACACGCAGGCGCGCCGGCAGCGCCACCTCGTAGCGGGCGTTGCGCCGAACGATGAGTCCGTTCTGACCGCTCATCTTCCAGATCCTCAAATACGAACCAAGGGCGCTCCAGCGTCCCAAGGAGTGAAATCACGCAGAATCGCTCTCGGGCGTTCAGACCGCCCAGTTGAGGGGGCCTCGTTCGATCCGGTGTTGATTGGGTACTGAACGGTGTTTCAAACACACGTTCGTTCGCCTGACTGCCCTTGCCGAGGGCGAACGGGACCCTATACTCGTGGGCTCGGTCCCGGTCGAGGGGGCGGGGCTTCGGGGTGGTTGACGCCGCCCTGATCGCAGATATTTTGACACCGCCGGGGAATCCCCGGCGACAAACCAAGCGCCCTTTCGTGGATTGCGGCCCGCCGAGGCACGTTTTTCGGCTGGTCCATCTCGATCGCTTTCTGCGGGTGTCGCTGACGACGGATGGAAGACAGACATGGCCACGACACTTGTGCAGGATCTTATCGAAGCTGGGATCCACTTTGGGCAGCGCTCGAGCGGATGGAACCCCCGGATGGAGCCGTACATCTACGGCAAACGCAACGGGATCCACATCATCGACATCAAGGAGACCGTCAAGGGTCTGCTGCTGGCCAAGAAGTTCATCACCAAGACCGTCGCCGACGGCAAGGACGTCTGCTTCGTCGGCACCAAGCGCCAGGCCAAGGGCGTCATCGAGCAACGCGTCGGCGACGCCAAGATGCACTACGTCACCGAACGCTGGCTCGGCGGCACGCTCACCAACTTCCGCACCATCCGCTCCCGCCTCAAGAGGCTCGAAGAGCTCGAGGCCATCGAGGCCAACGACAACTTCCAGAGCTACTCCAAGAAAATGGAGTCCCAGCTCCGACGCGAGATGCGCAAGATCAAACGCAACCTCGACGGCATCCGCAACATGAGCAAGCTCCCCGGCGCCATCGTCGTCATCGACGTCCGGCGCGAGACCACCGCCCTCAAAGAGGCCCGCAAGCTCGGCATCCCCACCATCTGCCTCATCGACACCGACGCCAACCCCGAGGACGCGGACATCCCCATCCCCGGCAACGACGACTCGATGCGATCCATCGACGTGGTGATCCGCGAGCTGTGCAAGGCCGTATCCGAGGGCAAGCAGGCCCGACAGACGGTCGATGCGGGGCAGGACGAGGGCGAGCAGGGCACGGGCGAGCCGGCGCGCAAGCGTTCGAGCCGCTCGCAGTTCCGGGCCGACGACTCCGGGGTCGCAAGCCCCGAGGCGGACAGCCAGACGCCCGCAGCAGCACCCGAATCGGCCCCGGCGCCGGCCCCCGCGCCGGCCGAGTCCTGACCGAACCAGACCGAGAGAACGACAACCATCCGAGTGGATCGCGCACCCGAGCGAGGCCCCGAGCGAGTGCGGGCGGGGCGGGGCGATCCGTGACTGACAAACGACACCACCCAACGGGAGAAGCGCCGATGTCGATCAGCGCAAAAGATGTAATGGCCCTCCGCAACCGGACCGGGCTTCCGATGATGGCGTGCAAGAAGGCCCTGACCGACGCCGACGGCAACGCGGACAAGGCCGAGGAGATCCTCCGCAAGTCCCTCAAGGGCAAGATGGAGACCAAGTCCGACCGGGTCGCGGGCGAGGGACGCATCGGCGTCGCGTTCACGGGCGACGGGACCGCCGCGTCGATCGTCGAGCTCAAGGCCGAGACCGACTTCACCGCCAAGAACGAGAAGTTCATCGACGCGACGACCAAGCTGGCCGACCTGACGCTCAAGGCCGACGGGGCGGGCGAGGTCGAGCCGACGGACGAGATGACCGCGATCATCGACGATCTGCGCATCACCACGGGCGAGAACATCTCGCTCGGTCGCGCGCACAAGATCATCGGTGAAGCCGGCAAGTCCGCGTTCGGTAACTACATCCACCACGACGGCAAGACCGGCGTGCTCCTCCACGCCGAGGGCTCGATCAACGACGAGACGATGCGCAAGGTCTGCATGCACATCGCCGCAGCCTTCCCGCGCCCCGTGGGCGTGACGCCCGACGACATCCCCGCGGAGGTCGTCGAGAAGGAGCGGGCGTTCCGCCTGAGCCAGGCGGAAGAGAGCGGCAAGCCCCGCGAGATCGCCGAGAAAATGGTCGAGGGTGGCATGCGCAAGTTCTTCTCCGAGCTCGCCCTGCTCGAGCAGCCCTTCGTCATGGACACGGCTCAGAAGATCAAGGATGTTGTTGGCTCCGACGCGTGCGTCATCGGGTTCTACCGCTGGGAGGTCGGGCAGGAGGCCTGAGCCCCTCCCCCAACAAGCCCTCTTCGGCGCCAACCCTCTCGCGCGAACAAATCAGGGACCAAGCCATGGGGCGCAGCGCGCCCCCCCCACTGGCCCCGACGCCCTGATTGAGCCGAT
The DNA here is from genome assembly GCA_024276195.1 of Planctomycetota bacterium. Taxonomy (GTDB): domain Bacteria; phylum Planctomycetota; class Phycisphaerae; order Phycisphaerales; family UBA1924; genus JAJRXR01. Next base: position 33,711 of record JAJRXR010000027.1, read on the forward strand.
CCTCGCTGAGCATGGACCAGACGCCCAGGCCATCCCGCCCGAGTCCATGGCCCGCGATGCTGATCGTGGGCGCTGTCCACACCGCCTTTCGCCTCTGGATCGCCCTCGGGCGGGGCATGTCCGGCCCGGGCCTCAGCGATGAGCAGCGCTTCCACCTCCCGGTGATCCGCACATTCGCTGAGCAGTGGCCCGGGCTGGATCTGAGCGACTACCTCGCCGCCTCGACACCCGGGTATCACATCGCGATGCTCGCCGTCTCACCCCTTGTCGGGGGTGAACTAATCCCCATGCGCCTGGCCAGCGGGGTGCTCATCACCATCATGCTCGTCGCCCTGACCTGGTTCAGCGCCAGGCGCCTGGGCACGCTGGGCGCGGTCTGCCTCGCGGCGCCACTGATCGCGTCGCCCTACCTCATGGCCGCCTCGACGCTGCTGCTGCCCGAGGGCGGCGCGTGGATGCTCCTGACGCTCATCATGGTGCTGGCCCTTCGCCCGCGGGTCTCGTGGACGACATACGCCGTCGGCGGCGCCCTTGTGCTCGCCACCGTCTTCACACGCCAGATCTTTCTCTGGACCGCCGGGCTGCTCTGGCTCGCGGCATGGCTCGGCTCGGAGCGTGACACGTTCCCCCCTACGTCGCTGGTCCCACCGCGAAAGGACTGGAAACTTGGCGCACGAAGCGTGCGCACATCCATCGCGTTGGCTGCCACGCTGCCCGCGTTCGGGGCGCTTGCATATTTCTACCGTATCTGGGGCGGGCTGACCCCGCCGCAGTTCCAGGCAGGCGCCGAGAGCCAGATGGAGCTAGCCGGGACGCACACGGGCGTCAACCCGAGTGTCGTCCTTCTGACGCTGGCGTTGATCGGGTTCGGCGGCGTGTTCTTCGCTGGCTACTTCCTGGGGCCGATGAAGCGGGCCTGGGCGGAGCGCCGCGCGCTGTGCGCACAGGCTCTTGCGATCGGGGGCGGGATCGGGCTGGCGCTGGCGCTGGCGCTGCCGTCGTCGTTCAGCCGGGCGGACGGGCGGTACTCGGGGCTGTGGAACGCGATCGGGAAGCTGCCGACGATCGCCGAGAGAAGCCCGGTGATGCTGGCGCTGGCGCCGCTCGGGGGATTGACGCTCGCGGCGATCTGGCTCTGCCTGCCCCGACGCAGCGCGACCCTGCTGATCGGATCGGTCGTTGGATTCTCGATCGCGCAGGCGGCCAACTTCCAGGCGTGGCAGCGGTATGTCGAGCCGATGGCGCTCATCGTCCTGGTGCTCGCCTCGTCGCTGGTCCGGGCGGAATCACCCGGATCACCCGGGGGCGAACCCGTGCGGGCGCCCCGCTGGGTACACGCGGGGCCGCTGGCGCTTGGGGCCTTGCTCTTACTCGTGACGCTGACACGCATCGGCCCCGCCTGAGCACGCGATACACTCTCCCAAGACATTCATCGGGAGACCAACGCATGGGCATCAAGGCAGGACCGGGCGAGCTCTACACCGTGCGCCGGAAGATCCTCAAGATCTTCGGCGCCGCGTTCCACGTCTACGACGCCCAGGGCCAGCTCGTGGGCTACTGCAAGCAGAAGGCGTTCAAGCTCAAGGAGGACATCCGTCTGTTCACCGACGAGTCACGCTCGACGGAGCTACTCCGCCTGAGCGCGCGCAGCATTATCGATTTCGGCGCCACCTACGACGTCACCACGCCCGACGGCGGCGCGGTCGGATCGCTGCGGCGCAAGGGGCTCAAGTCCAGCTTTGTGCGCGATGAGTGGCTCGTCTTCGACGAGGAGGGCGAGCAGATCGCGACCATCCGGGAGACCGGCTCGTTTACCCCCTTTGTGCGCCGGTACATCGACAACATCGCCGTCTTCTTCCCCCAGCGGTTCGAGGTTTTGCGCGAGAGTGACGGCGCGCACATCGCAACCCTGCGACAGCACTTCAACCTGTTCGTGTACCGCCTGGGCGTGGCGATCCATCAGGACGACGAGAACCTCGACGAGCTGATGCTGCTCGGAGCAACATGCCTGATCGCGGCCATCGAAGGGCGCCAGAGCTAGACCCCCACATACAGCCACACCACACGGAGACAAGAGATGAGCGAGATCAGCAGGAGACGAGCGATCGGAGCCTTGGCCGGGGGCGCGGGGGCGTTGAGCATGGGCGGCGTCGCGCTCTCGCGCGAGGCGCTGGGCTGGAGCGAGGACGAGGGGTTGTACACGCTCCCGCCGCTGCCATACCCCCCGAACGCGCTCGAGCCGCACATTGATGAGCAGACGATGCTCGTCCATCACGGCAAGCACCACGCCGGATATGTCCGCGGGCTCAACAAGGCCCTGGAGATGCTCCACCAGATCCGCACTGGCCAGGGCGACAGAGCAACCCTCCAGCACTGGCAGCGCCAGCTCAGCTTCCACGCGGGCGGGCACATCAACCACACGCTGTTCTGGAACGGCATGGCGCCGCCCGACCACGGCGGGGGCGGGCGCCCGACTGGCGCACTTGCCACACAGATTGAGCGTGACTTCGCGTCGTTCGACAAGATGGCCTGGCAGTTCCGGGCGGCCAGCGCCAGCGTCGAGGGCTCGGGCTGGGGCTGGCTCGTCTGGGAGCCGCTGGGCCATCGCCTGATGATCCTCCAGATGCAGAACCAGCAGCAGATGATGTTCGCCGGCGCTGTCCCCCTGCTGGGCGTCGATGTCTGGGAGCACGCGTACTACCTGCGCTACCAGAACCGACGCAAGGATTATCTGGACGCGTACATGAACATCATCAACTGGTCCGAGATCGGACGGCGCTTCGACGCGGCCCGGGCCTGAGAGAGTGCAGAAGCGTTTGCCCGGCGTTATCGGCTGGCCAGGGGCGGCGCCCGGCGAAATCGGCAGGATCAAAACAACCCGGACAACTGGCACAATCGGAACCGCAGCGCATACTGAGAGAGTCTTGTCTCTCTCCTCCTATGACTCGGGCGTTGGGATAAACCCAACGCCTGATTCATTTTTGCACTCTGTGTGATTGCCGAGGCGTGCTCACTAGGCGACTTCGTGGCACGCCACCATCCGCCCGCTCTCCTTGCGTTCGAGCACCGGGCGTTCGACCTTGCACCGGTCGGTCGCCAGCTCGCACCGCCCGGCGAAGGCGCACCCCGCGGGCGGGTTGATCGGGCTCGGAACGTCGCCCTGGAGCACCGTCAGCGGACGCCGGTCGTCGGGGTCGTCGATCGGGTTGGCGCCGAGCAGGGCCTTGGTGTACGGGTGCTCGGCATCGCGGTCCAGGTTGTCCGTGGGCAGCTCCTCGACGACGTGCCCGAGGTACATCACCAGCACCCGGTCGCAGAAGTGCTCGACGACCTTCAGGTCGTGGCTGATGAACATCATCGTCAGCCCGAGCTCGTCCTTGAGGTCCTTCATCAGGTTCAGCACCTGGGCCTGGATCGAGACGTCCAAGGCGCTGACCGGCTCGTCGGCGACGATGAACGTCGGGCGGACACACAAGGCCCGGGCGATGCCGATGCGCTGGCGCTGGCCGCCGGAGAACTCGTGCGGGAACTTGCGTTTGTCGTCCGGGCGGAGCCCGACCTGGCGCATGAGCGTGTCGATGTAGTCGTCCATCGAGTCGCCGTCGCCAAGAACGCGGTGGAGCTTGATCGCCTCTTTGAGCGTCGCCGACACGGTCAGGCGCGGGTTGAGCGATGAGTACGGGTCCTGGAAGATGATCTGCATCTTCCGTCGGTAGGGCATCATCTCGCTGTGGTTCAGGCCCGTGATCTGTTCGCCCTCGTAGGCGACGAGCCCGGCGGTCGGCTCGAGCAGGCGGATCATGGTCTTGCCAAGCGTGGACTTGCCGCACCCGGACTCGCCCACCACGCCCAGGGTCTCGCCCGAGGCGATCTCGAACGAGATATCGCTCACCGCGTGAACGTGATTGATCACACGGTTAAGCACCCCGCCTCGGATCGGGAAACGCTTGGTCAGGTTGCGGACTTCGATCAATGACATAAGCAATCGCCCGGCGCTCAGCCGGCGGCGCCCTCCGCAGCACTCGCAGTCAGGTTCACCGGGCGCTCGTCGGGCGAGCCCAGGGCGTAGTGGCAGCGCACCGGGCGGTCGCTCAGGCCGGGCCTCAGCTCCGGCTCCTGGTGAATGCACCGGTCCGAATCCGAATACTTGCACCGGGCCTCGAACCGGCACCCCTCGGGCAACTCCCACAGGCTCGGCACGATGCCCGGGATCGTGGGCAGACGCCCGTCGGCCCGCTTACGCCCGTGCTTGGGGATCGACTCGAGCAGCGCTTTGGTGTATGGGTGTTGCGGGTTGTGGAAGATCTCTCCGACCGACCCGGACTCGATCACACGCCCGGCGTACATCACCATCACCCGGTCGCACACCGTCGCGACCACGCCCAGGTCGTGCGTGATGAGCATGATCGAGGTGTTGAACTTCCGCTTGAGCCCGTTCATCAGATCCAGGATCTGGGCCTGGATGGTGACGTCGAGCGCGGTTGTCGGTTCGTCGGCGATGAGGATGTCCGGCTCGCACGAGAGGGCGATCGCGATCATGACGCGCTGGCGCATGCCGCCCGAGAGCTGGTGCGGGTACTCCTTGACCCGCTGCTCGGGGTTGGGAATCTCGACGAGGCGGAGCATCTCGATGACCCGCTCGCGACGCTGCCGCTTGTTGAGATCGGTGTGGTACTTTAGCGTCTCGTCGAGCTGCCAGCCGATGGTGAAGACCGGGTTGAGGGCGGTCATCGGCTCCTGGAAGATCATGGCGATCTTGTCGCCGCGGATCTTGCGCATCTCGCCGGCGCTGGCTCGGACGAGGTTCAGGTCCTTGTACATGATCTCGGAGTCGTCGCCGTAGATCGTGAGATGGTCGGGCAGGAGACGCATGACGGACTTGCTGGTGACGGTTTTGCCGCACCCGGACTCGCCGACGATGCCGAGCGTCTCGCCCGGGGCCAGGTCGAAGCTGACGTCGTCGATCGCCGTCAGCACGCCGCGGTCGGTCTTGAACCGCGTCGAGAGATGGCGCACCTTGAGCAGCGGCTCGATGGGCGCCTGATTGTCAGAGTGGGTCGTGTCAGACATGCTTGGGGTCGAATGCGTCCTGGAGGGCGTCGGAAACGATGTTGAACGCGAGCACAAGAACGAACATCAGGAAGCTCGCGGCACCGACTTCCCAGAAGAAGTAGTTGGACAGGTCGTCCTTGGAGTTGGAGATCATCGTCCCCCAGCTCGGCTGCCCGCTGACACCCAGACCCAGGAACGAGAGGATGACCTCGCTCTTGATGGCGCCGATGAACAGCAGGCTGAAGTTGATGAACATGATGTGGAACGTGTTGGGAATGACGTGCTTGAGCACGATGTAGAAGCGTCCGAAGCCGATGGCGGTCGCGGCCTGGACGTACTCGAGCTCCTTGATCTTCATGACCTCGCCGCGGATCACGCGGGCGGTGCCGACCCAGAACGTCAGGCCCATGGCCGTGTAGAGCTTGACGAGCTGTAGCTCGGGATACTCGGCGGAGTTGTCGAAGTACTGGTGCCCGGAGAACATAAACGCGAGGACCGCGAGCAGGACCAGGTACGGGATCGACGAAAGCGTGGAGATGAGCCACATGACGGCGCTGTCGATCCACCCGCCGTAGAACCCCGCGACCGCCCCGAGCAGGGTGCCAATGAGCACACTGATCGTCGCGACAACCAGCCCGACCTGGAACGCGATCTTGATCGAATAGAACGCGCGACCGGAGATCGACTGGCCCAGAACATCCGAGCCGAACATCGTGCGGAAGCGGTAAACCACCCCGCCAAAGCCGGTGGGTTGCGGCATCAGCTCTTCGTACACCTCATCAACCGCGTCGAGCGCCGTGCTCAGCTGAGACTCGGCGTCACGCCGGCGCTGCTCGAGCGGCTCGATCTGGGCTCTGAGAGCCGCCAGCTCCTCCTCGTCCCCGCCCTCTTTCGCCTTGGCGATCGCGTCGTCGAGGTCGTGGTGCTCCTCGTTGACCTCGTCGTAGATGTCATACACCTCGCCGACCGCGTCGAACTGCTCATTGAGTTGTTCGTTGAGCGCCCGGAGCTCGGCGATCGGCTTGTCGGCGAGCTTCCGCTCGCCCAGCGAGACCGCCGCCAGCTCGCCCGATGGATCTGCCATCGACTCGAGATCCTTGCGGAAGAGTCGGTTGAGATTGCTGACCTGCCAGTCGTGGGCGTCGTAGCGCTGCTCGATGCCAGCCGACTCGAGAAACCCGGGCCACTTGGGCGGGAGAACCCGCATCTGGAGGCCCTGGCGCGATCCGATGTTCGTCACACCCGCCCAGTCTGTGATCTGGGTTCCGACGATGGTCAAGAAGATGGCCGCGTAGAGCCCGATCACGCCCGTCGCCACCAGGGCCGTCCGGTTGCGGGTGAACTTGCGCCACGCTCTGGATCGTGCCATGCGTCGGATCATGAGAGCCTCACCCTCGGATCGACCAGGGCGTACAGCACGTCGGTCGCGATGACAGTCAGGATAAACATGGCGGCAAGAACGGCGACGAACCCCTGGATCACCGGGAAATCGAGGTTGGTGAGCGCGTTGATCAGCTGGAACCCCATCCCCGGGATTTTGAAGTAGATTTCCATCAGCACGGCGCCCGTGATCAGGAACGGCAGCGTGGACATCACCCGCGTGATGATCGGGATCATCGCGTTCTTGAGCATGTGAACGAAAATAACCTTGGGCTTCGAGGCGCCCTTGGCCAACGCGGTCGTGATGTAATCGCGGCTCGATTCCTCGACCATCACCGCCCGGTAGAACCGGGTGTCGTACCCGAGCGAGACGATCAGGCCGATGATGACCGGGAGCATGTAGAACGACACCCAGTTCATGGGGGTGGCGCCCTCACCCAGAAAGAGCGGGCCGTACCCGGTGATCTCGAAGGGCCAGTTCTCTCCCCCCAGAGCCTGCCTGGGCAAGAAGGCCCCAAAAAACTGCCCGAAGATGATGTAGACCAGATAGCTGATGCTCATGCCCAGGACCGCGACGATCATCAGAACCCGGTCTACCGCGCGTCCTCGGTAGTACGCCGCGACGAGCGCGATGCAGACCCCGATGATCGCCGAGAGCCCCAGGGTAGGGACGGTGATCGCCAGGCTCATCGGGATCGAGGACTTGAGCATCTCGCCCACGGACTTACCGCCATGGGACCAGCTCTCCTCCTGGAAGTCGAAGGTGACAACGTTCTTGAGCAGCTCGAAATACTGGATCACGAACGGCTGGTCAAGCCCCATCGACTTGCTGACACTCTCGATCTGGGCGGGCGTGGCGTTCTTGCCCAGCTTCATCAGCGTCGGATCCTGCACGCGCAGCGCCAGCATGACGATCAGGATGATCCCCAGATAGACCGGGACGTTGTAGATCAGCTTGCGAGCGATGAAGCCCCACATGGGGTCGCGTCCTCTCTGGGTGTTGTTATGGCGCCGGGCGAGGCCCGGGGACCGGGTCCGAAACGGGCTCGACGTTATTCGCCCCGATCCTCGTGGTCCATATCAACATCCAGGTACTTGAAGTAGGTGAAGAAGGTCTCGGTGGGCTTGAAGTTCTTGACCCAGGGGTGCGTCAGGTAGACACGTGTCCGGGCGAGCGACCCGCAGAACGGGGCGTCCTCAATAAGAATATCGCGCATCTTCTCGATATGGACGGTCCGCTCTGGTCCGATCGCCATGGTGCGCAGCTGCTCGTACATCAGGTCGTACTCGGAGTTCTTGTAGTTCGAGTGGTTGGACCCGGGCGACTCGTAAGGCCCGTAGTAGAGCTGCAGGTTGTTCTCCGCGTCGGGATAGTCCGACCCCCACGCGAAGCTGAACATCGGCGCTTTCTTGCGGTTCGTCACGTCCATCAGCGTGGGGAAATCCACATAAACGGGGTTGATCTTGATCCCCACCACATCGAAGTTCCGCTGGAGAAGCTCAACAACGCGGTTCGACTCCTGGCTTCGCGCCGTGTAGAAGCGGATGGGCTCGAAGTCGATGGCCTTGCCGTCCGGCCCGATCTCGTAGCCGGCTTTGCGCAGCTCCTCGCGGGCCTTGTCGTAGTCGGCGCCGCGGGTCGAGTTGGCGACGCGGTGGTCCTCGTTGTTCGGGTGCCCGTCGAGCCCGGGCGGGATCGGCCCGTCGTAGGCCAAGGCCATGCCGTGGTAGAGCGCCTCGTTCATCTCGTCCCAGTCCATTGCCAGATTGAAGGCGCGCCGCAACGCCTTGCGGTCCTCGGTGTACCCGCCGACGCGCTCGTCGTCCATGTTGAACGAGCGGAAGATGAAGTCGAGCAGCGGGACCTTGTCCATATGGATGTTCCTGGACCGCCACTCTCGCTTGAGCTTCTTGGTGCGACGGCTGATCGTCTCCTCGAGCGCAAACTGCGGGATCGTCGTGTAGTCGAGCGTGTTTCCCTTGAACTCGAGCCACATCGGCTGCGCCTCGGGGTAGAACCCGAACTCGATCCGATCCACAAACGGGATCTGTTGCCCTGCGGCCTCGGTAAGCCCCGCCTCCACATCCTCGGGCATGTGCTCGGTCGGGTAGAACGCCTCGCGGTAGTTGGGGTTTCGGTACACGACCAGGCCCGAGCCGACAACCCAGTCCTTCTCGCTCTTGACCAGGAACGGGCCGGTGCCCACCGGGCGCCGTGTGAACTTCGCCCCGTACTTCTCGACCGCCTCACGCGGCACGATCGAGAACTGGAACATCGCCAGCTTCCACGCGAACTGCTGGTTCGCCTCGGTCAGCTCGATCTCGAACTCGCGGTCGTTGATGATCCGCATGCCCTCAACGGGCGCGTCGTAATCAAACGCCTTGCCCTCATCGACCAGGGCGCCCTGTGCGTCTTTGTACTCGTTGAAGCCCAGGATCAGCTTATCGACAAGCCACCAGTTCTCGTACGTGTACTCCGGGTCCGCCATCCGCTTCCACGAGTAGATCACGTCCGCAGCGACCATCTTGCGCCCCTTGCCCCCCGGGAAACAGTCGGCGTCGTGGAAGTACACGTCGTCACGCAGCTTGAACTTCCACAGCTTGCCGTCCTGCTCGACCGTCGGCATCTCTTCGAGCACCAGCGGACGGAGCTTGAACGGGCGAACGAGGTACTCGTACTCGAGCAATGTCTCGTAGAACGTCGAGCAGACCCGGCTCTCGTAGGTCGTTGAACCCTGGACCGGATCCAGGTCGCCCGGGCCGGCGGTGCTCATCGGGATGCGGATGACCTTCTCGTCGGGTGACGCGAGCGCGGGGGCTGCGAGTCCGGTCAGCAGCGCGAGCGCCGTTGTGATCCAGGCGAGGCGCGGGGTCGGGGTCGGGGTCCGTGTGCTCATCTCATTGATCTCCTGAAATCCGATTCGGGTTTCGATCGGGTCTCGATCGACACGTCGCCGCTCGCGGCGACCGCCCCGAGCCTGCAAGCGTAGCGGGGCGCATCGCCCCCCTCAAACGGCAATCGCCGTCATCCGCCCGCGTGGGCAAATCCGTATGCTCGGGGTGTGTCGCCCACGCGGACGGACCGACCCGAGAGACGCATGCCTGACAAGATTCCGAAACATTCCCGCCGGGCCGCCGCCCCCGCCTTTGACCGGATCGACCGGGGCTATGTCAGCGAGCGTGGATGCTCGCTCATCTCATTCGCCGGGTGCGACTATCTGGGCCTGGCGCACGAACCCCAGGTCATCTCCGCCGCCCACGACGCCCTGGACCGCTACGGCTTGAGCACCTCCGCCTCGCGCCAGACCTCGGGCAACACGCTCGAGCACGACGCCCTGGAAACCGAACTCCGCGAGTTTTTCGGGTTCGAGGGCGCCCTGCTGACCCCGGACGGGTACACGGCCAATCTCGCCGCCGCCCAGGCCCTGGCGCCGGAGCACCCGGTCGCCCTGCTCGACGAGCGGGCCCATGCGAGCCTGCGCGACGCCGCCCGGTGCGCCGGGATGCGGATACTGACATACGCCCACCTCGACGCGGATGACGCCCGGGCCAAGCTTGGCTCGGTCGGACCGGAGCGCGTCGCCTTGATGACCGACAGCGTGTTCGCGACCGACGGCGCTCTGGCGCCGCTCGAGAGCCTGCTCGATTCAATGCCAGCGAGCGCCGTGCTGCTGGTGGATGACTGCCACGGGTTCTGCGTGCTCGGGCGCGCCGGTCGAGGAACGCTCGATCATCTTTCCCTTGCCGATCCGCGCCTGCGTCTGACGACGACACTGGCCAAGGGGCTCGGGTGCTCGGGCGGCGTGGTCTGCGGGCCTGACGCCTGGATCGCGCGCGCACGGGCGACGTCGAGCGCCGCAGTCTGCACGACCCCGGCCCCGCCCGCGTCGATCGCCGCCGCCCGGTGCGCCCTGGCGCTTATCCAATCCGAGCCGCTGCGATTCGAGCGCCTGAGCAGAAACATCGGGCTCGTGCGCAGCGCCCTCGGGCAGGCCGGGTTCGCTGTCCACGACCACCCGATCCCCGTGTTCGCGGTCTGGCAGGTGACGCCTCAACTCACACGCGAGCTTTCTGAACACCTGCGCGCGCAGGGCGTGTTCGTGCCCGCGAGCGAGTATCCGGGCGGACCGGTGGGTGTGTACCTGCGGGTCTCGGTCACCGCCGAGCACACGCCCGAGCAGATCGGGGCGCTCGCCAGCGCCCTCGCCTCGGCAAACCGAGAGCACCACCGCTCCGCATGACCGGCGACCTCCGAACCCGCTTGCTCGAAACAGCGCTCCGGGCCGCCCGGAGCGCTGGCGACGCGGCGCTCGCCCATTTCGGCTCGCGCGATCTCGAGATCGAGACCAAGGGCGACGGCTCGCCCGTCACGAAAGCCGACCGCCAAGCCGAACGGCGCATGCGCGAAGTCATCGCTGGCGCTTTCCCAGACGATCTCGTCCTGGGCGAGGAGTACGCCTCCGAGAACGGTGAGAAGCTCGACACCGGGCGCCGCCAGTGGATCATCGACCCCATCGACGGCACCGCCTCGTTCATCCGCGGCGTCCCCCTGTTCGGCGCCCTCGTCGGCATCATCGAAGACGGTAAACCGATCGTCGGCGTCATCCACCTCCCGGCGCTCAACGAGACGGTCTTCGCCGCCAAAGGACGCGGCGCCTGGTTCCAGAGCGGAAGCGACGAACCCGTCCCGGCGCATGTGTCAGGCACGAGCGAGCTCGCCCGCGCGACGGTCTGCACGACGTCTGACGACTACTTCCGCCAGTCAGGCGCCCGCCCGGTGTGGGACGCCGTGCGCGACGCGTGCGCCTCGACGCGAGGTTGGAGCGACTGCTACGCCTTCGCGCTGCTCGCGACCGGGCGCATCGACGCGGCGATCGAGCCCCCGGTGCTCCACCCCTGGGACGCGGCCGGCGCCATCCCAGTCATCGAAGAAGCCGGCGGGATCTGGACCGACTGGGACGGGGTCTGCTCGGTCGAGCGCCGCTCGGTCGCCGCGAGCAACGGGCTGATCCACGCCGAGCTGCTCGATCGGATCCGCGCCGCTTCCCAGCGGGATACGTGATCGCAACCGAGACCCGGACAGGCGAGAGCAGGTCTCATTCTTCAGACGTGTGTGCTCTAAGAGCACCATCCCAGTGCACTGTTCGGTGTGTCGAACTGAACCCTAAACTGCAAGCTGATAGCTCGTGGGTTGGTGTATCAAGTTCATTCCACACTGAGCGGCGCCCAGCCCAAGATATCACCCGATTTGTTCACGCCAACACCTCGACTGCTGGACAAACCCGAGACCTTCCCGGGAAGCTCGCTGAACATCACACAACTCGAACGGCGTGATAGCCCAAAGCCTCACTGCGGATCAGCAGTTGATCCCGGACGCCAACTCGGCCCCAGCAGTCCCAATGAAAAGTCACAAAACTCAAAGTTTAGCAGATCAGAATGGTTATCAGTCCGATCGACCCAAGGCTTCCAGAGAACAACGGGTGCGGAATCAAAGGGCGCCCCGGAAGGATGAAGCCCGATGCAAAGAGCCATGTACGTCATTATCGCATTGGTTGGCGCCATACTTGCCGGGCTTGTGCAGTAGAACGCCCGCGTCAGTATGGATCGTGAGCTTGCCGCATATCGCGTTGAGAGCAACGACAAAAGCAAGAGAATTGTCAACGACATCCAGCAAACCTTCGACACGACATACCGTGCGGTCCGCACAATCGCTCGTCTGCCAGCCGTGCAGGGAATCGACTGGGACGAAACTCGACAAACGATGGACCGGAAAGGTGTCATCCTTGACGAGAACACAAGGCTCACGGTACAGGAAATCTACAATGCACTGGCGATTGATGTTGATGTCAGCGAGCTGTACATCGTCTCAGTCAACCTTGATCCCGATGGTCTCGATCCTCTTCAGTTGGCCCCGCGAGAGCCGCTGATTACATTTGACGAGTTCATTGTTGGCAGGACCGGCGCGAGCCCTGAGAGCGAATCACATCACGATGAAGTCGATATCGAAGAAATAGAAATCTTCGAGTATCGCCTGATGCGAACACAGCTCGACTGGCTGCAAGATCAGTATCCAACGTCTGCCCGGGTCGTTGCGCTTGAGTACCCTGCGCTCACCGGCCCACCCGTGGTTACTTGCGACAACTCTCAGTTCGATCCCAGCGCCCCGGACGACGCCGATCGCTCCGGCATTATTCTATCGGTCCCGATCTTTAACGCGGATGGAGTGCTGAAGGGATGCGTCTCGGCGATTTTGCTTACGCACACGCTCTCAGGTCTGCTCCCTTCAGGTGACTACGCAATTCTGAGCAACGCGAACGAGATTGTGGTCCCGCCAACCATGCCTGGACAATGGGATCTCTCGAACGCTGACGGCGTGCCGCCTGAGCCCGACTCATCCTTGCTCTTCTCAGTGGTCGCTGACATTCCAACCGCAGATCGTGGCGGAGATTGGTTTCTCTGGGCTGGCTTTCCCGATGACAAATATTGGTCACGAAACGACGTAAACGCAACACTTCAAGCAAGATCGATTGGCTTTGCTGCAGTAGCGATTCTTGCTCTCGGAGCTACATCTGGCACAATGCTCGTTCTCGGCGCGTACAAGCGACTGGCTACCGTAAACGCGGGGCTTGAAAAAACGATCTCGCTCCGAACATCTGATCTCATGCTCTCCCGAGACGCTGCGATCCTGTCTCTCTCTCGTGAGAAAGACGCGATGGCAGAGAAAGACCGGGCCATGGCAATCCTCGAAGTTATGGCATCAACGGACAAGCTCACCGGCCTGCCAAACCGAACACTCTTTGTTGACAGACTCCAGCAGGCGATCACCGGCTCCCGACGCAGCCGTGAGCTATTTGCCGTCCTATTCTTCGATTTTGATAGGTTTAAAGTCGTCAATGATAGCCTAGGGCACGACATCGGCGACGCCTTGCTATGCAATATTGCCACCATCTTCCGGCGCGAGTTGCGGGAGGACGACACCATTGCTCGCTTTGGCGGAGACGAGTTCGTTGTCCTTCTGCGAAACCTGGCCGAGTGGCCCAACGCTTTCACCAGAGCCGAGAGGCTGCTGGCGGCTTTCGCACAGCCACACCTGATTGACGATAATGTGATCGTCTCCACCGCGAGCATCGGGATAGTGACAAATCAGTACTCCTATGCATCTCCATCCGAGATGATTCGGGATGCTGATGCCGCAATGTACCAGGCGAAAGAAAATGGGAAAAATCAGTTTGTAGTTTTTGATAAGGCCATGCATGCCAACGCGCTGAATCGCCTGAGAATCGAGTCTGATCTCCGAAGCACAGTCGAAAACGATGAGTTCCGCCTTGTTTACCAGCCAATAGTTGATCTCAATACCGGCAAACTGAAGGGATTCGAAGCGCTAATCCGGTGGGACCACCCGACGAGAGGTCTCGTTAGGCCAGATGAGTTTATCGATATCGCCGAGGACACGGGGCTCATCAAGCAGATCGGCAAATGGGTACTCTGGACCGCCGCTGCTCAGATTGCTGAGTGGAACAAGCGATTTGGGCTTCATCCCAATCTTAGCATCAACATCAACGTGTCAAAGAGACAGATACTCGATCCGTCATTTTTAGCCGATGTCCTCGCGTGTCAGCGCAAGTTTGATCTATTCGATGCCCAACTGCAGCTTGAAATCACTGAAAGCGTAATCGTCGATTCCTGTAGCGATATCATCCCTCTGCTCAACGAGATCCGAAGTCACGAAATCCACATCGTGATGGACGACTTTGGAACAGGGGTCTCTTCGCTAAGCACGCTCCACGCGTTTCCAATCGATGTGCTCAAGATCGACCAAACCTTTATCCGAGCTCTCAGCAGCGACCGCTCGTTGCTTGCTGTCGTTTCATCAATCACAAACCTTGCAGAAAATCTGGGTATCCGTACCGTGGCCGAGGGCATCGAGTCAAGCGACGTTATTGTGGCGCTCCAATCCATTGGGAGCACTTGGGGGCAGGGTTACTACTTCGCAAAGCCACTGTCCATCGATGCTGCAGAGAAATTCATCATGACAAACTTGCAGCAGTCCAAGAATGCCGCATAGCACGCCAGCGGCGTATAGGCCATCAGAGCGAGCGGGTGGAACAACGGGCATTGAACCGGGACACCTAAGTTTCGGGCGGCATGACACCAGCTGAACTACCTTTGCTCATGTGGGCTTCTGGATCCGAAAGACACAAGCTCTGATTTTACATTGAGGATGAGCATGGAGTTGCAAAGACGGCCAGTTTGACGAACCGCCCTGTCAACTGAGCCCGGACTCGGCCCGGAGAGACATCCCGGGGCGGAGCTCGTAGGAACTCGTACTCATCGTCTCGAGTACAGATCGCATCGGCAGAAAACAACACGAGGCTACTCGAGTTGACCTGCCACGCGCATCGAGGTCGTCATCCTGAAACTTCGGGAGAGAGGTGGCTGGTTACGCGGTGTAGAAGCGCTCGGCGATGACCTTGCCGTTGCGCCAGCGCCGGCCCAGGATCTCGTTCAGAGGATCGGCCCATCAGGACCGATCATGTCAAAGGTCGACTCCGAGAGTGACCTGTCTCCGTTGGTCGCGGCCGCGTGCAGGGTCGCGCCGTTGAACGCCTTGAGCGTGCTGAAGAAGCCGCTCAGGTGCGCGTGCTGCGCGTCACGCCCTGTTGGTTGGACAGGCATCTTGCACCCCGCCTGCAATCCCGATGAGACACCGTGGTTAGTGTTGATGGAAGCCCAGGAGCGTATACGACAGGCATCGTTTCGATCACAAATCCAAACTTCGTGCAGCCGTATTCGGCGAGCATGGCATCGAAAAATAGCTCATACGGCCGCGCTGCACAAGCCGAATATCGCCCGGCACCCTGCGGAGAAGTTCGTCGAGGTCAATATGAAAGGCGCCCGCTGCTCCTCGAATCAGCAATGGAGGCGGGGCACGACCGCTTTGTACTCACGTCGTCCACATCGCTCATGATCTCAGCTTCCATCCGATCCGAGCGGGCCAAGCACACCATGTGGCTCGATCATGACACGGTCCCATTGGAGCCTCGGAGTATCTATCGCGTCACAAAGCTTACTGCGTAAAATCTCTGCCGGATAACGAGCCTTGAGTGCGACATCTCATGTTGTGCTACGCACCAGCCGTTTCTTTCCCGAAGACGACGATATGGCGCACGCATTGCCTATCAGTGGGGAAAGCATCAATGCAAACGAGCTGCTTCACCGGGCACTCGCGGTCAGCAACGCTGCTGGCGCATACATTCAAGCACTTGACCGAGCACCGGACGTCGGGTTCGGCATCTACGTTGTCTCTGCTCCAACTCCGTTCACACGGGACCATGCTGATGACCTGAAGCGCGATGCAGCATCGGTCATCGAGCGGATATCCGGGGCGAGCAAGCTTTCCACCAAGCGCAGCTGGTCCCTGCCTGCGACAATTGGGCGTGATTATGACGCGCGTCACGCAAATCAGAACTGGGTTTCCGCTGCTCGACCGGCTTCGCTGAACTACTCGGAGCTTTACGCGACGAGACACCGCCAACGCGCACTCGCATGACCCACCGCATGTGACCGAAACCGTTATTCACAGCGGATATTAGAACAACTATCTGCGCTCAAGTGTCAATAGGCTCACAGAAAGACTCCATGCCACAACGAGAATGCCCATCGACATACCTGCCGAAGGGCCGATGTATCAGAAAACTCGGGATGATAGGATTCGAGCCAGCGGCCTCATGACGCCCTGACAAGCAGGCAGTCCCTCTCCGCTCTTCCCCGCAGCGCCCAGCTCCAGTCTCTCCCAGAGGCCGTCGAATCCGGCACTCGCCCCGAGTCCGTGACTGTCCCCGACCGGCCCGAGAGGGTCGGGGAGTAACGCATCCTGTCGCAAATCAGCGAGGGCGGCTTCGGCGGCGTGTCCGAGGCTAAGCGGTGGGGTATGGCGCCCTTCATGCCGAGGCTTTGCGGCCTGCTCGTGGGCGCGCGTCTTCCCACGAAAGCCCGACTTACGCCAACTCGACCCTGTCAATCGCTCCCGCTCTCATCTTCTTTGCCTTCCTCCGCGATCGCTGCATCCAGGGCATATACGCACAGATCTGGAAAGCTCACATCGTTCCTCATCGCGAGGTCGAACAGCTTTCGGAACGAGGCCTTGACATCCTCCGGGACGACGCCGCCTCTGTACTCGTTTACCCAGCGGAACTGGTCCTGGAGTTCGAGGTAGCCGCGGGGACCGGAGAGCACATAGAAATCAAACGGAGCGGTTGTCCCGCCAAAATCGGTGGGGATTGTAAATTTTTTCATGCTTCCCGAGGGGATCTCGACCGAACTCTTGGCCTTGAAGGCCTCTCTCGTCTCATCATTCATGAACCGTACAAACTTCGCTGTATCCTCGTCCGGCATCCCCTCCGGAAGCTCGTGCCTCTGCGGCAGTGCGCCCTTGTGCTGCTGCACAAACTCCGCTTGCCCGTAGCGCCCGAAGAGCAACGACCATGATCGGTACAAAAGATCCTGCGACCGTGCGCGGTCGCCGAGCAACGCGGTCACCTTTGCCACCTCGAATCCGAACCCGGTGTACGCCTCCTTCGCGTACCAGTCCCAGGGGCGATCACGCAGGTGCTCGTCCTGCATCGCGGTCACCGTATCCACAATCTCGGCCGCCTGGTCGCGTCGCCCATCGTTGTAGAGCGCGAGTGTGCAGATCTTGAGCACCCGGACGAGCGTTTCGATGTCGTTCGGGGGGTCGTAGCCGATGGAGAGGCCGCGTAATGTTGAATCCCAGAACTCCGCAATATCGTGCCAACGTTCCGCCTCTTGTATCCGCTTCAACGTGCCCAATGTCGCGCCCGCGAATGTGTAGAGCGTGCGCTGGCGGACGACCCGGTGAGACGAGGCGTACTGCTCGATCAGCTGCTCGGTCATCCGCTCGAGGATCGCCTTCACGGGATCGCCATCTTGAGCCCCCTCGATGGTGGTCAGCGCAATCTTGATTTGCCAGTCCGACATAATGCTGAGCTGAGCCTCGAATCGCAAACCCTGGTAGCGTTCGACCACGGACTCGATGTCGCTCAGCGCTCCGGCCGCGGACCTGTCGCCTGATTCTCCCTCGGCGCTCAGTGTCCCCGCGTAGGTGATGATCGCAGCATTGAACGACTCACCAAACAACGAGGCTTGCGCGTAGGGGTTGCCCGCTTCGGCCGCGCGCTCGAACCAGCTCTGCGCGAGGCCCGGATCGGCCGGAAGATCCTCGTTCCCCGCTTTGTACATCTGAGCGAGCGCGAGCATTGCAGCTGGGTATCCCAGATCAGCGGCCCGCTCGTACCACTCGACCGCCTGGCGCCAGTCCTTGGCAATCGTGCCCGACCCGTAGCGGTAAGACCACCCAAGATTTTGCATTCCTACGACATCGCCCCCCTCGGCGGCCGCGATGGTGAACGCGGCAAAGGCGTCGTGGTCGACGAGTAGACCCCCACTCCCGAGGTCATAGGCGTATCCGAGCGCAGTCATTGCCGCTGGAAGATTCTGGTCGGCGGCCCGCTGCAACCACTCCACCGCGACTTTCTTACTCTGCGAGAATCCGATCCCGTCCCAATACAACATGCCAACTGTAAACTGCGCCCCGGCATACCCGGCGTCCGCCGCCTGCAGCCAGGCCCGGAACCTGATCGGGCCTCGGCGGAGAAGATACGCCTCGCCGAGTCCCTTCCTGCGCTGCTCGGAGTAGTCGTCCATCTCCGCGATGGTCTGCGGATCGATCGAAGAGTCTTGCCCAGGATCATCCGTCATGCCTGCGGTCTTTAGGGGATCTGAGCCCGCCGGTTCCAACGTGAGCGGCTCATTTCCCGCCACCGGCGAACTTCCCTTGGCGCCCCCCCACCCTCTGATGGTGATCCACGTCCCCGCGACAATCACGGCGAGCAGGGCGGCGCCCCCGACCATGAGCAGGACCCGATGCCGAGAGGCGGGCTTGCCCGGCGGCGCAACCCAGGACGTCGAGGAGGGTGAGAGCGCTGCGATCGGATCGCTTGGATGCTCCAAGATCGCCCGCACCTTCGATCCGAACTGCTGTAGATGGCGCTCCAGTGGCGGCGTGATCGCGTCCATCCAGTGGGCGGAACTGAGGAAGAACTCCAGCTCGCCTTCCGGCACGCAGTCCTCGATGCGGAGCGGGATCACGGTGATCCCCCGCTTGATCGCGAGTTCCACCTCGCGCTGGACATGCTCGGAATCGTTCGAGCTCTTCGAGAATACGAGCACCATCGCCTGGCTCTCGCTGATCGCCGTCACGATGGCCTTGGGCCAACTGGCGCCCGGCATGATGTTCCGTGGCGCGATCCAGCACGCGACACCTGATTGCTCCAGTTGAGCAACGACTGCATCCGCTGGGATGCGATCACGTTGGGCGTGGCTGATGAATACGCTGTGCGGCATTGGACAGACTCTTGAGGCTAACTCCTTTCGGCGTCTGTTGCAAACAAGTCCCAACTGGGATGGGGCCTGCGGCTGTATACATGTCCCCATACGGATTCTGAAGAGGGTCAGATATCAGTCCGGTTGCGTCACATGTGCCACTCACCAGTTGCAGCAACGAAGGCCCGGATAGTCTCTTCAACAAAGTGGAAGCTGCCCCCTCTCACGGGGTCCAGTTCGAGTGTTCGTCTCTGCTGAACCAAGGCGGCACGAGTACAACACGATCCGTCCGCACAGCTCACTGGTATACCGGTCACCGGCCCCCACGGCGATCGCATCGGAGACCTGCTCCGCTGCACTCCGCACGCCTCTGATGGGGGGAGGTAGGACTCGCACTAACTTTGGTACGAAACTTGGGGGCGGGTCAATCCCCCGTTTTGTCAATGGCCCATGTTCTTAGAAACCGTGTACCATTCAAACAACTCGTCGAGCAGCACGTCCTCCGTGTCCTGCGCGGTGCGCCTCAGACTCCCCTCGGTCTTCAGTCCCGGAATGATTTTCTTCTGGCGTTTGAGCCGGTAGAGAACCGCCCCGTACCGTTCTGCTCGCCGATCGGCATCGAGAGACACGATTAGCGACGTCGCGCCGCCCGCGATCAGCGGGAGCACCACGGGCAAGAGCACCGCGAAGGTCGCCGCGAAGAGCTGCTCGGCGACATCGTCCGCGTGGTAGAACTTCAGCCACAGCGCAGTTCCGACGATCAGGGGCGCGAGCACCGACGCGATGAGCGCCACCCGCCCGAGCCATCGGTTGAACATCCCGGCCCGGGGCTGCTTTTTTGAGAAGTGCTCGATCTGGTTTTCGACCCGGCCCGTGAGGTATTCTGCTCTCATCTGCTCGAAGGGTACTTTGGGCGCCGCCCGGCAAGCCGCCAGCCCCACCGAGAGCACATACCTGCGCCAGCGGTCGTCGAGACGGACCACCTTGGATCGCAAGGGGTCGAGCAACCCCGCAGACTCGATCAGCCCGTGACAGAGTTCGGCGGCAAACCTGTTGCGCCGCCATTTGTGGTGCGAATGACTCCAGGCCGCGTGC
Organism: Planctomycetota bacterium; assembly: GCA_024276195.1. Lineage (GTDB taxonomy): Bacteria > Planctomycetota > Phycisphaerae > Phycisphaerales > UBA1924 > JAJRXR01. The sequence continues at coordinate 53,640 of JAJRXR010000027.1, forward strand.
AACCAAATGAGCAGAGCAATAAAGACAAGCACCAACTCCAGCGTTGTCATGAGCACGATCGGATCAAGGGGATACCGATCTTGTGCATCACTCTCATGAGCCTCTTGATCTGTGGTCACCGTGAGTCCGCTATCTTGTGTCGTTCCAATCGGGACCGGAACATCGGCATGCCCACCATTATCGTGTGGGGCGGGGCTCTCGTGACTCGCTCCATCGACCTGGCTATCTGCGCCAAGATTGTCAACTTGATGGAGCAGCGGCGAGTATGCGGCCGTGAATGCCGCAAGCAGTGCCGCGGTAAAGTGCATCAGCATTGCGAGGATCAGCCCACGCCGAAATCGCCCGCCTGCGGCGTTGGCGACCTCGTCATGCAGGATGAACTGCTGCCAGACGGTCCCGTCGCCGTCCCGATCATCGGGGCTCCGCACGATTGGCTTTCGATGCTGCGCAATGTCCTCTTTGACCTGATCGAACGTCTGATCAGGAGCCGGCCAAGCCTCCCACTCCCCTCGCTGGCGGACCTCCGCCCCGTTTCCCGGGTCAATTACGATGGTCGGAATCCCGACCCGCTCCGCCTCATCGACAAACTCTGGGGTTCCCCCGATCTGGCTCGTTTCCTGCCCGTTCCAAACCGCCAGGACGGCATCGCACGCCTCGAGCATCTGCAAGTTGGCCTCGTGGTAGCAACCGGGGCGAGAGTTATCTCCGATTGCGATTCGGAACGAGCCTCCACCCTCCCCCGCCTTGGCCCTCTCGATTGCCAGCTCTGCGCGCTGCAGATCTTCACTGTCCTCCTCCCCGAAGTCCCGGAGAAAGCTCGCCTCGGGCATCGGCAGTATCACATGGACGGGCAATCCCAGCGCCTCGGCAGCATCGACCGCGACCAAATCCGCGCCCGAAGCCACCCCGGTCAGCAGCTCGATTGTTCCACCCCGCGCATTCGCCCGCTTGTTGAGCTCGCGGAGTGACTCTTCAACTTGCCCGCGACATGCCGCAAGTTCCTCTCGCGATCTCCCGGGCGCAGAGCTCGGCCGGTGACCTGAGAAAGCAACGATCCAGATCGGACTCAGCACAACGCGCCTCCCCACTCGCTCATGATGAGGCCGGATAGCAGTCGCCGCCTCGATCAAACACCTCTCGGTACCTTACTGAGAGGCTTGCCAACACGCCAGCCCCGCTCTCGAGTGGAGCACCTCCCCCCCAACTGTGGATGCCACGAGATCTGGCTCTGGACCTGACCGGAGAACAAAGCCCGATCACCCCAGTTCGCCCTCGTCGGATTCCGAACTCGCGCAGGATCGGGCTGTGGGCTGCGTGTTGCCGCAGACGACACGTGATCTCCCAGTAGCACCACAGGGAGCGAGTCGCAGAACTGCGTCAGGTCGTGTCTGACGGCTCGACTACCTGGTTGTTTGGTGCGCCACCTTAGGACACGTCATGAACCCATTTCGCGGGCTCCCGGGTCTCGTTGGATGGACTCTCGAACCCGAGCCAGAGTCTCCGGACACGACCTCGATACGGAATCGCCTCTACCAGAGAGGGCGCCTCGTCAGCGCCGGTGCGTTTCTCATCATTCCCTCTCCTGGCGCCGTAGATACTTCGCCGCTCCACGCGGCCGAGATTCTGAGAGAAAGAACCGAGCAGGTCAATCTGGCGGCAACCACCACTGTTCGGGCTGCGGGATACGCCCGCTTGGGCGGGGCGGCACGTCCCTGTGTGTCACTTTCCATTCAGCGCAGAAATCGCAGCCATACGGCAATGGAGTGGTGGGGCGTCGATTCCGGGACGGGGTCGGTGCAAGTCTTTTTGAAGTTTGAATCAGATGATCCGGATGCGAGACGTCGATTTTTGGGCGAGACTCGTGCTGTGATTGGCACGTTTCGACCATGATGTGGAGCTGCGAGCATGTGCCGACATCATTGCGGCGGGCTGACTACGGCTCCTCCGGTGCGTCAATCGTATCGGAGCCCTGCTCCTCTCCGTGTTCATAGAAAGTGACGGTCTTGGAAGAGAGCAGGCCGCCGAGGTTGCTAGATCGGCGAGCACCTGAACCGCCATGATCAGGGCTCGCTGGAGAGAACGGAGGCGGCGAGCGCCTCGGCCTCAACGGCGATGAGCTCGGGGACAGTGACCGAGATGAGCGCGGCAGCCACGCTCTTGGGATTGATGACATCGAGCCACGTTGCGCCTGGTAGGTCGCTGCCAGCCTGATAGCTGTCGATGGTCTGACTGAGTCGGCGGGTGACCACCTTGCATTCTGACAGGAGTACCCAGACCGACATGGTCGTGCGACGCTCCTAACTTACGGATGTATTTTCATTTGACCTGCAGGGTATCACGCGAACGGACATGCTCAGAGCAAGCTCGATCGAGCTATGCTCGACAAGCCGGAGACAATCAATCGACTCGCTCAACGCTACGGTGGAGCAAGCCTTGAACCGCAAGCTGACCCCAGAACTCATGGACGATCCTGCGATCGAGGAAACCGCGCATCGAAATGCGCTCGCTGGTCTGGCCCGGCTGAACCGTGTCTCAGGCGTCGGCGCCATGCTCTGGCGCGAGATTCGCCCGCTGGCAGGGCGACTCGATCGCCCGCTTACAGTTCTGGATGTCGCGACCGGTTCTGCGGATGTCCCCATCGATCTCGCCAGGTGCGCCGCACGGGATTCTGTTCGGGTTGAACTGCACGCCTGTGATATCAGCCCCGTTGCTCTGGAACAGGCGAGGCGGCGGGCTCAAGCGGCGGGTGTATCGATCCAACTGAGCGAACTCGACGCCGTGAAAACCGCGATTGCACGCCCCTTTGACGTGGTGACCTGCAGTTTGTTTCTGCACCACCTCACCGAGGAACAGGGCATAATCGTGTTGCGCCACCTCGCAGCGGCGACAAGCCAGCTCCTGCTTCTGTCGGACCTGCGCCGAGATCGGGCGGGGATTGCCCTCGCGTGGATCGCTTCGCGCACGCTCTGCCGTAGCCGGATTGTCCATGTCGATGCCATCAAATCTGTTCGTGCCGCATACACACCGGATGAACTGCGCCAGCTCTCAGTACAGGCGGATCTGAGGGGCAGCACAGTCGTGAGGCGCTGGCCTCGGCGTATACTCCTTCGATGGTCGCCAGCCTCACCACGCTCCGAGACCGCCGATTTGACACCGTCGTAATCGGCGCCGGACCGGCCGGATCCGTCTCGGCGCACCAGCTTGCCCAGGCAGGCATGCGAACGTTGCTCGTCGAGCGCCGCCAACTGCCGCGCCCGAAGGTCTGCGGCGGCTGCCTTGCGCCGGCGGGCATCCAGCGATTGCGGGCGCTGGGCATGATCGATTCAGGATTCAATCAAAGTACACCCTCGCTCAACTCGCTGAGACTGTCGTTCCGATCTGGCTCCGCCGTGCTCCCGATCAGGCCCTACCAGGCGGTCGATCGCCGATCGTTCGACGAGTCCTTGGTCGAGCGGGCGGCGGGAGTTGGCGCCGAGGTCCTTTTGGGCGCGAGAGCCACGGTCCAGCCAGACGACCGAGTGCGTATTGATTGGGGTTCATCATCGATTCGTCTCGCCCCTGATGTCGTCGTTGTCGCGGACGGGCTCGCCGGATCAGCGCTCGCGGAGAGGACCGACTTCGACTGGCGAGCGCCACCAACAGGGCCGATCGGACTCGGCGCTATCGTCTCGGAGGAGACAGGCTCGGTGAATCCCGATGAGATCCTGATGGTCATCGGTGAGGCTGGGTATGTGGGTTTCGCGCCGATCGGTCAAGGTATGATCGCCATCGGCGCGGCGGTCTCCGCCGAAGCGGTGAAGCATCAGGGTCCCTCGTTCTCAGCTCAATCGATCCTGAAGCATGCTCGGATCGACGATGGTCGGCTCAGCCACATCCGATGGAGCGGGGTATCGCGCCTGACACGGTCCCGATCCCGGTACGCTTCGGGACGCGTGCTTGTCGTTGGTGACGCTGTTCAGTACGTCGAGCCACTCACAGGCGAGGGCATGAGCTGGGCAATCCTGTGCGCATCGTCGGTTGCGCCCCACGCCGAGAGAGCCGCACGAGGCATTGACATCGATCGCGCCTGGACAAGCCATTGCAGGAATCTGCTCCGCTCAAGGAGTCTTGTGTGTCGCGCCGTCACCCGCGCCGCGCGAAGCCCCACTGCGCTCGCGATGGTCTCGTTTCTGTCCAGCCGATCTCGCTTGCCAGGACTCGTGAGCCGTAGCCTGTGCTGGGAGCTCGACTAATGCAGCCATGCCTTCTCGGAATCGGCCTTGCCGCCCCGGAAAGCCAGATCACAGCGGCTGAAGGGTATGAACTCGCGCGACAGGTTGCCGGGGACCACGATCAAGATTGGCTCCGCGCCCTCTATCTCGATTCGGGTGTCTCGACCCGCGGCTCGATCATGACCGCCGAATCGATGCGAGCGAGCTGCATGGAGAACAACGGTTCTGGGCCGACGACGAGCGCGCGTCTTCAGCAGTTTTCGGTGGCTGCGCCGAGATTAGCAGAGGCCGCGGTCCGGCGAGCATTCGAGCAGTCGGGCGTCGGTCCTCTGAACATCACGCATCTCGTGACCGTTTCCTGCACCGGGGCCGAGTCTCCGGGTCTGGATCACGCGCTGATCGAGCGGCTCTCGCTGAACTACAGCGTCTCAAGAACCCACCTCGGGTTCATGGGATGCCATGGCGCGCTGAACGGGCTCGCTGTTGCGAACGCCTTCGTGCGGGCGGATCCCTCCGCCCTCGTGCTTGTCGTCTGCTGCGAGCTCTGCAGCTTGCATTACCAGACTGGAGTCGTCACGCGCGACCAGCTCATCGCCAACGCGATTTTCGCTGACGGGGCGTCCTGTGCGATCGTTGGCGCGGAAGGCAGCGGTCCGGCATTGCACTGCTTCGGCAGCCGGGTCTTCGACGGAACATCAGACCTCATGCGATGGCACATCGGTGATCACGGCTTCCAGATGCATCTATCCGCCCGTGTTCCTGTCATGCTCCGACGAGTGATAGCGCCCTGGATCGATGAGTGGCTCGGTTCAAACGATTTTGTCCGCTCCGATGTCACGCGGTGGTGCATCCATCCCGGCGGGCGAGACATCCTCGATTGCGTTGAGCAAGGGCTTGAGATCGGCCCTGCAAGCACGTCAATATCAAGGGATGTTTATTGCCGGCGCGGGAACATGTCGTCCAGCACGGTTCTTTGGGTCGTCGAAAGTGCACTCCAAAGTGAGGGCGACGGCCCAATGATCGTGATGTCCTTTGGGCCTGGACTCAGTGGCGAGGCGCTGCTGCTCGCTTAAACAGCGATACATGCATCGAGCCATGCCACCGGCACGTCTACAAAAGAGCTGGCTCGTAGAAAGGATCGAAGTTGTGCGCGGGGCGATCGTGGGCTCCCTGTCCGCCTTTGTACAGATCTGGGCGAGCTCGGGCGAGCTCGCTTCACAAACCGATTCAGTGCCGAGCACCATGCGCTGCGTGTCCTATCGCTCGATCAGTTCATTGGACACTCCGGTATCGGTGGTGGAGAACTCTTGAAGCTGGAGCGCGGCGTGTTTGGGCTTGGCGACTGGTGGTGGAACTCTTTCGCGAGAAGAATGCCGAATGCCAGTATTCGGCCATGTCAATTGCTGCATGGGCGCCATACGAGTGAGCGATACTCCGCTTGCGCTTGGGACCAAGAGCAGGTACGCGAAATCGGGATTGTGGCGCTGCGGTGTCGTGGCCACCCCTGTTCGGCGAATGCGTTGCAACGCCAGAGAGCAGATCCCTCCCTGCCCCCGTTAGCAGCCATTCCCGAATGCCGTGAGAAAGGCTGTAATATCGCTGAAGTCGAAAATGCCAATCGGTGGAGCGAAGTCGGCACAGGGATCTGAGGCGGCGAACGCAATGAGAAATGCGGTTACGTCGGAGAAATCGAGCTCACCACAACTCGCCTGATGACAGATAATGCAGCTGGCGGCTGGTGCGCGATTATCGATTACGGCGGCGGCGAGAGCGTGTCCCACGGGCTGGCCACAGCGCTGCGAAACGCGGCGGGCGGCACAGGTAGTGTTGCAGATGACTCGATCAACTCGGTGATGGCCGCTGTGGGCAAGACGTACAAGCGGGCGCGAGTGGGAGCGGTGTGCCTGATGCTGACGATTTAGCGTATGTTTCCGAAGCTCTGGCAGCGGCTCGTCCGCTGACGGATAGCCACCTTGCCAGTATCGCTGATGGCTTCATTGGTCCCAACAGAGCATTCAAATCCTGGGAAGAGTTCCAAGCTATTCGCATGCTCCCAGATGCGACAGACGAGCAGGTGGCCGCACTGAAGGCATTTCGGGATGCGATCGGAGTGCCGAGCCAGAACACGGTGATGCAAAAAGTAATCCCGGCAGACCAGATCAGCACATACATCACCGAAGCCCGCCGTCCTCGGGGCTTTGTCGCCACGGCCGATGACGCGGGGACGAGTGTGTTCCAGACGAGCGATGAGATGGTTGAGGGGCTCCGGCTCGATCACCTTGGCGATCCGGATACGGTAGGGATCATCGAGTGGGAGCTTGTGGATGAGGCGGCGATTGAGATCCCATACAGCCCGCGATATGGCGGGTCTACAGTCGAAGACCATCCGTTCAATGGAAACGGGTTAGTCAATAACCCGGATAGAATAGTCCCCGAATCCAAGATTGCTGATGCCGTCGAAATTACACCTTCCAACGGCGCGATGTTCGTACTTGATCGGCAAGGAAACAAGCAGCTAGTTGCTATCTGGGAGAACGGCGCATGGTCACCGGTGCCGTAAAGGATGAGACATGAATAGACCAAGTGTGCGATATCATGGAAAGATTGTTTACCTGATGCAGTCGACGATGATCCCGAACGTGACTGTTACTGATCAGGACTTAGTGCTGTTTACCGGCGATGGACAGTTCGCTCGTGACGACGGCGGCTGGACCCGAATCGAGCCTGCAGTGTACGAGAAGATCGTCTCACGAGATGAAGTTGAGCACATCGACTCTTGTGGTGCCTGTGAGTAAGGCACGTTACTCCTAGGGATGGAGAGATGTACCATCTCGATGGCCGAGCCGACGATTTCCCTGGAAACGCAGCAGCGTGTGGCCTCAACACGATCCGAGAAGCGCTCCGCGACATCGCTGACCTACAGTTCCCGGGGTCCGGCAACGGGATGCCGACCTCGCGCGATGGGCATGTGCTGCCCGAGTTCAGAACGGAGAACGGGAACCCGGTCGCCATGACTGCGGGCCTTGACGCCGTGGGCGACCCGATGACGACACTGAGGTTCAGATTCGATGATGGCTCGCCGTATCCGCAGACGATCAACGGGCAAACAGCGAGTGATTGGAAACTGATTCCTGATCCAGTTGACCCCGATCGAGTTATATGGGAGCCCCATCAGTGATTCTCGTTCGGTGGGATAATCGATGGTTTCTAGCAACGAAAAGGCGTCCAGATACGCCGTCGTGTTCGCTTACGGCGGGAAACTGGCATGGGCTCAACGCGCTCGGATTCACCAAGCGTCATAGCTCTATCGAAAAACCGAGCGAACCCGACTACAAGGAGCGGATCTACTGGACGAAGTCGATGCCTGAGATGGTCGGGATAATCTTTTACCCAGAGATTTATTACCGACTCGGTGACGAGCGATATCGCGTGTACCCGTGGAACAGGTGGTGCCGAGACAGTACGGAGCCGGTGCTGCGATGTCTGATTGATCATGGGCTGATTAGCGAAGGAGGCATGGCGGAGACTGAGCGTAGAATAAAAACACTGATCAACGATGGCTGGCAATGGGACCAACGCGTAGGCGGGATCAAGTACGTCCACGTCGATGACTTGGAGAAGATCGAGGGCCCACCCCCTGAGGGCGCGTTCTGACTCTGCGGGAGATTGCCTGCGTCTGCTTATCCCTGACGGGGGGGCGGTTGGGCGGGGCTATCGAGCACAGTGGGGACAATCCCCAGAATCGCTTGGGGGTAGCGACACGGCCTCTTGAGCCCAATTCATGTGGCCTAGGTTGTGTCTGACGGCTCCAAGAGTCGCAGGTATCGGCTGATGAAGGCGAGCTTGACCATGGCGAGGAAGCTGGTGGCGAGCTTCTCGTACCTAGTCCCGAGACGCCGGTTGTGCTTGAGCCACCCGATGCA
>JAJRXR010000028.1 GCA_024276195.1 Planctomycetota bacterium
GCGTTGCATCGGGTGGCTCAAGCACAACCGGCGTCTCGGGACTAGGTACGAGAAGCTCGCCACCAGCTTCCTCGCCATGGTCAAGCTCGCCTTCATCAGCCGATACCTGCGACTCTTGGAGCCGTCAGACACAACCTAGTGGCGGAAGAGGCGGGGGTGCAGAGAGGTCATTTCGTATTCCTTGCAGCGATCGCGAAGTTGTACGAATCGCCTGACGGAGTCACGGGAGCCGACGGAGGTGTGGCGCAGAAACTTTTAAAATTGAAAACCCCTTACTCTAACCAAGCGGCGTATAGCGCATTGGCGGACCTTCGGCAGCTTGAGTTGCTTGCTAGTTCGCAAGGTTTCTCTACGCCGAGCGCGCTGCTCACATGTGACCAAGCACTCGCTCTGTTCTGGTGCGGCCTAGGTGTTCAGTCCGCGCAGGTAGGGGACAACAACACGAAGGTCTCTCTGAACCCCGTTCACGAGTTGTTCCCGCGTCTACCAGCGGAACGCGGAGCGGATTTGTTTGCGAGCTGAGATCCACTGAGTAGGAGTGCCGTCGCCGCTGGTACATCGACCGCCAAGGTCGACAGTGTGCTCATAGGGGCGTGGTCTGGAGTCCCCCGAAGCGTTTGGGGGTGCGCGTGTCAATCTCGGGGGTGCGCCGCGGATTTCGCCGCGTGTCGCAAGTGATTGTCCTTGCTAGATTTAGAAACTCCCCGAGCTGGATTCGAACCAGCGACCTAGCGGTTAACAGCCGCTCGCTCTACCAATTGAGCTACCGGGGACCGATGCCGAGTGTTGTCGGCTGGTTCAAGGATACCACTGGAGTGCAATGGGTCAAGGCGGGGTGGGGATGCGATCCGATGCGATGGCGGGCGGGGGCCGGGCCTGATCGGCGGGGCGGTCAGTGGTGGGCGACGGTGGAACTGGCGGGCGGGCTGCCGGGTATCTGGGATGATGCTTGGCATGAGATATATCGCGCTGATGGTGCTGGTGCTGGGCAGGCTCGCGGCTGGGGCGATGGGCGGGGCTTGGGCTCCTGGTGATGTGTTCAAGGTCGATGGGCGGACGGCGGAGCGGGGGTGGGTGACGTTTGATGAGACGCCGCCTGACCCGGAGACGAGCGTGTCGCCCATGCTGGCGAGGATCGACGGCGTGGCGGCGGTGCTCGACAAAGATTCACTCCGCCAGCTCCGTCGCTCAGCCAGGGGCACGCCCAAGGGCGAGATCGTCGGACAGCGCCGCTGGGTGGTGCACCTCGAGAGCAAGGGCGAGCAGCGCCAGGTCGAGATCCTGCGCACGGGCGAGGGCTGGGTGGCGCGATCGCTGAGTGAGCCGGGCGTTGCGGCGAGGCTGCGCGGGCGTTGGTTTGCATCGCTCGCGTCGGCGTGGCTGGTCCAGGGCGAGGATCGGGCGGAGGAGTTGGCGCCGGGGCAGGTGCAGACCTTGGAGCATCCGTACGCCGAGGGGGCGGTGCGACTGGAGCGGGACGTGATGGCGGATCGGTTTGGCGCGACGAACGGCGATCGGGCGCCGATCGCGGGGATCACGCGGGTGCTCGAAGAGGAGACGATGTGGGTGCGGTTGCCCGCGGGGTATGACCGGGCCGTGCCCGCTGGGGTGCTTGTGTGGGTGAGTCCTTCGGAGACGTGGCGCGTGCCGGAGGAGTTTGGGGCGGCGCTGGATGAGCTGAACATCATCGCGTGCGGGTTTGATAACGCCGGCAACTTCCGCACGACACGCGACGGCAAGACACACGGCATCGTGGACCGACTCCAGCTCATGCTCGACGCGCTGCAGACGGTCCGGTCCGGCTTCAGCGTGGACGATGAGCGGGTGTACATCACGGGCTTCTCGGGCGGCGGGCGGGTGAGCGCGATATTGACGTGTACGTTCCCGGAGATTTTCCGGGGGGCGGTCCCGATCGTGGGGCTCGACAGCTACCGCCCGGCGGAGGTCGCGGACGGCAAGTACGTTCCCGCGCGGTTTCCCAAGCCCAAGGGCGAGCGATGGAAGCTGCTCAAGCGGCGGCGGATGTGGGCGCTGACCGGGTCAGAGGATTTCAACCTGGTGGAGATGCAGGCCCGGGCGGAGGCGATGGAGGGCGACGGGCTTCAGATCCGTCTGCACTCGACGCCGGGGATGGTTCACGCGCAGATGCCGGAGGAGGCGACCGTGCGCGAGGCGCTGCGCTGGATCGACGAGCCGGCGCGGGAGGCGCGGGAGGCGGGCTGGGCGCGGGCGGACGAGCTGTGGGGCGAGTACGTCGAGGCGTACGGCGATGGCCCGGCGCCCGGGGAGAAGCCGCGAGCGATGTTGATCGGGGTCACGGGGGTCGGCCCGTTCGGAGAGAGTGCGTGGCGCGCGGCTGACCTGCTGGGGTACGAGCGCCCTGAGTAGACGGCTCAGGCCGGGGCGGGGGGGGCGCTGGTCGCGGCGATCGCCCGGGCGAGCAGCTCGCGGTGCTTGTCGATGTTGAAGTCGGCGCGGATGGCGTGCTGGATCTTTCTGCTGGGGGAGATGATGTAGGTGGTGCGCCGGACGCCCAGGCCCAGCGGGCCGTTGGCTTTGTAGTCGCGGATGATGGTCTTGGTGGGGTCGGTCAGAAGGATGAACGGCAGGGTGTGCTTGGCGCGGAAGCGGGCGTGGGAGAGGGCGCCCTGGGGCGAGACGCCGGCGACGGTGATGCCGGCTGCGGCCAGGTCGTCGTGCATATCCCGGATAGCGCAGGCCTGCTTGGCGCACCCCGGCGAGCGGTCGGACGGGTAGAAGTACAGCACGAGCGAGGCGCCCTCGGTGAGCGAGGCCAGGGTGTGCGGGCGCCCGGCGTCGTCGGTCAGCGTGAAGTGTGGGGCGCGGGCGCCTGGGGAGAGCATGGGGGGAGTGTGACGGATTCGGAGGCACTTCGCTACTCGGGCAGAACGTGGGGTCTGGTAAGGTGCCTGTATGGACTCACAATCGCTGATACCAGTTGCGGACCGCTTTGCCCCGTTCGGGACGACGATCTTTGCCGAGATGACGGCCCTGGCCCGCGAGCACGGCGCCGTCAATCTTTCGCAGGGGTTCCCCGACTTTGATGGGCCGGCGCTGGCGAAGGACGCGGCGGCGGCGGCGATCGCGCGGGGAGACAATCAGTACGCCCCCATGCCCGGCATCCCCGAGCTGCGCGACGCCATCCGGGGCTGGTTCGGGGCGTCGAGCGGGCTGGATGTTGACCCGGAGCGAGAGATCACGGTGACAAGCGGGTGTACCGAGGCGCTGGCTGCGGCCTTTCTGGGGCTGATGAACCCTGGGGACGAGGTGGTGGTGTTCGAGCCGTTTTACGATTCGTACCGCGCGTGCCTGGCGATGTGCGGGGCGAGGGCTCGGTTCGTCACGATGCGCCGGGGCGATGGGCGGTATTCGTTTGATGAGGCGGAGCTGCGCGGCGCCTTCGGCGCGCGCACGCGGGCGGTGCTGGTGAACACGCCGCACAACCCGACGGGGACTGTCCTGACGCGCGATGAGCTGGAGCTGATCCGGGATCTGTGCGTCGAGCACGACGCGATCGCGATTGTGGACGAGGTGTACGAGAAGCTGGTGTATGACGAGTCAACGCCACATATCCATCTCGCGTCGCTCGATGGGATGCGGGATCGGACGCTGACGCTGTCGAGCCTGGGCAAGACGTTCAGCCTGACGGGGTGGAAGGTGGGGTGGGCGATCGGGGCGCCGGGGCTGACGGCGGGGGTTCGGGCCGCACATCAGTTTTTGACGTTCAGCGTCGCGACGCCCTTGCAGCACGGGGCGGCTGTGGCGCTGCGCGACGGGGAAGATTCGGTGCGTGAGCTGGTCGCGCACTACCGGGCGATGCGGGATCTGCTGGGCGAAGCGCTGGCGCGGGTTGGGTTCGGGGTGTGGGCGCCGGAGGGGTCGTACTTCATCATGGCGGATCACAGCGCCGTGAGCGGGCGGCTTGGGCTGCGCGATGATGTGGAGCTGTGCCGGCATTTGACGAGCGAGGTTGGTGTGGCGGCGATCCCGCCGAGCGCGTTCTATCACGACCCGGCGGACGGGGCGAGCGCCGTTCGTTTCGCGTTCTGCAAGACGGAAGCGACGATACGGGCGGCGATCGAGCGGCTTGAGCGGGGGTTGGGGTAGAGGAAGACCCGGCGCCCTGCCCTCTCGCCGGGGGAGAGAGAGGAAACAGGCAGGCAGACCCCTCACCCCGGCCCTCTCCCCGAGGGGAGAGGGAGGTAGACATGAAGGCCCCCGGCGCCCCGGCCCTCTCCCCGGGGGGGAGAGGGAGGGAGGCAGGGAGACCCCCTCCGTCATCGCTGCGCTCGACACCTCCCCCGCTGGGGCGGGGGAGGTGGGGGTTGGTTTGTTATGTGAGGATCACGACGAAGACAAAGATCCAGACGGCGCCGGTAATGACTGAGACGAGCACCGCGTCGGGGAAGTCGAGATCGAGCATCTTCTTGTGGAGCAGCGTGAAGATGATCGCGGGGACAATGACCGACACGGTGCATAGGAACGGGAGTGAGAGCGCGATGAGCAGGATTGTCCAGGAGATCGAGTAGATCGCGAGCAGGCGCATGACGTTGATTCGGAACGGCTCGTCAAACCCGATCCACACGACGGAGCAGATCCAGAAGATGGCGAGGCCGACGGCGGACTGAATCAAGATGGCGAGCAGGGTGGAGGGGATCATGTCCGGGGCGCCGTAGGCCAGGAGGTAGACGGTGACGGCGACGAAGCCGAGCACCATGGCGATCGCAGGCTTGAGATAGGCGTCGCGGATGACCTCGCGTGACATGTCGAGGTTCTTGGCGGATCGCGGGCGTTGGGTAGTGCCGCACTCGGGTCAGATGAGGGATGTGGCGCCGGTCAGGTCGTAGCCGCACTTCTGACAGGTCGGCGCCCCGGAGCCGGCGCCCCGTTTGTTGGCTGTCGAGCAGGTGGCGCAGACGCCGGTGTCCGGGGGGAGCGGGCGGAAGCAGCTCGGGCAGACGCCGCGGGAGGCGGGGCGGTCGGGCTCGATGTCGAGGGCTTCCGCGTCCGGATCGTCATTGGGCTCGTCGGGAGGATTGTCGAAAAAATCCTGGGGAAGTTCGTGCAGGTTGGAGGACGAGGCCGCGGACTGGGCGCAGGCGCGGCAGTAGTAGCGCCCGCGCGAATCCTTGACGCGCGGGCGGTCCGAGCAGTCCTCGGCGCAGATCTGGCATGTCTTGGGCTGGATCGTCATTGGCGGATATTCGAGGCGGCATGATACGGTAATATTCGATTCGTGCAAGACATGATTGGGCGGCGATGCAATGACAGTTCAGGTGCAGGCGACGGGTGAGCTTGGGCGGGTGACGTGCGCGGTGGTCTCGGGTGTGCTCGAAGCGTGCGATCCGTACGCGGCGGCAATGCGCGCCTGGCCCGACGAGCTGGCACGCGCGGAGCGCGTTGTTCTGATCGCGGCGGGCAAGGGAGCGGCCGGCATGGCGCGGGCGGCGTGCGAACTGCTCGGCGACCGGATCGCTCGGGGAGTGGTCATCGCGCCCGAGACGGTCCTTGGCTCTTGGCCGGATCGCCCCGGACAAGTCGAGGTGATGGCGGCGGACCACCCGCTGGCGACGCAGCGGAACCTCGCGTGCGCACAGCGGGCGATGGACCTGGTCCGGAGCGCGGGAGCTGGCGAGACGCTGGTGAGCCTGATCTCGGGCGGGGCGTCGGCCTACCTGACGCTGCCGGTTGAGGGGCTAGAGCTTGAGAACATGCGCAGGATCACCGACGAGCTGCTGCGATCGGGCGCGACGATCGGGGAGTTGAACTGTGTGCGCAAGCACCTGAGCGCCTCAAAGGGGGCGGGCTGGCCCGGATGGGGCGCGGCGCCGGCGCGCACTGGTCGCTGGTGCTGTCGGACGTGCTGGGCGACCCGCTCGACGTGATCGGCTCCGGGAGCACCGCTGCGGACCCGACGACGTTTCAGGACGCGCTCGATGTGCTCTCGGGGCGTGGCCTGCTCGGGGTCGCTGAGGGCGCCGTCGAACATCTGCGACGCGGGGCGCGGGGGGAGATCGAGGAGACGCCCAGCGGCGGCGAGGCGTTCTGGAAGCGGGTGCGTCATGTCGTGATCGGCAACAACGCCCTGGCGGTCCGCAGCGCGCACGAAACGCTCGAGAGCCTCGGGTTTGAGGTCGTCGAGGCGCAATCGGGCGTCACGGGCGAGGCGAGCGAGGTCGGGCGGCGACTGGCGCGGCGCGTGCTCGGGCTCGGGGACGATCGGCGGCGGGCGATGGTCTGGGGCGGCGAGACGACGGTGTGTGTCGGAGGCGCCAGTGGGCTCGGGGGGCGGAGCCAGGAGTTGGCGCTGGGCGGGGCGGGGGAGATCGCGGGGCGCGATGGGGTTGGGCTGATCGCGTTCGGGACGGACGGGATTGATGGTCCGACGGACGCTGCGGGGGGGGCGGGCGATGGACGGACGGCGGCGTTGGTTGGACAGGGTGGGCGCCATCTCGACGAGGCGATGGCGAACCACGACAGCCACCGGGCGCTCGGGCGGGCGAGTGCGTTGATCCGGACCGGTGCGAGCGGGACGAACGTGAACGACCTGATGATCGGGCTGGCGGGGTTGAGCAAGGAGTAGGAAGGGGGAGGGGGCGGTTTGGGGGCGTGTGGTATGCTGCACGCGGGAGGGCCTGCTGATGCCCGGGAGCCTGAACATCCGGAAGCTGCTCGAAGCGATGGCGCGGCTGGATGCGTCGGACCTGCACATCAAGGTGGGGATCCCGCCGACGTACCGGGTGGGGGGGACGCTGCGCCCGGTCGAGTCGGAGCCGCTGAGCGAGGACCAGGCGGACCACCTGCTCGACCCGCTGCTCAGCGAGGAGCAGCAGCGCCGGTTCGCGGAGAACGGAAACCTGGACTTCGCCTGGCACCTGCCCAGCGGGGACCGGTTCCGGATCAATATCTTTCGCTCGGGCAACCACACGCACGCGGCGATCCGGCGCGTCAAGGCGGAGATCCCGAGCTATGAAGAACTGCACCTGCCCAAGGTCTACTCGGACATCGTGGAGAAGTCGAGCGAGGGGCTGGTGCTGATCGTCGGGGTGACGGGCTCGGGCAAGTCGAGCACGCTTGCGGCGATGGTGAACCAGGTCAACCACACGCGCAGCGTGAACATCATCACCATCGAGGATCCGGTCGAGTACCGGTTTATCTCGGACAAGTCGATCATCTCGCAGCGGGAGATCGGGATCGATGTCGAGAGCTTCCAGGCGGCGCTCAAGTATGTGGTGCGTCAGGATCCGGACGTGATTTTCATCGGGGAGATGCGCGACAAGGAGACGGTGCTCAGCGCCATCCAGGCGGCGGAGACCGGGCACCTGGTGTTCGCGACGCTGCACACGGCCGACACGATGCAGGCGTTCAACCGGATGCTCGAGTTCTTTCCGCAGGAGGAGCGTGGGTTCATCCGCTCGAGCCTGTCGGCGACGATGAAAGCGATCTGCGCCCAACGCCTGATCCCGACGGTCGAAGGGTTCGAGACCAAGGTCGTGCCCGCGACCGAGGTGCTGATGGCGAGCCCGATGGTGCGCGAGCTGATCCGCGACGGGCGGGACGAGGATCTGCCCTCGGTGATCGCCACGAGCGGGGGAGAGGGGATGCGGAGCTTCACGGATTCGCTCGCTGAGCTGGTCGAGAACGAGCACGTCGATCTGCAGCGGGCGATGGAGTTCGCCCCGAACCGCGAGGCGCTCGGGAGCATTCTCAAGGGGGTGCAGGTCAAGGCCCAGTCGCTCGTCGGGCGGATCAAGGGCGGGGGTTAGTTCTGGAAGGCGGCCAGCTGTGAGTGTGAGTCTTTGGAGGCGGGCGAGCGAGCCGGAGCGGCTCGAGTGCGATGTGTGCGTGGTCGGCGGCGGGATCTGTGGGCTCAGCGCCGCGCTCGAACTTGAGCGCGGCGGGCAGCGAGTGATCCTGGTCGAAGCGGGTGAGGTTGGGGCAGGGGCGAGCGGGCGGAACGCGGGGTACTTGATCCGGGGGGCTGCGGACAACTACGCGCAGGCGTGCCGGGTGTTTGGACGAGCGCGGGCTGGGATGCTCTGGCGCTGGACCGAGGCGAACCTTACAGCGCTCCGGGACGAGGGCGTCGAGGCGTTGCCCGGATTCGCGATGAGACCCTCGTGCCTGATCGCGTTGGGCGGCGAGGAAGAGGAGCAGCTGCGTCAATCGATCCAGCTGCTCCACGAGGACGGGTTCGAGGCGGCGCTGCTTGAGAGCGATCAGGGGGCGGATGATGCGCTCTGGCAGAGCGGGAAGGTCCGGGCGGGCCTGGTCAACCCGGGCGACGCGGTCTGCAGCCCGATCGAGCTGGTGCGGATGCTGCGGGACAAACTGGACTCGACGCGGGTGATCACGGGGCAGGAGGCGCACTCGATCGTGGGTGAGGCGCGCTGGATCGTCGTCGGATGCTCGGATATCCGGGTCCAGTGTGAGCGGGTGTTTATCGCGCTCAACGCGTACGCTCCGAGCCTGGTTCCGAGCCTGCGCAGCGTTGTGCGGGCGCGTCGCGGGCAGATGCTCGCGGCCCGCCCTCTGGACGAGGGTGTTCGTCTGGACATGGCGTATTACGCCAATCATGGGTCGGAGTATCTCCGGTCCGGCCCGGACGGAACCATTGTGTTTGGCGGCGCCCGGACCTCCTTCGTCGAGCAGGAGGTCGGGTGCGATCCGGACATCACGCCCGAGGTGCAGGACCGGATCGAGTCGTTCATGCGCGAGCTGGTGACGGATCGGTACGAGGTGGTGGCGCGGTGGGCGGGGACGATGGGGTTTTCTGCGGATGGGTTGCCGCTGGTGGGGGCGGTCGATGTTGACGGTGTTGAGCCCGGGCGGGTGTGGTTCTGCGGCGGGTTCACCGGGCACGGGATGTCGATGGCGTTTACGACCGCACGCGCAGCGGTGGGTGAGATGCTCGGGGGGAAAGCGACCCCGTTCCCGATCGGGCGCGAGATGCCCGAGGCTTGCGTGGAGTAAACAACCTGAAGCCGTGCCTTGGGAACCTCGCAGCAGCAACAGTGGAGCACGAGGTAGAGAAAAACACGAGGCAGGGAAAAAGAAACACGGACCTGTTCAGTGAACAGGTCCGTGCAAGGTTTGGTGGTGGATGGAGCGTGTCGCTTAGCGACGACGGCGTGCGGCGAAGAGCCCGGAGAAGCCGAGCAGGGCGAGGCCCGCAGGCGCCGGGATTATGATGATGTAGTTGCTGGTGCCGCCAGCGAGGTCGCCCGCGGTAAGACGGAAGTTCCACTGGCTGGACATGTCGTTGATGTCGGCGCCGATGGGGACGAATCCGGTGTTGGGGATGTCCTGGACACCGCCAGCGGACTCGCTGACACCGACGGAGTAGGCGCCATCGGTGAAGAGCTCGTTGAAGGTGTTGGCTCCGTTGTAGCGGGCGGAGTAGAGGCCGCCGCCAGCTTGGAGGCCGGTCAGGGTGGCGCCGTTGGTGTTGCCGTCGGTGACGGAGTAGGTGCCGGTGACGCGGCCGAGTGCGCCCGGGATGTCCAGGGCGTCAATCAGGGAACTGGAGATCAGGAAATCGGTGTCCACGGCTCCGGCTTCAACGTTGAACGAGAGAGCGATGAGGCTCTGCCCGAGGGTTTCGTTGAAGGCCTGGAGTGTGAGCTGACCAGATGTGATCGTGGCAATGACGTTGCCGCCGTCCATGATCTGGATGGGCCCGTCGATGAGGTTCCAGACGATGATCTCGCCGTTGTTGAACTGGGCGTCGGAAAGCTGGACATCAAATGTACCAGCACCTTCGGAGTTTCCAGCCCAGAAGGAGACGATGGGATCACCAAGGCCAGCCAGCGCGGATGAGGTGGCGGCGGACATGATGGCGACAAACGCAGCCACTGCTTTGATCCGTGAGACAGGGGTCTCGAACGTGTTCATGACTCTTCTCTCTCTCAGACTTCTGGAATCACAGCATGTTCCACCATGCTTGTGACACGCTCGGTTCTCTCAGGACCGAACGCACGATTCTAGTCAAACCAACCTGTCCGAACCTCATCATCCCATCCCAAACAAGATCGGGCGATGGAACCAGATTATCGGACCCAAACATTTGCAATGCTCGGCGGCCCGGTTGTGGGCCGCCGAGGTGAGGTTCCAGAAGATGCCGACTCAGCGGCGGCGGCGTGCAGCGATGAGGCCAGCGAAACCGATCAGGCTCAGGGCGCCAGGAGCGGGTGTCACTGAGAACGTGCTGGTGCCAGCGGCGCTATCGAAGGAGGTCAGCGTGAAGTTCCACTCAGAGGCGATCTCGGTGACCGACCCAGCGATGGCGGCGAGGCCGAAGTTGTCGGCATCCTGTGCGGAGCTGAACTCACCAGCGACGAGGCTGGAGCTGAGGAGGTTCGTGAACGTGTTGGCGCCGTTGGTGAATGCGCGGTACATGCCCGGGCCATCGGGGGAGAGCGTGGCGCCGCCGCCGAGGACGTCGGTGACACCGACGGAGGCGGAGGCGATGCCCTCGACACCGGTAAGTGAGCCGAAGTTCAGCGGGCCGGAGCCGATGCTGAAGGCGGTGAGGCCAGCGCCAGCGAAGACGTCGAACCCGAGGTTGACGGTGCTGACGAAGCCACGGGAATCGAAGTTGACTTCGATCGCGGCGCCCGAGAACCCGCCGAGGTCCTCGTTGGCGCCGTTGAACATGAAGTCGCCGCCGGTCCATTCCCAGGACCAGCCGTTGCCGGTCTGGGTGCCGTCGGCGTAGTTGACCTCGAACACGCTGAGCGTGTTGGTGGTGTTGTCAAAGGCCTCGATGCGGAACAGAACATCGTTTTCGCCTGCAAGAGCGATGGGGGCGGAAGCCGCCATGGCCAAGGCGCCAGCAATCAACGCTGTGTTTGAAAAAAGCTTATCTCTCATATCTCTCACCTCAACGCCTGAGCGTCACTGGACCACTGAACACGTCTCGCGAACGCGGGGCTTTTGGCCGGTGTGGGAATCGGCCGAACATCGAAGCCCTCGTTCATCTTCATTCATCTCAGGGCGTTTCCGCCCTCTCTCTCGTGACGTGTCCGGTGGTTATCTCTCTCTTGTTTCCAGAACCCCACTGGACGAATCTGAGCCCACGCTCGCAGATTGTTGCGCGTCTGTCAAGCGATATTGGCGATGGCCAGGAAAATGACGAGAAAAATATGTGGCAAACTCGGCGTATGTTCGGGAAGGAGGGCTTGGGCATGCTTGGGGCTATTTCGGGAAAGTTTTTTCGCCCATGTGAGGGGAGGTCATGATTGATTGTGGATGGAACTCGGAGGTATTTATCCAGACCAAGCTGTGAGCGAACGTCTGAGCTTGTTATGCTCCAATCCTCCAGAATTGAGGGAACGGTTCTGGGGGGGGAGTCGGAGAGAGAGATGCACAGACGTTTCCAAATGCGGACGGCTGCGGCCTTAAGCGCAGCCATATGTTTGACGCCCGCTGTGGCGTCCGTGTTTGTATGCGCAAGCGCGTATGCCGAGCCCACCCAGACAGATACGCAAGCGGACGCGGCTGGCGCCCCTGCCGCGAACGAGCCGGCGGGACGATTGGTCACGCGCCTGAGGCCCGGTGTTGAGATCCGTGTGGTTGGCGGGGTCGCCGAGATTCTTGGGGTTGCAGGCGAGGACGGGGTGCGTCCGCGGGTTGTGTTCGAGGGGTTTGAGGCTGCGGGCGTGCGTCCGGTGTTCGATATGAGCACGATCGGGAACCCCGAGCTGGCGCGCGAGATCGGGTTGGACCGGTATTTTGTGATTGAGGCGGCGAACCCGGAGCAGCGTGCCGATTTAGTTTTCGTCGGAACCGCCGGGCTGGATGAGCTGGTGGAGTACGTCCGCTACAGGCGCGGCATGGTGGACTGGTCAAGCGCCGAGCCGGAGGGGGCGTTCACGGTCGATGACCCGTCGTTTGATCAGCAGTGGGGGCTGGAAAACACGGGGCAGGTGGTTGATGACATCGAGGGGACGCCGGGCGTTGATGTCGGAGCGTTGTACGCATGGATGCTCGTGGGCAGCACCGAATCGATCACGGTGGCGGTGATCGATGCCGGGGTGTCGGACACGCACCCGGACCTGATGGGACAGCTTGTCGCTGGGGCGAACTTCTCCGACGGCGCCATGGACGAATGGCAGCACGGGCTGAACGACCACGGGACGCGCGTCGCCGGCGTGATCAGCGCTGTTCAGAACAATGGAATCGGCATCTCGGGCGTGACGCGCGGGGCCAAGATCATGCCCGTGCGGGTGCTCAACGATCTCAACCTCGCCTTCCCCTCCGACGCGGCGCCCGGGGTCATCTGGGCGACGGACAACGGCGCCGACATCATCAACATGAGCTTTGGCTGGGATGAGGAAGTGTTTGGCGGGGTCGAGGTGCTTCAGGATGCGATCGAGTACGCCCATCAGAGCGGGCTCTTGCTGGTCGCCTCTTCGGGCAACTCTCCGGACATCGACGTGCTGTTCCCGGCGGCGTTCTCGGAGGTCATGGCTGTTGGGGCCACTGACAACCGCGACAAGCTGTGGTTGAACTCAACAACCGGCCCGGAAATCTCGATCACGGCTCCCGGCAAGGGCGTCCTCATGCTCGCGGCAAATCCGCTCAACCCCGGGGTGTTGTACGCGGAAGGCAACGGGACGTCGTTCGCGGCGCCGCTG
This sequence comes from Planctomycetota bacterium, assembly GCA_024276195.1. Taxonomy (GTDB): domain Bacteria; phylum Planctomycetota; class Phycisphaerae; order Phycisphaerales; family UBA1924; genus JAJRXR01. Next base: position 12,660 of record JAJRXR010000028.1, read on the forward strand.
GTCGCGGGGGCGGCGGCGGTGATCTGGAGCATGCACCCCGAGCTGACCAACATCGAACTCCAGGCGCTGCTCGAACAGACTGCGGTGGACCTCGGGGCGCCTGGGTTTGATGAGTTGTACGGGAACGGGCGTCTGGATCTGCTCAACGCCCTGCTCTCGGCCAACCCGGGTGGAGAGTTCGAGAACCCGACGTGCATCGGCGACTACGACAACGACGGGGACATTGATCTCAACGATCTGCTGACGTTCTTGGTCCTGTTCACAGACGGGAATTCGGGCGCGGACGTGGCGCCGCCGTTCGGTGAGCTCGATTTCTTCGACGTGCTCGAATACCTGAATCTCTTCGGGACTGACTGCGGAGAGAACCCGCTCTGAGCGGCGTCTCTGATCGTGAGTCAAAACTGGGTTCAACGCGATTCACGCGGGCGCCAGGGGCCGTCGCCGGCTCGGGGGCTGGAGCGTGCATATCATTCGGTGTCCATTCGGTCCGGGCCCCCGCAGGGCATGGCGACGCTGGTGGTTTGTGATTGACACAGAAAGGGGCTGAATGGCCAAGCAGGAAGACAAGTTCACGATGGAGGCGGTGGTGATCGAGGCGTTGCCCAACGCCATGTTCAAGCTGCGCCTGCCCAACGAGCAGCAGTCCGAGGTGCTCGGGTACGTCTCGGGCAAGATGCGCAAGCACTACATCCGCATCCTCCCGGGCGATACCGTCACGGTGGAGATGAGCCCGTACGACCTGACGCGGGCGCGGATCACCTACCGGCGGTGATCGCCGGCTGAAGCGATCGCTGATCTGATGACGCCCCGGGAGACTCTCCTGGGGCGCTTTGCGTGCGCTGAAAGCGGGCGTGGGTTCCGGTATACTGGCGAGTTGGCCCCGAACTTGGAGCAGACCGCATGGCCGACCTGAGCGTCACCGTTGATGGACTCGAGATGCCCAACCCGTTCGTGATCGGATCGGGGCCGCCCGGGACGAACGCGAATGTGATCAACAAGGCGTTCGACGAGGGGTGGGGGGGCGTGATCGCCAAGACGGTGAGCCTGGACTCGTCGAAGGTGACGAACGTGGCGCCGCGGTACGCGCGGATGCGCGCCGCCAAGACCCGCGAGGTCATCGGGTGGCAGAACATCGAGCTGATCTCCGACCGCCCGTTCGAGGTCTGGGAGGACGAGTTCAAAAAGATCAAGGACAAGGGGCACGACGGCGTACTCATCGCCTCCATCATGGAGGAGTACACCAAGGACGCGTGGGTTGAGCTGGTCGAGCGCTGCCAGGCGTGCGGTGTGGACGGGTTTGAGCTCAACTTCTCCTGCCCGCACGGGTTGCCCGAGCGGCGCATGGGCGCGGCGATGGGCCAGGACCCGGAGATCCTCGAAGAGGTCTGCGGGTGGGTCAACGCGGCCGCGACGATCCCGGTGTGGGCGAAGATGACGCCCAACATCACGCACATCGAAGAGCCGGCCCGCGCGGCGCTGCGGGCCGGGTGCGAGGGGATCGCGGCGATCAATACGATCTTGAGCGTCATGAGCGTCGATCTCAAGACGCTGCGTCCGGAGCCGACGGTCGAGGGGTACTCCGTGCCCGGCGGCTACTCGTGCAAGGCGGTGCGCCCGATCGCGCTGCGGATGGTGATGGAGCTGGGCACGATGATGTACGGCGGGGGCTCGGGCAAGCCCATCCCCGAGGGCGACGAACTGCCCATCAAGGGCGAGTTCCCGGATCGGTCATTGTCGGCCATCGGCGGCGTCGAGACCGGCGAGCACGCGGCCCAGTTCATCCTGATGGGCGCCAGCACCGTGCAGGTCTGCACGGGCGTGATGATCCACGGCTACAAGCTCGCCTCGACGATGTGCGAGCAGCTCAGCGCGTTCATGGACAGCCACGAGTTTGCGACGATCGAGGACTTCCGCGGGAAATCGCTTCGCTACTTCACGACGCACGCGGACCTGGTGCGCCGTCAGGCGGAGCACAAGGCCGCCGAGCGGGCCGCCAAGGTTGGCATGGTGACCAAGGACGCGGCGTGGGAGGGCGACTCGTTCGTCGAGCAGTCCGACAAGCTGGTGTCGAACAAGGACGACTGAGCGGTTTCATCCTTCGCGTCGCGCCGGGCGCTCTCCCAACACGCAGCGCAGCTTCGGGTTGATGCGGCATCGCCGGCACAGCCCTCCCGGGATCGCATCGAAGGCAGTACGCGGAGGTCGCGAAGGAACGCGGAGATCGGGGAGGAATACAGGTGGGGTTCTGGTCTGAACCCGGTTCTGATTCTCCGCGCCCTCCGTCCTCTCTGCCACCTCCGCGTACTGCCTTTCAAACCGAACACGACCGATACTTCCGATGACGGTCCCTGATGTCGCGCGCCGATCAATAATCGCGAGCTTCCGCTCACGGCGGGGATCAGGGTGGCGCGGATTTCGGGAGGTTCTGCGTCAGAAGTGCGTCGGCTTGCGTTTGAGCAGGCGTCCTGTGCCGGTCTCGCCCACGAACTGTCCGTTGCGGGCTTGGATCTTGCCGCGGACGGTGACGAACTCGCTCTTGCCGGTCATCTCCCAGCCCTCGAAGGCGTTGTAGTCCACGTTGGAGTGGCTTGCTTTGTGCGCGAGCGTGTGCTTCTTGTTGGGGTCGTAGACCACAAGGTCGGCGTCGGAGCCGACGCGGATGGTCCCCTTGCGCGGGTACAGCCCGAAGATGCGGGCGGCCTGGGTTGAGCAGGCGTCAACGAAGGTCTGGTAGTCGATGCGTCCGCTGAGCACGCCGTGGGTGTGGATGAGGTCGATGCGTTCCTGGACGGAGGGGATGCCGTTGGGGATTTTGGGGAAGGCGTCGCGCCCGAGGGCTTTTTTCTGGGCCTCGAAGTCGAAGGGGGCGTGGTCGGTGCCGATGGTGCTGATGGCGCGGGCGCGGAGCTGGTTCCAGAGGAAGGCCTGGTTTGATTTGTCGCGCAGCGGCGGGCTCATGACGTACTTGGCGCCCTCGAACTCGGGCAGCTCGGCGTAGGTCTTGTCCAGCACGAGGTGCGGGGCGACGGCCTCGATCCAGATGTTGACGCCGCGCCGGCGGGCGGCGAGCGCCGCGTTGACCGCCTCGTCGCACGAGGTGTGGACGCAGTAAATATGCGCCCCGGTGAGCTGGGCCATGGTTGCCAGATGTGTGACGCCGTCGCCTTCGACGCAGGTCGGGCGGCTCGGTTCGTGGAACTCTGGCCCGGTCTTGCCCTCGCTTACGAGCTTGGCCTGCATGGCGTCAATGGCGCCGGCGTTCTCGCAGTGGGCGGTGACGATCACGCCCAGCTCTTTGGCGAGAGATAGACATGCGAACAGGTCGGCGTCGCTGAGGTCGAGCGCGCCCTTGTAGGCGAGGAAGACCTTGAACGAGGCGATGCCGTGGTCGTTGACGATCTGGCGGAGTTGCCTTTGCGCCAGCTCATCGAAGCGGACGACGCTCATGTGGAAAGTAAAATCAACGCTGGCGGTTCCCTCGGCCCGTGATCGCCAGTCCTCGAACGCGGTCATCGGCTCGTCGTCGGGGCCGGGGCAGATCATCTCGATGAGCGTGGTCGTTCCCCCGGCCAGCGCGGCGCGGCTGGCGGACGCCCAGTCGTCGCGGGCGTGCGTGCCCATGAACGGGAGGTGGATGTGCACGTGCGGGTCGATGAAGCCGGGGAAGACGAGCTTGCCGGCGGCGTCGATGATTTCTGTCTTTGGATCGACCGCGGCGGGGTCGATGTCGGGCTCGAGGCGGGTGATCGTCTCGCCCTCGCAGTAGATGTCGAGGCGCTGGTCGTCGGTCGCGGTGATGACGCGGCCGCCCTTGATGAGCAGGGGCATGGGTATCTCCTAGACGCTCTCGACGTGCGTGAACGCGGCGTCGAGCACGCTGACCATGAAGTCGCAGTCGTCCTTGGTGATGCACATGGGCGGCTTGATGCGGAGGACGTTGCCGAAGAGTCCGCCCTTGCCGACGAGAACGCCCAGGTCTTTGGCGTGTTCGAAGACGGCGGCGCACTCTGCGGTGGCGGGCTCCTTGGTGGCGCGGTCCTTGACGAGTTCGACGCCGAGCATGAGGCCCTTGCCGCGGACGTCACCGATGAGCGGGTGCTTGGCTTCGAGCGACTTGAGCCCTTTGAAGAGATGAGCGCCGACGTCCTTGGCGCGGGCCTGGATGTTGTCGTCGAGGATGACGTTGAGCGTGGCCAGGCCCTGGGCCATGGAGACGGGGTTGCCGCCGTAGGTGTTGAAGTGGAGGCGTTGCTTGAGGGTGTTGGCGATGGCGGGGGTGGTCATGACGCACCCGAGGGGGGCGCCGTTGCCGATGCCCTTGGCCATGGTGACGATGTCGGGCGTGACGCCCGCGCCCTGGAAGCCCCAGAAGTGCTCGCCGGTTCGCCCGAAGCCTGTCTGGACTTCGTCGGCGATGCACAGGCCGCCATGCGCACGGACGGTGTCGTAGACCTTGGGGAGGTAGCCATCGGGGAGGACGACGGAGCCGCCGACGCCCTGGATGGGTTCGGCAATGAAGGCCGCGACGGCGCCCGGGGTGGCGGAGCGGATGAGGTCTTCGACGTCCGCCGCGTACTTGGCGCCGGCGTCGGGGTCGTCGTAGCCCCACGGGCCTCGGTACTGGTTGGGGTTGACGGCGTGGTGGACGCCGGCGCCTTGGGGGACGGGGAACTTCCAGGTGCTCTGCGCGGTCAAACCCATGGCCGAGGGGGACATGCCGTGGTAGCAGTTGCGCAGCGCGATGACCTCGTGATTGCCGGTGGCCAGGCGGGCCATCATGATTGCCAGGTCGTTGGCCTCGCTGCCCGAGTTGGTGAAGTAGCAGACGGACAGGTCGGAGCCTGTGGGCATGGTCCCGCTGAGTTTCTCGGCGAACTGGGCGATGGTGGGGTGGAGGTAAATAGTTGTCGTGTGCTGGAGGGTGTTGTTCTGGGCGTTGGTCGCGCTCATGACCTTGGGGTGGCAGTGCCCCACCGAAACAGTCACGATGCCGGCGAAGGCGTCGAGGTAGCGCCGCCCGGTCTCGTCGTAGAGGTACTGCATGTGCCCTTCGACGATCATGACGGGGTTCTTGTAATACGTCAGCACGCCGGGGTTGATGTACCTGGCTCGGGCGCCGAGGACGTCGGCGCGTGACGGGCCGGTGTAGGGCGCGGGCGTGTGATCGCAGGGTGGGAGCGAGGGGGCGGTCGCGGGGCGGTTGGTGGCCTGGGTCATGTCTGGTCTCCCTCGGGAATGTCGGCGGGCGTGGCCCTGCCGACCATGAAGATCGCGTACAGCACGACGGCGAGCGGCAAGCCCACGAACCAAGCGTAGCTGTAGATGGTGTCAAAGAACGGGGGAAAATACGCCTCGGGCGTGCCGGCGGTGTTGGTCACGGCGTTGATGAAGCCGGGCAGGTTGGGCGCAATCGCCAGGACGAGCACGATCATGGCCCGCCAGTTGACGCCCGCGTAGATGCCATTGGCGTCGTAGAGGGCGTCGCGGTCGAGGCGGGTGCGGCGCATGATGTAGTAGTCGCAGAGCATGATGCCGGCGATGGGGCCGAGGAGTGCTGAGTAGCCGATGAGCCAGGTGAAGATGTAGGCGGAGAGGTCGTTGTAGAGGCGCCAGGGCATGATGGCGACGCCGATGAGGCAGGTGATGACGCCGGCGGTTCGGAAGCTGATGCGTCGCGGCGCCAGGTTGGAGAAGCCGTTGGCGGGGCTGACGACGTTGGCGGCGAGGTTGGTCGAGAGCGTCGCCAGCAGCAAGGCGCCCATCGCGAGGACGACGACCCAGCGGGCGCCGGACTTGTCGCCGAGCTTCTGGACGAGCTCGACGGGTTCCCAGATGGCCTCACCAAAGATAACGAGGGTGGATGCGGTGACCGCGATGCTGATGAAACAGAACAGCGTCATTGTCGGGGGGAGACCGATGAGCTGGCCGAGTGTTTGGCTTTTCTGCGAGCGGCAGTAGCGCGTGAAGTCGGGGATGTTGAGGCTCAGCGTCGCCCAGAAGCCGACCATCGCGGTGAGCTGGGGGAAGAAGACGCGCCAGAAATCGCCCGGCTTGTCGAAGCCGGACTTTGACGTAAACAGATCGGCGATGCTGGCGATCTGGTTGACCTTGACGAGCGCCCAGATGAGCAGGGCGACACCCGAGGCGATGAGGAAGGGCGCCGCCCATGTTTCGAGCCATTTGATGGAGTTGATGCCGGTGATGATGATGGCGAGATGGACGAGCCAGAAAGCGAGGAAGCAGACGCCCTGCCAGGGGCTGATGCCGAGCCACGCGATCTCGGCGACGGCGGGGTCTTCGTTGATCCAGCCGAGGGTGGTGATGATGGCGTAGATGGCGGCGGCGCCGATCCAGGTCTGGATGCCGAACCAGCCGCAGGCGACGAGGGCGCGGGCGATGGAGGGGACGTGGGCGCCGGAGGTTCCGAAGCTGGCGCGAGCGAGGACGGGGAAGGGGATGCCGTACTTCGTGCCGGGGTGTCCGTTGAGGATCATGGGGACGAGGACGATGAGGTTGCCGAGCAAAACGGTGAGCACGGCCTGCCACCAGTTCATGCCCTGAGAAATCATGCCTGCGGCGAGGGTGTAAGTGGGGATGCAGACGGCCATGCCGACCCAGAGCGCGGCGATGTTCCACATCGACCAGGTGCGCTGGTCAGGGGTGGTTGGGGCGAGATCGGGGTTGGAGAGGGGGTTGGGCATGAGAGATTTGCCACAGAGGCGCAGAGGTTCACAGAGAGAAGAACGTGGATCAGATCTGGTTTTTCTCTACGCCTCTGATCCTCTGCGCCTCTGTGGTGAACTGTCTTAGAAAGCCGAGATCTGGTCGTAGCTCTCGGGCCTGCGGTCGCGGTAGAACTGCCAGACGTTGCGGACTTCCTGGATCAGGTCGAGGTCGAGGTCGGCGATGACGACTTCGTCCTGGTCGCGTGAGCCTTCGGTGATGATCTTGCCGCGGGGGTCGGCGAAGTAGGACTGCCCGTAGAACTCGCCCATGTTCCAGGGGGCTTCGGTCCCGACGCGGTTGATGGCGCCGATGAAGTACTGGTTGGCGACGGCGTGCGCGGGCTGCTCGAGCTTCCAGAGGTACTCAGAAAGCCCGGCGACGGTGGCGCTGGGGTTGAAGACGATCTCGGCGCCGTTGAGCCCGAGCTCGCGGGCGCCCTCGGGGAAGTGGCGGTCGTAGCAGATGTAGACGCCGATCTTGCCGAAGGTCGTGTCGAAGACGGGGTAGCCCAGGTTGCCGGGCTTGAAGTAGAACTTCTCCCAGAAGCCGGGGTGGCAGTGGGGGATGTGGTGCTTGCGGTACTTGCCGAGGTACTCGCCGGTCTCGTCGATGACGGCGGCGGTGTTGTAGTACACGCCCGTCATGTCAACTTCGTAAATAGGAACGACCATGACCATGGCGTGCTTCTTGGCCTGTTCCTGCATGAGCTTGATGGTCGGACCATCGGGGATGGGCTCGGCGATGTCGTACCAGCGCGTGTCCTGCTCGGCGCAGAAGTACGGGCCGTAAAAAATCTCTTGCAGGCAGCAGACCTGGGCGCCCTTCTCAGCGGCTTCCGCGATCAGGGCCAGGTGTTTTTCGATCATGGCGGACTTGATCTTCGCGAGATCCTGATCGCCCGGGACGGGGTTCGAGGCCTGGATGAGCGCGGCTCGTGTCACTCGTGGCATGGACAACTCCTTGAGACTGAGAGCATCGGTTGATGAATCGAGTTGGCGTGAGACCCGGTTGGGTCAGAGCCAGCGGGTGACGAGGACGCGGGACTCGGTGTAGAAGCGCATGGCGTCCTCGCCGTTGGCGTGCAGATCACCAAAGAACGATTTTTTCCAGCCTGCGAAGGGGAAGACGGCCATTGGCGCCGGGACGCCGACATTCACGCCCGCCATGCCCGCCTGGACGGTGCGCTGGAACTTGCGTGCCGCGTGCCCGGAGTCGGTAAAGATGACGGCCATGTTGCCGAACTCGGATTGGTTGACGCTGTCGATCGCCCGGTCGAGCGAATCGGCGCGCAGGATCGAGAGCACAGGCCCGAAGATCTCTTCGCGGGCGATGGTCATGCTGGGCGTGACGTGGTCGAAGACGGTCGGGCCGACGAAGCAGCCGGTGAGTGGCAGCTCGCCCTCGCGTCCGTCGAGCATGAGCGTTGCGCCCTCGCTGACGCCCGATTCGATGTAGCCGATGACGCGGGTCTTGGCGGCTTCGCTCACCAGCGGGCCCATGCCCACGCCCGCCGCATCTCCGGGGCCGACCTTGATTGCGCGGGCCGCCTCGACGAGCGCGGGGACGAACCAGTCGGCGCTGTCGCCGACGCAGACGACGGCCGAGCCGGCGAGACAGCGCTGCCCGGTGTTGCCGAAGGCCGAGCCGAGGACACCATCGACGGCGGCGCTGCGGTTGGCGTCGGGCATGATGATGGCGAAGTTCTTGGCGCCGCACATGCACTGGGCGCGCTTGCCGGCGGCGGTCGCGGTCTGGTAGACGTGCTGACCCACCTTGGTCGAGCCGACGAACGAGACAGCCCGGACGTCGGGGTGGGTGATGAGGCGGTTGGCGACGTCCGCCCCGCCGTGGACGAGGTTGAGCACACCATCGGGAAAGCCGGCGTCTTTGGCGAGTTCGATCTCGCGCGTGGTCGAGAGCGGGTCGAGCTCGGATGGTTTGAGGACGAAGGTGTTGCCGCAAGCGACCGCCATGGGCCACATCCACATGGGGACCATGACGGGGAAGTTGAAGGGGGTGATGCCGGCGCACACGCCGAGCGGGACGCGGTCAACCTGAGAATCGACGCCGATGCCGCCCTCGTCTTCGGTCCGGCAGAAGGAGGTGGAGACGGCGATCTGCGGGAGGGTGCGCCCCATCATCAGGACCGGAGCGGCGGAGGCGAACTCGATGCAGTCGATGCCGCGCCGGAGCGAGCCGATGGCCTCGCCCCGGGTCTTGCCGTGCTCGGCGACAACCATGTCGGCGATGTCGCCGATGTTGTTTTCGAGGATCTGCTTGTACCGGAACAGGCACTGGACGCGGTCGCCCACGGGCGTCTCGCTCCAGGCGGGGTAGGCGGCGCTGGCGGCGGCGACGGCCCGGTCCGCCATCTCGGGCGAGCTCATGGGGGTGAGCGCGACCTGCGCGCCGGTCGCGGGGTTGATGACGGGCAGGGTCTTCGCATCATCGTCGCGGACGCGGGCGCCGGCGATGATGTGCTCGGCGATCTGGGAACTCATGCTTCGTGCCTCCGGGCGGTCCGGTTGGGAACGCCGCAACGCGGAGTCTAGCGGACCCGGAGGGTGGATTGCAGTCTTGGGGGGCGAGATCCTGCCTGTCACGAGGGCGAGAACCGCCACACACGCAGCACCTGTACCCACGGTGGCCTGAGAATTCGGTCGTTGCTACACTCTCCGCTATGATTGAACTTAAGGCCCGCTTGGGGGCGATACTGACCATCGTGCTGTTTGCAGTTCCGGCTCATCCGGTTCGTGCGGACAATGGCGAGATCGCCCGAGCTGAGTTGGTCTCTGGTGTGACCGTCGATGGTGACCTGTCGGACTGGCCTGCTCATCTTGTGCGCTACCCGATCGGGCGCTTGCAAGGAGAGCACGATGGGGACGACGACTTTGATGCGAGTGTCCGTGTCGGCTACGACACCAGCGACGGGTACCTCTATGTGGCTGTCGAGGTAATCGACGACATTCATGTTGTTGGTCGTGACGACCTCCCGTTCGATCAGCAGGATGCGTGTATTTTCTACGTCGATGCCACGCACTCGCCGCGCGGGTCTGGCGCCCCCGGGTACATCGTTGCGGGTGAGGAAGAACATATCTGGCCCGCCTCTTCAGTTGTGAGAGCCAATGGCCAAGTCGTGCGCGGCGCCTGGGATCCGCTGGTTGAGCGAAGTACCTGGGACGATGCCGACAAAGCGGTGCTTCGCACGAAAGGCAAGACCATCTACGAGTTTCGTGCGCGTATCGGACCAGGGCTTTCGGCGGGAAAGTCCTACGGGCTCGACCTCATCGTGATCGACCTCGACGCACCCGAAGGCCCCCGCGACACGACCTACAGCTCATGGGGCCCTGATCTTGCCAAAACAGGACGCGCCGGTCACTGCGGCGATGTGTGGACCGCGCCCCCGTCCGTAAAGATGGGCGTCCTACGCGGAATATGGCGATGGGATGAGAATGGCGAGAACCGACCAAACATACCAGTCGTGCGCATCGCATCAATACAAGACCCGGAACTGTGGTACCAAGCCCACACAGACGAATCTGGTCAGTACCAAGTCGAGTTGCCTGTGGGGGAGTATATCGTCACATGCCCATTCCCAATCCTCGGCGATCCATACCATGTCAAGGGGATTGTCATCGCCGATGACATCGCGGTTCGCGCGGAGGTGCGCGAGGGGATGACAACCCAAGCCCATCCGCTCGTCCTCACCACCGCCCCGGATCTCGATCTCATGCAAGATCGGGGTGTGCTGTTTGATTTCGACGAAAACACGGCTGCGGAAGTTGACCAGTTCGTGAAAGCCACCATGGAGCACTTCCACATCCCCGGCGCATCGGTCGCTCTTGTTGTGGATCGAAAGCTTGTCTACCACAAAGCCTTCGGCGTCAAAAATGCTTATACACAGGAACCCGTCGAGGACACCACACTGTTCGAGGCGGCCTCGATTACCAAGATCGTCTTCGCCTTCGCTGTGCATCGTTTGGCTGAACGCGGCGTGATCGACCTGGATGCGCCGCTCCATGAGATACTTCCCTTCGAGAGTGCAGCAGGTGACGAAAGAGTGAAGTTGCTCACCGCCCGCCTCATACTATCGCACCAGACAGGGTTGCCCAACTGGGGGTCGAAGTTCGCATTCGACCCCGGAACGGGTTTCAGCTACTCCGGCACAGCGTTTCAGTACCTCGCGCGGGTGGTGGAGCATGTGACCGGGGAACCGCTGGAAGAGACGCTGATGCGTGAGGTTCAGATCCCGATGGGCTTCGCATACAACACCCATTTCTCGGCAAGCGAAGAGCTCATTGCCGTCACGGCCCATGGCCACGACGGAATCCTTCCGTACAGTTCGCACCCGCCCGCCCGTATCGGTGTTGCCCACAGCATGTATACCGAAGCCGAGGCGCTCTCCCACTTTATGACCGGGCTCATGGAGCGAAAAGGACTGCGCTCGGAGACCTATGAGGAAATGCTGCGATTCACGACCGAATCCGACCCCCCAAATACCTACGAGGCGGTCCCGTGGCCGTCCGGTTTTGGGCTGGGTTTTTCGATGATGGAATCCCCATACGGCAAGGTGTACGGCCATGGAGGAAATAACGGCAGCTTCCATGGGCTCTTTGAAATCTACGATGAACACGACATCGGATTCATTGCCTTTGCAAACAACGAGAAGGGGTGGACCTTCACCGAGTTGTTGCGGAAATTTCTGATCACGGGCAAGGATAAGTAGAGAATTTTCGTACTGACCTGCGCCCCCAAACTGAACCAAACTCTTGCCGGGTTGCGGTCTAAAAAGCACGACTACTACCCTGCTGCGTCAGCGGCTACATCTTTGCGTGTTGACACACAGGCTCAAACTCAGTCGATAGGCACACGCCAAAGGACGAAAAATCGACCTGCAAAATAATGTAGCTGTTCAAATCCGATGCGATCGCAAGGGTTTGTGAGACGGTGCTTTACGAAAGCGGGCGAACGGACTCGAACCGTCAACATTCAGCTTGGAAGGCTGACGCTCTACCA
>JAJRXR010000004.1 GCA_024276195.1 Planctomycetota bacterium
ACGATGGATATCGGCTACGACGGGGAGAACGGCTGGCGGGGCGTCTCCGGGTCGAGCCCGAGCGAGATGACGGGCCAGGAGCTTGTCGAGCTGCGCCAGTCGGCTGATTTTTACGGAGAGGCCAACTACAAGCACCGGTACACCGATCGCAAGACCATCGGCACCGCGACATTGGCCGGGCGCGAGGTGTACGTCGTCGGCGTGCGCACCGTTGACGAGCGTGAGATGTACATCATGTTCGACTCTGAGACGGGCCTGTTCGCGGGGACGCGGACGAAGTTTGTCGATGGCGCCGGCGCCGCCCGGGAGATGATCTCGATCATCTCGGATTACCAGGACGCCGGGGGCGTGCTCTATCCGCGCAAGATCGAGCAGCTCATCGGCGGGCTGGAGCTGCGGATTACCTACGAGTTCCGCAAGGTCGAGGTCAACGTCGAGGGCGACGCGCATGTGTACGCGATGCCGGCGGCGTCGGCGTCGTCGGACTGATCGGGCGCGTGTACGGGGGCTTACCCCGCCTTGGGGCAGTTGACGCCGAAGCGTGTGCAGATCGGGTGTTCGTGGGCCTTGGTTCCGCGCGCCGGGCAGGCGCGCCGCCCGTGCCAGATAAAGCGGTGGCTCAGAACTCCCCACTGGGCGCGGGGGAAGAGCGCAACGAGGCGGCGTTCGATTTTCTTCGCGTCGTCTCGCTCGTCCTCAGCGATCAGTCCAAACCGCCAGGCGAGGCGCATGATGTGGGTATCGACGACGAAGCCGTTGTTGATCCCAAATGCGTTGCTCAGGACGACGTTGGCGGTTTTACGGGCGACGCCTCGCAGGGCGAGCAGCTCGTCCATGGTCTGCGGGACTTGCCCGTTGTGGTCGCGGGCGAGCGCGGTCATGGCGCTGTGGAGGCTCTTGGCCTTGGACCGGAAGAAGCCGAGCGTTTTGATGTACGGCTCGATCTGTTCGGGCGTTGAAGCCGCGTAATCGCTCGGGCTGGGGAAGGCTTTGAAGAGCGCGGGCGTCGCTTTGTTGACGCCGACGTCCGTGGTCTGGGCGGAGAGGATGGTCGCGATAAGCAGCTCGTGCGGGGATGAGTAGTTCAGCTCGCAGTGGGCGTCGGGGTAGGCGTCGCCCAGTGCGCTGGTCAGGCGGCGGGCGCGCCGCTTGTCGGCGTCGCTCACGGGCGGAACCTCGAACGGCAGATCCTTGAGCCCGCGTGGGTTGGTGGGCGTTCTGGCTTTGGGCGGCGCGGGGCGCGTGCCCGGGCTCATGGACGGGCTCATGGGCGCGTTTCCTTGGTCCGCGTTCGCTTCGGCGCCCGCTCGCGGATGGGGCGATCGACCTGCGGGGCGCCCGTGATCGACCAGACGCCCGAGAGCAGCACGATCAGCACGAGTCCCGCGAGCAGCGCGTGGATGTTGGTCGCGACCGGGTGGTCGCCCATGAACGCCTGGCGGGCCAGCTCCGCAGCGTCCACCTCGCCCGCGCGTGCGTGGGTGTAGAACGTCTGGAGGTTGGCGCCCATGCGGGGCGAAAGGATGAGCAGGGAGTAGCTCAGGGCGCTGATAGCGCCGAGCAGAGAGATGATCCTGATCGCGCCCACGACGCGGCGCACGGGCTGGCGGAACCAGACGAGCATCGCCACCATCGTCGCCAGGGCGAGAACCGCGCCGACAAACTGGACGATATCGCCCGCGAGAAAGACCCGGTTCTGGATGTACCCGCCCAGCAGGTTCGCGTGGTCCCCGGGGTAGCTCTCGAACGCGCCGAGGCGCGGGTCGAGCTCTGGGGTTGTGCTGAAGATAATCGCAGCGACCACGCCGCCCATGAGCAGCCCGCCGAGCCACAGCGCGGCGGCGAAGATGTGCGCCGTTTCGAGCAGGCGGTGCATGGGCGGTCTGGGCGATGCGGGTGCGTTCATGGGTGATCGTAGTGGGGCGCCCTCGCGTCGGGCGGGGCAAGCGGGTACAACAGGCCTGTGCTCGAACCGATCCCTTTGAGTGTCTCGCTGGCCGGGCTTGATCCGTCGCCCGGGCTGCCCTGGAGCGGCGGCGCCCGGGCGCCGATCAGGTGGGCGAGCGGGCTGGGCGCAGGGCGCGTGCGTCTGGACGGGAGCGCGCCCGGGCTGCGGGCGCGCGAGCTGGACCGGGGCGCCCGGCGTGATCTGGCGGGGCTGCTGCGCCGCTCCGAGCTTGTGCTCTCGGGCATCGACCTCTGGATTCCCGAGGCGCATTTTTGCGACCCCGCGCGCGTCGATCGGGCCGCCGGGGCGTGCATCACCACGATCGGGCTGGCCAGCGAGCTCGCGGGGCTGAGCCTTGAGGGCTCGCCCGTGAGCGTCAGCATCCAGCTTCCGCAAGATCCGGCGCCCGGGGTTGTTGGGGCGATCGAGCAGGCCGCGGCGTCGGCGGGGGTCGTTGTCGCCGATCATGGTACGGGCGCGTGCGAGCGGACGGGCTCGATCGGCGCCGGGCTTGACCCGGCGAGTGTGCTCATGGGCGGCGACGAGCCGAGCGAGCTTGCGCTGAAAGCCTCGATCGTCTCGGCCCGCCTGTCGGATTCGGACAGCGCCGGGCGCTGCCCGGTCGGGGGGCGCGGGCGCCTGGACGTTCGCGCGTACGCCGGCGCACTCTCGGTGGGCGGGTACGCGGGCGATGTGGTCATCGATCTGCGAGGGCTCGTTGCGCAGGACGAGAACGCACGCCAGGCGATGGACGTGTGGAAGGCGCAGACAGCCCTGCCCGGCTGATCGCGCCCGCGTCAAACGGGATCGGCTCGAGATCCTTGCGCAGGTACAGCGGGTGCTTCGGGGCGCCGGCGTTGGTCAGGCCCAGGCAGAGGGGGGCGGCGATGGGCGCGAGCAGCTCGCCCACGTGGGCGCCGCGGTCGAGCAGTGCGCCGTGGGCGCCCCAGCCGACGAGCAGCAGATCCGCCCGGCGGGCCGCGGTCCGGATGGCGCGGTCGTTGCCCGGGCCGACGGGGTCGTCGTGCTCGCGGAGCCCCGCGGGGTCGGTCGAGCGGAGGGCGAAGATGTTGACGACCTCCATCGCGCTGAACCCCCAGCGCTGTGCGTAGCCCAGGCAGCGCGTCAGGGTCGGGTCGAGCTTGAACTCGTCGGCGGTGGAGGGGTTGAGCAGGCAGAAGCACGCGCGACGCCCGCCCGGCGCCCAACGCCGGTGCAGCGTGTACCGGTAGGTCCGTGTCTCGTCAAAGGTCGCCCGCCCGCGCATGGCGCCAGGATAGCGTGCGGAGCCGGAGTGGTGGGGGCGTCAGGCGAGTTCGTTGAGCACGTCGTCGGGGATCGCGGCGTTGGTGTGGACCTTCTGCACGTCCTCGTTGTCTTCGAGCGCGTCGATCAGGTTCAGGAGCTTGCGGGCGTCATCGCCCCGGACCTCGACCTGCTCGCCCGGGATCTTGGCGATCGCGGCTTCCTCGATGGGCGTGTCCGCCGCCTCGAGCGCATCCTTGACTTGCATGAAATCCGCCGGGCTTGTGAGCACGGTCCAGCACCCGGGGTCGTCGGGCGAGGGGTCTTCTGGCGCCTGTACGTCATCGGCGCCCGCCTCGAGCGCCCGCTCCATCAACTCGTCTTCAGTGACTTTGTCCGCCGGGACAAGGATGCGCCCGCGGGTCTCGAACATGAACGCGACGGAGCCGGAGTTGCCGAGGTTGCCGCCGCCCTTGTTGAACAGGTTGCGGACCTCGGAGACGGTCCGGTTTTTGTTGTCGGTCAGCGCGTCAACGATGATCGCGGTCCCGCCGGGGGCGAAGCCCTCGTAGACGACCTCGGACCAGTCCGCGCCGGCGCCGGCGCCGGCGCCCTTCTCGATGGCGCGCTTGATCGTGTCCTTGGGCATGTTGGCGTATTTCGCCTCGTCGATCGCGTAGCGCAGCCCGAGGTTGGTGTCCGGGTCTGGCCCGCCGGCGCGGGCTGCGGCCATGATGGCCTTGGAACACTTCGACCAGATCTTGCCCTTCTTGTTGTCCTGGCGCTCTTTCCGGTGACGGATGTTCGCCCACTTGCTATGTCCGGCCATCAGGCCCGCTCCTCTCCGCATGGCGCCCGCGTGCGCTGGTCGCACGCCGGGGCTCGATTGTTGCTCGCTTATCCGTCCGGGTCGCCCTGGGGATTCTGCTCGACGATCGGCGCCACGGGCGGCGCCTCGCCCGCCTGCACCGCCCGGAGCTTGCGCCGGATCGAGCGAAGGCGCGAATCGAGGCGTTCGAGCGTTCCCTGCCCGCTCCCCTGCCCCGCCTGGTTGCGGCGCATGGCGCGAGATTGTTCGAGTGCGATCGTCTCGGCGTCGAGCCAGGCCTCGCTGGCCTCGGCGCTCTGGCCATCGCGCCACAGGGCATCGCCCAGGTGGTCGTGCAGCGTCGCGTTGCCGCGATCGCCCTCGACCTGCAGCGCGATCGCCCGGCGCAGCAGCGTGATCGCGCCCGCTTCGCCCCCGGGCATATCTCGCAGCTGGCCCAGCTTGTACCGCGCCCACGCGAGCGAATCCGTGACGTTCGGGCTGTCGGGCAGACGCTCATACGCCCGGGCGATCAGCGCCTCGCCCCCGCGAACGTCCGAGCCCTGATCGACGAGCAGATAGCCCAGGTCGTTGTTGGCCCACGCGTGGGTCGGGTCGTGCTCGAGCGCAAGGCGGTAGGCGTCTTCGGACAGCCCGTCGCGCCCGAGGAAGGCCGCGATGGAGGCGACCTGGTAGGCCAGCTCGGCCCGCTGCGACTCGGGCGAATCGATGGGGGTGTCGGGCTCGGGGCGGAGCATGCGGGCGGCGGGTTCGACCAGCCCGTGCTCATCGAGTCGCTCGATCAGCGCGCGCGCATCGCCAATCTCGCCCATCTGCGCCGCCACCGAGATCGCATCGGTGAAGAGTTCTTCATCGAGGTAGCCCTCGCGCACAGCGCCGAGCGTGCTCAGCTCGACCGCCTCAGAGACGCGATCGCCCGAGAGAAGTGTGCGCACGCCGACGCGGTAGGCGTCGATGGCGCGCTCCGGCGCCGATTCGATGGCCTGCTCGATCACCCTCTGGATCTCGGCGGGGACGCTCTCGGGGGCGAGGGCGCTGAGCGCGATCCGGGCGTTGTGCAGCGCCCAAGGCAGGTTGGGAACGCGCTCGTATGTCAGCTCGATGATGGTGAGCACCGGGCGACCGCTCTTGGCCAGCAGATCCTCACTCACGACGCTGGCGCCGAAGGCGCCGACCGCGTCCGAAGCCAAGCGCGTAAGCCGAGCTCGCTGCGCAGGCGTGAGCGCAAGCCCGGCAGGCATGGCCCGCTCCAGCGTCGTGTGGGCGCTGTCCAGCTCGGATGCGCGCACCTGCAGCTCGCCCAGCTCGAGCGCCTCGTCGATCGAGAGCGTCGGGTGCTCCAGGCGAGCCCGGGCGAGGGCGTCCGCCTCGTCGCCCTGGGCGTTGGCGCGCAGGAGCTGCTCGCGCAGGCGGGCGAGGACGGGCGCCGCAGCGTTCGCTTCGCATGTGTCGATGACGCGCAGCGCCTCGTCGAGGCGGTCTTCGCGCGCGAGCAGGCGCGCCAGCGCCCCGCTCGGCGCGGGCGAGCCGGGGCGGTCAAGCACGAGGCTTTCGAGCCAGGCGATGGCGATCTTGGTGGATTCCGGGTCGTCCTGTCGCGTCCAGATCTGGTGGAGCAGCTCGAAGGCGCCGCGTTCATCGGGCGAGCCCTGGGCGATGGTTCGCAGGCGGCGCTGCGCTTCATCGAGGATGCCCGAGGCCGCGAGCTCCTGCGCCCCGAGCAGGGCGGCGTACATCCCCTCGGGCGCCCGCTCGCGCAGGGCGCGGAGCGCCCGCGTGTGCTGGGCGGTGTCGGCGAGCAGCCCGTTCGGGCCATACAGCGTGAGGCGGGCGCCGAGAATGCGCTCGTCGTACGGATCGACCTCGGAGCCCATCTCCAGGTACAGCTCCGCGTCGCGCGGGCGTTGGAGCTGGACGGAAAGCTCCGCCAGCTCGAGCAAGAGCGCGACGTCAAGCTGCTCCGCGGTGGGCAGTTGCTCGGCGATCCGGCTCGCCTCCTCGAAGCGGTGTGCGCCCCGGAGCGCTCTGACGCGCACGGCGCTGGGCTCCGGGTCGTGCTTGCTTATTGCGCTCAGGGCGGCTTCGACGACATCCCAGCGCCCGATCGCGCTTCCGGCCTCGATGTGCGCCAGCTCAATCGCGCCGGGCGGCGCGTCCGTGATCGTGGCAAGCTCATCGAAGGCGTCACGCGGGCGGCGGAGTTGCAGGTCGAGCCCGGCGCGCAGCAGCATTTCGGGCCAGGCGCCCGGGAGCGATTGGGCGGCGCGCCGGATCTCGGCGGGCGTGGTCTGGGCGCTGAGCAGCGCGGCGCTCAGGCGGCGGTACAGCGCCGGGCGCTGGGCGATGAGCTCCGCCGCGATCCGCACCCGCTCAGGCAGTTCTCGCTCGGTGCTGGCGAGCAACTCCCGGGCGATCCGGTCGTTGTATGGGCGGGAGAAAAGCTCGGCGCGCAGGATCTGGGCGGCGCGATCGACCGGAGACAACCGGGCCGCCTCGATCAGGAGCGCCGCGCGGGTCGTTGGGATCGGCGGGTCGAGCGCCGCGCTGGCTCCGAGCAGGGCGCCCGCGAGGGCTGGCGCCGCCTCGGGGGCGGAGCCGACCGCTCGGATCAGGGCCGTCTCCGCGTTGTTGGGCGGGCGTCCCGAGCGTTGGATCTCTTCAATCGTGAGCACCGCGCCCTCGCTCGGGCGCCCGGAGCGCAGCAGCACGCCCAGGCGCTTGTCCTGGAAACCGGGCTCGGTCGGCCCCAGTGTGTTCGCGCGGGCGTACGCGGCGAGTGCGCCGTCGGGGTCATGCTCGCGCAGCGCATCGCCCACGCTCGTCCAGAGCGCGTCGCGCCGCCCGAGCAGGCGGACAAGATCGCTCCGGAGCAGATCGGTGCTTGTCGGGTCCGGGGCTTGCGTGAGTGCGAGCGTCAACGCCTCGGCGCCGGCGCGGGTCCAGCCGAGCTCCAGCATCGACTCTCCCAGAGCGCCCAGGGCAACCGGGCGAACGGACGGGCCTAGCCCGTCGAGCCCGGACTCGATCGCCAGCGCGAGAAAGGCGGCGGTACTCTGATGGTCACCCTCATCGCGCGCCCCAAGGGCGCTGACCACAAGCGAAAGCGGGTCGGCCCCGCCAAGCTCGATCGCCGTGAGCGCCGCGTCCAGGCTTTCGGCCCGCCGGTTCAACGCCAGCAGCGCCCGGACGCGGGCGCTCTGAACCGGCGAGCTGCTCGGGTCGAGCGAGCTGGCCCGGTCGAGGGCGTCGAGCGCCATCGCCGCCTCGCCCGCATCGAGCTGCGCAACCGCAGAGGCGAGGAGGAACGCCCCGCCCTCGCGGTCCTCCGCCGAAACCGATGTTTCCGCTGGCGTGGGAAGGCGGACGTCAGACGCGAGGGTCTTGATGGCTTGGGCGAGCGGCGCCCCGTCCTGCTTGTCCGGCGGCGCCCGATCGCCGGGCGCCTCAACCCCGAGCAACGCCCAGACCGGATCGCTCGCGTCGAGAAACCTCGGCTCGGTGCGTTCGCGCTGGGCGAGTTCACGGAGTGCGATCAGCCCCTCCTCGGGGTTGATGGCGAAGGCTTCTTCGAGTGCGCGCTCGGGCGGCGCAAGGGCGGTGGAAGACTCAGGGGTTGAGCAGGCCTGGAGCGAAAGAATGAGCAGAGCGCTCGCGGGGGGCGCGAGCGTGCGGATCAACGAACGGTTTCGTTGGTCGGGGCGCCGATTCACGGGGCGCTCGTGCGAGTTTTTGTCGTGCGTGGGGCTTTGGATCGGCTCGAGGATGACGCCGCGTTTCGCCCGGCGTTTTTGGCGCCCTTGGGGCTCTCGGCGGGGGCGCACTCGAGCAGCAGGTAGGCGGGCGCCGCCTGGCCCGCGCGGAAGTGACGCTCGAGGCGGGAGGCGACCGTGTCGGCCGCTTCATCGTCGGCGCAGGCGCCAGCGCCCGCGAGCACCCGGACTAGGCGGGCGTCCACGGGGAAGGCGTGGGCGCCGAGGCCCAGGAGCGTGACGCGCGCCGCGACGAACGGCGTCATGCCCTCGATCGAATCGAGGTACGCGCGGCTGTCGCGCTTGGACATCTCGCCCAGAGCCGCGAGCGAGAGCGCGTGCTCACGCTTGAATATGGTATTGAGCGCAATCCCCAGGCGCTGGCAGCGCTCCGGCGCCAGCGGGTACCGCTTGCCGATGAGCTCGCCCAGCTCGTCGCTCATCACGATTCGCGCTTCGTTGTAATCCACGAACTCCTGGTGGATCGCTGCGAGCGCCTCACCCGCGAGCTGCGGGCCGGCCTCCCACAACAGGAAGGCGTACACCAGCTCGTGGACGAGCGGGTCGTTCCCCTCCGGCGGCGCGGGGGTAGCGCTGGCGCCGGGCGCTTCGGGGTGCTCGGTTCCGAGACGCTTGATCAGCGCATCGAGCTTCTTGGCCTGGATCGCTGCGTTCACGGCGTGTCCCCTTCCTGGGCGGGCTGGTCGCTTTGATCAGACTGCGAATCGCTCTGTGCTTCGGGCGCCGGCTCGTCCTTGTACTCTGCCCTGGCCTTGGCGATCAGCGCCATCACCTCGGCCTGACGCTTGAGTCCCTCGTCGAGCGTGAACACCAGATGCGGCATCTCGCGGATGTGGATCTGCTTCATCACCTTGCGCCGGATGTGCGATGTCGCGTCGCGCAGGCCGTGCATCGTCAACGCCTCGTGCTCTTGTGGGTACACCGAAACCTGCACGGTGCAGAGCTTGAGATCCTGCGACAGCTCGATCCCGGTGATCGAGACCAGGCCGCGGATCCGCGGGTCGGCAAGGCCTCGGGCGAGGGTCTGCTCGATGGCGCGTTGCAGCACGGCGCCGAGGCGCTTCTGACGCATGTTCGGGTCGCGTGGGCTCACGGGCGATCCTCCGCGCCAGCACGCGCGAGCATCTCGCTGGCCAGCGCGTCCTGGTCGAGCGGGTCGCCCGCGTTGTCTTCGCCGATCCGCCCGTGGATGATCTCGCGGCGCGTTGCGCCGAGTTCCGCGTCGGTCATGGATCGGAGCTTGGCGTCGATGGCGTCGAGGACGCGCCCGATCCGGGCGCCGTCTGATCCGGCGACGGCGATGCCCATGACCGCGAGGTTCAGCGTGTCCTGGGCGTCAACCTCGGCGACCGAGACCAGGTGCTCGCGGTGGAGACGATCGCGCAGGGATTTGACCACGCGGCGCTTGTCCTTGAGGGACTCGGCGCCGTGGATGTGCAGCTCGAACTGGAGGACACCAACGACCATATTCGTGGATTGGCTCGCGAGTCAGGCTCCGGGCCTTAGAGCGTGCGTTTGACCTCGATCTGCTTGTAGCACTCGAGCACGTCGCCCTCCTTGATGTCGTCGTAGCCGGCGATCTTCATGCCGCACTCCATGCCGTTCTTGGCCTCCTTGACGTCGTCCTTGAACCGCTTGAGCTGCTCGAGCTTGCGTCCATCTTCGACGATGATTCCGTCGCGGGTGACGCGGATGAACGCGTCGCGCTGGATCACGCCGTCCGTGACATAGCACCCGGCGATCCAGCCGACCTTGGAGACCTTGAAGACCTGGCGGACCTCGGCGTGCCCCAGGACCTCCTGTCGAAGCTCCGGCGCCAGCATGCCCTCGGCGGCCTTCTTGATGTCGTCCACGATGTCGTAGATCACCTGATAGTTGCGGATCTCCACGCCCTTGCGCTCGGCCAGGGACCGACCCTTCGAGTTGGCGATGACGTTGAACCCGATGATGATCGCCTCGGACGCGTCGGCCAGCAGGATGTCCGACTCGGTCACGCCGCCCACCGCCTGGTGGATCACGCGGACCTTGACCTCGTCGCCCGAGACCTTCTCGATCTCGTTCTTGAGCACGTCCACCGAGCCCTGCACGTCCGCCTTGAGGACGATACGGATCTCCTTGAGCTCCATCTCGTCGAGCTGGTCGAACATCCGGTCCAGGGTGAGTTTCGGCTGCGAGAGCTGCTTCTCACGCTCGGAATGGCGGCGCTGCTCGGCGGCCTGCTCCGCCTTCTTGAGCGTGTCCACGCAGTAGAACTTGTCGCCTGCGTCAGGAAGCATGTCGATGCCCGAGATCTGGACCGGCATCGGGGGCAGGGCGGACTTGATCCGCTTGCCGTGGTCGTCGGTGATGTCGCGCACACGCCCGAAAGCGCGCCCGGCGACGATGAAGTCGCCGATCTTGAGTTCGCCATCCTGGAGAAGGATGTTCGCGACGTTGCCGCGACCCTCTTCGGGGCGGGCCTCGACGACGGTTCCGCGTGCGGGGCCGCCGAAGTCGGCCTTGAGCTCGAGCACCTGGGCCTGGAGGTCGAGGATTTCGAGCAGGGTGTCGATGCCCTCGCCGGTCTGGGCGCTGGTGCGGACGACCTCGGTCTCGCCGCCCCAGTCAACCGGGTTGAGCTCGTGCTCGGCAAGCTGGCCCAGGATGCGTTGGATGTTGCTGTCGGTGGCCTCGGCCTTGTCGATCTTGTTGAGCGCCACGACAATCGGCACGCCCGCGGCCTTGGAGTGGCTGATCGACTCGATGGTCTGGGGCATGACGCCGTCGTCCGCCGCGACCACGAGCACGACGATGTCTGTCACATTCGCGCCGCGGGAACGCATCTCCGTGAACGCCTCGTGCCCGGGCGTGTCGATGAAGACGACCTGCTTGGTCTCGTCGCCGACGGTGACGGGCACGCGGAAGGCGCTCGTCGCCTGGGTGATGCCGCCGGCCTCGCCGTCGGCGACCTTGGCGCTGCGGATCCGGTCGAGCAGCGACGTCTTGCCGTGGTCCACGTGCCCGAGGATCGTCACCACCGGGCCGCGGTCGTGCTCGTCGATGATGTCGCGCTCGGCGAACTCCTCGGAGACCTTCTCCTCGGCGGTCTTGGCCTCAAGCACCTCAAGCTCGATGTCGTACTCCATCATGATCTCTTGAGCCTTCTCGGGATCAATCAGCGAGTTGATGGTCGTCATCACGCCCTGCATAAAGAGCGTCTTGACAATCTCGGCGCCCTTGACGCCCGTGACCCCGGAGAGGTCCTTGATCGTGAACGGCTCGGCGATCGAGACCTTCCCGCCCTGCTGCGCCGCGTTGGCGGGGCGGTCCGTCATCGACTGTCGCTGGAGCTGCTGGCGGCGCTGCTTGAGGTAGCCGCCCGAGCGTTGGAGGCGCATCTCGCGCTCGGCCACGTCGGCCTCGGTAAAGCCCGAGCCTTCCATGCCGCCGCGTCCGCGCCGCTTGGCCGGCACACCGGCCCCAGCTCCGCCCCCGCCCGCGCCAGCCCCGCCGCCGCCGGTGCGCCGTCGGTTGCCCCGGTCGCGTCCGCCGCCTCCACCGGGCGGCATGTCCATCGGGCTAGCGAACCCTCCGCCAGGCCCGCCCGGGCGCGGAGCGCGCCTGCGCGGCGCCTCGATCGCCTCGGCCGCCTCGATCCGCACGACCTTCGGCCCCGACAGCTTCACCTGCTGCTTCTTCTCGAGCTGGCGCCCCGCAGGCATGACCACCGTGGGTCGCTGGGGAACATTCATCGCGGGGGTCGTGGGCTTGGGCGGAGCCGGCGCCGCGGTCACCTCGCTCGGGCTCGGGCTCGCGCTGGCGTCATCATCACCCGCGTCAGCCGCGGGCGCGGTCGCTGGGCTTTCGGGCGCGGGCGTTGGTGTCGCGGGCTCAGGCGGCGGCGGGGGAGCGTCGGCTCCGGGCGCTGGCGCCGAGATCCGCGTTGGACGCTTGGGCGGCGCGGCGCTGGGCGCTCTGGTCGCGGTCGCCGTGCCACCCTCGCTGTCGCCCTCGGACGAATCGGCCCGGGCCGCGCTCGCCTTGACGGCCTTCGCGGGTTGGCGGACCTTCTCTATGTCCACCTTCTCGGATGTTTCCACGGCGGTGTGCGCCGTCGCCTCGCCCGCTGCGGATTCCGAGAACCAGTCCAGGATCGAGACTTCAAGCCCCACCGAGACCGTGGACATGTGGTTCTTCACCACGTCTTGCGGGATGCCCTCGGCGTGGCACTTCTCCACGATCGACTTGGACTTCACACCCAACTGCTTCGCGATTTCAAAGACTCGTTTGGCCAACCGATCCCTCCCGGCGTTGCGCCGGCGCCTAATCCCTACGATCCTCGCCCTTGCCCGGCGGCACGCCGAGGGCGGGCAAACTCTTGTCCCGAACGCCCGCGACTCTCGCGGGCGACGGGGTTATGTGTCCGAACCACCGCCCAGGATGTCCGCAGCCCGAGCCTCGTCGCTCGCGTCCACGCTGGGCGTTTCGTCCTTCGATTCTGTCTGATCGGGAGCCTGGGGCGCCGGGACAGACGAGGCGCCCAGGATGGCCGCAGCCGCCGTCTCCGGGTCCACGTCCTCCTCCGGGAGGCCGCCGCCGCCCGAGAGCAGCAGCTCCGCCGCGGCCCGCTCCTCGGCCCGTCGCTGCTCCGACTCGGCCTTCTCAACCTTCTGGATCTCGGCGACCTCCTTGGCCTTCACCGAGCACAGCTCGATCGCCTCGACGCTCTGCTCCTCGCTGATCTCCAGCTCGGTCATCAGCACCTCGGCCCCGACCTCCTCAAGATCAAACACGCTGATCATGCCCAGCGTCGCCAAGCGGTCCACCTTCTCGTCGGTGATGCCCTCGAGCTGCTTGAGCGTCTCGGACATGATCTCCAGGCCCTTGTTGAACTCCTCGGGCGTGAGGATGTCCACGTCCCACCCGGTCAGACGCGCGGCCAGACGCACGTTCTGACCGCGCTTGCCGATCGCCAGGCTCAACTGGTCGTCGCGGACCACGACCGTCGCGCGCCCGAGCTCGAAGCACAGGCTGATCTCGTGGACCTCGGCCGGCTTGAGCGCGTTCTGGATCAGGATCTGTGAACTCTCGTTCCATCGGACAATGTCGATTTTTTCGCCGTTGAGCTCGTCAACGATGTTCTTGATCCGGCTGCCCCGCAGGCCCACGCACGCGCCCACAGCATCAACCTTCGAGTCGATCGAGCTGACCGCGATCTTGGTGCGGAACCCCGCCTCGCGCGCCATCGCCTTGATCTCGATGATCCGCTCGGCCACCTCGGGCACCTCGACCTCGAACAGACGCACGATCAGGTCCGGGTGCGCCCGGCTCAGGTAGATCTTCACCTGCGAGCCCATGTCCTTGACGTCGAGCACCATCGCCCGCACGCGGTCGCCGGCCATGAACTGCTCGCCCGGGAGCTGCTCCGAACGCAGCATCACCGCCTCGGCCCGGTCGATCTGGACGATCAGCGCCCCGCGGTCGTACCGCTGGGCCGTGCCCGTCACGATTGTGCCGACGCGCTTGGTGTACTCGTCCATGAGCGATGAACGCTCGTCGTCGCGGAAACGCTGGATCATGACCTGCTTGAAGGTCTGGGCGGCGATGCGACCGAAGTCGGACATCTCCATCTCGAGCGGCTCGCCGTGGCGCGTCAGCGTCATCTCGCCCGTGATCGGGTCCACCATGCACTCGAACTCTTCGGTGTCGAGTGTGCTGAAGAACTTTCGGCACGCCGAGACCATTGCGGTCTCAAGGTCCGCGATGAGCAGGCTCTTGTCGATTTTGCGGTCCCTAGCGATCGAGTCGAGGATCCGCATCATTTCTTGGGTGTTCATTCGTGAATGTTTCCGTCGTGTCGCCGGAGCAGTGTGCCGGCCATATTTGGATGCCTGGATGTCGGGGCTGATCCCCAAAAACAACAAAGACCACAAGCGGGCGGAGCACGCTCGTGGTCGTCCAGCGTGGCTCGGGCTTTCGCCGTTGCCGCGCGGTCCGGGTTCGCCCCCGATCAGGGCGCCCGGTCCTCCAATGGTGGAGGCCCGACTGCCCTTCGGTGGCGGCCCATCTTGGGTCCGCTTCCGCTTGGAACCCAATCACCGCGCATAGCTGATGACCACGAACATGCCGATCCCCTTTGGGGCGACGATCGCCCGATTCAACAACACCCCACTCTAGCTCGGTCCAGAGAGGCCGGTCAAACACCATCATCAGAGAGCGGGCGTCCCCGAAGCCCGCGCCCGCCCGGCTCCGGGCGTGGGGGCTCTTTCGGACGGCCCTACACCCGGTCGTCCGGCGTGACCGCCCGGACCACCCGCAGCGCCCGCGAGCCCCGGTACGAGCCGAGCTTCGCCAGGAACTTCTTCTCGCCCTCAACCGTCAGCACCACCGGCGATTCCGCACGCTTGTCGAGCGTCAGCACGTCGCCCTCGCTCAGGCTCAGCAGATCCCGCAGCGTGATCGTCGTCTCCCCCAGAAGGCCCCCGACGCCCATCGGCGCCTGCCCCAGATTCTCCGTCAGCTTCTTGGTCAGGTTGTCCGTCCTGGCGTTTTTGCTCGTGGCGAACCAGCTCTGGGCCGCCAGCTCCTCCATCACCGGCTCGATCACGTTGTACGGGATGCACAGGTTCATCGTGCCCGCCCGGTTGGACATCTTCAGCTCGAGCCCCACAACCACAACCACCTCGTTGGGCGGGACAATCTGCACCAGTTGCGGGTTGCTCTCCGAGGCCGATATCTCGAACTCGATCTCCCGCACACTCTCCCACGCCTCGCTGAGCGCCTCGAGCCCGCGCTTGGTGACATTCCCGATCAGCCTCGCCTCGATGGGCGTCACCGGACGCTGCGGGATGAACAGGTCGTGGTTGGTCCCGCCGAGGAGGCGGTCGATGATCGGATAAATAATCAGCGGCGAGATCTCAAGGCACATCTGCCCCTCGAGCCCCTTGCCCTGGATCAGGTTGAAGCTCGTCGGGTTGGGCAGGCCCGAGATGAACTCGCCGTAGGTCATCTGCTCGCACGTGGCGACCTTGATCTCTACGATCGTGCGCAAGAACCCGGACAGCGCCGCCCCGAAGTTTCGGGCGAACGACTCGTGGAGCGTCTGGAGCGCCCGCATCTGGTCCTTGCTGACGCGCTCGGGGCGCTTGAAGTCGTACCCCCGGATCTCGACGTTCTCAAGATCCACCTTGCGGCGTGTGAAGATCTGGGCGGAGGCCTCTTCCTCCTCGATCTCCCCGGTGTCCACCGCCGCGAGCAGGGCATCGACCTCATTTTGGTCCAGAACGTCTGACACGTGAGTCGGCCCCTGCTGAAGCTGCCCGAGCGTGATGGCGCACAACCACCGCGCCGCTTCTGCGCTTCGATGTGGTCAGTATCGGACAGTCGCTCGCCAGGCCTTGAAGCCCAGCGGGCCTTGCCGGTTGTGAGGGCGGGTCCGGCGGGCGATTCCTGCCAGAATGGAACAATGCCCGCCCCGGGACCATTGATCCCGGCGGTCCGGGACGATTTCATCAACCGGACGCCGCACCAGGGCGCCCCTGCGCCCACCCCCGCACGGAGACCCATGTGACCATCGAGACCAGGCGACCACGTTTGCGCATCCTCGCGCCCCTGAGCAGGCTCGCCCTGGGCATTGTCTTGGTCTCGGTGCTGCCCGCTGCGGCTCAGCCCGAGTTCCCCGGCGCATTCGGGCAGGACCCGTTCGCGTCGGACTCAGGCCCGGAGGTCCGTGTGGAGGTCAAGGCCTCGCTCGATGAGGTCGCCCCGGGCGATCAGTTCGGGCTGGTGGTTGTGCTCGACCACGCCGACGGCTGGCACTCGCAGGCGCGGGCCGAGGAGATCACCGTCGCGGGGCTGGTGCCCACGAGTGTCCTGGTCAAGGCGCGAAACGCGAAGCTCGGGCCGGTCCAGTGGCCCGAGAGCCACGAGATCATGTTCGACCTGGGCGACGGCCCAGAACCGATCCGGGTCTACGAGGGGCGGACGCGGATCTATGTGCCGGTGCTGATCCCATCCGAAACCGAGGTCGGCTCAAACGTCGCTCTTGACGTCACGCTGACCTACCAGACCTGCGACGACATGGTCTGCCTCGCGCCCGAGACGCTCACGCGGACGTTGACGCTGGCGGTCGTGCCGATCGAGGATCGGGGCGACGCGCAGCAGGACGACGACTTCGTCTCGTTCGACGCGAGCGTGTTCTCGGATCGGGCGTTGTTTGGAGAATCGACGGAGGCCCAGGTCGCCTCCGGGGCGAGGCCCACGTTCTTCGGGTTTGAGCTGCCCCGCCCGGACGGGGCGGCGGGGCTGCTGGTGTTCGCGCTGATCGCGGCGCTGGGCGGGCTGGTGCTGAACCTGACGCCCTGCGTGCTGCCCGTGATCCCGATCAAGATCATGACGATCAGCAGCCACGCCAGCTCGCCCGGCAAGAGCCTGTACCTGGGCTCGTGGATGGCCGCGGGGGTGGTCTCGTTCTGGGCCTTGCTGGGCGTGCTCGCGGCCGCGTTTACCGAGACCATGGCCGACCCGTCGAGGCTCTTCGGGTACTGGTTCTTTACGCTCCCGATCGGCCTTGCGATCGCGGCGATGGGCATCGGCAGCCTCGGCGCCTTCACCCTCAGGCTCCCCCAGGCGGTCTACAAGATCAACCCCAAGGCCGACTCCGGGCTCGGCTCGTTCCTGTTCGGCGTCATGACCGCTGTCCTGGGTCTGCCCTGCTTCGGGTTTGTCGCCGGCGCCCTGCTGGCGGGCTCGGCCTCGCTCCCGCCTGCCGTCATCCTGACCATCTTTGTCGCCATGGGTATCGGCATGGCCTCGCCATACATTGTCCTCAGCGCCAAGCCGGGCTGGGTCGAGAAGATGCCTCGCACCGGACCCGCGAGCGAGCTGGTCAAGCAGGTCCTCGGGCTGTTGATGCTCGCGGCCAGCGCGTTCTTCATCGGCGCCGGCGCCCTGGCTCTGCTCGGTGGAATGGACCGCTTCGCCAGCGGCTTGCCCTGGTGGGGCAAGAGCGTCCACTGGTGGTTTCTCGGCGCCTTCGCCTTGGCTGCGGGTCTCTGGCTCATCATCCGGACCGTTCAGATCACCAGGCGCGCTGCGCCGCGCTTGATCTTCGCGGTTGTCGGGCTGGTCTTTGCGGGGGGAGGCGTGCTCGCGGCCATCGACCGGACGGAGAGCGCGTACCACAACTTCTGGGTGCCGTTTACGCCCGAGGCGCTGGCCGAGGCGCTGGGGCGGGGTGATGTGGTGGTGCTGGATTTCACGGCGGAGTGGTGCCTGAACTGCAAGACGCTCGAGGCGGCGTTCCTGAGCCGCGCCCCGGTCAAGCCCTTGCTCCTTGAGGCGGGGGTCGTGCCCATGGTCGCCGACGTGACGAGTTCGAGCGCCCCGGGGTGGGACAAGCTGCGTGAGCTTGGGCAGACCGGGATCCCGCTGCTGGCGGTGTTCGGTCCTGGGACGGACGAGCCCTGGCTGGCGAACAACTACACGGGCAGCGTGGTGGTCGAGGCGATCGAGCGTGCCCGGGGCGACGGGCGGAGTGTGCAGGCCCCGGAATCGGCGGCGCCCTGAGCGAAGAAGCCCCGACCGAATCGGACCCTTGGGGCGGTGGGAGAGGCGTCGATCTGCGCCGCGGACGCCCCGGCGTGCTCGAATGCGTTGACCGGAGCCCGAATCTGGACTACCTTCACCCCTGCACGGGCCTCTCGGGGCGCCGGGCGATAACCAGGCGGGTGTAGCTCAGTGGTAGAGCGTCACGTTGCCAACGTGAATGTCGACGGTTCGAATCCGTTCACCCGCTTTCTGAGCTTCCGGGCCTGCTCGTTCGAGCGGGCCTTGCTCGTTTTTGCGTCCAGTGCGCGGGCCTGCTTGCTGATGCGGTGCGCGGTAGAGTCATCCGCTCAACCGGGGAGGCGGACGTGACGCTGACGCTCATCATCATCGCGGCTCTGCTGCTGCTGGACATGCTCGGGTGGCACTGGCTGCTGTCCCGCGCCATTCGCCGGGCGCCGCCGGCGCGCGTCGAACCAGAGGTGTGGCCTTCGATCAGCGTGGTGCGTCCGGTCAAGGGCGCCGACACGGGTCAGGCGGAGAACCTGCGGGCCGCTCTGAACACCGGCTACCCGGGGCATGTCGAGACGATTTTCGTCTTTGATGACGAGCAGGACCCCGGGTACGCGGGCGCCGTCGAGGCGGCCCAGGCGCACACGCGTTCCGGGCGCCCCGGCTCGGCCCGCGTCATCACCTGCGGCCCGCCCGAGCCCAACCGCACGGGCAAGCTCCACGCCATGATCGTCGGCGCCGAGCAAGCCGCAGGCGAGCTGCTCGCGTTTGGTGACTCGGACACCAGGCCAGCCAAAGGCCTGCTCACCGAGCTCGTCGCGACGCTGCTCGCTGACGACCGGACCGCCTGCACATTCGCGCCGGCGGTGGTGGTGGGGCGCCTGAAAACCTCGGGCGACGTGGGGTACGCGATGATGCTCAACGCGCTATACGGGTCGGTCGCCGCGTGGCGGGCCGGGCGGGACGGGCGACTGCCATTTGTCATGGGCCAGATCATGGTCTTCCGGCGTGAAGCGCTCGACGAAGTCGGCGGCGTCGCCTGCGCCGAGGGCCAGCTCGTCGATGACATGGCCATCGGTACCTGTCTGCACGACGCGGGCTGGCACAACGTCATGGTCACGTCGCCGCTCGATATCGTCGCCGAGGGCGTCTCGCTCGGGCAGTTTCTTAAAATCTACCGGCGCTGGATGCTCTTCGGCAAAAACGGCCTGAGCTTCTCGTTCACCTGGCCCGTCTGGGTTCGCTCGATCGAGTTCTTCGGCGCGGTGATCGTCGCGATTGTCGCGGGCGCGCTCGGGGGGTGGGCGCCGATGTCGATCGCGCTGGGGGCTGTCGTGGTATTTGGTCTGAGCAACATCCGCCTGCACCACCTGCTCGGCGGGGGGCGTTTGCCGATTCATGGGCTGTGGATGGTGTGGGGCGTGCTGGTGCTGGCGCCGTTCGTGCAGCTGAGCATGCGATTCGGCTCGGTGGACTGGCGCGGGCGGACCTACGCGCTCGACAAAGAGGCCTCGCTCCGATCCGACGCCTGAACGGGTCTATGCGCTCGCGCGCTGCTCGTCGTCGATGTCGAGAGCTTTCATCTTTTTGTACAGCGTTGTCCGGTTGATCCCGAGATCGTCGGCGGTTTTCTGGCGGTTCCACGTATTGGCGCGCAGCGCCTGGACAATGATCTTCCGCTCGGGCGTGCGCAGCGCGTCGCCCAGAGTCTGAGGGATCCACTCGCCCGCCTCGGCGCCATCGGGCTCGGGCGCGTAGCCAATACTGTCGCGCATCAACCCCCGGTCGTCGCCCTCGAGGACATGCGGCGGGAGGTCACAGCGCTCGATGGTCTGGCCCTTGGCCAGAACCGCCGCCCGCTCGATGATGTTCTCAAGCTCGCGCACGTTGCCCGGGAACGGGTACCGGCTCAGACACTCGATCGCCTCGGGCGTGAACCCGGCGAACGTCTTGCCGAGTTCGTCGGCGTGGGCCGCGAGGAAATGCTCGGCCAGCGTCGGGATGTCCGCCCGGCGATCGCGCAGCGGGGGCAGCTCGATCTTCACGACGTTGATCCGGTAGTACAGGTCCTGGCGGAACGTGCCCGCCGCAACGAGGTCTTCGAGCGGCTGGTTGCTCGCGAGGATCACGCGGACATCCACCTCGGTGGTCTCCGACGAGCCCACCGCCTCGAACCGGCGTTCCTGGAGCACGCGCAGGAGCTTGAGCTGCATGCCCGGGCTGGCCGAGTTGATCTCGTCGAGGAAGAGCGTCCCGCCGTTGGCCGCGAGGAAGCGTCCGACCTTGTCGGTGTGGGCGCCCGTAAACGCGCCCTTGACGTGCCCGAACAGCTCGCTTTCAAGCAGGGTCTCGGGGATCGAGCCGCACGAGATCTCGACGTACGGGCCGTCGGCCCGGGTCGAGCGTTCGTGGATGGCGCTGGCGATGAGGCTTTTGCCCGTGCCGCTCTCGCCTGTCATGAGCACGGTCGTCTTGCTCGGCGCTACCGCCTCGACCAACTCAAAGACCCGGGCCATGCGCGGGTCGGCGCCGACGATCCCCTCGGGCGAGGCCTTCCGCTTGAGGCGGGTCCGCAGCGACGAGTTCTCCGCCAGCAGCGTCTGGCAGCGTTTGGCCCGCTCGAGCGCGATCCGAAGCTCGGCGTCGATCAGGGGCTTGGTCAGGTAATCCACCGCGCCGTGGCGCAGGGCCGCGACGGCGGACTCGATCGTGCCGTACCCAGTAAGGATGATCGGGGCCGTGCGCGTGTGCGAGCGCGCGATCTCACGCACCAGATCCATCCCGTCCATCCCGGGCAGCGACAGATCGCAGATCGCGATGGCGAAGGGCGCCCCCGAGGCGTCGCCCTCTTTGAGCTGGCGGAGCGCGTCCTCGGCGCTGGGAGCCAGCTCCGGCGCCAGCCCCTCGCGGGCGCAGAACGCCGCGAGCGACTCGCCCACGAGCGGGTCGTCATCGACGATCAGGATGCGTTGGTCAGCGGGCACGGCGGTCCTAGGCGGCTCCGGACTCGGAAGACGTCTCGTCATTCTGCGCGCGGCAGCGGATCCGCAGCACCGCGCCCTCGCGCCGTTCGTCCTTGCGGTCTTCGCGCGGCACAAGCTCGATCGACCCCCCGGCCTCGTGGACCAGCAGGCGGCAGATCGACAGCCCCACGCCGCCCCCTTCGCTCTTGATCGTGAACCCGTGGCGGAAGGGCCAGTCATGGTCCGAGCTCATCGGCAGCCCGTGCCCGTCGTCACCAATCTCGATCTGCACCCAGCGCTGACCCATGTCCTCGCTCATTTTCGCCGAGATCTGGATCAGGCCCTGCGCCTCCCCCTCTTCTGTCTTGGAACAGCGAGCGATCGACTCGATCGAGTTCTGCAGCCCGTTGAGGATCACGCTGTAGAGCGGGCCAGCGCTCGTCAGCCCGGCCTCACGCTCGATATTCACCTCGATGCGCGCGTTGTACACACTCGCGTGCGGCGTGACGACATCAATCGCGTGATCGATCGCCTCGCCCAGCGAGACCGCGGCCTCGGAGCCGAGCAGGGGCGAGCCGATCGCCATGGCCTTGCCGCGCATCGCCACGTCCACGATCCCGCTCATGCGTTCGAGCTGGCTGTGGACGCTCATCACCTGGTCGCGTGTGATCTCGAGGCGGTCGAACGCCTCCTGCCCGTCGCGCTCGGTCTCGGAGAGCGAGTCGGCGATGAGCCCGAGCCAGCGCATCGAGCCGTCGAGCATGTTGCCCAGCTCGTGCGCCAGCGTGGTCAGGTGGTCCGCCGCGTCCGGGGACGCGCTCGGATCCTGCGGGGGGCGATGCCCGCCCTGGTTGTTGCTTCCTGGGGCGCCCGGGACGGATCGGTTGGGTTCGTTTGGTGCTGTCATCAGCCCCGCGATCGGGCCGGACTGCCGCCGGGTTCAGCCCCGTGTTGCTTTTTTGCCTCACCCGCGATCACTCTTTCGCCCGCGTGACGGACAGACCGTCTGTGCGGGCGCCGGCGGACCCGAGCCCTTCTCGGACGCGGTGTGATTACCCGAGCCCGACCGCCTGCGCGTCGCGGTCAGAGAGCATCCCGCCGTCGGAGCGCTGGCGCACGTCGGGCGTCCGCTTCCAGCTCCGCTCGCACCGGGGCTCGCCTCGGAGGTCGATCACACGGGGCTCGGTCGCGCCAGCATCGAGCGAGACGCGGCTCACGCCGCACAGATCAGTCAGATCCGTCAGGTCGAGGCTGGCCAGGGCGGCGTCCGGGTCGGGCAGGACCAGCCCGCAGTCGAGCGGGTTCTCGAGCCCGAGCCCGCCCTCGCTGGGAGGCTTTTTGCTCGCTTCGAGCGCGATCATCGCGCTGTGCCGGGCCTTGAGCGCCGCGCCCCACGCCGGGGGCGCCTGGACTCCGAGCGCCGGGGCGAAGTCGAGCAGGTGGACACAGACGCTGTCGTCCTTGGGCTCGATCCGGTGGAGAGCCCGGTACGCCTCGTCGGCGGTATGACACATCACCGGCGCCAGCAGGCGGCACAGCCCGTCGGTCAATGCGCACAGCGTCTGCTGCGTTCGTCTCCGACGCGGCGCGTCGGGCGAATCGCAGTACAGCCGGTCCTTGACCGAGGCCAGGTACGTCGCGCTGAGCGTCTCATTGCAGAAGTCGTACAGCGCGTTGTGGACCTCGCGGAAGTCGTACCGCTCGTACGCCCCGACCACACGCTCGCGCAGCGCGTCCAGCTCGCCCAGTGCCCAGGCGTCGATCGAGCCGGGCGGCGTGTCCGACAATTCCGCCGAGGAGTCCGCCTCAAAGTCGCCCAGGTTCGAAAGCATGAACCGGAGCGTGTTGCGGACCTTGCGGTAGCTCTCGCCAGCCAGGCGGAAGAAATCATCATCCACCTTCACGTCGTTCTCGTAGCTGAGCGAGCAGACCCACCAGCGCAGCACGTCGGCGCCGTAGTGCTCGAACAGGCTCTCGATCGTGTGCCCGGCGCTCTTGGACAGCTTCTTGCCGTCCTTGTCGTTGCAGAACCCGTGCGTGAGCAGGGTCTTGTAGGGCGGCTCGCCCATCACGCCCAGCGCCAGCAGCAGCGAGAGCTGGAACCACCCCCGGTGCTGGTCCGAGCCCTCCAGGTACAGCTCCGTCGGGAACGCCTCATCGCCGAACCGCTCGCGCATCACCGCGTTCCAGCTCGACCCCGACTCGAACCAGACGTCGAGAATATCGCTCCCCTTCTTCAGAGCCGCGAGCGCCAGCGACCCGGACCGGATCTCCTCCGGCGCGGCGCCATCCCCCGCCGGGTCGTAATGCACCAGCAGCTCCGCTGGCGTCGAACGGAACCAGATGTCCGAGCCCTTCTCGCGGAAGAGCTTCGCGACCGCCAGGGTCGAGGCGCTGGTCATCAGCGAACTCCCGTCGGGCAGCTCGAAGCTGGGGATGGGCAAGCCCCACGCCCGCTGGCGGCTGATGCACCAGTCCGGGCGGGATTCGAGCATGCCGCGCATCCGGTTGCGCCCCCACGCGGGGACGAACCCCATCCGGCTCTCGTCCGAGGCGACATCCAATGCCATTTCGCGCAGCGTCCGACCCGCGTTCGCCCCGGCGCTCGCGGGCGTCTCCGCACCCACAAACCACTGCTCCGTGCTCCGGAAGATCACGGGCGTCTTGCTCCGCCAGTCGTGCGGGTAGCTGTGCGTGAACGTGTGTCCGTAAAACAAATGCCCGGAGGTCTCCAGGGCCTTGGCGATCTGGGCGTTGGCCTCGAAGATGTCCTTGCCCACCAGGTGCTCGGGCGCCGTCTCGTCGTAGGTCCCGTCGTGGAGGACGGGGCAGTAGACGGGCAGGCCGCAGCGCAGGCCGGTGCTGTAGTCATCCGCGCCGTGTCCCGGCGCGGTATGCACAAGCCCGGTGCCGTCTTCGAGTGTGACGTACTCGGCGCTGACGATGGTGTAGCAGTTGCAGGTGTCGGCGCACGAATCGCCCGCGGGCCTGGGCGCCTCGTTGATGAACGGGTGCTTGTAGCGCAGGCCCAGCAGCTTGCTGCCCTTGACCTTCGCAAGGATCTGGACCTGCTCGCTCTTGGCTGCGGCTGTGACTTTCTCGACCAGCTCGCTCGCGAGCACGCTGACGCTGCCGTCGATCAGCACCAGCGCGTACTCGGCCCGCTCATGGACCGCGATCGCCAGGTTGGCCGGGAGCGTCCAAGGCGTCGTCGTCCAGATCATGAAGCTCGGCGTCTGCCCCGGCCTCCCGCCTCCCGGTGGTATGGGCGTCCCGCCCGTCTCTTCCGCCCCTTCCCCAAGCCCAAACGCCCCGTACACCGCCCCCGCGTCCGCCGCCTCAAACTCGACATACACCGACAGATCCTCGCGATCGAAATACTCCAGCTCCGCGTCGGCCAGGGCCGTCTCGTTGGCGATCGACCAGTGCACGGGCTTGAGCGCCCGGTACACCAGCCCGCGTTCGAGCAGGCCCGAGAGCACCTCGAGCACCGCGCCCTCGTAGGCGGGGGTCATCGTCAGGTACGGGTTCTTGTAGTCCGCCAAGGTCAACAGCCGCTGCATCTGCCCGGTCTGGATCTTGACGAACTTGCTCGCGTACTTCTGGCACGCCTTGCGCACCGCCGAGCGGTGGGCGTCGTCGTCGAGGTGTTCGAGCTTGCTGATCTCGCCCGATTCGACGAGGTCGGTCATGACCTTGTGCTCGATGGGCAGGCCGTGGCAGTCCCACCCGGGGACGTACGGCACGTCAAACCCCATCATCGTCCGCGAGCGCACGACAAAGTCTTTGAGGCACTTGTTCATCAGGTGCCCGAGGTGGATCGAGCCGTTGGCGTAGGGCGGGCCGTCGTGGAAGACGAACGGGCCTTGGGTGTGCTCTTTCTGGCGCACGGACTCGTACAGCCCCTTGCCCCCGCCGAGCTTGCCCCAGCGTTTGAGGCTCGATGGCTCGTTCTGGATCAGGTTCGCCTTCATGGGGAAGGAGGCTTTGGGCAGGTTGAGCGTTTTGCGGTAGTTCCGCTCGGGCCTGGTTTCGGCGTGGGTATCGGTCGGCGCGTCGGACATGGTTCGTGTGCTCCACCGCCGGCGCGGGGCTGGGCGCGTCGGGCTTGGATGGTATCGGTTGGAATGGGCGGACCGCGCCGGGGAGAGAATCAACGCCCCCGGGGTGAGACGACGGCGCTTACGCGTCCGACCCCGTGCGGGGCGGCGTAATTCGGAGCCCCCGCGCTGAAAGAGGGGGGGTTCCGAGCTTCTCGGGGTGCGTCGTCATAGGCGAAAGCCTATCCACACCGCCTTCTTCGGCCAAGCACCAGTTCCGCATGGAACGAGAACGCCCCGGGAAACGCATCCCCGGGGCGCCTGAGTTTAAATCGCGGACCGGGTCAACGGAACCCGTAGACGCTATAGCGTCTGATCTCGGTTACTGACGCCTTTCGACGCCATGGGACGCCCCCCCGATCCGCGTGAGATCCTGGATCAGCGCTGCTCAAAGATCGACTGCGTCCGCAGCACAATCCCGCCCCGCGCCCGCAGGTGGTAGCTCTGGACGTGGATCTGCTTGCTGAACCGCTGGATGTCCAGGAGCGACAGGCAGCGTCCGCCCTCGTCGTCCCACTCGAAGCTCAGCGCGTCCTGCTCGCTGGCGTGGTCGCGCATCTCCTCGAGCGTCGCCTGGAAAATGCTGTCCGAGAGCTGCTCGGTCTGCACGTTGGTCATGTAGACCGCGCCCTCGCTCTTGAAATCGTGCTCGTACTCGTGCTCGCCCGCGCAGTAGAACGTGTCCACGATCCCCGCCTGCGGCAACGCGCCCTCGCGGTCTGATACCAGCTCGCAGACGCACCACCCGCCGAGCTCGAACCGGAGCACATGCTCGCCGGGCATCAGCCAGGCCTCGAACTCGTACTCCCCGTGCCGGATGACGCGCCGCCCCTTGAGGTTGAAAAGCTCAGGGTGCAGCGCTCTCTGGTACAATGAAACCTGATATGTTTGGAGAACGTTAGGGCTTGTCGAGATATGCGTCATTGCAGCTTCCTCTTTCTCGGCGTCCACGCCGACAGCGATTCACATGTCCCCCCCCGGGGACACAGATCGGCTCGGGGCCGATCTTAGGCATTACAAACACAGGCTTTGCGCGAGCCAGAGGGGGGCCTGAGAACAGCGCCGATTTGCCCCCGCGTCGCGCACTCGCCACAATATATTCCAATCATGGCGCCCGCGTCTACAACAACTTGCACACTTGATCGTGTACCGCGTCAAAACCATACCATCGACCTCTCTCTTGAATAGATCCCTGAACAACCCCGGACTCGAAGCGCTGCGCCGTCTTCCCAGGCGCGAGCGGGTCGCTGCGCTCCGGGCGGCGATGCGGGTCGCCGCCAGCGCCGAGCTCGAGGCCTTGGCGGTCGAGCTGATCGAGCTGGGCCTCGACGAGAGCCTCTCGACGCGCGGGCGCCAGGGTCGCTCTGGGCTCGCAAAGCTCATCCGCCCGACGCACGAGCGAGCGTGCGACGAGGCACTCGTGGCGTTGGTGTCACAATGGGCTGAGTTGCCCGAGTCCATTCGCCGGACCGCGCTCGCCGCGGGCGCCGGACGCTGGGACTCGATCGCCCAGACCATTCTCGACGCGGGCGACGCCTCGGATCTGAAATCACTCGCGGCCCTGATCGTGGACGCCCCAGACCCCGGCTTTGCGCCCGGGCTCGTGCGCCTGCTCGCGCACGAGGACGCGGGCGTTGCGCTCGCGGGCGATCGGGCGCTTGTTCGCATGGCGATGGCGGCGCTCGAGGATGTCAGGCCAGAGCAGTACGGGCGCGAGCTGGCCGAGCTGGCGGCCCGCCCGAGGCTTGACGAGACCATGGGGCGTCTGAGCATGGTCGGCGGAGCGTCGGTGCTGCTGGGCGCGGTCGCCGACGCGGCCTGGGCTTTCGCCGAGCACCGGTGTACCGGCGCATTGCTCGCTGCAATCCTGCTGCTCGACCAGCCGCTCGAACTGAGCGGGCCAGAAGAGGCCGAGTCGGCGTCGGCCTCGATGAACCGCCTGCACCGCCTGCTCGACGAGGCGCAGCACCCGAGCCACGCGCCGCTGAGCGTCGCGTTCAAACGCCGGGGTGTCCCGGTTCTGCGCGAGCGGGCGTGGCGTCTGCTCACAAGCCCCGGGCTCGGCGCCGCGGCGCTCGAACGAATCGCACGGGCCGAGACGACCACGGAGCATGAGGGTGTTCTCCGCGACGCCCACCTAGCGCTCAACCCCAAAAGGGCCAGACGCATCGGGCTGATCGACGTGCGCACGAAGCGAACGGGCACGTCCATCTCGCTCGAAACGGGCGCCCCCCTCCCCGACGAAGAGGGCGTCCGGGCGCTCTCGGTCCGGGCGCGCCGCGGGCTGCCCAGGCTGGCGGGGGCGATGCGCCTCGACGCGGCGCTGGGGCGGTTTGTCCGGGCGCCGCTGCTGGATGATCCCGATGCGCTCGTCCGTCTCAACGCGGCCCGGGGCGCCGAGCCGGTCGAGCTGGCGGATTATGTGTTCGACCCGGACCCGTGTGTCGCACGGTCGGCGACGCTGCGCTGGTCCACGGTCGGGCTGAGCGGGGCGCTGCGCTGGCCGCCGCGCCTGCGTGAGGCCGGGCGTGCGAGGTTGGGCGGGCGGGTCATGACGCGCCCCGAGCCGATGCTCTCGCGCCTTGGGCGGGAGGAGTGGGAGCGTTTGTCACCGTTCGATCCGCGCTCGCCCGCCGGGCGTCTGGGCGCTCGGCGCTGGCTCTTGCAAGACCCCAAGGGCTTCCTGGCGCAGCTGTGCGAGCGTCTCGAATCCGACTCGGCGCCGACACGGATCGACGCGCTGCTGCTGATCCGGGCGCTGCGCCTGGGCGATCGCCTCGAGGCGCTGGTCGCGGCCCACGCGCAGGACCTGGGCGAGGACGCGCGCGTCCGCGCGACGTGCATCGCGATGATGGGCGAGATCGAGACGAGCGCCTCGGGCGAGATTGTCCGCCTGGCGCTCTCGAGCGAGGACGACCGGATCCGGGCCAACGCGGTCGAGGCGCGGGCGCGCCGGGCGCGCGCGCCGGCGGACCTGGCGACGGGCGAGCCCGCGACCCACGCCGTGATGATCGAGCTCAAGGACGACCCGCACCACCGCGTGCGGGCCAACGCGCTGCGGGCGCTGCTGCGTTCGGGCACGCCCAACCGGGCGCGGGTGTTCGAGCCCGCCGCGATCGACGGGCTCGAGGCCATGCTCGGCGACGAGCGCGACACCCACCGGATCGCGGGCGTCTGGCTGGCCGAGCGGGTGCTCTCGGGCTCCGGGCGTGGGCGCCTGGGCGGGCGCTGGGACGGGCTGGCGCGTCGCGTCGCGTCCATTGCAACGGGCGACCCGTCTGATCGAGCGCGCACCCGGGCCTCGCGCTGCGCCGCGAGGCTCCTCGGCGAGCTGCGCTCCGACCCGGGCGCGGGGCTTGTCGCCGGCAACGGGGGGGGCGGGGCATGAGCGGTCCCGGGCTCAACATGCCGGTGGAGCTTGTCACATCGGCGCCAGTCGCCGAGGTTGGCGGCGGGGGCGAGTGGCCCCTGATCATCGCCGTGATCGGCGCGATTATTTTCACGCTTGTGACACTGCACCTGTGGCTGCGCACCCGGGGCGACGGCGACGCCGACGAGGCGGCCTTCCGCGAGCTCTCCTCACGCCTGCGTCTCAGCCGCGAGCAGAAACGCCTCGTGCGTGAGCTGTCCGAGGCGCACCCGAAGGCGACGCCCAGCGCGATGCTCCTCTCGACGAGCGCCCTGCTCGAGGGGGCGGTGCTCCTGAACGAGCGCACGGGCGATCGGACGGCGGAGGTCAAGAGCCTGCTCTCGACGCTCGGCGTCGGCGCCGAGCTGCCCGAAACGCCCCCGGGCGAGCGCGAACGCCTCGAACTCATCGCCTGAGTCTGCGTATCACCCCCGGGCAACCCCGATGAAAGACTCGGGTAGACCTTTCCAATCAGTTGCAGCGTCCCGCAGGCAAGCCCACCCGGTGTGCGCACGGAGGCAGATCATGTCAAACTTCTCTCGAATCGCTCGTGCGCTCGCGCTCGGCGCTGGCGCCGCAGCTGGCCTGCTCGCCTTGGGCCAGACGGCTCAGGCCCAGGACGACCCGGGCGAGCGGTTCATGCGCATCCGCGAGGAATCGACCCAGGGGCCGGTGCGCCTGGAGCTCTCGATCAGAACGCTCCGCCCGAGCGAGGACGGGCAGCCGACGATCCATCTGGTGGGTGTCGCTCACATCGCCCAGCCGGCGTACTTCCGCGCGATCCAGGCGTTTCTCGACAAGCAGGACCTGGTCCTGTTCGAGGGGGTCGGGCCGGACTGGATGAACGTGCCCGAGGACGCGACGGACGAGCGCCGGGCCGGGGCGACGCGGGGGCGGATGCGGTTTGTCGCCGGTGCGGCGGAGCGCCACCGCTTGGCGATGGGGTCGTACCCCGCGTCGGTCGAGGCGCTGCTTGAGGGCGCGCCGCCGTACGAGCGCCGCCAGATCGCCGACGCCTTTGTCGATGGCTGGGATCGCCCGGTGCATTACTCGGCTGGTGAGGGGGACGCAGAGTCGTACTCGATGGTGAGCCTCGGGTCGGACGCCGAGCCGGGCGGGACCGGGGCGGAGGCTGACATCACGCTCGACGATCTCGGCCCGATCTCAGCGGGAGACCCCGCCTCGGGCGAGGGCATCCAGTCGCAGCTCGCCAGCGCCACCGGGCTTGTTTTCCAGCTCGATTCGATCGACTACACGAACCAGGCGTGGGTCAACGCGGACATGACGATCGATCAGTTGCTCGGGATCTCGCCGGGCGACGGGCTCGGGGGCGAGGGCGGCGCGATCGAGACGGGCGACGAGGGCGCCGACGCGATGATCGGCATGCTCTCGGGCGATTCCATGATGGCCAAGCTCATGGGCGGCGTGCTCAAGCTCATCGGCTCGAGCGAATACTCCCGATCCATCTTCCGCCTCGCGCTCATCGAGATGCTCGGGCGATCGGAAGAGCTGATGGAACTGGCGGCGCCGCAGATGGGCGGCGACTTCTTCGAGCGCATCATC
The DNA here is from genome assembly GCA_024276195.1 of Planctomycetota bacterium. GTDB lineage: Bacteria > Planctomycetota > Phycisphaerae > Phycisphaerales > UBA1924 > JAJRXR01. The sequence goes on from JAJRXR010000004.1 coordinate 29,365, forward strand.
GACGGGCGCAACGAGGTCGTGATCGACGCGGTCCGCGAGGCGAGCATTGGCGAGGACGCGCCGGGTTCGATCGCGGTCTTCTACGGCGCCGGGCACATGCCCGGGATCGAGAAAACGCTGGTCGAAGAGGACGGCTACCGCGTGAGCGAGACCATGTGGCTGCCCGCGATCGTCGTGGACTACGACAGCTCGGGCATCCCGCCCAGGCAGGGCGCGTTCTTCCGCTCGATGATCTCACGCTCGATCGACCAGCAGGTCCGGACGATGCGCCGGATGACGCCCCGCGAGGACTGAGGCGGCGCAGCCT
>JAJRXR010000029.1 GCA_024276195.1 Planctomycetota bacterium
CACGATCGTCTTCAAGCTCCGCGTCCAGGAGCTCTTCACCCTCGCCATGCTCAACCCCATCCAGGCCTACAAAATGTCCGTCGTCAACGGGCTCAACGCCTCGCTCGACGTGCTCGGCCCCGCCGGCGCCTATGCCTCTCGCCACTACGGCTCCGCACTCCCCTGGATGCTCCTGGGTGTCCTCGCAGCCTGGGGAACCCTGAGCCTGACCCTCGCCTCGGTCATCTTCACCAGAAAGTCCCCGGCATGAACCGCCTCACCGCCGCCGCGACGCTCGCGCTTGTCGCCATCAGCACCAGCGCCTGCACCCAACAATCGCCCGACGCCCCGCCCAGCGTTCATCTGGACGACGACATGTGCGCCCAGTGCGGCATGATTATCAGCGACGAACGCTTCGCCTGCGCCACCATCATCGAAGACGATCGCGGGCTCCCGAAACCATTGCTCTTCGACGATCTCAACTGCCTGGCCAACCACCAGAGCGCCAACCCCGGTCTGACAGTCCTGCGCCGCTGGGTCCACGACCACACAACCCGGACCTGGCTGCCCGCCGAGGACGCGGTCTACCTCGTGTCGCCAGACCTCCCGACGCCGATGGCCTCGCACGCCGCCGCGTTCGAGAGCCGCGCCAGCGCCGAAACGCTCCAACGCGATGTCGGTGGTGACATCCTCACGTTTGAGGGCGTCATGCCCCGCCTCTCACCCTGAGCCGCCAGGAACCGCGTGGGCGCCACGAAAAAAGACACAGGCCCTTGCGTTGCAAGGGCCTGGGAAACGAGGCGGACGGGACTCGAACCCGCAACCACCGGATAGACAGTCCGGAACTCTAACCAATTGAGCTACCGCCCCAGGATGTGAAACGCCCGGTGAAAACGCCGGACGGAGTGAAATGTAGCCTTCGCGTTGTCCGTGTCAAGCGGGCCAGAAAGGCGCCCGGTTCAGAGCCGCCGCCCATGCTCCGAGAACCCTCAGTTGGGCAGCTTGATCGCGCCGTCCTTGGCCTGCAGCTCCAGCGGATTCCCGCTGGGCGAGACCCGCGAGCCCGCGACCCAGAGCATCGCCACCGCCGCGATCATCGAGACGATCCCGACAAACATCAACGCCGTGTACACGTCCGGCGCGGATCCCCGCGCCTGGCGCCCACCCGGCATCTGCATCCCAAACTGGCTCATCGTGCCTTGCCCCTGTGGACCCCGCCGCACCGGGCGACGCCCTCAAATGATCCGTTCAAACCCGACGCTCGATCCCGCTCAATCAGTCCGTCGCTCAGTCCAGACGCGAGCGGACCTCGTCGCCCGTGCGGATCTGGATCCCGCTCCCGGCCGTGTTCAGCAGCTTGCCCACCGACCAGTTCACGTCCGACTCTTCGATCATCATCTCGCCCAGGTACGTCCCGTCGCGAACCAGGTACAGCTTGCTGTTGTTGCGCACACGGTCACGCTGCCCCAGCGAAACCTCGATCAGCGTCTCACCGTTGCTCGAGCGCGACGAGCCCGTCACGCGACCGCGGATCATCGGCCCGCTGATCTCCGTCGGGCGGCTCGCCCCGCCGCGGCTGGCGATGCTCCCACCGTTGCGCATCGCCTCGATCTCACGCTGCGCCGCCGTCAGCTGCTCGCTCAGCGCCCGCTGCGTCTGCTCGTAGACAATAATCCGGCTCTCATAGTCGGACAGCTTGTCGCCGATATCGATTTTCTCGTCCTGCCAGCGCAGCTCCGCGATCCGCAGGCCCTGCAGCTCATCGCGGTAGCTGTCGATGATCTTCGCCTGCGTCTCCACGGTCACGCCCAGCTGGGCGATCCGACCGTTGATCAGCTCCGACTCGTTCTTCGCCTGGCGGACGTCAACCGTCAGCTCCGCGTTGCGACCGTCGAGCTCTCGCAGCGACTTGTCACGCTCGGCAAGCTGCTGGCGAATACCCTCCAGCTCGTTGCTCTTGTTCGCCAGAGCCCGCTGGTAGATCGACTCCACCGCGGCCTTCGCCCCGTCCGCCGCCGTCTTCGCCGCAACCGCGTTCTCATAGTCCCGCGTGATCCGGTCCGCGTTGGCGGTGTATGTAATCGCCAGCGAAGCCATGAGCACGCTAAGAATCGCCGCGAACAGCACGAACACCTTGGTGAGGATGTGCACCGTGATCTCCTTGATCGATCCGAGTCTGAATCTTGCAACGCCCGACGCGCTCGCCGCGACGCTCGCCTGTGTACTTGCTTGACGCCCCTGGTTCTCGCCGGAGCGTTCACCCTTCCGGGCGTCCGTCCCGAACATCCACCGCCGACCGAGCTTCGCTCGCCGACGATCCCCGCCTGGGGGGTCCATGATAGCGGGTGCGCCCGCCCCCGGCACGGGAACTTTATCTCATCCCGTTTGCCCGCCCCGCGGCTCGTCCCCCGGCTTGGTCAAGAGCCACGCCGCCACTCGGCGCCGTGCCCCCGCACCCCGACCATACGCCCCTCCGGGCGATCAGATCGACCAATCTCACAACACCTTCAATCCCTGGGCCAGGCCCGCTAACCACCGCTCCCAGGGACCAGCGCATGGCGCTCGGCCGTCTGGGTCGTCAGCTCCAGCACCCCCCCCGCCGCCGCGATCTGCACCAGCCGCGACGGATCCTTCATCATCCGGCGCAGCGGGTCCAGGTTCTCCGCGCGCCCCACCCGCCCGTACACCGCCGCCGCCTGGGCCCGGACCGCGTCGATCTCGTGCCCGGCGTACTCATCCGCGATGAACGTCCCCTCCGTCTTGCCCATCTTCGCCAGCGCATCAGCAACCGCCAGACGCACCTCCGCCGGCATCCGTTGCGACCCTCGCCCCTCGTACGCCGACAGATAAATCAACTGGTCGATCGACCCCCGGTCCCGAACCTCACCGAGAATCTGCACCGCCAGCGCCGTCGCCTCGAGCTGGTCCGGACGCGACGGGAACATCGCCGCCCGCACCGTCTGCAGCTCCTGCTCATCGCCCAGCTTGATCAACGCCTCGGCGATCTGCAGCTCCAGCAATCGACGCTCAGCGTCCGAAGCCCGACCCATCGGCGACACCGTCGCCTGACGCAGCATCGAGATCGCGCTCTTGTCTCCAAGCTCACCCAGGATAAACGCCGCGTGCGCCCGCACCCGCACGTCCGGGTGCGACGACACCATCCACGCCAGGGGCGTGGGGTCCTCGTCAAACCCGCAGCGCCGCAGCGCAAAGATCGCCGCCGCCCGCGTGTACCCCGAGCTCTCCCTGAGCAGCGCCCGCGTCGCCGGCGCCGCGTCTCGCAGCCTCGCCCGCCCGATCACCATCGCCGAGACCGTCCGCACCCCGACGTTCGGGTCCGACAGCCCGCGCAGCGCCACATCGCCGATCCGCCCCGAGGCGCCCTCGAGCGCCTCGATCGCGTTGGCCCGGACCTGGGCGCTCGGGTCGCGTGTCGCCTCGAGCAGCATCTCGACCGCGTCCTCGCGCGCGACCGAGGCGTTGACCAGCTCGTCGCCTGTCTCGCCCGCCTTCTCAGGTTCGCCGCCCGTCGCCGCCATGCCCAGCGACAACGCCGCCAGCGCCCCCCCGATCACGAGCCGCCGCCTCATCGTCGTCCGCTCAGACATCATCAGTTCTCCCGCCGCCCCGGGCCTGTCTGGCCGGGGTGGGCGACTCTTGTTCGCCCGCGCCGACGCGCGGGTTCGCTCTCTCTTTCGGCACTTGACCCCGCTCCGCTTTCGGACCTCGCCCACGATTCTTGCCCACGCTCAGAACCATCACCAGCCCCAGGCCCACAATCAGCGTCCAGCCCGCCAGATCCCCGATCCGGGCGAAGATCGTCCGCCCCGACGCCAGCATCACGTCCTCGATCAGAATCCCGTCCACCCGGTCCACCCCCCCCGTCGCCCCAACCCCAGCCCCCGGCACAGGATCGACCCCTTCCCGCACCACCCGCCCCCGGGCGTCGATCACGCACGAGATCCCCGTGTTCGCCGCCCGGACCATCCCCGTGCCCAGCTCCACACACCGCCAGCGAGCGCTCAGCAGGTGCGCCCGCCGCCCGCGGGTCTGCGCCCCGAACCACCCGTCGTTGGTCAGGTTCACCATCAGCCCGGCTTGGCGCCGCCCGTCCTCAAACACCAACCGCCGGCAGACACCGGGCATCGTCGCCTCGAAACAGATCGGCGTCGCCAGATGCTCCACACGCCCATCACGCAGGCGCGTGTCCAGACGCACGATCGTGGGCGCCGTCGAGAGGTCGAACGCCATCCCCCGCGCCGCCACCGCCGTCACCTTCGCCTCCAGCCAGGGCCACGCCGAAATATACGGCATCACCTCCCCAAAGGGCGTCAGCATCACCTTGCTGTACCACGGCTCCTGCGCACGCCCGTCGGTCACGATGAACGCCGAGTTGTACGTCGCGTCCGCTTCCGCGACGAACCTGCCATCATCCCGCTCAACAAACCGCAGCCCGTCGAACCCCTCCGCCCCGATCAGCATCGGCACGCCCAGCGACCGCTGCAACGCCAACAACTGCTCGACCAGCTCTGTCGTCCGCAGTTCAACCAGGCCCACGCCCTCGAGCTCGATCTCCCACACCAGCTCCGCGCGCTGCTCCGTCCGCAGCGACTCCGGATCAATCGCCCGCCCCGGCGCCATCGTCTCGGGCCACACGATCAGGTCCGGCTCCGCCTCCGCCGCCGCCCGTGTCAGCTCCACAAACCGCGCAAAGTCCCGCACCTGATCGCTCGGCGTCCACCCGATCTTGTTGTCCTGCGCCACGTTCGTCTGCACCACCGCGACGCGCATGCTCCCCGCGTCGCCCGCCTCGTGCCCCAGCACAGGCCCCAGCCCGATCCAGCCTGCGAGCACCACGCCCCCTGCGATCTGCGCCCGCCCGAACCGCCTGAGCGCCAGGTCAACCCCAAGCCCCGCCGTCATCGCCGCCAGCGCCGAGACGCCCAGCGCCCCGACATACGCCCCGGGCCAGGACAACACCCGCCCCGGCGCGTCGATCAGCGGATGCCCCACCAGGAACCACGGGTACCCATCAAAAACCACCAGCGCCCGCAGCGCCTCGAGCCCGCTGTATACAACCACCGCCGCCCACACCCACGACACCCCGCCCAGCCTCCGGTGCACCCGCGCCCCGATCCACACAAACACCGCCGGGTACGCGCTGAGCATCGCTACGAGAAACACCAGCCCCATCCACGTGACATCCTCGGTCATCAGCCACAAGTGGCTCTGCGCCCAGAACGGAGCCGTCCCCAGCCCCGCCCACACCCCAAGCGTCCGCGGGCGCCCCCCCTCCAGGCGCGCCGCAACGATCAACGGCGCTGCCGCGATCAACGCAACCCCCCACAGCCCGAACGGCGCAAACGCCAGCGTCATCAGCGCGCTGAACACCAGCCCGCACGCGAACGCTCGCCCGCGCGCCGTCCACCGCTGCGCCCGCTCGCGCCGCCCCGGTTCATGCTCGTGTGTCATCGCTCAGGCCCGCGCTATTTGCCCGAGTAGTCGATCAGTCGCGCGATCTCGGATCGCAGCTCCGCCCGGGGCGCCACGCGATCGACCATCCCCTTCGCCAGCAGAAACTCCGACCGCTGAAACCCCTCGGGCAGGTCCTGGCGGATCGTCTGTCGGATCACCCGAGGCCCGGCGAACCCGATCAGCGCCTTTGGCTCCGCAAGAATCACATCGCCCAGCATCGCAAACGACGCCGTCACGCCCCCCGTCGTCGGGTCCGTCAGCAGGCTGATAAACAGCCCGCCCGCGTCGTCAAACCGCGCCAATGCTGCAGATGTCTTGGCCATCTGCATCAGGCTCAGCCCGGCCTCCTGCATCCGCGCCCCGCCCGAGCAGCTCACCACAACCAGCGGCAACCCCTGCGCCGTCGCGTGCTCGATCGCGCGCGTCAAAATCTCACCCACCACAGAGCCCATCGACCCCATCATGAACGTCAGGTCCAGGCACGCGAGCATCACCGGGCGACCCTTGATAAACGCCTCGCCCGCCTGGCACCCGTCGCGCTGCCCCGTCTTGATCTGCTCCGCCCGAATCCGGTCCGGGTACGACTTGAGATCACGGAACTTCAGCGGGTCGCCCGAGCTGAGCCCCGTGAACATCGGTGTGAACGACCCCGCGTCGCACAGCTGCGTGATCCGCACCTCCGCGCTGATGCGGAAGTGGTGCCCGCACTCCGGACAGACGTGCAGGTTCGCCTCCATCTGGCGCCTGTAAATCAGCTGCGCACACCCAGGGCAGCGCAGCCACAGCCCCTCCGGAATCGCGCCCTTGCGCGCCGGCTTGAGCTGCGTCCACGTCCTTGTCACAACCTGGGGCATCGACTGCTCCTTCCGGAGAGCTCCGCTCTCCTGCGGTCCTGCGCAGCGGCCTCTCCGCCCGCGACCCGCCACAGACTATCCAGATCGGCCAGCTAGGCCCTCGCCCCGGACCTTTCCAGAACCCCCGCCAGCGCCTCGCGCTCCATCACCGCCCGGCTCACGCTCTGGCGCGACAACGCCCACAGCTCGCTGACCGGACGCCCCTCCAGGAAGCACCGGATGATCCCCGCCGCCACCGGACGGACAACCACCCCGATCGAGGGATCTTGCCCCTTGACCTTCTCGAGCGCCCGAGCCAGCTCGCTCAGAACCCGGTCCTGCGCCTGCCCGAACGCCTCGCCCTCGGGCGCCTGCACGCTCGACGGATCAATCAGCCACTGCTTATAAATACTTGGGAACCGCTCTTGGAGGTCGCCCTCGAGCACGCCCTCCCAGAGCCCGAGATCAACCTCCGCAAGTCCTGCCAAGGTCTTGACTTTCACGCCCGAGCCATTGCGCAAAAGCCGCGCTGTCTGCTGGCTCGCCTCATCCGGAGCCGCCAGGATCACGCTCAGCCCGTCGTCGGGCAGCTCGTCGATCTCGCGGGCGATCTCGGCGCGTCCGTCGTCGGACATCGGCAGATCGCTGTCGCCGACGATCCGCCCGTCGGTGTCCCACGCAGATCGACCGGCCCGGAGGACCAGGAGTTTGAACGAAGTTGGCTTGGACATGGTGTAGGAAGGCGGCTCTTGGCTCGAGCCCCGGCTCGGGGCATTCCTTCGACCTCCGTGCTGGCCCCCCGACCATCGGGGTCGGGAGGGCGGTGAGTCTAGCATCGACTCCAGTCTGAACCAATCACAGCCAACACCCATTTCACCCGTCTTGTTCGGGTTGCGGGCGGGACACTTGCGACGCCTGGGTCAGACGCCCCCTTATTTGGACACGCCGTCGCTCTCACCCCGCAGATCTCGGATCAGATCGGACCATCGCCCCTGGGGCTGTCGGAAGACCGCCGAGCCCGCCACGAGCACGTCACACCCCGCCTCACGCGCCCGTGGGGCCGTTTCGGGCGAGATCCCGCCGTCCATCTCGATCCGCTGGTCGGGGCGCACCCGCTCGCGGAGCCACGCGGTCTTGCGCAGCGAGTCCTCGATGAAGGCCTGCCCGCCGAAGCCTGGGTTGACGCTCATCACCAGGGCCATGTCCACATGTTCGAGCACGGGCTCGAGCTGTTCGACGGGCGTGGGCGGATTGACGACGATCGCCGGGCTGACGCCCAGCGACCTGATCCGTGCGCACAGCTCGATCGCCCCCGGCGCATCGAGCGCCTCGCTATGAAACGAGATCGAGCTGGCCCCAGCTTTGGCGAACGCCTCGACGAACATCCCCGGGTCCGTCACCATCAGGTGGACATCCAGAAATGCCTCGGGCAACGCCCGGCGCAGGTCCGCGCACAGCTGCGGGCCCATAGTCAGGTTCGGCACGAAATGCCCGTCCATCACGTCCAGGTGCAGCAGATCCGCCCCGCCCTCGAGCGCCAGGCGGCACTGCTCGCCCATGGCGCTGAAGTCCGCGGCCAGAACAGACGGCGCCACCAAAGGCAGACGCCCCGGTTGTCGAAGATCAAGCATCGGACCGACTCTACCCGCCCCGCCCGCCCCCGTCTGCCCCCCTCTGGCAGTGCGATACCATCGACGCAGCACGACCGCCCGACCGACGCCCAGGAGAAGCCCATGAACACGCTTGGCCCGAGCCTCGACACCGTCCGTCAGCGCCTGGCGAGCATCGGTCAGGACCACGTCCTGGCGGGCGCCGAGGCGCTCGCCCCCACCGAGCTTGACGCGCTGCTGGCCCAGATCGAAGCGCTCGATACGGACCGTCTGCCGGGGTGGATCGACAGGTATGTGCGCGCCGAGCACACGTTCGAGGCTCCGACCGATCTGGAGCCGGCGCCGTGCTACCCGGACGATCCCGCCTCGCCCCGCCGCCCGTGGGACAAGGGAGCCGCTCGCAGCGCGGGCGAGGCGCTGCTGCGCGCGGGCAAGGTCGCCTGCTTCACGGTCGCCGGGGGTCAGGGTTCGAGGCTGGGCTACGACGGACCCAAGGGGTGCTACCCGGTGGGCGCCGTCAGCGACAAGCCACTGTTCCAGATTTTCGCCGAGGGCGTGCTGGCGACCTCGCGCCGCTTCGGCGCCCCGCTGCCCTGGTACATCATGACCAGCCCGCTCAACCACGACGCGACCATCGCCTTCTTCCGCGAGCGCGACTTCTTCGGGCTACCCGAAAGCGACGTCGTCTTCTTCCCCCAGGGCGCCATGCCCAGCCTTGAGAAAGACTCAGGTCGCATGCTCATGTCCGCCCCGGGCGTCATCGCGACCAACCCCGACGGGCACGGCGGCGCTGTCCGCGCGCTCTGGGAATCGGGCGCCGCCGCCGACATGCAGCGCCGCGGCGTGGCGCACCTGAGCTACTTCCAGGTGGACAACCCGCTGGCGAATGTCGCCGACCCGGTCTTCCTGGGCCTGCACGCGGGCGCGAAGGATTCCTCCGCCGAGTTCTCGTCCAAGATGGTCGCCAAGACCGAGCCGGGCGAGAAAGTCGGCGTGTTCTGCAGCGCCGGCGGTCGCGTCGAGGTCATCGAATACTCCGACCTGCCCGCTGACCTCGCCGCCCAACGCCTCGACGACGGTTCGCTCCGCTTCAACGCGGGCAACATCGCCATCCACGCCATCGGCGTCCCCTTCATCGAGAAGCTCGCCACCGACGCGGCGTTCGAGCTGCCCTTCCACCGGGCGGTCAAGAAAGTCCCGCACATCAACCCCGAGACGGGCGAGAAGATCGAGCCGGGCGAGCCCAACGCCGTGAAGCTCGAGCGGTTCATCTTCGACGCCATCCCGCTGGCGGGCTCGTCGATCGTCTACGAAACCCAGCGCGTCGAGGAGTTCGCCCCGGTCAAAAACGCCCAGGGGACCGACTCGGTCGGATCCTCCAAGCTCATCCAGACCGAGCGGGCGGCCCGCTGGCTGGAACAGGGCGGCGTCAGCGTCGCGCGCACGCCCGAAGGCGCCCCGGACTGCGTGATCGAGATCGGCCCGCTGTACGCGCTCGATGCCGAGCAACTCGCGTCGCGTACAGACCTGCCCAAGAGCGTCTCGCCCGGCGAGCGCCTGCTGCTGGACGCTGAATGATCGAACGCTTCACCAAGCTCCCCCGCGCTCTCGCTGAACAGGCCAAGACCGTCCGCCTCGGAGGCGCTGCGGACATCCCCGCGCTGCTCGTCCACCCCAACTGGCGTGCCCCAGCCCCGTGCGTGATCTGGCTCCACGGCAGGACCGCCCACAAAGAGCTCGACAGCGGGCGCTACCTCCGCTGGATGCGCGCCGGCATCGGCGCCTGCGCCATCGACCTGCCCGGGCACGGCGAGCGCTTCGACCAAGACGCCCAGAGCCCCGAGCGCACCCTCGACACGCTCGAACAGCTCATCAGCGAGATCGACGTTGTCGTCAGCGCCATCACCTCGCCCGAGTTCGCGGGCGTCTTTGACCCGCGCCGCCTCGCACTGGGCGGGATGTCCGCCGGGGGGATGGGCGCGCTGCGCAGGCTGTGCGACGAGCACCCGTTCGTGTGCGCCGCGATCGAGGGCTCGTGCGGCTCGCTCGGGGATCTCTACTTCCCGCAGGGCGACGCCCCGGGCGCGCCCTGGAGCGTGAGCCACGACCCCGAGCGCGTCGCGGCACTCGACCCGATCAAACATCTTGCCTCTTGGCGCCCGATCCCGCTGCTGATCCTGCACTCGGAGAGCGACCAGATGGTCCCGTGGCAGGCCCAGCGGAAGTTCGTCGAGGCGGTCCGCGAGCGTTCTAGGACGCTCTCGGGCGAGGATCTGGTCGAGGATCTGGTCGAGGTGACGACCTGGCCCGAGACGGGCGCCCCGTCAGAGCACCTGGGCTTTGGGCGGTACGCCAACGACGCCAAGAACATCCAGACCGAGTTTCTTGGGCGACATCTCGGGATGGGCGAATCCTCAGCCCCCGACGGGGGTTGAACCTCGGAGAGGGGATACCGTACAACCTTGACCGGCCCGCCCCACCAGAGCGTGGGCAAGGGCGAAGCAGACCACCGGAAGGACCAGCCGTGCCCAAACCGATGACCAGACCGATGACCAAAAAGCTCACCGCCCTGCTCGCGCTCGCGCCGCTGGGGCTCGCGCTCACGAGCGCATACGCCGAGCCCCCGACCGACGAGCAGATCGAGCAAGCCGTGCAGGCGTTCGACGACATCCGAGCCGCGTCAACCAGCTTCGAGGATTACGAGCGCCGCCTGGGCGAGTTTGAGAGCGCCCACCCGGACATCCTGGATCTCTCGCAGCTCGACGCGGCGACCATCGAGCGACTCACCCCCGTGATGTTCTCGACGCCCGAGCGGTCGCAGGCCGCGATCGCGCGACTGGGCGAACTGGAAAGCTCGCAGACCGTCGATGGCGCGATCGCGCTGATCAACATGTCGTACTTCACGATGATGGCCAACCGCCAGCTCCCCGAGCTGAGCCGCCTGAAGATCATCATCGCCCACCCGTCGCTCGACGAGGCCGTCGCGTCCGGGCACGCCGAGGCGTTCTTCACCATGCTCGGCTACGTCGGGCAGTACCGCCCCGAGCAGCTCCGCGAGATCCGCGAACGCATCGTCACCCTCGACCGCCTCGTCAGCGACGAGATGGACAGCGAGAACGCGCTGGGCAGCACCGGCCTGTTCGACGCGATCAACGCGATCACCGAAGACACCGAGGAGGACCGCGCCATCCTCGAACGCTTCCGCCTCAAGATCGCCTCCGCCCTGCGCTCGGCCCGCTCGCGCGCCGACGACGCCGCCGAGATCGCCTCCGCCCTCGACGACGCCATCACCCGCACCGACGGCGCCTTCGCCCGGGGCCAGCTCGTCGGCTACGACGCGCCGGACCTCGACTTCCTCTGGACCAGCGCCGAAGACCTCAACGCCCAGAAGCTCTCGGATCTCCGCGGCAAGGTCGTCGTGCTCGACTTCTGGGCCACCTGGTGCGGCCCGTGCCTGGCGAGCATCCCCAACATCCGCTCGCTCGTCTCGTACTACAAGGACACCGACGTCGTCGTCCTGGGCGTCACAAGCCTCCAGGGCTTCCACGCCGACCAGGCCAAGGGACGCATCGAGACCGCCGGCGACCCGGACCTCGAGTTCGAGCTGATGACCGGCTTCATCGCCGAACGCAACATCACCTGGCCCATCGTCTTCACCAAGCAGGACGTCTTCAACCCCGAGTACGGCATCGACGGCATCCCGCACGTCGTCATCATCGACGCGACAGGCAAGGTCCGGTACCGCGCCCTGCACCCCGCCGAAGACATCAACAGCAAGATCACCAAGATCGACGCCCTGCTCGTCGAGGCGGGGCTCGAACTGCCATTGATGTCGAAGTCGGCGCTCAAGGACGCAACGCCCAGTGACGGCGCCGCTGAAGACCAGCCCGCCTCGGACGATTAGCCCCCCACGGGCTGGCGCACCACCGCCTCCGCGTGTACCCTCCCGCTCGGGAGGGTTTTTTGTGCGCATCGATCCGCTCAGCGGCATCTCCAACAAACGCGAAGTCCTCGCCTGGGGCCTGTACGACCTGGCCAACCAGTCGTTCACGCTGCTAATCATCACGGTTCTCTTCCCGATCTACTTTAAAACTATCGTCGCGCCCGAACGGGGCGACGCGCTCTGGGCGTACGCCGTGTCGGGAAGCCTGGCGTTGGTTGTGCTGCTCTCGCCGTTCGTTGGAGCGCTGGCCGATCAGTTCGGGCTTAAAAAACGGATTTTGCTGTTTTCGGGCGCCGGGTGCTCGGTGCTGACCGTGCTGCTGGCGACCCTTGGAGCGGGTGATGTGGCGTTGGCGTTCGCGCTGTTCGTCGTCGCGAACATCTGCTACCAGCTCGGTGAGAACACCCTGGCCGGGTTTCTGCCCGAGATCTCGACGCCGCGCAACATAGGGCGCGTCAGCGCCATCGGCTGGACAATGGGCTACGTCGGCGCCCTCGCCCTGCTCATCATCGTCGTCGCTGTCACGCTCGTCTTCGGGCTCAAGGGCGAGGCGTCCTGGCGCCCGTTCTTCGTCATCGCCGGCGTCTGGTTTGCCCTGGGCATGATCGCCCCCATGATCGTCCTGCGCGAGACCAAGCCCGACGCCCGCCCAAAGATTTCACCAACCGCCGTCGTTGCGCGCCTCATCCAGACCGTGCGCCAGGCCTCGCACTACCGCCAGCTCGCGCGCTTCCTGCTCGCGTTCTTTGTCTACGGGCTCGGCGTCTGGACCATCATCGCTTTCGCGGGGATCATCGCCAGGGACTTCGGGCTCGAGGGCACGCTCCTGCTCGTCTACATGCTCCAGATCACCGTCGCCGCCGGCGCCGCAGCCATCCTCACAGGCATCTATCAGGACCGCATCGGCGCGCGCAACACCGTCATGATCTTCCTCGGCGTCTGGATCATCACCTGCGCCGGCCTGCTCGTGCTCACGCTGATCCCCGACGATGCTCGCGAGCCCAACCAGTGGGCCTTCTGGGTCGTGGGCAACGGCGTCGGGTTCGGGCTCGGGGGCATCGGCGCCTCCAGCCGGGCCATGGTCGGTCGCTTCACCCCGCGCCACAAGACCGCCGAGTTCTTCGGCCTCTGGGGCATGACCTACAAATCCGCTGGCGTCGTCGGCGTGCTCACCTTCGGACAGGTCAAGCAGTCCCTGGGCGACACCGCCTCCATCGTCGTCCTGACCCTCTTCTTCGTCGTCGGGCTCGGGCTGGTCTTCCGGGTCAAAGAAACCCACGGCGTGCGCGCGGCGCGGCGCTCCGAACGCGACGAATCCCCCACCCTCGCTCCCCCCACACCCTGAGCGGATCGCCTATTCTCACCCCGTGAGCGATACACCGGACAACCAGAGCGCGTCCACCGATCACGAATCCCACTCAGACGCTCAGACCGCTGAGAACGCGGTGGACCAAGACAACGAGCCAACCCGCCCGCTCTCGGCCATGCCCGACGAGCACGGGCACTTCGGCGAGTTCGGCGGCGTCTTCGTCCCCGAAACGCTCATCGCCGCCCTGCGCGAACTCAACGACATCTACACCCAGGTCCAGGAGGACCGCCAGTTCTGGGACCGTCTCCGCGGGCTGCTCCGCTCGTATGTCGGACGCCCCACCTCGCTGTTCAAGGCCGAGGGGCTGACGCGCCAGGCGCGCGAGCGGACCGGCTCACGCGATCGCGGCGCCACGATCTGGCTCAAACGCGAAGACCTCGCCCACACCGGCGCACACAAAATCAACAACACCATGGGCCAGGGCCTGCTCACGCGCAAGATGGGCAAGCGGCGCATCATCGCCGAGACCGGCGCCGGGCAGCACGGCGTCGCCAGCGCCACCGCCGCCGCCGCCCTCGGCCTCGAGTGCGATGTCTACATGGGCGCCGAAGACATCCGGCGCCAGCGCCTCAACGTCGTCCGCATGAAGATGCTCGGCGCCCGCGTCATCCCCGTCGAGTCCGGCTCACGCACGCTCAAGGACGCCACCAACGAGGCCATGCGCGACTGGATGGGCTCCGTCGAGCACACGCACTACATCCTCGGCTCCGTTGTCGGCCCCCACCCCTTCCCCATGATCGTCCGCGACTTCCAGTCCATCATCGGACGCGAGGCCAAGGCCCAGTGCCTGCGTCACCTCGGCGCGCTGCCCGGCGCCGTCATCGCGTGCGTCGGGGGCGGCTCCAACGCCGCGGGCATCTTCTCGGCGTTTATCGATGATGAAGACGTCAAGCTCTTCGGCGTCGAGGCCGGCGGGCGATCAAGCGAGCCCGGAGACCACGCCGCCCCGCTCACGCTCGGCGCACCGGGCGTCCTGCACGGCTCCCGCAGCTACGTCCTCCAGGACGACAGCGGGCAGACCAGCCCGGTCCATTCCGTCTCCGCCGGGCTCGACTACCCGGGCGTCGGTCCCGAGCACGCCAACTGGAAAGACTCCGGGCGCGTGATCTACTCCAGCGTCACCGACCGCCAGGCGCTCGACGCCTTCCTGCTGTGCGCCCGGGCCGAGGGCATCATCCCCGCGCTCGAGACGGTCCACGCGCTGGCCGACGCGCTGCGGATCGCCTCCGAGATGGACCGCGAGGAGCACCTAGTCGTCTGCCTCTCGGGGCGCGGCGACAAGGACGTCGAAGAGGTGGACCGCCTCGTGGGCGACCAGATCGAGCCGCTCAAGGCCCGACGCCCGCGCCAGCGCACACGCGACAAAAAAAAGAAGCAATCGCCCGACGACCAGACCGGCTCAGCCCCCGAGAACGCCGACAGCGGATCGTCATCGGAACAGGATCAGTCGGACTCGGCGTAAGGCTTACCGTCTCGACGGGCGCGTCAGCACCCCGAGCGTCCAGCGCCCGCAGGCGCCGCCGACGCGCACGCCCCACATCGCAACGCTCGCGACGCTGTGCAGACGCATCAGCAGTCGCAGGCGGCGCAGCGGCGCGTCGTCAGGGTCGATCCGCGTCGCCTGGCGGACCCAGTACCGCGCCCGCATCCACTGGCTCAGACGCAGGTGCGCCAGCGCCAGGTTGTGCATCGCCGGGACGAAGCGGGGCTGGAGGATCAGGGCTCGCCGCGCGTGCTCCATCCCGCCCCGGACATCGCGCGCTTCGAGCAGCGCCACGCTCAGGTGGTGGTGCGCCAGGTGGTTCTCAGATCGCTGCGAGATCGCGTCGCGCAGCACCCGCACGGCCTCGTGCGTGATCCCCGCGTCGAGCAGCAGCATGCCCAGCTCATCGAGGTCTTCGGGCGTGAACGCCCCGGTCTCGGTCCGCGAACTGCGCAGCTCGAGCCTGAGCAGGTCACGCGCCCGGGGCAGGTCTTCTACGCGCCCACGCTGCAGCAGCAACCCCGCCAGACGCCGGCGCGCCCCGGGGTACTCCGGGTCCAGACGCAGCACCACATCCAAGTGCACGAGCGCATCGCCCAGGTCGCCCTGGCGATCGGCCAGATCACCCAGCAGATGGTGCGCCTCGGCGTGGTCCGGCTCGATCTCGAGCACACGCCGAAACTTCTCCGACGCCTCCTGCGGGCGGTGCATCTCGACAAGCAACGACCCAAGGTCCAGCAGCGTGTCGATGTCGCCCGGGTCGATGCGCAGCTCGCGCAGGTACAACTGCCTTGCGCGCTCCAGCCGCCCGGTCGCGGCGTACGCCTCGCCCAGCCTCGCCTGCACCCGGGGCAGCTCGGGGTCGAGCCGCGCCGCCTCACGCAGGCACCACACCGCCTTGTCATACTTCGAGCGGTCCATGAGCGAGTCGGACATCGCCGCGAAGAGTTCCGGGTTCTCCGAGTCGATCTCGAGCGCGATGTAGAACAGCTCCTCGGCGTCGTCGTGCCGCCCGAGCTGCGAGAGCGCCTCGATCCGATGGACCTGCGCCTCGGTCCCGCCCGGCTCCATCGCCTCGGCCCGCTCGAGCCACTCGAGCGCTTCCTTCGGTCGCCCCGCCCGCGTCAGGTTGACGCCGACAAGCATCGCCGCGTGCGCGTCCGGGTCATCGCTGAGCTGGAAGGCGTCGCGGAAGGCGTCAGCCGCGTCGGAGTCGCGCCCGCACGCCTCGAGCGTCAGCCCGAGGTTGAAGTGCCACTCCGCCTGGTACGGGTTGAGCGATAACGCCCGGCGAAGCTCGCTCTCGGCCTCGTCCCAGCGCCCCGCATCGAACAGCTCGTGCGCGCGTTCGACGTGATGTTCAGCGTCAACCCAGTCGTTCACGTCTCGTCCAGCTTCCCGGGCCAACCATTCCGACCCGTGCTGTTATGGTATTCGATCCCCGGCGGACCTTCAATCCATCGGTCAGCCATCCACCGCCGCTGCACTTGCGCCCCCAGCGTGGATACGCTCTCCGGGTCAATCCCCCTGGGTTGATCTCCCCACCCTGCCCCCCACCCGAGGGCGAAAGTTTATGCCCAGCCCGCCCTGGATCACAGCTCGAAACGCCCTGTTCCTGGTCCCGATCATCCTTGGCGGGCTCATTTCGCCCCTCTGCGCCCAGGAGGGCGACCAGCCCCCACCCCCGGAACAGCCCCAGGACCAGCCCGCCGAGCAAGACCCCCCGGCGCCCGACGAACCCGACGAAGCGCCCGCCCAGGCCCCGACCACCCCCGCCCAGCTCGGGGCGATTGTGGAGGACGCCGAGGCGGACGCCCAGGCCCGCCTCGACGCGGCCCACGCCCTGATCAGGCGCGGCGCCCTCCGAGAATCGCTCGTGATCGTCAACGCCATCCTCGGACGGACGACCGGCCAAAGCTCGGGCGCGCGGGTAATCCTCGAGGCCATGGGCGATGAGCCGGTGGTCCCGGGCGAACTCTGGGCGCCCGTCGCTCTGCTTCCGGTCGCCGATGACGCCTCGCTGCGGGTTCTGGTCGCGACGGCGGCCGGCTCGTTCCGAACCCGCGATGCCGCCGCCCTGCTCGTCGAATGGGGCGAGCGAGACCCGGACCCGAAGGTCCAGCGCGCCGCCCGCGCCGCGCTGACGCGCCTCTCGGGGCGCGACCTGCCCCCCGAGCCGGGCGTGTGGGACGACTGGCTCGCGGCCCAGGGCACGGTCGATGGGCTGGCGTGGCTGCGCGGGCTGATCCAGGGCCTCGCCTCGCGGACAGACGCGCTGAGCGCCCGCCTCAGCGCCGCCGAGAGGCAGCTCGTCGAGACCAACCGGCGCCTGCACCTGGCCCTGCCCGCCGAGGAGCGTTCGGCGCTGCTCGCCTCGCTGCTGGTCGATCCGATCCCGCGCCTGCGCACCCTCGGGTTCGATCTGGTCGATCGCGAGCTGGCCTCGTCGGTGCAGCTTGATGAGTCCGTCGGGCTCGCCGGCATCGAGCTACTGGACAACGACGACCCGGGCGTGCGCCAACGGGCCGCGCTGCTGGTGGTGCGCCTTGCGCCCGAGCGTGGCGCCCAGGCGATCATCGAGCGCCTGCGCCGGGAGACGGACGCGGGCGTGGCCGAGGCGCTGCTGCGCGGCGTGGCGCGCTGGCCCGGAGAAAACTGCGACAGCGAGGTACTCCGCTGGGCGCTCACCAATGGCCCGACGAGCGACGCGGCCCTCGACGCCGCGTGGTCGCTCCAGCGCTCGGGCATGCTCACCGACGAGCAAGCCCGCAGCGCCCTGCTCGACGAGCTGCGAAAGCGCGAGACCGGAGAGATGAACGCCTCGCCCTTGCGCCTGCTCAGCGCCCTCGGCGCCCAAAGCGACCGCGCCAGGATCAGTGCGCTGCTCGACTCGGGCGACGCGGGCGTGCGCCGGCGCGCCGCCGAAGCGATCATCGCCGACCCGGAATCACTCGACGCGATCATCACCGCCGCCCAGCGGGATGCTGGGCTGTACGACCTGGCCTCGCGCGCCCTTGGCATGCACCGGCGCAGCGCCCAAGGGCTCGCCCAGCTCATCGCCCTGACGCCCCCAACGCCCGAGGCCGGCGCGAGCGCCATCGACGCGATGGGCGCGCTGCTCTCCCCGAGCGAGCTGCTCGAAGCAACCTCGCGGCTCGATGACCCGGCGCTGCGCGAGCGCCTGCTCGCGCGCCTGCTGACCGAGCCCAAAGACCCGGGGCTCAGCGAGGCGCTGATCGCGCTGGCCCAGGCCCGCCTGGACCTGGGGCGGGCGGGCGACGCCCTCGCGGCCCTCGATCACATCGCCAACACCGAGACCCCCCCACCCCCCCCAACCCAGCCTCTGCTCGACGCGAAGACCACGGCCCTGCTCGCGCTCGGGCGCGTCGATGAGGCGAGCGAGCTGGGCGGGTCGCCCGACGCGTGGCTGCGCGGGCTGGAACTCTCGATCGGCGCCCCGCACGCGCCCCGCGTGCATGAAGAACTCACAACCCGCTTTGCCGGCGCCCTGAGCGACGCCCAGGCGGCACGCCTGAGCGCCCTGCGCCAGCTCCTGACACCCGCCGAGCCGAAACCCGATCCGAAGCCAGAGCCTGAGCCCGATCCGAGCGACACCGGCCCCTGATCGGGATCACACGCGCATGAACAGGTTGAGTTGAGTCCGAGCGCTCAGCGTCCCTGACGCTTGGGTCCGAGCCCGGCCCAGCCCAGACGCCCGAGCACAGACCTGGCCCGCACCACCGGCGCCAACGCATCGACGCTCTCGCCCAGTCGCAGCGCCTCGAGCGCCTCCTCCGGCGAATCGAAGCCGTCCGTCGGATCAAGCCCGCGCTCGAACCACGCATCCCACCGCTTCTCGAGGCGCTTGACCACGCGCGACGCGGGGATCATGGGCTCGTCGGGGCGCAGCCCGGTGATCAGTCGGTACCCGAGCTGCACGATCGAGCGGATCTCGTCGCGCGCGTCCTCACGTTCGGACGTCCCCGTGCGATCCAGCCCGCGCCGGAGCCCGTAGAGCTCGATGAGCAGGCGCCCGCTCCGATCGACGAGCAGCTCTTCATCGAGCGCCGGGCCGTGGACAACGCCGCCCTTGTGCGCGAGCGCCACACCCGTGAGCAAGTGCTCGAGAGTTCGTTCGCCCTCGAAGACGGGCATCTTGCCGCCCTTGGATTCGAGAACATCGTTGAGCGTGGTCAGCCCGGCCTGGCTCCCGGTGTACGGGGCGACGATCCAGGGTGAGCCGTCGCTGCCGAACGTGTACTGCTCGAGGGCGAGCAGATGCGGGTGGCGGATCGCGCTGGCGCGATCGAGCAGTTCGAGCATGTCGCGTCGCTCGCCGCGGTCGCGGCAGGCGGGCAGACGGTAGATCAGGTGGTTGGTCCGCCGGTGCTCGTGGAGCCCGACCCAGCGCTGCCCGACGCTCGAATCGGGCAGCTCGCGCACAAGCCGGAAGTGTCCGAGCTGGCGCGGGTGATCGGGTCGTTCACGCATCCGGACGGGTCCCTCTCATAGATCAGGCCTGCGCGCCACATGCGCGACCGCCCCGATCTGTCTCGGTCCACGAGCCCCGATTCTAGCCCCCCGCCGAGAGCACGGCGAAATCCGGGGCCTTGTGGGCTACCCCGGCCTATCGGCCCCCGCCCTGATCGACGGCCACACTTTATCGCCCAGCCCCCCGCCAACCCCTCCGCCCAACCCCGATCGCAACCCGCCCGGCTGATCTCACAACCCTCCCGCGCTGCCCGGGGCGCTCTTCTATAGTCCCCTCCGCTTGACCTTCCCGGAGCCCCTTTGATGCGCACCCGATCCCACACCGCCGGCCAGCTCCGCGAGGAGAACACAGGCGAGACCGTCCAGCTCTGCGGCTGGGTCCACGCCCGACGCGAACAGTCCTCCGACTTGGTCTTCATCGACCTGCGCGACCGCTACGGCATCACGCAGCTCGTCTTCGATTCCGAGGATTCGGGCTCGGCCCTGCCGCCCAAGGCCAAGGAGCTGCACCTCGAAGACGTCATCGCGATCCGGGGCCAGGTCCGCGCCAGGGACAAGGCCAACACACGGTTCGAGACCGGAGCTGTCGAGGTGGTCGTGACGGAGTTGCAAGTGCTCAGCCGCACGGCCAACCCCCCGCTGATCCCATCCGACGAGAAGAACCTGCCCTCGGAAGAGATCCGCCTCAAGCACCGCTACCTCGACCTGCGCCGCCCGAAGATGCAGCACATCCTGCGGACGCGCCACCGCGTCTCCAAATGCGCGCGCGATTACTTCGACGACCACGGCTTCCTTGAGATCGAGACGCCCAACCTGACGCGCTCGACCCCCGAGGGCGCGCGCGACTTTCTCGTGCCCTCGCGCAATCAAGCGGGCATGTGGTACGCGCTGCCGCAGTCGCCGCAGCTGTTCAAGCAGATCCTCATGGTGGGTGGCGCCGACCGCTACCTCCAGATCTGCCGGTGCTTCCGCGATGAAGACCCGCGGGCCGACCGACAGGTCGAGTTCACCCAGATCGACTGCGAGATGAGCTTCGTCGATCGCAAGGAAGTCCTCGCGATCATGGAGGGCTTCGCGCGCACGCTCTGGAACGAGATCCTCGGCGTTGACCTGCCCGAGTTCGATCAGATCACCTACCAGGACGCCATGGACCGCTTCGGCATCGACCGCCCGGACACACGATTCGCCCTCGAACTCGTGGACGTCTCGGACCTGTGCGCCACAACCGATTTCAAGGTCTTCACCGAGGCCCTGGGCAAGCCCCGGGGCGTGGTCAAGGCGATCTGTGTGCCCGGGGGCGCCGCCAAGCTGACGCGGAAGATCACGGACGGCTACTCCAAGTTCGTCCAGAACTTCGGCGCCGGGGGCGTGCCAGTGACGAAGGTCGCCAACGGAACACTCGAAGCCGGCATCGCCAAGTTCGTCGAGCCCATCGCTGCTCAGCTCATCGAACGCCTGGGCGCACAGGATGGCGACACCATTCTCTTCGGCGCCGACACCTACTCCGTCGCCACCAAGGCCCTGGGCGAGCTGCGCCAGAAGGTCGCCCGCGACATGGACCTCATCGACGAGTCCAAGTGGAACTTCCTCTGGGTCGTCGATTTCCCCATGTTCGAGTGGGACGAGGAGACCAGCCGCTTCTACGCCATGCACCACCCCTTCACCGCGCCCGCCGACCACGAACTCGAGCGCTTCATGGGCATGGACCCCTCCGACACCGAGGGCATCGAGTCCATCGTCTCCGACGGCTACGACATGGTCTGCAACGGCTCCGAAATCGGAGGCGGCTCCATCCGTATCCACCAGCAGGACGTCCAGAAAAAGGTCTTCCAGCTCCTTGGCATCTCCGAAGAAGAGGCCAAGCTCAAGTTCAGCTTCCTCCTCGACGCCCTCGGCTTCGGCGCCCCGCCCCACGGCGGCATCGCCTTCGGCCTCGACCGCCTCGTCATGCACCTCACCGGCACCGACAACATCCGCGACGTCATCGCCTTCCCCAAAAGCCTCTCCGGCGCCGACCTCATGTGCGAAGCCCCCAACGTCGTTGACGATGAGCAGCTCACCGAGCTGCACGTCAAAAGCACGGCCAAGCCTTCGAGGTAAACGCCTTCGCTCCCGTGGCACGGGCGTCCCGCCCGTGAGAGAAAGCCAGAGGGGCGGAGATCACGGGCGGGACGCCCGTGCCACGAGGTGTGGAAGGAAAGCCCGTGACCATCGACGAGGCCCCATCCATCGAGACCGCGCCACGCCTCAGTTCGAGGCGCGCTGTCGCCCGCTGGCTCGAGCTGCTCATCCTCTTCGCCGCCATCCCGCTCATCTTCTGGTGGACGCGCACCAACCCGGACTTGGCTTCCGACCTGCTCGCGCGCGTCGGCGTGACCGGGCGCCTAGCCGAGATGATCGCCTCCGGGCGCCTCATGATCCCCACGCTGCTGGTCTTCGCGATCGCGCTGCTGGTCGTGATCGTGCGCGACCCGGGCTTTGACAACCGCCGGCTCTGGAACTGGAACGCAGGGCGGCGCGAGATCCCGCGCATCCTGGCGATCTTCATCCCCGGCGCCGCCCTGCTGAGCCTGAGCGTCTGGGCCTTCCAGCCCGCCTCACCGATCATCACCCAGGCTGCGGCCCGGGGGCTCATGCTCCCCGCGCTCGATCCGGGCGCGAGCTGGCTGAACCTGCCGCGCAACAAGCCGCAGCTGTGGCTGCTCATCATGGTCGCGTACCCGGTGGTGTCGGTCTGGCCTCAGGAAGTGCTCTACCGCGCCTTCTTTCACCACCGGTACCGCGCGATCCTGCCGACGCCCGCGGGGCGGATCATCGTCGGCGCCCTCGCGTTCGCCTTCATGCACATCGTCTTTCTCAACTGGCTGGCGCCGGTGCTCACCCTGCCCGGCGCCCTGCTCTTCGCCTGGACCTACGAGCGCTCCAAGAGCCTCGCCGCCGTCAGCATCGAGCACGCGCTGTGGGGATGCCTCGCGTTCACCATCGGCATTGGGTGGTATTTTTATGGTGGAAACATCACGGGATAGGCTTTCCAGATGGAAGATAAAGCCGCACAAGACACGCCGCCAAAGGTCAAGCTGCCGTGGGGAGTGCGTTTCATCTCCCTACCGGGCATGGGGTTCGCCTGGATCATTTTGGTGGGGTCGCTGCTCTTTTGGTTCATTGGCTCTGTCTCCGACCGAACTGTTGAAAAGTACCTGTTCCGCTTTGAACCATCGCCGACCGGCTACACAGCCCACTTGCTCAAGAAATCCGACGACGCAGAGGCGTCAATCGTAAACCCTGAGCCGAAGTACGCCGAGGTCACCGTCTGGCGCGACCGTATCGGGCTCGGCGCTCGGAGTCGATACACAAGGAATCGAGTGGTCTTCATTCCTCGATCCATCCGCGCGACGCTCCGCTATCAGATCTGGGACGATCGCGGCGCTTCCATGGTCCCGAAACCGGATTACTCACGGACCGGTCTCGATCCGGAAACCCTCAAGATGCTCAGATCTCTGCTCGGCGGGATTCCCCCCGAGCAGCAGCAGAACCTCTACGACGCGATCGCCGCATACTTCAATTCGATAGGCGAACCCAGAGTTGCCGCCGCCACACGCACTCATGCGACAAGCTTCCGAGAACTGCGCCCTCTGGGGTGGATGGCAATCCTCATTACCATCGGACTCTTCTTTGCAATCCCAACAGCCTGGGGACGGATCAAGATACTTAGAAATGCCAAATTAAAGGGCCTTACTTTCCCAAAGAGCTCATCGCGATCGGATTAGCCCGCGTCCACCATCGCCCGCTCGATCGCCCCCACCAAGCTGTGCAGCACCAGCATGTGGATCTCCTGGATCCGGTCGCTGGTCCGCCCCGGCGCCATCCACTCAAAGTCGCCGCTGCCCTTGAGCGATCCGCCGCCCTTGCCCAGCAGCAGCCCGACGCGCATCGACCGAGCCCTGGCCGCCTCGACGGCGCGGACGATGTTCGCCGAGTTCCCGCTCGTCGAGAGCGCGATCAGCACGTCGCCCTCGCGCCCGAGCCCCTCGACCCAGCGGCTGAACACATGCTCGAATCCATAGTCGTTGGCCGTGCATGTCAGGTGCGTGGGATCAGCGCACGCGATCGCGGGGATCGGCGGGCGATCATCGCGGTAGCGCCCGGTGAGCTCTTCGCACAAGTGCATGGCGTCGGCGCACGACCCGCCGTTGCCGATGGCCAGGATCTTGCCCCCGCCCTTGATCGAATCGGCGCACACGCGCGCCAGCTCTGCGACCTTGGCGCTGTTGCCCGGGTCCGCGCGAAACGTCTCGAGCGCGGCGCCGGCGTCCGCGAACTCTGCGCCGATGCGGTCTTGTTCGTTCATGTCTTCACTCCCGCCGCTGCGCCCGCGCTCCCGCTGAACGTCAGCAGCACCACGCCCGCGACGATCAGCCCCACGGCCAGCGCCTTGCGCGGGTTCATGCTCTCGCCCAGAACTAGCCACCCGAGCAGGACCGCCGTCACCGGGGCCAGCGCAAACGCGATCGGCTTGACCCGGCTGATCTCACCGACGCTCAGCGCCGCGTAAAAGAAAATCATCGCCGCCGCCCCCGCGGCCACCCCCGAGCCGATCACCAGCAGCGCCCAGCTCTTGGCGTCCGCCTCGCCCCAGGGCGCCTGCTCGCCCGGGCTCTTGATCCCGCGCGCCGCGACGAGGTACGCGATCCAGATCAGCGGCAGGGCCACGCTCGACCGGATCGCGATCGCCGAGAACGGGCCAAACTTTCCAGAGTGCAGCACCGCCCGGGCGCAGACCTCGCCCACGCCCCAGCACAAGCCCGCCGCGATCGCCAGGAGAATGGCCTTCATGACGACGAGGATAGTCCCGGGCGCCCGTGGGAACCGCCCGCCCCCCCGCTATCCTCAGCGTCCATGCCCAAAGACCCCTGGGACACCCCGGCCATGCGCCAGTACCGGCGCTTCAAGGACGAGCACCCCGAGTGCGTCCTGTTCTTTCGCATGGGCGATTTCTACGAGATGTTCGGGGAGGATGCCGAACGCCTCGCCCCGGCCCTGGGCCTGCGCCTGTCCAAGCGAGGCAGCCCCATCCCCATGGCCGGCGTCCCGCACCACCAGAAAGACGTCTACCTCCGGCGCGCCATCGACCTGGGCTTCCGCGTCGCCATCTGCGACCAGGTCCAGGACCCCAAGGACGCCAAGGGCGTTGTCGATCGGAGCGTCACGCAGGTCGTCACCGCCGGCACCCGCGTGGACGAGAGCCTGCTCGATGGCGAGCAGAGCGCCGCGCTCGCCGCCGTGGTCTTCGAGACCGACCGCTCCTGCGCCGCCGCCATCGTCGAGCTCTCGACCGGCGAGGTCGTCCTGACGTCGGGCGATCCCGAGACTCTCGCCGGCGAGCTGGCCCGCCGGAGCGTGCGCGAGCTGCTCTACGCCGAAACAACGGGCGATGGCCCGCCCCAGCGCATCGCGGACCTCGCCGAGCCGCTCGGGGCGCACACAACCCCCCGCCCCGCGTGGCACTTCCGCAGCGCCGAGGCGAGCGAGGCCATCTCCGAGCAGTACCGCGTTCAGAGCGTCGAGGGCTTCGGCATCGACGCGAACGACCCCGCCCTGCCCGCCCTCGGCGGCGCCCTCCGCTATCTCGCCCAGACCCAGGGCGTCGGACGCGCCGCCTCCGACGCGACCAGCGGCTCCGAGTTCCAGCGCCAGAGCGCAACCCTCGCCCACCTGCGCCCGCCGAGGCGCGAAGACTCCGGGCGCCTCTGCACCCTCGACGCGACCAGCCTCCGGGCGCTCGAGGTCGTCCAGACCCTGCGCACGGGCGAGGTCTCGGGCTCGCTGCTCGGGATCTTCCTCGACGGTCCCGGCGGGCGGGCGATGCGCACGCCCATGGGACGCCGCCTGATCCGCACCTGGCTGTGCTCCCCGCTGGCACGAAGCGAGGATGTGCGCGCGCGCCAGAGCGCCGTCGCGGCACTCGTCTCCGACCGGCGCGCCGCCGGCGCCCTGGGCGAGGCCCTGTCCGGCCTGGGTGACATCGCGCGGATCGCCGGGCGCCTGGCGCTCGGGCGCCTCTCGCCCCGCGATCTCGTCTCGCTGAGCAGCGCCATCTCGCGGATCGACCCGCTGCGTGACACGCTCGCCTCGACGCCCTCGCTGCGCCCCTCGCTCGAGACGCTCGACGCGCTCGCGGGCGAGCTGACGCCGCTGGCTCAGATGATCGAACGCTCGTGCGTCGATGAGCCGCCCGCGAACCTGCGCGAGGGCGGGCTCATCCGCGACGGGGTGGACAGCGCCCTGGACGAGGCGCGTTCCTTGCAGCGCGACGCGGGCGCGTGGCTGAGCGACTACCAGGCCCGGCTCATCGAGGCCCACGATCTGCCCTCGCTCAAGGTCGGGTACAACCGGGTCTTCGGGTACTACATCGAGCTGCCCAGCGCCCAGGCGGCCCGGGCGCCGAGCGAGCTGACACGCAAGCAGACGCTCAAAAACGCCGAGCGGTTCATCACCCCCGAGCTGCGCGAGTTCGAGCAAAAAGTCACCACGGCCGAGTCCCGAGCGCTGGCGCGCGAGCGCGAGCTGTTCGCCGGGCTCGTGTCCAGCGCCATCCCGCACGTCGGGCGCCTCCAGCGCCTCAGCGACGCGCTGGGCGAGCTCGACGCTTTACTGGTTCTCGCCGACAAATCACACCAGCGAGCCTGGACCCGCCCCGAGATCAGCGGCGAGCCCGTGCTCGAGATCCACGCGGGGCGCCACCCGGTCCTCGACGAGCTGCTCGGCTCGCGCTTCGTCGCCAACGACACCGCCCTGGGCACGGATGCTGACCCCGCCCGCCTGGCGCTGATCACCGGCCCGAACATGGCCGGCAAAAGCACCTACATCCGACAGAACGCCTTGCTCGTCCTTCTCGCCTCGATCGGCAGCTTCATCCCCGCCGAACGCGCGACCATCGGCGTCTGCGACCGGATCTTCACCCGCGTCGGCGCCGACGACGCGCTGCACCGGGGCCAGTCCACCTTCATGGTCGAGATGACCGAGACCGCCGTCATCCTCAACAACGCGACCCACCGCTCGCTGATCATCCTCGACGAGATCGGGCGCGGCACCTCCACGCTCGACGGCCTCAGCCTCGCCTGGGCCATCGCCGAGTCGCTCGCGGGCGAAGCCTCGCCCCGCACCTTCTTCGCCACGCACTACCACGAGATCACCGAGCTCGGCCAGCGCCTGCCCGAACGCGTCCGCAACCTGCACGTCAGCGTCAAGGAATGGACCGCGCCCGACGAGAACAACCCCGACGGGCGACCCGAGATCATCTTCCTCCACCAGATCATCCCCGGCCCCACCGACCAGTCCTACGGAGTCCACGTCGCCCGCCTCGCGGGCCTGCCCGACAGCGTCACCACCCGCGCCCGCGAGATCCTCGAGTCCGTCTCCGTCGAGCACGCCAGCCAGATCGACACGAGCGCCATCAAGGCGCCGGCCCACGCCGGGGCGCAGCTGCCGCTGTTCACCGAGTACCTGCCCCACCCGGCGATCGACCGACTCCGCGAGATCAAGCTCGACGCGCTCAGCCCGCTCGAAGCCTTCGACGCCCTGCGCCAGATCAAGGACCAGGCCGAGACGCGCGGCAAATAGATCAGGTCGTACCGGGACTGCCACGTTGTGCCCCCATCGCCCGAACTCGCGCCCATCTGGCGGACGCACACGCCCTCAACCATGCACGATCCGTCAAACGGGCAGGCGCCACGCGGCGGCGCACTCCGGGCAGACGATGCACCCGTCGGACTCGGGCTCGCTCTTGCGCAGGTTGTACCCGCAGGCCGGGCAGATCCGGAAGCGAAGCATGGCGTTTCTCCCGTCGGAGATCGATTTCCAGGCTCGGCGCCGCGCGTACAGACCCATCATGCCGCCGTAGGCAAGCCACATGAATGGGAACCCGACCAAAGTTGTTTTTTTATCAATGAAGAAAAAAACGAGTGACATCAATGTCGCATAGATAGCGCCACCGATCACGAACACCCGCCAAAACCTGGCGCCGCCTTCACGTAACAGGTCATCGAGACGAACACCCGACTCTTGCGATGCCTTCAATGGTGGGATAACACGAACCCCGCACTCGCGATCATCCAGCGTCCAAGAAGGCGCCCACCACCGCCCATGTCGTTTCTGGCTCTTCATCTACTCGATCCTACCATCTCCCCCCAAGGAGACCCCCATGCCCCTGACCGACTACCTCACCCTCGGACGCTCCGGCCTGCGCGTCAGCCCCCTGTGCCTCGGCGCCATGACCTTCGGCAATGAATGGGGCTTCGGCGCCTCCCCCGAAGACTCCTGCACCATCATCGACGCCTACATCCACCAAGGCGGCAACTTCATCGACACCGCCAACATCTACAACCATGGTCACTCCGAGACAATCCTCGGCGACCACCTCGCCCGCTTTACCTGGGAATTAAGCGGGAGGTATCGAACATGCCGTCAAGTTATTTTTCGATTGGGCGGACTGTCAGAGTGATCCCGATTGGCTCCGTGCCCTTCCGCCAGGGCTCGGCCTTATACAAAATCGCGTAGACATCGTTCAGTAGCGAGTTGACCTCGCGCAGCTCCGCATTCGTCAGCCACGTCACACCGTTCACCATGTAGAGGTTTCTCCGAACCCCTCGAAACCTGGCTTTGGGGCTGGTGTAGCCGCTGACGAGTTCATCTTCACAGTTGCGGCATTGTGCCCGGAGCACCGCGGCCACATCACCCATGAGCTCGGGATGGTCAGCACTCTTTGGGAGCAGGATTTCGTGAGCAACCGGCATATAAACATCGGCCTTGGCCGGCCCCTTGTTCGCAGTCCCTTCCACGCGAACCAGGTCGCACTCGACCAGCAGGGCCATATGCCGATACAGCGATGCCGGCGATCTTCCTAACCGCTCGGCAACTTCACGAATCGTCGCTCCTCCGAGTCGAGCAAGCTCAAAGAAAAGATCAAAGCGTATAGTTGACGCAAGGGCCTTCAGCTGGTCCCGCCGCTCGACAGCGTATTTCTTCTTGATCTTGGCCGCCATCTCGTCGGATTCCTCTGAAGCAAAAAGCAAAGCAGATAGAGGACGATCCACGTCCACACAATGAGATTGGTTCTTCTCGACCTGATTGTAGCCGACGGGCCAAAGTCTGAGCAGGATCCCGCATCGACAACAGATCCATACTTGGCAGAGCCGGCGCCCCCTCGAAATGCCAGCGCACTCTTGGCGATCGCACTCTCACCCAAGGCCTTGCTGGCGGCTACGTCCCGCTATCTCTCAGGATGAATCAGATGGAACAACGACAGGGCGCAAAATAACGAGAGCCGCGCCCCCGGCGCGGCTCCCGTAGAAAATGAAAGCTGCGTACCAGGGCCGTCTACGCTGAGCGGCGCCGCCTAGCTGTCAAGAGCCCCGAAACGGCAAGCAAAGACAGTGCGCCCGGCGATGGCACCGGGATGAAGGTGTATGTCGCATCAACGGTGAGGTTTGCAAAGCTACTCAGCTCCCAGGACACATCTGATCCGGTCGTAGCGAGACTGAACACGGACCAATCGACGATGTCGAACGGCAAAGTCCCAGTCCCGATGAACTGTGAGAACTCAGAATCTCCCGCAGAGTATGTGCTTGTAGAACTGAGAGAGGTACCGAATGGCAGAGAGATTGTGTCGCCATCTGCAACAGTTGTAAAGGGGGTGTTGAAATGCCCGGGGGCGCCTCCAAACGGGCTGCCCGATGTCGGCTCGGTCACCCAGTCCAGAGAAAGAAGGTTGCCGTTGGCGCCGCCGAATCCGTTGACGTCAAAGGCATAGTCAATGTAGAATATGATGTACCCGCCACCGGTTCCGAAGCTTGTCATCTCGAATGTCCCCACATGCTCGGCCCTGATTTCAAGCTGAACACTCGTGAGCGTGCCGAGAGAGGGGTCAAACTGCGCAAGGTCCGCGGTGTACGTTGCGCCCGGGCCACCATTCGCTGACGATCCTCCAGCGAGCCCCGACGCGCTCGCCGAGGCTGTTATCACGTCAGCGAAAGCCGCCGATGAGGCGAGCACGGCAATCGCCCCCACCAGTTTCTCTCTGTTTCTCATCTGAATCTCCCTGTGTAAATCCTCTTTCAAGCCCTTGTGGGGAATCGAGCTGGTTCGTACTGGCGCCAGAGCACTCGAACCCAAAAAACCAGGCTAATCGATGCGCGGGCTCCATGGAACCGTTTTTGCGAGTTTATTTACAAAAATATCCATTGAGTAAATAAGCGTCCTCCCCGTGGCCTGCTCAGTGGCGCCGCCCATGATCCCCGGGGCGCGTCTGACGACTCAAATGCTCGGCATGTGAACTCCTGGATGAGCGGCGAAGATGGGCTCCACAAGGCCACGAAACCCGCCTCTGTGAAGAAGTCACGGATGCCGCCGCCTCGACGAGGCCAGCGCCTTCGAGCGCCACTTCCCGCACGACTTTGTTGACATGGTCCGCACCGCCATCCAGAACGGAACCGGTGTCAACGGCTTCGCAACCGAACCCCGGCCCCTCTCGCTGCCAATGACCGTGAGCGGTACTGATCCCGGTGGGACAGGCCTCTGGCCTGTATCGAAGGCCAACACGCTTCTCGGACCGCCCCCAGCCCGCAGCCCTGGTCCAGGCTGACACGGGCGGGCGCCGAGCGTCCAATGCGGTTGCCCCGGGCGCCGCCCGGACCGCACGCTGCGTTTGTGATGAAACAAACACCACTCGCCGTCGCGCTGCCGATCCTGCTCCTCCTGCCCGCGTGCGCCTCGTCGCCCAGGGCCAGCCGCGAGGCGCCCCCGCCCGACGCGCTGCAAACCGGGATCGTGCAGGAAGTCACAAGCGAATCAATCGTGGCGCCCGTGGGCGACGCCGTGCTGAGCGAGCCGAGCGACACCCCGCTGCCCGCGCTCGATCAATGGCGCCAGGCCCGGTTCGGGATGCCCATGCCGCACTACGACAGGCCCGCGAGCGAGCTGAGCTGGAGCGAGATCGCCGACGAGCTCATCGCGATGCGCTCGCCCGAGCTGGCGCAGTACCGGCGCGCCGCCCCCGAGGACGAACGCGACGACGCGCAGTACGCCTACATCCAGCGCATCGACCGTGCGCACGTGGCCCGCCTCAAGGAGATCGTCAGCGCCCATTCCTGGCCCACGTTCGAGCTCGTCGGCGCCCGGGCCGCGTCCGCCGCCGTCCTCACACTCCAGTACGCCGGGCACGATCCCGAGTTTCTCGAAGACGCCATCGAGCGCATGACCCCGCTCGCCAAATCCGGCCAGATCAGCGCCCCCTATGTCGCCCTGCTCACCGACCGCCTGCGCGTCTACCAGGGTCGCCCCCAGGTCTTCGGCACCCAGGTCCGCGTCACGCTCGACGCCTACTCGCTGCCCATCGTCACCCCCACCACCCCCATCGAGAACGCCGGCTCGCTCAACGAGCGCCGCGCCGAGTTCGCCCTTCCCCCCTTCGAGGCCTTCACCGAGCAGATCGCTTCCGAGTTCGCCCGGGCCAGCACCGAGTGATCCCGAGCGCGCCCGCGGGCGCCCAGCGCCTCCGCTCACGGAGCGCTCGCGCGGGGTGGGCCTGTTCCCGGGTCCACCCCGCTTTCGACTGGCGCGGTATCGTTCGTCATCAACACCCACCCGCCCAAACACGCCCGCCTCGGTCTGTGCTCTTGGTCGGTGCGCGCTGACACGCCCGAGCAACTCGCGGCCCTCGCCTCACCCTGCGAGGTCCAAGGCGTCCAGCTCCATCTCGACCCCATCCGAACAGGAGCCTGGAATCTTGAACGCACTACGAACGCCCTGAGCAGCGCGGGCCTGCCCATCATCAGCGCCATGATGACGATGCAGGGCGAGGACTACACCACGCTCGAGTCCATCGCCCGCACGGGCGGCGTCCGCCCGGACTCGACCTGGCCCGCCAACCTCGGCGCCGCCCGCGCCAACGCCGCGATCGCGCGCCGCCTCGGGGTTGACCTCGTCACGTTCCACGCCGGCTTCCTGCCCGGGGCCAATGACCCCGAGCGCGCGCACATCATCGACCGTCTGACACAGCTCGCCGACGTGTTCAGCGCCCAGGGCGTCCGCGTCGCGCTCGAGACCGGGCAGGAATCGCCCGCCGAGCTGCTGGCCCTGCTGTCCGAGATCGGGCGGGATGATCTCGGCGTCAACTTCGACCCGGCCAACATGATCCTGTACGCGACGGGCGACCCTGTCGCCTCGCTCGAATCCCTGGCGCCGCACGTCTTCCAGATCCACATCAAGGACGCCGACCCGCCCCCGGCGCCCGGGCGCTGGGGCGCCGAGCGACCCGCGGGCGAGGGCAGCGTGGACTGGCCCGCGTTCTTCCGGGTCATTGAAGATCGCCTGCGGGGCGTTGATCTGGTGATCGAGCGAGAATCGGGCGACGACCGGGGCGGGGAAATCCTCGGCGCCGCCCGCCTGGTCCGCCGCCTGGCGCCATCGCTCGTATCATGCTCCTGACCGCGCCCGCTCGGGGCGACGGCTCGCACGGACGCGGGGATGATGATGAAGCGACTGCCGGTGATGGGACTGATGCTCGGCGTGTTCGCCGCAGTCGTGATGCTCCTGGCGATGGACGGGTGTACCGCAGCCAAGCGGGTTCCGGGCTCCGCCGCCGTGGGCGCCGGCCCGCTCCGCGCGATCTGGGTGACGCGCTGGGACTACCTGACCCCCGACGACGTGCGCACGATCATGCGCAACTGCGCCGACCTGGGCATGACCGACGTCATGTGGCAGGTCCGCGGCCAAGGCGACGCGTACTACGAGTCCGACCTCGAGCCGTGGGGGCAAGAGCTGTTCCGGGGAGCCGAGAACCCCGCGGCGCTCATCACCATCGGCCCGGGCTACGACCCGCTCGCCCTGGCGATCGAAGAGGCCCACCGGCGCGGGCTGCGCC
This sequence comes from Planctomycetota bacterium, assembly GCA_024276195.1. Classification (GTDB taxonomy): domain Bacteria; phylum Planctomycetota; class Phycisphaerae; order Phycisphaerales; family UBA1924; genus JAJRXR01. The sequence goes on from JAJRXR010000029.1 coordinate 32,103, forward strand.
TCCACGCCTGGATCAACGCGATGCCGCTGTGGAAGGGCACGGCGCCCCCGCTCGCCCGGGACCATCCGTGGCGCGCCCACGAAGGCTGGCGCCTGCGTGACGCGGCGGGCAAGGCCCAGCCCCTGGGCGAGGGGTACGTCATCGCCAACCCCGCCCTGCCCGCTGTCCGCGCCCACATCGCCCGCGTCGCGGCCGACATCGCGCTGCGCTACGACATCGACGGCGTGCATCTTGACTACATCCGCTACGTCTCCGATTCCATGGGCCCCGACGAGGCCTACCTGACCGACGAGCGCACGCTCGCGCTGTTCACGCGGGACACCGGGCGCCCCGGGCTGGGCACGCCCCAGGACCGCGCCGCGCACCAGGACTGGATCCGAGACCAGATCACCAGCGTCGTTCGCCAGGTCGGCGCCGCCGTCAAGCTCGAGCGCGCCGACATCGCCTTCACCGCCGCGGTCTGGAGGCGCCCGGACATCGCGCGAGACAAATACCTGCAAGACGCCGCGGCCTGGCTCAACGCCGGGCTCATCGACGCGGCCTTCCCCATGATCTACACCGCCGACAACGACCAGCTCGCCGGCGACATCCGCGCCTGGAAGCTCGCCTCGGGCCTGGACCGCGTCATCCCCGGCCTCGGCGCCTACAAGCACGAGCGGGGTCAGCCCATCGCAGCCCAGATCCGCTCGCTGCCCGACCCCCGGCGCGTCGCCCTGTTCGCCTATTCGACCTTCTACGAATCTCGCGCCCCCGGGCAGGACCGCTCCCCCACCGCCTCGGCCCGGCGCGAACAGCGCCGCGACAGCGTGCGCCGAACCCTGAGACACCCGTGAGCGCCCTCGGCATCGACATCGGGGGCGGCTCGGTCAAAGCCGCCCTGCTCCAGCCCGACTCCTCGTGCCAGACCGGCGCAAGCGACCAGTACGCCCGCGCCAACCCATCGCAGGTTCGCGCCGCCATCGAGGACGCCGCAGCCCGGGCCGGCGCTCTCGATGAACCCCCCGCCTCGCTCACGCTCTGCCTGCCCGGGGTCCTCGACCGCTCGGGCGTGACGGTCGAGTACGCCGCGAACCTGCCCGGGCTCATCGGCGCTCCCGTCGAGTCTCTCCTGCCCGAGCCGCTGCGGGCTGTCCCGCGCCGCGTCGTGTCCGACGCCCTGGCCGCGGGCGTCGGCGCCTGGACCCGCGAGCCCGTCTCCGGGCGCCTGCTCGTATTGGTGATGGGCACGGGCGTCGGCGCCGCCCTGCTCGATAGCGGTCGCCCGCTCTCGCCCGGAAATGGCGCCATCGGGCACGTCGGACAGCTCGACGTCTCGCTCGACGAGCACGCGCCCATCGGCCCCGACGCCGGGCGCGGATCGCTCGAGGCCTACGTCGGCCTGCCCGCCCTGCGCGCCCGCTTCGGAGATTCCCCCGCAGGCGCTCTCGCCTCGCTCGATGAGCGCGACCCCGCCCTGCGCGCCCTCGCCCGAGCCATCCGCATCTGTCACGCCATCGCAACGCCCGCGCACATCCGCCTCGTGGGAGGCGTTGGCGCCATGCTCGCCCCCGCCCTGCCCGCGCTCCGCACGCTGATCGAGCGTGACCTCACCCTCGTCGCCCGCGAGCGCTGGTCGCTCGCGTGCGTCGATGATCTGCACCTGGGCGCGCGTGGGTGCGCCCATCTCGCGGCTCAATCGCCCGCCCCCTGACCCGGGCGTACGCCCGCAACGCACACGCCGAACGACAGCGCGCTCGCCAGCGTCAGCTTCCACACAAACGCCAGATCCAGCACCCACAGCAGCGCCAGCCCCGCATCGTTGACAATCCACTCTCTCGCCCCCAGATCAATCACCAGCCCCCACACCAGCGGCTGCATCAACCCCACCGCGACAAACCCCGTCACCAGCGCCGCGATCACGCTCGCCCGGTTCCCGCGCTTCGTCAGCAGCGCAGCGCCGAACACCCCGATCAGCCCGCTGTAGGCGAACGTCATGACCGTCAGCGCGAACGTCAGCAATGTCCCGCCCGACTCGCTGTGCTTGCCGTATACCAGCACGCATACGCACGCGAACGCCCCGAGCACCAGCCCGAACCCAACCACGCCAGCGCGCCCGACCAGGACATAGTGCCCCCCCGCCCGCCCTGGGCGCAGACGCCTGTAAAAATCGTTCACAAAGGCCGAGCTCATCGCGTTGATCGCGCTGTTGAGGCTGCTCAGCCCCGCCGCGAACAGCCCGGCCATCATCAGCCCCCGCAGCCCGCCGGGCATCTGCTCCATGATGAAGACCAGGAACACCTTGCGCGAGTCGCCCGGCGCCTCGACCTCGCCCCCGCCCATCAGCTCCGGCCTCTGGTAGTACAACCAGAGCAAGAGCCCGAGCGCCAGGAACAGCGCCACCGACGGGATCCCCAGCAGGATGCCCCCGATGATCGAGCGGGCGCTGGCCTTGGCGTCCTTGCACGTCAGCAGACGCTGGGCAAGGTCCTGGTCCGTCCCGTACGAGCCGACGCCCATGAGCGTGAAGCCGATGACCGCCGCGACAAGCGTGAACGGGGCGTGCGGGTCGAGGCTCGTGTCGAAGAGCGTGAGCTTGGACGAGGCGTCGTCCATGCCCGTGCGCAGCGCCTCAACGACCGCCGCGGGCTCGACGCTGATCTGCGAGCCGATGATCCACACCGCGCCCAGCGCGGCTCCGATCAGGATCACGAACTGGATAACGTCCGACCAGATGACGCTGGCCATCCCGCCGATGAGCGTGTACCCGATCCCGACGAGCGTGAGCACGCCGATCGAGAGCATCATCGCATTGGGCTCGAGACCACACTCGCCAAAGAGCACGAGCGAAAGAGGAATAGCGCCGATGAAGACGCGCGAACCGCTGGCGAACACGCGCCCGAGCAGGAACATCGCGCTCGAGGCCGTCCCGCTCCCGTCGCCCAGGCGGTGGTCCAGCAGCTCGTAGATCGTCTGGACCCGGGCGCGGTAGAACGCAGGGACGAACACGACCGCGATAATGACCGCCCCGAGCACCATGCCGATGTTGGTCGAGAGGTAGGTCAGGTCGCCGGCGTAGCCCTGCTGCGGGACGCCGATAAACGACGCCGCGGACATGCTCGTCGCCACAACAGAAACAGCCACGGCCCACGCGGGCATCCGCCGCCCGCCCAGAAAGTAATCCTCCGTGTCCTTCTGCTCGCGCCGGCTCAGCCACACCCCGGACCCGACAAGCACCAGCGCATAGAGCCCCAGCACCGACCAGTCCAACGCGCCAAACCCGCTTGCAAGCGTGAGCATCCACGCGAGCCTACCGGACGCGCCCGCCCCCCGCACCAAAGCGACGTACCGATCACTTCAGCGCGTGCTCGCCCCGCTCGACCCGGCGCGCGTTGACCAGCACAAACGCGGGCGGGTGGTCCTTGATGAGCTTGATGAGCTGGCTCGGCGAGCACCCGAGGCGGACCGACGCGCGCTTCGGGTCGCACCCAGCGTCGATGAGCACGTCCATCGCCTCGCCCAGCATCGTCGGATAATCCGTGTGCCCCGGGCTGCACGCGATCCTGCCCCCCCGGACGCGCGAGCGCCACAGCTCGGACCGGATCTCGCCCGCCGGCACGCCCACTCGGTGCTCGGTCGCCAGCGCCAGCCTCAGGCGGCGCAGCGCCACCTTCCGGTTCACCTCGGCGCTGCGCCGCTCGCCCGCCTGCCCGACCAGGCCCGTGGGCGTGTGCGTGATCGTCACATGTGTCTCGACCTTGTTGCGGTGCTGCCCGCCCGGGCCGGAGGTGCGCCCCTTGCGGATCGCGCATGCCTTGAGCAGCTCGGTCTCTTCGAGCACCGCCGGATGAAGCGGGCGTTCGACTCGGGGCTGGTTCAGCGGATCATTGCTCATGGCGCCCCCTCAGCACGCCGCCGTCGGCGCCGCCGCAAGATCCAGCCCGCTCGCCTCGCCCCGCTCGAGCAGCAGCGCCCCGAGCCCCGCGATCATCGCCGCGTTGTCCACGCAGTACGCCATCTCGGGCAACCGCAGCCCCAGCCCGTGCTCCTCGCTGAACGCCCCCGCCACAGCCCGCAAACGCGAGTTGGCGCTCACACCCCCGCCCACAATCAGGCTCTTGCAGCCCGGCACATGCTCGATCGCGCGCCCGAGCTTGATCCGCACCGCCTCGCACGCCGCCCGCTGGAAGCTGGCCGCGACATCGCGCCGCTGCTGCTCGCTCAGCTCGCTCGGATCGCGCGCCTCATCCCTGCCCGGCACCCCCCGCACCGCGTACAGCACCGCCGTCTTGAGCCCCGAAAAACTGAAATCGAGCGAATCCTTTGAGAGCCTGCTGACCGGGAACGTGTGCGCCCGGTCGTCGGCGCCATCCTCCTGCGCCAGCCGGTCCAGCGCCGCCCCCCCGGGGTACGCGATGCCCAGGATCGACGCGACCTTGTCGTACGCCTCGCCCACGGCGTCATCAATCGTCGCGCCCAGGCGCACAAGCTCCGTCGCCGAATCAACGCGGTACAGAGAACTATGCCCGCCGCTGACAACAAGCCCCAGCGCCGGGAACGCCCCGTCGAGCTCGGCCCGGGTCGCGCCCAGGAACGCCGCGTGCAGGTGCGCGTGGACATGGTCCACCCCGATCAGCGGCTTGCCCAGCGACCACGCCAACGCCTTGGCCGACGACACACCCACCAGCAGCGACCCGATCAGCACCGGCCGGTGCCCCACCGCGACCGCGTCGATCTCCGCGAGCCCGATCCCCGACCGCGCCGCCGCCTCGCGCACCACCGGCAGAATCGCACGCTCGTGCGCACGGCTTGCGATCTCCGGAACCACGCCCCCATACTCGCGGTGCAGGCTGTCCTGAGAGGCCACGACGCTCGAACAGACCTCAAGCCCGCTGCGCACGACCGCTGCAGCCGTCTCGTCGCACGAACTCTCAATGCCGAGAACGATCATGGCACGATCCTAAGCCATCGCGCACACCCCAGCCCCGGAGGGGAGGGCTTCCAGCCCTCCCACGTCACCTTGGAGGGGAGGGCTTCCCAGCCCTCCCGCACCGCGAAATGGAGGGGAGGGCTTCCAGCCCTCCCGCGAGCGCACAGATGCCGCGGCGCAATCGGGAGGGCTGGAAGCCCTCCCCTCCGGGCAGAACCCACAAGCCGCTACCATCTCCCGCTATGCCTCCGATGAAAGAACGCACCACCATCAAGGTTCAGGCCGAGAAGACGGTCCTGGCCGCCGTCCGCCTGCCCACCTCCAAGTTCGACCCCGCCGACCCGTTCGGCGAGCTGGGCGAGCTGACCAAGCAGGCCGGGGGCGTCGTCGTCGGCACGATCGAGCAGCGCCGCGACCGCCCCGAGGCCGGCACGTTCATGGGCAAGGGCAAGATCGAAGAGCTCAAGGGCCTGTGCGAGGCGACCGGCGCCTCCTGCGTCATCTTCGACCACGAGCTCAGCCCCAGGCAGATCTCCAACATCGAGGAGGTCGTCGAACGCAAAATCCTCGACCGCTCCGAGCTGATTCTTGATATTTTCGCCTCGCGCGCCACCACCCACGAGGCCAAGCTCCAGGTCGAGCTCGCCCAGCTCGAATACACCTTCCCGCGCCTCCGCGCCATGTGGGACCACCTCGAACGCATCGTCGGCGGCTCACCCGGGGGCGTCGGCACCCGCGGCCCGGGCGAGCAGCAGCTCGAGATCGACCGCCGCCTCGTCCAGAAACGCAAGAAAGACCTCGGCGCCGAGCTCGCCAAGATCCAGGCGCGCAAACGCCGCGCCGTCGAAAAACGCAACCTCGATCACTTCACCATCGGCCTCGTCGGCTACACCAACGCCGGCAAGAGCACGCTGTTCAACACCCTCACCGCCGGCGGCGCCTACGCCGACAACCGCCTCTTCGCCACCCTCATGAGCCGCACGCGTGACTGGGACCTGGGCGGGGGCCAGACCGTCATGCTCTCGGACACCGTCGGCTTCGTCCGGGATCTGCCCCACCACCTCGTCGCGTCCTTCCGCGCCACGCTCGAAGAGGCCACCCACGCCGATCTGCTGCTGATCGTCCTCGACGTCGCCGACCCCGCCTCCGAGCTGCACTACGAGACCGTCAACAAGACCCTCGACGAACTCTTCGAAGGTGTCGAGACCATCGAGCGCAAGGCCCAGGACAAGGCCCGGCGCGACGGGCTCGAGGCCCGGGAGTGGGCGCCGCCCGAACGCCTGCTCCTGCTCAACAAGGCCGACCTGCTCGCCGACAACCGCGAGCTGCTCGTCTGGCAATCCAAAGATCCGGACGCCATCCCGCTGTGCGCTCTGGCCAGCGAGAACGACCAGCCCCGCCTGGGCATCGAGGCGCTCATCGACCACGTCCGCAGCGCCGACCGAGGCCAGATCGCCCTCTACGACATCGAGATCCCCCTCAGCGACGCCCGCACCGTCCACACCATCGAGAGCCGCGCCGAAATCCTCGCACGCGACTACGAGGGCCAGCACGTCACCCTGCGCGCGCGCATCGGCTCACGCCAGCTCGACCAGCTCCGCGCCTCCGGCGCCCGCATGACCCTGGCCCCCGTCAGCACAACAACCGAGCCGCGAGCGTAAGCTCGCGCACCACCGGCGCCCCGGTTCACGAGCTCACGCTCGCGGCTCGGTGTCGTAAGGGGTCTTACCCCACCGCCTTGAACCCGTCGCACCCGCCCAGCACGCCGACCTTCAGGTGCAGCCCTTCGTGGGACGGATGAGCACATGGCTCGAGCATGTCCTCCGGCGCCTCGCCCCGGACACGGATCTGCACAAGCTGCTGGCTGTCGCTCGGGTTGTGCGCGCCAAAGTGGGCGCACATGCCGCACTGACCGTCTTGAACCTTGACCATCGCTGGCTCCTTTCGCGGGGGCGGGCGAGCCCGCCTCCCGCAATCATCACCTCCAGCACGCGCGCCGACACCCCAAAAACACCCCCGAAAGACAGCTCATCCTGAGTCTCAGTCGCAAGAACCCCACCGCCCGAGAATCCGCCCCCTCACCCGCGCCAGCCCCTGCGCCCCCCCGCTGGCTGGACACGCCCGCCCGGGGCGCGGATACTTCTCGGCCCCTCCTCCGAGACGGGCGCGTCGCCACCTTAGCTCAGTTGGTAGAGCGGAGCTTTCGTAAAGCTCAGGTCTGGAGTTCGAGTCTCCAAGGTGGCTTTCCCGCCCCGCGCACTCACCCGCCGAGCGCCGTACGAAGGCGCTCGATGTTCCCGCGCATGATCGCCAGGTAGTCGCCCTCGTCGCCGCCCTCATCCCTACCCGGGTTCTCCGCAGGCGAGAACACTGCGCTCGCAAGCCCCGCCCCCGTCAGCGCCTCGACCGTCGCATCCGTTGGCTCGCTCTCCCACAACACCACGCCGCGCGTCCCCGCCTTGACCATCGAGCGCACCGCGTCGAGCTGCTGGTCTGTCATCGCCGCCCCCGGGTCCAGGTCCAGGCTCTGGATGTTCCACGAGTACCGCCGTGAGAGGTAGTTGTACGCCGGGTGCGAGGCGATCAGGCTCGCGCCGCCCGTCTCGAGCCCGGCAAAGCGCACATCGAGCAGGCCCAGATCCTCGACCAGCCCGTCGAGGTTCGCGCTGAACACGTCGCCGTGCTCGGGAAACGCCCGATTCATCGCCGCCTCGATCGCACGGCTCTGCTCGATCGCCAGCACCGGGTCCATCCAGGTGTGCCCGTCAACGCCCGCGTGCGAGTGCGCGCCCTTTGGCCCGTGCGAGTGCGTCGAGCCCTTGATCTCGATGAAGCCCTCGCTCAGTCCGGCGCTGGCCTCCACAACCCGCGAGCGGGGCAGAGCCGCCGCCGCGACCCAGCGCTCCAGCCCGGCGCCGTTGAAAACCACCAGCTGCGCGCGCTGATACTGCGCGATCACCTCCGCCGTCGGCGACCAGAAAATCGGATCCTCCCCCGCCGGCAGCGGGCACTCCACCCGAACGAGCCCGCCCGCGATCCGCCGGGCGAAGTACGTCACGGGGTACATGCTTGTGCGCACAACCGGGTCAAGCTCCACCCCCGCCCGCGCGCCAGCCCCATCCCCGCGTGAGCACCCGCCCACGAACGCGACAGCCCCCAGCACCCCAACCGCCGCGATCCACACGAATAACCGCATCGCCGATCCTCCGATCACATCAGCCCCGTCACCATCTGTGCGCCCGCGACCGCGCCCCACACGAGCGCCGCCGCGACCACCGCGCCCAGCGCCAGAATCACACCCAGCTCATAGCCAAACAGGCGCGCCACCGCAAAGCGGGCGCACCCGATCTCCGTTAATGTCCGGATCTCGTCCTCACGCACGCGATAGCTCAGCGCGCTGATCAGCCCGATGAGCGCAACGGTTGAGACCCCCAGCACCAGCGCCAACGCGTCAAAGACCAATCGCACGCGCACCACGAACGCCATCAGCTCGTCGATCACCCTCGTCGGCTCGACCGCCTGAAGATCCGTCGTCGCGTTGATCGCCGTGCGCACGATCGTGGACGTCTTCTCCGTGTCCGGGTAGACCAGCGCCGCGGTGATGGGCAGGTCCGCCCGGTCCGCGTGGATATGGAACGAGGCCGCGTCGGCGGTCGTCACGTCCTGCTCTGTCAGCACGGCGCCCGAGAGCGCGACGTACTCGTCCGTCTTGCCGATGAGCAGGTCCGGGCGCTCGATCGACGCCGCCTCGCGGTGCCCGTGGGCGATGCCCTCGAGCAGCCACGCGGTCTGAAGGTCAACAAAGATCGCGTCGTCGTCGATCGCCCCGCTCTCGGCAAGCACCCCCACCACGCGCATGCGGATCGAGGCGGGGCTCGTCAGGTCGTACGCCTCGCGCTGGTCCGAGCCGAGCGTGTCGCCAACCTCAAGCTCGAGACGGCGCGCCACGCCCGCGCCCAGCACCGCCTCGCCCATCGTCGCGAACATCCGCCCATCATCAACACCCAGCCCGCGCCGCTGGAGATACTCGATCCCCGTCGCCACGATCGGCGCCCCCCGGGCCGTGAACCGCACATGCACGGGCAGCGCCTCCACACCCGCCCGCGCCCCGAGCTTCTCGAACGCGCCCATCGTCATCACGCCGGCGCGCCCCGGGCGGAAGTACAGCGAGCTGAACACCAGATCGAACCGGCTGCCCTTCGCGCCGACAACCACCGGCGCCATCTCCGCCCGCTCGTGCAGCGCCGCGTCGAACCGCGCCACCAGCACCCGGCTCGCAGCGGGCAGCGCCAGCGCAATCCCCACGCACGCGACAAGGATCAGCGACCGCCCGGCGCGGTACAGCAGATGACGCAGCGCCATGTGCAGCACGCCCATCACCGGTCCTCCCCGGACGCCGAGCCCAGATCGATCACCTGCGAGAACACGTCGAGCAGCGAGTGGTCGTGCGTGACGAGCAGCACCGTCGCCCCGCTCGCCTCCGCCTCGCGCACGATCAGCCCGATCGTCGAGCGCGACCGGGCCGGGTCCAGGTTGCCCGTCGGCTCGTCGCAGACAATCAGCCTCGGGCGCGTCACGAGCGCCCGGCACACCGCCACACGCTGCTTCTCCCCCTGGCTCAGCCTCCCGGGCCTGCGCCGCAACAGCGTGCCGATGCCCAGCTCGCCCGCGAGCTGGCGCGCCCGCGATCGCGCCTCGCGGTCGAGACGCAGCGCCCCGCTGACCCGGTACGGCACAAGAATATTGTCCATCGCGCTCAGATAATCCAGCAGCGCGAACTGCTGGAACACCATCCCCACGCGCGAGATCCGCACCGCCCGGCGCTCCGACGCTGGCGCCGAGCCGATCGCCCGCCCGTCGAGCGTCACGCTCCCCCGGTCCGGCGTGATGATCCCCGTCAGCAAGCGCAGCAGCGTTGACTTACCGCACCCGCTCGGGCCAATGCACGCCGTGTGCTGGCCCGCGCGGATTTCAACACGATCCAGCTCGAGCGTGAACCGGTCGCGCCCGCCGGACGGGTAGGTGTAGCGCAGGTCTTCCCCGAGAAGCACCGGCGTTGTCTGTGAAGCGTTTGATTCCACGGGTGGTAGCCTAGAGCGCCTCGCGCCGTACGACCGATGCGCCCATGCTGTGGGCGACCCGAAGACGCCAAGCGAGAGCCCGTCTAGATGTCATCGGTCCCGAGCGACTTGAGAATCGCCTCAACATCGTTCGGATCCGTCTCGCCCTGCTCGCCCGGGTCCAGGCGTGTCTGCTCGAGCACCTCGTGCCCGATGAACCGCCAGCCCTCGCCCAGCCCTGCAACGCGGTACCGGGCGAGATACTCGATCGTCCGCGTGTGCGAGTGCCCCCAGTGATACACCGTCCCGTCCACACGCCACCGGTGCAGCGCACTGAACACAACCGCCCGCTCGCCCCGAAGCGTCTCGGTCCCGATCGACTCGATCTCCAGCTCCAGCGGCTCGATCCCCGTGATGATCCCGAGCATTCCCCCCTGCTCCGCCTGCACCAGCGACGAATAGATCTGCGTGTACAGCTCTTCGAGCAGCGCCCCCGAGACAGACCCCGCCAGCGCGTCGTACACGTCCGACTCGTCCGTGTAATCGAACGAGCGGTACATGTTCTTGTGCAGGGGCCTGAACACCGCCTCGCACTCCTCCTCGCTCGGCAGCCCCGCCTCGCCCGATGACCACGGCGCCTCGATCGGCGCGACGCCGCGAAGCACGTACCCACCCCCGGCGCTGAGCACCACAACCGCCAGCGCCAACGCCCACCCGCGCCCGCGCACCAACGACACCGCCAGCCACACCCCGCCCAGCAGCGCAGCGCCCCCCAGCGCCAGGCTCACCGCCCCAACCGTCCGCCCCGCCCCAAGCGTCGGCGCCGCGGGCGTCTCCAGAAACCGGCTCGCGATCCCCCCCGCCGCCCACTCGACCGTCGGGTCCGCGTCGGAATACCGCACCAGGTCAACCACACCCTCGGCCCGGACATGCCCCTGGAGCACCATCCGCACCGGCTCTCCAGGCTCAAACTCCGCCGCGAGCGCGTCGAACGGGAACCCCGCCCACGTCAGCTCCACCGTCTCGGGCGGGACCAGCGAGTCATAGACCAGCACCGCCGAGCAGCGCATCAGCGCGCGCATCCCCATCTTCGGGTACAGCACCACAAGCTCCGGGTCCGGGTCCAGATCCATGCGCAGGTTCTCGATCCGCGCGTCGATGCGCTCGCCGTTGATCGCGACCGAGACGCTCTGCGTCAGGTGCTCCTCGAACATGCCCCGGAGCGCCTGGGCCTCGCCCGGTGAGACCGCGCCGAGCGCCTCGCGCCGGACCCCCAGGACCTCATCGAGGAAGGCGACGTTGACCCCCACACTCCAGCGGACGCCGTCGGGCTCGATCGCCGCCCGCAAGTCCGCGTGCGGCCCGTCCTGCGGGTGGGCCAGGGCGCCGGCGCCG
>JAJRXR010000030.1 GCA_024276195.1 Planctomycetota bacterium
ACACCCCCCCCATGATCGACACGCCCATCCACCCCGCCGTGGGCAAGTGGGACCTGCCCGAGTTCGTCCCCGAGGACCAGCTCCCCTCGCGCGACGGCGACCGCATCATCCAGTACCGCGAGGCCCTGCGCGAGGCCATGTCCGAGGAGATGCGCCGCGACAAACGTGTCTTCCTCATCGGCGAAGAAGTCGCCCAGTACAACGGCGCCTACAAAATCTCCCAGGGCATGCTCGACGAGTTCGGCCCCAAACGCATCATCGACAGCCCCATCTCCGAGAACGGCTTCGCCGGCGCCTGCATCGGCGCCGCCATGCACGGGCTCCGCCCCATCGTCGAGTTCATGAGCTGGTCCTTCTCCCTCGTCGCGGCAGACCCCATCCTCAACAACGCCCCCAAAATGCTCTACATGTCCGGCGGGCAGTTCGGATGCCCGATCGTCTTCCGTGGCAACGACGGCGCCGGCGGGCAGCTCGGCTCGACGCATTCGTGGTGCGTCGAAGGGCTCTTCGCCAATGTGCCCGGCATGAAGATGGCCATCCCGTCCAACCCCTACGACGCCAAGGGCCTGCTCAAAGCCGCCATCCGCGACCCCGACCCGGTGTTCTTCCTCGAGTCCGAGCGCATGCTCGGCGACAAAGCCCATGTCCCCGCCGAGGAGTACTACATCCCCTTCGGGCGCGCCCGCACCGTGCGCCAGGGCGACGCCTGCACGCTCGTCTCATTCGGACGCCCGGTGAACTTCTGCGCCGAGGCCGCCGAGGTGCTCGCGGCGGAAGGCATCGAGGTGGACGTGCTGGACATGCGGACGATCCGCCCGCTGGACATCGACTCGATCATCGAGAGCGTGCGGCGCACCAACCGCGTGGTCGTGGTCGATCAGTCATGGCCGTTCGCGGGGATCTCGAGCGAGGTCATCACGCAGATCACCGAGCGAGCGTTCGATTATCTCGACGCTCCGCCGGCGCGACTGAACACGCGCGACGTGCCCACGCCGTACGCCAAGGGGCTCGAGTATGACTACCTGCCAAACCCGGAGCGGATCGCGGAAGCTGTGCGCCGCGTGATCGCCTGAAGCAACCACTGGAGTTCTCGATGAAGGTTCTTGCATTTACCGGCTCGATGCGGGCCGATTCCGTCAACCGGCGCCTGCTGCTGCTCGCCTGCGACCGCCTCACGCAGCTCGGCGCCGACGTGACAGAGATCCAGCTCCGCGACCTCAAGCTCCCCATGTTCGACGAGGATCTGGAGGGCGAGCTCGCAAGCACTGGCAAGCCGATGCCCGAGCCCGTCGTCCGCCTGCAGGACGCGATGCTCGCCAGCAACGCCCTGCTGATCGCCAGCCCGGAGTACAACGGCGCCATGAGCCCCGCGCTCAAAAACGCGATCGACTGGTGCTCACGGCGCAGCGATGAGCAAGGAGGGCTCGCGTGCTACCGCAGCAAGGTCGCGGGCCTGCTCGCGACCTCGCCCGGCGCCCTCGGCGGCATCCGCGCCCTGCCCGACCTGCGCCGTGTGCTCTCGGGCATCGGGGTTCACGTTATAGCCCAGGATTTCGCCTGCCCGAGCGCCCCGATGCAGGCGCCCGCCGATTGGCCCAATGACGCGACAATCGCCGGCGTCAACCGCGTCGCCGACGCCTTGCACCACACCGCCGGCGCCCTCCTGGGCGCCCGGAGCTGACCCCCGGATCGTCGAGTGTTTAGAATCACGGACGACGCACACGCCTGCCGGACGAAGGACGAGCCATGCCCATCGAGATCACCATGCCACGCCTCTCTGACACCATGGAGCAGGGCACCGTCATCACATGGCACGTGAAGGAAGGCGACACCGTCTCCTCGGGCGATGTCATCGCCGACATCGAGACCGACAAGGCGACGATGGAGCTCGAATCCTTTGACGACGGCGTCGTCGCCAAGCTCGCCGTCCCCGAGGGCCAGAGTGTCCCCATCGGGGCCGTCATCGTTGTGCTCTCCGAAGATGGAGAGTCGGCCCAGGACGCGATCGCAGGCGCCAGCGCCAGCGGCGCATCGGCCAGCGCCGGGTCCGGCGCCCCCACAGCAACCACCACCGCCGCCCCCCCGAGCACATCCACATCAACCGCAGCGCCGCCCGCCTCGAACGGGTCAGCCCCGAGCGGCGGGCGCATCTTCGCCTCGCCCCTGGCGCGCAAGATCGCGCAGGAGCAGGGCGTGGACCTGGGCACGGTCGCCGGGACCGGCCCCTCCGGGCGTATTGTCAAGGCGGACGTCGAAGCCGCCGCAGGCGGCGCGACGCTGCGCACCACCGCGCCAACCGCCGAGGCGCCCGCCGCCCTTGTCGCGGGCGCCGTCAGCGCCCCGACCGCCCCCGCGCCGCTGTCCGCCCCGGGCGGAGCGCTCGAGGACAAGCTCGTCGAACTCTCGAACATGCGCGCGACCATCGCCAAACGCCTCGTCGAGTCCAAGACCACCATCCCCCACTACCAGGTGACGGTCAGCGCCCGCATGGACTCGCTCGAATCGCTCCGGGGCCAGCTCAATGAGCAGCTCGTCCCCCAGGGCGTCAAGCTCTCGGTCAACGACTTCCTCGTCCGCGCCTGCGCCACGGCCATGCACGAGCACCCGTTCGTCAACAGCTCGTGGGTGGACCAAGGCCCGTCGATCCAGCTCCACGCGCAGGTCAACGTCGGCGTCGCCATCGCGCTCCCCGAAGAGCGCGGCGGCGGGCTCGTCGTCGCCACCATCCGCGACGCCGACCGCGTCGGCCTCCGCCAGATCTCCACCGAGACCAAACGACTCGCCAAAAAAGCCCGCGAGAAAGGCCTGACCGTCCAGGAAATGAGCGACTCGACCTTCACCATCTCCAACCTCGGCATGTTTGGTGTTGACCACTTCACCGCCATCATCAACCCGCCCAACGCCTGCATCCTGGCCGTGGGTCGCGCGATCCCGAGGCCGTTCATCGAAGAGAACGACGCGGGCGAGACCGAGATCGTCGTCGGCTTGGAAATGTCGATGACCCTCTCGTCGGACCACCGCATCGTGGACGGCGCCATGGCCGCGCAATACCTCAACACCGTCAAAAACCTCCTCGAAAACCCCGCGACACTCCTGGTGTGAGCCTCCCCTCCCTCCCGTGGTACGGGCGTCTCGCCCGTACGCAACTCTCCGAGAGTGACGCCGCCCCCTTCGACGCCCGAATAAACCAGATCAACCGGGTCCAGAGCGAGCCCAGCCCGGTTATTGCCCACTTACCTTCGCATTCCGGAAGAACCCGCCCCCCAATCCCGTATACCGTGGGTGAGGGACCATGCTGTGACGACACCACACACCGACAACCAGCCCGCCGCCCAGCGCTTCGACCTGAGCCTGACCGGCCCGAACCTCGACTCGCCCCGCCCACTGATCGGGCCGATGGTCGGCCCGATGGTCGGCCCGGACAGCGGGGCGATGAATAGGTCAACCAGCGCCGACGATCTGATGGACCGCGCCCGGGCCGCGGCCCAGCGCGAGGACGACGAGAACCGCGAGGGCGTCGCCCTCGGCAAACGCCTCATCATCGCGTTCGTGATGATGGTCGCGCTCTCGATCGCGTTCATCGTGCTCGTGGCGGAGTTGAACGTCTACGTCCCGCCGATCGTGTTTCTGCTGTCGTTCATCGCGATCGCCGTGGGAACGACGCTGACGGTGATGCCCACGGGCGAGAGCAAGCAGAGCGCAGGAAAGAGCCAGTCCTCCTGCGGATGCGCACCCGATGATGAAGGTCGCCCGATCGGCTGCTGCCAGGGCCCGAGACCGATGCGGATGTTCAGGGACAGATAGACGGCGATCCTTACATCGACGCGAACAGGCTCAAGAAGGCGGCCCCCACGACGAGCACAAGCAAAGCCGCAGCGCCGATGAGGATGATGAGCTCAGCGCGTTTCATCCCGCTGGACCGATCTCGCGGATCGCCATACCCATGGACGAGGCGTGTATCCAGGCGCAACGCCGAGCCGCACTCGGGGCACTTTGGACGGTCGCCGCCGAACGTCAGATCACGAAGGTCATACCCGCACTTCGGGCAGGGCGACAAACGCCCCGCGAGATACGCCTCAAGCAACCGATTCGCGCGTGCTCTGTCCATCGGGGTTGCGCCTCCCACCGATTTTACTCGGGCGTTCCCTGATCCGATTCAGACGCCCGCTCCCGATCGATCCGCCTCAGCAGCACCCTCCAGCCAAGGTACACGAGCGGCCAACTCAATAACAGAAGGCCGGCGCCGATCGACCTCGGCTCTCGAACGAGAAGCCCAATACCCAGAGGCGTCAATGCGAACAGGCAGATCCCAAAGAACACGATTCTCGGCATCCATCGACGCATGGGGGCGCCCGGCGGAGCATGCCCGAACCCTGACTTGAATCGCAGACCATCCGTGAGATGATGGCGCATACTACCTTTACCCCTTCTCCGACCGCCTCCGCTTCAGCTCCGCGTCGATAAACCCCGCCAGATCCCCGTCGAGCACCTGCTGCGGGTTCCCAGACTCGAAGTTCGTCCGGTGGTCCTTCACGCGGTTGTCGTACAGCACATAGCTGCGGATCTGCGTGCCCCAGCCGCGCTGCTCGATCTTCCCGCCCGCGGCCTCAGTAATCTCACGCTCCCGCTCCTCGTCCGCCTGCTGCTCAAGCTTCGCCTGGATGATCGCCATCGCCTGCTTGCGGTTCTGCGGCATCTCCTTGTGCGTGCTCGACACCACCTGGATGCCCGTCGGCTTGTGCGTAATCCGCACGGCCGACGCCACCTTGTTGACGTTCTGCCCGCCCGGGCCGCTCGAGCGCGCAAAGACCACGATGTCCAGATCCCGGTCCGGGATCTCGAGCGCGACATCCTCGAACTCGGGGATCACGTCCACCGTCGCGAAGCTCGTCTGGCGCTTGCCCTGCGAGTTGAACGGGCTGACGCGGGCCAGGCGGTGCGTGCCGCGCTCGCACACGAGCGAGCCGAACGCGAACGATCCCTTGACGTGCAGCGTGACGTGGTCGATGCCGACCTCAGAGCCGAACGACTTGCTGACCTCCTCAACCTTCCACCGCTGGCTCTCGCAGAAGTACAGGTACATGCGAAAGAGCATCTCGGCCCAGTCGTTGGCCTCGGTGCCCCCGTCGCCGGCGGAGATCGTCAGGAAGCAATCGCGGTGGTCGTGCTTGCCGCCCAGGAGCGACTGCATTTCTACCTTGTCCATCCGCCTGAGCAGCTTGAAGAGCTGCTCGTCCGCCTCAGCCAGCAGCTCGGCGTCGCCCTCCTCGCGGCTCATCTCGTACGCCAGCTTCGCGTCGTCGAAGTCGCTGATAACCTCGCGCAGCGACGACACCTGCGCCTTGACCGCCTTCAGATCAGCGACGACCGCCTTGGCTTTGTCCGGGTTGTCCCACAGGTCCGCCTCGCCCATCTGCTCTTCGAGCTCCGCCAGGCGCTCAAGCTTCCGGTCGTAGTCAAAGAGAGTCACGGATCGTCAAAATCCGCGCCTCAAGGTCGTTGATGACGTTCTGATGTGCTTCCAGGTGCATTCGGCGTCTCCGTGGTCAGGGCGGGAGTCTAGCCGCGCCCGCCGAAAAAAGCCCCGATCGCGCGCCAACCGCCCCCCTCGGCGGCGTTCTCCCCCCAGACCCTTCCCCACAGGAGACCCCCGATGGCACGCCCCCCACGCATCGCACCGCTCATCACACCGCTCGTCGCGGCCCTCGCCCTGCTCATCGCCAGCCCCCCGTCGCTCGCCCAGAGCGACCCGGGCTCTTCGGGCGCGGGCGCCAACTCCGAGAGCCTCTCCGTCCAGTTCCCGGGCGGAACCCTGCGCGAATACGTCAACGCCCTCAACGCGGCGACCGAAACCCCGCTCAACATCATCCTCCAGAACGAGGCCGCAGACCTGCCCGTTCCGCCGATTGAACTGCGCAGCGTCGCCGTCGGGACCGCACTGGAAGTGGCGGTCCCTGATCGGTCCGAGGTGTTCATGGCGGACGACGGCTCACAAGGCCGGCTCACCCAGACGATTCGCCAAATCAACTCCGATTCGCGCTTCGCCCCCGCGTACATCATCAATGTTGTCCGGCAAACACGCCGCCCGGGCGTGAACTCCGCGTCCAGCCAGCCAAGCACGAGTATCGAGGTTTTTTCCCTCGCCGAGATTGTTCGCGACGAGTCCGAGATCGAGTCGGCGCTCCACGCCGTGGACATTGCCCTGGGCCTGAGCCCATCATCGAACAAGGCCGAACTCAAGTACCACGAAGAGACCGGGCTGCTGATCGTCAGTGGCACGAAGGCGCAGATCAAGTCCATCAACAAAGTGATCGTGCGTCTGAGCGATGCCGCGGAAAGCGGCGCGATTTCCGCTCAGGCCCGCGCAGCGAGGGTTCTTAACGCCCGAGCCACCATGTTCGAGCTCCAAGCCGATGTCGAAGAGCTCGAGCTGATGCGGGCGCTGGCGGCTGAAGAACTGACAGCGACGGCAAAGCTCGCTGAAAAGAACATGGCGACCGACCAGGATGTCCGGAAGGCGAACTCCAAGGCGAAGATCACAGAATCACGCCTGAAGGTCGCCCGCGCCCGGTTCGCCGCCGGCGCCGAGACCCTTCGCGGGCTGGGCGCCCAGACTGATCGTTCTGAGTTGCGCAGCGAGATGCGCGAATACACGTTCAAGCTCTACGGAATGCAACGGAATCTTGTGAACGCCGCCGAGCTCATCAAAGCCATGGACTCGATCTCTGGACACATCGCCGAGGTTGAGGCGAGCGAACCCAGAGAGGTCAAAGTACGCGGGAAGGCTGATATCGTCAGTGAGATCAGCGTCCGGGCCGATGAAGAAGGGATCAAAGTGATTAGAATGGCGCTCTCGGGGCGATGGGGGGCAATGTTGGAGAAAGGTGACTGACTACACAATCAATCAAGGCCTGCTCGCGTTGCAGCACATACGCACCACAAACACCGACGCTCGCGCGCCCTCGGCGCGCGACGTCGGTGTGCGCCGCCTCACCCGCGCCGTCGCCCGCGGCTCCGAGCCCGCGTTCGAGCGCTTCTACAACGACTGGTTCGAGCCCGCGTACGCCATGGCCCGCTCGCTCACGCAGCGCGACGAATCGTTCTGCCTCGACGTGGTCCAGGACGCCATGCTCAAGGCGGCCCGCTCCATGAAGCCCATATCCTCCGAAGCAGCTCTGCACGCCTGGGTGCGCCGCGTGGTCCACACCGCCGCGCTCGATCACCTGCGCCTCGAACGGCGTAGGCGCGCCCGCGAACTCGCCTGCGCGACCGAGGGCGCCGACATCATCGCGCCGCTGGACGACCGCATCGAGTGGCTGGGCGCCGAGCTGGCCAAGCTCCCCAGCCAGGACCGCTCACTGCTGCGCCTGCGCTTCGCCCAGTCCGCGACCCTCGCCAGCGCCGGGGCCAGCGAGGGGCTGACCCCAGCAAGCGCCCACGGGCGCATCCGCCGGGCGATCGCCCGACTCGCCGCCAATGCCAGAAAGGACGCGCCATGACCGCCGACCAACTCTCAGCCCAAGGCCAGGCCCGGCGCACCGAGATGCTCGGCGAGCTGCGCCGAGCGGTGCGCGCGCGCCGCCGCCGCCGGCGCGCTGCTCAAGGCGCCCTGATCCTCCTCCCGGCAATCGCCCTGGGCGCGATCTCGCTCTCCCAACTCCAGCGTTCGCCCTCGACCGAGCCCATGATCCAACCAGGGAACCAGCCGGGGCCGGTCGCCGCCGATCCTTCGCCGAGGCTCCCTGTCGAAACGCTCGTCCTGAAGCACATTTCATACGTCGCGGTCCACACCCCGGCAACGCCGAGGGACTACACGATCTCCGATGACGAGTTGCTCGAACTGCTCCGGGCCGCAGGGCACAACGCGGGCCTGATCCGGCGCGGGTCCGAGGTCATCATCACCGGCGTCACCCTCCCGCCCCCACCCACGCCCTCACCCTCTTCTCCCTCCTCTTCCTCTGGTGGTATGGGCGTCCCGCCCGTCTCCTCCCCCTCCCCCGGTGGCATGGGCGTCCCGCCCGTCTCTGGGCCTTCCACTCCGACACTCACCAGCACCTAAACTCCGCGCATGATCTTCGCGCTCGCAACAGCCCCGCCGCCGCCCTCGCCCGACCCCGATCTGGTCCGGGAGAGCTTCAACCTGCTGCTCGTCATCGCGCTGCTCGCCGTCATTCTCATCACCGCGTTGACGCTGATGCTCGTGCTCAGGCGCAACCGCCTGGC
>JAJRXR010000031.1 GCA_024276195.1 Planctomycetota bacterium
CCCCCCCCCCCCCCCCCCCCCTTGTCAAGAGGGAGTTGCGGAACCATGTGGTTTTATGCGACGTGGGTGCAAGCGCATGGCCTTCGCCCTGTGGGCTCAGACCATGCCACAAATCTGTGTGTTCAGACCATGACGCCCGTAGCAGGCTCAGATCACTGCGCTCGAAAGAACCGAGCCGGTTGGAAACCGGCTCTACCAGAGCCGGGCTTACGCCCCCGCCCCGGCCATCTCGAACCGCCCGCGAACACTCGACGCGCCCTTGGTCGAGATCTCCTTGCTTATCCCTTCGACGAACTCGGTGAGCGCCATGGCGCCGAGGTCTTTGTCGAGGCCGAAGGCTCGGACCGAGACGGTCCGGCTCTCGGTGTCGCGTGGGCCGACGACGAGGAGGTAGGGGATCTTCATCTCGCTGCCGCGCCGGATTTTGGCTTGGACGCGTTCGTTGCCGTCGTCGATGGTCGCGCGGACGCCCACCTCGACAAGGCGGTCCATGACCTGCTGCGCGTAGTCGCTAGATTTTTCGCTGATGGGCAGGACTCGGACCTGCTCGGGCGCCAGCCACGCCGGGAACGCCCCGGCGTAGTGCTCGATGAGCACGCCCACAAACCGCTCCATCGAGCCGAACGGCGCCCGGTGGATCATCACCGGCCTGTGCTTCTCGTTGTCGGCGCCCGTGTACCACAGGTCGAACCGCTCGGGAAGGTTGTAATCGACTTGGACCGTTCCGAGCTGCCACTCGCGCCCGAGGACGTCCTTGACGATGAAATCAATCTTCGGCCCATAGAACGCCGCCTCGCCCGGCTCCTCGCTGACCTTCGTCCCCAGCCCCTTTGCCGCCTCAAGGCACGCGGCTTCCGCTTTATCCCACACCGCCGCGTCGCCCACATACTTATCACTGTCCGGGTCGCGCAGCCCGACCCGCACGCGGAAGTCGCTCAGCCCCAGCGTGTCGAACGCGACCTTGACCAGATCCAGGCAGCCTTGGACTTCGTCCTTGATCTGATCCTCGCGGCAAAACAGGTGCGCATCGTCCACCGTAAAGCACCGCACCCGTGTCATCCCCGACAGCTCGCCCGACTGCTCCCACCGGTACACCGTCCCGAACTCGCTCAGGCGCACCGGCAGCTCTTTATAACTCCGCGGCTGCGAATCGTAGATTTTAATATGGTGCGGGCAGTTCATCGGCTTGAGCAGGTAGCCCTCGATCTCGCCGCTGCCCATCATGTTCGCCAGGTCCGAGCACGAGCAGCCCTCGTCGCCGACACGCTCGAGGAACGAGCGATCCATCACCGGCGCGAACTGGCTCTCGGCGTAATACGGAAAGTGCCCGCTCGTCTTGTACAGCTCCAGCTTGCCGATGTGCGGGCAGTACACGTCCGAGTACCCGCGCTTGCGCAGCTCGGTACCGATCCAGTCCTGCAGCTCCCTGCGAATAATCGACCCCCGCGGCGTCCACAAAATCAACCCCGACCCGACCGCCTCATCAATATGAAACAACTGCAACTGCTTGCCGAGCACGCGGTGGTCGCGCTTCTTCGCTTCTTCCAGGCGTTCGAGGTGTGCGTTGAGGTCTTTGTTTTTGAAGAAGGCCGTGCCGTAAACGCGGGTGAGGCGGTCGGAGTTCTCGTCGCCGTGCCAGTAGCTCGATGCAAGGCTCATGATCTTGAACGCGCCGATGCGCCCGGTGCTGGGGACATGCGGCCCGCGGCACAGGTCCTCCCAGTTGCCAGGAGAGAACACATCAGGGCTGTCGCCTACATTCGCAACGAACGCCTCCGATGCATCGATATGCGCACCTTGATTTTGGAGATCGGAATCGTGCATGACTATCGATTCGCCATCCCCTAGGTCTGCAAATCGAGCCATCACATTTTCATCACCAGATGGCATCCAGACAATGCCCTCAAGCTTTCCTGTCACATACCAAGAAAGCTCGGTCGCTCCTGCAGAGAGGGCGCGGTACGCATTATCCAGTTTGTATTTACTTCCCTCGGTTTCGAGTTTCTTTAGCCCCAGTTCCTTGGAAAGGCTGTATTTCATAAACGGGCGATCCTCTTTCGTGATCGCCTTCATGACTTTTTCGATCTCTTCGAAATCTCCCTCGCGCAGCGGTCGGTCCTCGGGGAAGGCGATGTCGTAGTAGAACCCGGTCTCGAGCGCCGGGCCATACACCAGCTGCGCTCCGGGCACGACCCGCTGGATCGCCTCGGCCATGACGTGCGCGCACGAGTGGCGCACCATCATCAGCGCGTCCGGGTCGAGCTCCCCATCGCGGGTTTTTTCCGTGACAATCGCCAGCTCGCAGTCATCGTTGAGCATGGTCGAGAGGTCGGAGAGGACGCCGTTGATCTTGGCGCCCACGGCCGACTGCGCCAGGCGCGACCCGATCGACTCAGCGACCTGGTGCGCGCTCACGGGCGCGTCAAACTCTTTGACCGATCCATCGGGGAGGGTGATCCGGGGCATGGCGTGTTCCTGGTCGTCGTGAGAAGCAAAGAACCCGGCTCGACGCCGGGCTCGGTTGGGCGGACGGTGAGCGACGAGGCGGGCGTCACCAGCGAGCGCGGGCGGTCGTGCGAGTCATTCGGGCAGCGGTGGGGCGCCTCATCGCCCGGATGATAGCGGGCACGCCCCAGAGAAGGCCCGCGCAGGCCCCGCTTTGACGCGAGCCTCCGGGGGCGTCATTATGGCGAGGCGCCATGATCTGCCCATTCTGCCATGTGAACGACGACAAGGTGATCGACTCCCGGTCCACCGATGCCGGGCGGGTGATCCGCAGGCGTCGCCAGTGCCTCCAGTGCGATCGCAGGTTCACGACCTACGAGCGGGTCGAGCAGTCCAGCCGGTTGATGGTCATCAAGAAGGACGGGTCTCGGGTCCCGTTCAGCCAGGAGAACATCCTCCGGGGCATCGCCGCGGCCTGCGGCAAACGCCCGATCCCCGAGGAAGACAAGCGGTCTCTCGTCGAGGAAGTCGAGGACGAGCTCCACCACGAGTTCGAGCGAGAGGTGACAAGCCACATCATCGGCGAGCGGGTCATGACCCGCCTGCGTGCCCTCGACCCCGTCGCCTACATCCGCTTTGCGACCGAGCACCTCCAGCTGAGTACACTCGGTGATATCCAGGCGGAGCTTGACGAGCTGACCAAACGCCCGGGCGAGGTCGCCGACCAGCGGGATCTCTTCCGAGCCAAATAGCCCGCGCCTCCGCCCGAGGGGGGCGACGCAGTGAGCAACCCAGTGAGGACCAGAACCGGGGCGAGTTTCAGCGCAGGCATCGCCCGGGGCGCGCTGTGCGCCGCGCTATTCGCCCTGGCGCCGATGCTCAGCGCCTGCGGCTCGACCAACTCCGCCCCGGTGCGCCACCGCGATCTCGTCGTCGCCAATCCCGTCTCGGTCTCACCCACCATCTCTCGCCCAGCGCCCAAGCAGGCAAGCCCGGCGCCCAAGCGCAGGCCCGGCGCCGTCGTCCGCGCCCCCAGGCCCGGCGATGATCTCAGCTCTCCCCCCAGTAGCGCCGCCCGCTTGCGCCCCGCAGGCACGAGCGAGATCGAGACCAGCATCAAGGTCGCAGCTGGCCCGGATCAAACGCCCAAGGCGCCCGCCAACCCCAAGCCCACCTCGACGCCCAAGGCGTCGCCCAAGCCCACGCCAACAACAATGCCAACAGCCGCGCCGCCGCGCCCGGCCCGCCAGCCCGCAGAGTGGTGGAAGCGCGTCCCCGAGCCGGCGCCCGGGCGCCTCCGGATCGTCGCCTCGGGTGTCGGAGAGAACCTGCGCGCGGCGCGAGAGGCCGCGGTCGAGTCTGGCTTGGCCGAGCTTCGCGCCGCCCTCGGCTCCGACCCGACGGACGTCACCTACGAACGCACCACCGTCCAGCCCGAGGGCTCCGGGCGCCTGCGCGGGTATGTCCTCGTGAGCTGCGACGCCCCGTAAACAGCATCGCCGCCGCCCGCGCCTGCGCGGTACCATCGGGCGCCCTGCCAACCGGGCATATGCGAGGACCGACCATGATCAACAAACGCTACGACTCCGCCCCGGGCGCGCTCGCCGACCTCCGCAGCACGGGTGTCATCCACGATTCCATGACCTGCATGGTCGGCGGCTTCGGGCTCTGCGGCATCCCCGAACAGCTCATCCTCGCACTCCGCGACACGGGCGTCCAGCGGCTTACCTGCGTCTCGAACAACGCCGGCGTCGATGGCTGGGGGCTCGGGCTCCTGCTCGAAACCAAGCAGATCAAAAAAATGATCTCGTCCTATGTCGGCGAGAACGACGAGTTCGCTCGCCAGTTCCTCTCGGGCGAACTCGAGGTCGAGTTCAACCCGCAGGGCACGCTGGCCGAGCGCATCCGCGCGGGCGGCGCCGGCATCCCCGCCTTCTTCACCGCCTCGGGCGCCGGCACCCAGATCGCCGAGGGCAAGGACACCCGCGCCTTCTGTCCGCCCATGGCCAGCGCCGCGAACAACCGCGAGTTCCGGCGCGAGCGCGACTACATCATGGAGACCGCCCTCTTCGCCGACCTCGCCCTCGTCAAAGCCTGGAAGGCCGACGAGTTCGGCAACCTGGTCTTCCGAAAGACCGCCCGCAACTTCAACCCCATGATGGCCACCGCCGCCGCCTTCACCGTCGCCGAGGTCGAGCAGATCGTCCCGACCGGAGAGCTCGAGCCCGACGGCATCCACGTCTCCGGCGCCTTCGTTGACCGCATCGTCCAGACCGTCAGCGAAAAACGCATCGAACAACGGACCATGAGCCCGGCATGACCGATCAAGCGCTGAAACCGGATATATCAGACCTGCTCGGGGTGCTCTCGGACAGCATGTGGTTTGTTGTCGCGTTTGTGCTCGTGGTTGTCGGAAAGCTATTGCACTGGGGAACCGCCCGTCAGGTTCTCAACGCGATCAATGATGCTCAGTCCGGCAGGCGCCTGCGCAGCTGGGAGTTCAATGATCCTGTCAGGGTCGCGGCGCTCGGCGATGTGTTTGTATGGGCCGGAGCCGTTGTGCTCGTGTACGCATCGGTCCGGACTATCCGCGCCGGTCTTGCGTCTCGGTCCGCGTGATACGTCTCTGGCGGCGACAGATGCCCAAACGAAAGCGCTACTCCCGAAGCCATCACAAAGGGCGCTCGCAGCGCGCGATCATCTTCCTCGCGCTGGCGTTTATCATCGCCGCGATCGCCCTCACCCTTGCCCAGACCGCCCGCGATCTGTCTTTCTTCGAGCGTCTCTTCGCGTGGCTCGCGGCCCGCTCGGGCGCACGCCGGGCGCAGGAGATCGTGCTGTCGTCGTGGTTGATCCTCACCCTGGGCGCCGCCGGTCTGTTGTTCTTGCTCATCGCACTTGTGCGCACCGTGCGCCGCTGAACCGGAGGGCGCCATGTCAAGCAAGTCAAGCAAGTCAAGCAAGTCAAGCAAGTCCCGCCTGATCGCCTGGATGCTCATCCTCGTCGGGCTCACGATTGCCGGGGTGGGCATTGCGCTTGTGCTCGTCGAGATCAGCTCGATGTACCAGCACGTCCTGGACGACGCCCTGGCGACGCCCGAGATCGACGAGCAGGCCCGCTCGGGTCGGATGCTGATGCGTCTGGGCCTGGCCGCGTTGGGCCTGCCGCTCGTTCTGGCGGGCACGCTGATGCGCCATCGGGCCAGGATCCGCCGCAAGCACGCCGGGAAGGCCCGCGAGTCCAACTGAAAACACCCCAGCCGTATCTGGAATGATTCTCAAGTTGAGACTGAGTCTCAACCGCCGTATGATGGTCTCCCCGCCTCTCCCTGCGGGATACGGAGCCTTCCCCGCATGGTCTCACCAGGCACACGCGACGATCGGATCTCGCTCACCCAGCTCCCGCGCGGCGGGCGCGGGCGCATCAGCGGCTCCACCCTCGAGCGCGAAGACGCGGCCCTGCTCCGCGCCATGGGCATCCGCCCGGACGCCGACATCGAGGTCTGCCGCCTGGGCGAGCCGTGCATTGTGTGCGTGCTCGGTTCGTGCGGCTCAACGTGCAGGATCGGGCTGGCGCGCCGTCTGGCCGAGCGTGTGCTTGTCCGCCCGAGCAGCTGAGCGCTCCCCGCCGATGAGCGCTCCCGCGACGATGTCAGGCGACGCTCAAGCCCCGGCGCCGTCCGCGCCGCGCTGCATCGCCCTGCTGGGCAACCCCAACGTCGGCAAGACCACGCTGTTCAACCGCCTGTGCGCCCTGCGCCAGAAAACCTCCAACTTCCCGGGGACAACCCAGGAAGCCCGCATCGGTTGGGTGGCGCTCGGTGACCGCTCCGAGACCTGCCTGATCGACCTCCCGGGCGTCTACTCGCTCGAGCTCGATCTGAGCGAGTCCAAGCTCTGCCGCAGCGTTCTCGATGGAAACTCGATCCCCCCCGGCGCCCCCGCGCCCGAGGCCCAGGTCATCGTCGTCGATGCGGCCAACCTCGTGCGCAACCTCGTCCTCGCCGGTCAGGCGCTCAGACGCACAATCCCCGGCCTCGTCGTCGTCAACATGATCGACACCGCCCGCAGGCGCGGCGTCCATGTTGACGCCAACGCGCTGAGTGACTCCCTCGGCGTTCCCGTCGTGCTCGTCAGCGCCCGCACTGGCGACGGCTTCGATCAGCTCCGCGAGGCGATGCGCTCCCCGAGCCTCCCCTCGCGCACGCCCCCCGATTCGCTCGACGAGCTCGAACGCTGGGCTGATGAGGTCTACGCCGAGGTCGGCAGCGCCCACGATGGAACAAGGTCCAGCGATCGTCTGACGGACCGCCTCGACCGCGCCTTCACCCACCCCGTGCTCGGCGCCGGGCTGTTCGCGCTGATCATGACGGGCCTGTTCTGGGTCATCTTCCGACTCGCCGCGTACCCGATGGACTGGATCGACGCGATCTTCAGCACGCTCGGCGGGGGCGCCGAGGCCCTGCTCCCCGCGGGGATCCTGCGCGACCTGCTCGTCGATGGCGTCATCGCTGGCGTCGGCGCCACGCTGATTTTCCTGCCCCAGATCTGCCTGCTCTTCTTCCTGATCTCGCTGCTTGAAGACACCGGCTACCTCGCCCGGGCCGCGTTCGTCATCGACCGCCTGCTCCGCCCC
This sequence comes from Planctomycetota bacterium, assembly GCA_024276195.1. GTDB lineage: Bacteria > Planctomycetota > Phycisphaerae > Phycisphaerales > UBA1924 > JAJRXR01. The sequence goes on from JAJRXR010000031.1 coordinate 7,082, forward strand.
TTCGGGTTGTCGGGGCACGCCTTCGTCCCGCTGCTCAGCTCGCACGCCTGCGCCCTGCCCGGCATCATGGCGACCCGCGCTATCCCCGATCGGCGCGATCGCCTCGCGACCATCCTCGTGGCGCCCTTCATGAGCTGCACCGCCCGCATCCCCGTCTACGTCCTGCTCACCACCATCCTCTTCCCCGGGCGACCCGCGATGCAGGCGCTCGCGTTCACGGGGTGCTATGTCCTGGGCGCCTGCGCCGGGCTGCTCAGCTCCCTTGTCGTGCGCCGAACCATTCTCAGGGGCAAGACCCGCCCCATGGCCCTCGAGCTGCCCAGCTACCGCCTGCCCAACCTGCGCACGGCCCTGCTCACCACCTACGACCGCGCCAAGGTCTTCCTCCGCAAGGCCGGCACGATGATCCTCGCCATCTCCATCGTCCTCTGGTGGATGGGCGAATACCCGCACTCCGACCCGCCCGCGCAGTCGATCTCCCTCCGCGAACAGGCGGCGTCGATCGAGCCCGCCGACCCCGACGCCGCGAACGCCATGCTCGACGAGGCCGCCCACCTCGAAGCGCGCCACGCCTCACGCTACAGCTTCCTCGGGCGCCTGGGCGAGGCGATCTCGCCCGTGTTTGCTCCGCTCGGCTATGACCGCCAGCTCACGGTGGGGGTGCTGGCGAGCTTCGCCGCGCGGGAGGTGTTCGTCACGACCATGGCCGTGCAGGTGATCGGCTCCGACGAGGACGACGGGGGCGTCTTCGACGCGCTCTCGGGCGCCACGCGCGACGACGGGCGCCCGATCTTCACCGCCGCCACGAGCTGGTCGCTGCTTGTGTATTACGTCCTGGCGATGCAGTGCCTGCCCACGCTCGTCGTCACCGCCCGCGAGGCCGGCGGCGCCAAATGGGCCTTCCTCCAGCTCGCCTGGATGGGCGCCCTCGCGTATGGCCTCGCCCTGCTCGTCAACCAGACCCTGCTCGCATTGGGGGTGGCATGAGCTTCCCGCTGGGCGATTGGCAGTTCTGGGTCGCCACCGCCGCGGTGTTCGCCGTCATCGCGCTCGTCGCCGCCCGTATTCGCCGAGCAACCCGCAGACGCCCCGGCGCCCGGAAGGTCAGCCTGACCATCGAGGGCGAGAAACGCCAGCGTCGGTGAACTTGGCAACGCTTCTTCCGTACGCTTGGTTATGACACAGGGATCATCGAGCAGCTCACTCCTTCTCATCGTGGTATGGAGTGGGCTTGCCGTATGTGCCTGGAGTGGGTGTGGCCCAAACGTGACACTGGATCTCCCGAATGGCTACTCGCTCGTAGTGATGAACGCACGCGATCGGGGGATCACTGGACCAGAGTACGGCGTGGTTGGGCGCCTCTCTGTGTACCGAGTGGATGCGAAAGGTGACCTGGTATTGGAACGTACTGCGACCCAGAGGACGATTCCTACACTGTAAATGGCTACTTCGTGATCGATACCCGCGCTCAGACTCACGCGGAGTACGAGACTGAGTTTGCGTGGCGGGACGCCCTCGCAGAAAAAGGAGTTCGGAAGATCAATCTGCGATGGCCAAGTGCTTTCTGGAGGCCAGAGCCCTTCCCCTGGCGAAAAGCCGTATGGGGCATAGTCCTTGTTGGATCAGGACTTCTCTCGGTTTGGTTTATCCGTCGGATCGTGAAGACTCGTCGGGAGCGACTCGTTTGATTATCATCTCCCCATGCCACTCACTCGCGAACAGATCACCAAACGTGCCGCCGCCGAACTCCGCGACGGCTACATCGTCAACCTTGGCATCGGCATGCCCACCCTCGTCGCCAACCACATCCCGGACGGCATGGACGTCTGGCTGCAGAGTGAGAACGGCCTGCTCGGCATCGGCCCCTTCCCGACGGAAGACAACATCGACGCCGACCTCATCAACGCCGGCAAGCAGACCATCACCGCACGCCAAGGCGCCAGCTACTTCTCCTCCGCCGATTCTTTTGCCATGATCCGAGGCGGGCACATCGACATGTGCATCCTCGGCGCCATGGAAATCAGCCAAGGCGGCGACATCGCCAACTGGATGATCCCCGGCAAAATGATCAAGGGCATGGGCGGCGCCATGGACCTCGTCGCCGGCGTCAAAAAAGTCGTCGTCACCATGGAGCACGTCTCGCGCAAGGGCGACCCCAAAATCGTCCCCGCCTGCACCCTCCCCCTCACCGGCCTCGCCTGCATCGACCTGATCATCACCGACCTGTGCGTGCTCGAGTTCGACAGCGACGCAAACCGCTTCCGCCTGACAGAACTCGCCCCGGGCGTGAGCGTCGATGAGGTCAAATCCAAGACGAGCGCCGAGATATTGACCGATCGCAAGCCGGTTGAGATGAGCGTGTGAAATGGAATCCGATTCGGGTAATGACGGCACGTTCTTCCGAGTCGATACTGAGCAGGCGCCACCAATCTATGTCCACGCGATCTCACACAACAAGGCTCGCGCGGCGGTTGCAAAGAGGGGTCGCAAGGTCAAGCTTGTGACACAGGTCAAAGCGAGTTCGATCCCACCTGACGCGGTTCTTCTGGACGTGCTGACTCCCCCCGGACCGGCTACGGAAACATCTTTCATTGCTCGAGCGGCCATCATCCGTCACCCGTACATCACGATCGCGATTGGGGTTGTGCTCGGGAATCTCCTGACGTGGGGCGTGCTCATCGTGCTCGCGGGCATGTTCGGCGGGATAAGCATCGGATGACGGCTCAAGGCCTGCAATCTACCAGCACCATCCTCATGGTCCGCCCAGCCGCGTTCGGGTCCAACCCGTCAACCCTCGCCTCCAACGCCTTCCAGAGCCAAGCGGTGGGGGACGCTGCGCAGATTCACGCGCAAGCGATCCAGGAGTTTGACGCGCTGGTCGAGACTCTGCGCGCCGCGGGGGTGAACGTCATCACAGTTGATGACACCCCGTTTCCGCCTAAGCCCGATGCCGTCTACCCCAACAACTGGTTCACGACCCACGCGGACGGGCGCGCGATCCTGTACCCGATGCTTAGCCCGTCGCGCCGCCTCGAACGCCGCCCGGAGCTGCTCGAGTCCGCCGCGCGCTCGGCGGGCCTCGACCTTCGCATCATCGACTCCACCCTCGTCCGCGAGTTCGAGGGCAAGGGGAGATATCTTGAGGGCACGGGCTCGATGGTCCTCGATCGTGCGAACAAAATCGCCTACGCCTGCCGCTCGCCGCGCACGGACGAGGGCGTCTTCAACCGTCTCTGTTTGATGCTCGCCTACGAGCCCGTTCTCTTCGACGCGACCGACGCCAAGGGCGGCGCCTACTACCACACCAACGTCATGCTCTCGCTCGGCGCCGACTTCGCCATCATCTGCCTCGAAGCGGTCAACGCCGACCAGCGCGTAGCTGTTCGCCAGCGCCTCGAATCCACCGGGCGTGAGATACTCGACATCACCCGCGAGCAGGCCTCCACGTTCGCCGCCAATGTTCTCGAACTCCGCGCCGGCTCGGGAAAGCGTGTTCTCGCCCTCTCAAGTGCCGCCCTCGCCGCTCTGGGCAAGCACGCCCAAACCCTCGCAGGCAAGGGTCTCACCCTCGCCCACGCCCCGATCCCCACCATCGAACGCTTCGGCGGCGGCTCCGCCCGGTGCATGATCGCCGAGCTCTTCCTGCCCCGCCCCTGATCGCCTTGCCCGCCTCTTGCTTGCGCCCAAGGTGACCCGCTACCCTTGCCAAGCCGCCCGAGGGGGCGGGACCTCATCCATTTCCAACACCAGGAGAGTGAACCATGGCCAACTACCCCATCCAGGATGTCGAAGGCATCGGCCCGTCCTTCGGCGCCAAGCTCGAAGCCGCCGGCATCAAAGACACCGACGCCCTGCTCAACGCCTGCAAAACCCCGGCTGACCGCAAATCGCTCAGCGAGAAATCCGAGATCGGCGACAAGCAGATCCTCAAGTGGGCCAACATGGTCGATCTCTACCGCGTCAAGGGCATCGGCAGCGAGTACTCCGAGCTGCTCGAAGCCTCCGGCGTGGACACCGTCCCCGAGCTCGCCCAGCGCAACGCCGCCAACCTCGCCGCCAAGATGATGGAGGTCAACGACGCCAAGAGCCTCACCCGGCGCGCCCCGAGCGAGAAGGAAGTCGCCGGCTGGGTTGACCACGCCAAGACCCTCGACCGCGCCCTGCACTACTGATCCGGCGCAGCCGCATCGCCTCAAAATAAACACCGCCCCGGGGACGTCCTCGGGGCGGTTGTTGTTTTCGCGTTATAGAAAGCTCGCCCGCGGGCTCAGGGGCCTTCGCCGCCCGCGTCGTCGCCCGTCTCATCGTCCGAGTGATCGTCGTCGGCGTCGTGCTCGTGGTCATCGTCGCCGTCGTCGTCGCCATCGCTCAGCGCCCGATCAATCGCGGCCCGGATCTCGTCGGACACGTCAAACACAACGCGCTCGTTGGGAATCTCCGCCGCGTCCGCCGCCGCGACCGCGTTGGCGATCACCTCGCGCAGCTCGTCGTCCGTGCAATCCTTCGGCGCCTTGAGGTGCAGCGTGAACTTCGGGTGGTTGATATGCACGCCCGGGCCGGTCGTGTTCACCGTCTTGATCGGGTCGAAGATGTCCGCCAGCGGGTCCGCCTCGATCTTATCTTCAGACACCGCCTGCGCGACGCGCGACAGCGCCAATCCGCCAGCTTCCTTCTCCTCATCCGAAAGCCCGGATGGCGCCAGGTACATGCTCTCGAACCCGCCAACTCTCGCCGCCGGGATCAGCGGCCCCTCGGCGATGTCCGTCCCGATCTCGATGAACTGCTTGAACGAGATGTCGCCGCTCTTGAACCCATCCGTCAGGCGCGTGACTTCGGCCAAGACCTCTGTTTTTTCGCTCTCGGGCAGATCCGACGCCTGGATCGCTTGCTCGGCGACCGACTTGATCCCAGCCGAGACCCAGCCCTTCCCGTTTATCACGACGATCACAACGCCCACAATGACCAAAACCACCAGAACACCGAGAACAATCAGGCAACCCGCCAGCGCGCCGCCGCGCCGCTGTGAGTACCGCTTCAAACTGTGAGACATGTGTGTGCTCCCCTGACCACGCCACCAGCGCGGCCGGTATCTTGTCTCTATTCTACTTCGGGAAATGCCCCGGCGGATTCCCGCCATCCACAACGCCAAACGCCCCGCGAGCATCGCCCATGCCGACCGCCCAACCCGCCCCTTGGTTCGACGCCCACCTGGATCTGGCCTATCTGGCCGAGAAGGGGCGCGACATGCACGCCCCGCTGGACGACTGCCGAGGCCCGCTCCAGCCCGCGAGCGTCACGCTCCCCTCGCTCCGCGATGGCGATGTCCGCGCCTGCCTGGGCACGATCTTCACCGAGGGCGTTCAAGACCCGACTGCTCACGACGCCGAGACGGGGGCGCATGTCTATGCCCTGGGCGACGCCGAAGGCGCCTACCGCGCCGGCATGCGCCAGCTCAAACTCTACAACGCCTGGGCGGGCGCGGGCGTGATCGAACTCATGCCCTGCAAACCGCAGGACTCCAGTCCTGCGGCTTTCAACAACGCCTCTTCCTCCCTCTCCCCAGCGGGACGTGTCGCCAGTAGCGGGGCTCCGTCTTCATCCTCGCCTTCCTCCCTCTCCCCCTTGGGGAGAGGGCGGGGTGAGGGGTCTTCCTCCTCTTCCTCCTCTTCCTCTTCCTTGCCTTCCTCCCTCTCCCCTCCTGGGGAGAGGGCCGGGGTGAGGGGCTCTTCTTCTCCCTCCCCCCTCCGCCTCGGCGTCCTCGTCGAGTGCGCCGACCCCATCCCCTCGCCCGACGAACTCCCCGAGTGGGACGAGCAGGGCGTTGTCGCCATCGGCATGGCCTGGTGGCACGAGTCCCGCTACGCCGGCGGCAACGGGACCGACAACCTCGGACTCACCGACCTCGGGCGCGCCCTCATCCCCGCCATGGACGCGCTCGCCGTCGTCCACGACCTCTCGCACCTCTCCCAGCGCGCAACCGACGAACTGCTCACCCTGACCGACGCTCCGGTCATTGCCAGCCACTCCAACTGCCGCTCGCTGCTCGGGGGCGAGGCCAACCCGCAGCACCTGCGCCATCTCAGCGACGACACCATCCGCGAGATCGCCCGGCGCGGCGGCGTCATCGGCCTCAACCTCATCCGCAACTTCATCCGCACAGGCCTCGACCGCAACAACCCGTCCGACCGCCCCAGCGCCGACGATGCCGTCGCCCACGTCGAGCACATCTGCGAACTGGTGGGCGATCGGCGCTGCGTCGGGCTCGGCTCCGACATGGACGGCGGCATCACCGCCAACGACCTGCCCGCCGCCATCAACACCCCCAGCGACCTGACCAAACTCACCGACGCCCTGCGCGCCCGCGGCTGGAACGCCGACGACCTCGCCGCCTTCCGCTACGACAACTGGATTCGCTTCTGGGGCGTCAAATCAGATCACTTGGAGCAAGCCTGAGACGGATCGCCAAGCAATGACTGTGGCACTGCCCGTGATCAAGAACAGCACGAGATAAAGCAGATACACGAGGGCGCCCGCCCGTCTCATGACTGCACGGACGAGGCCGGCAATCGCCAAGGCGTCGAAGACGAACCAACAGACGAGCAGCAAGAACACGACAGAAAACTGAGTTCTTCCGAGCTTTCCTTGCGCTGCGCCGACTGAGTAAAGAACCTCCAGTACCGCAAAGAACAGTGCAACAAGAACCAATCGCGATACCAGAGCGAGGTTGGCGTCTGGCTTGCTGGGCATTCGTCAGCGTATCGCACTCTCGGAGTTCGCCTCATCCTCGCGGCACACCCCGCACCATACGCTCGCCGGTCCGATCGCCAGCGTCATCCCCGAATCCGGCGCCGGGGGCAGCATCGCCAAGCGGTTCAACATCCGGCTCTGGAACCGATCCGGGTACGTCTTGGACCCCGTGTCCCGCAGCGCGTCGGGGTAATCCTTCTGCAGGCGGCGCTGGATCTGGCCCAGGCGCGTCTCGGGGTAGGGGTGTGTAGACAGAAACTCGGGCTGGCGCTGCGAGTTGCTCGCGGCATCGGCAAGAATCCCCATCGCCTCGTACGCCCCGTACGGGTTGTACCCCGCCCGGTTCATGTACCGCATCCCGAGCGCGTCGGCCTCGCTCTCCTGGTCTCGCCCGAACTTGAGCAGGTATGCCCCGGTTCCTGCGCCAACCAGCGACGGCAAGCCATACTTGATCACGTCCCGGTCCGACATCTGCGCCCCGACCGCGACCGCCGCGACCGCGCCGCTGAGAACCATCTGACGGCTTATCCGCTCGTTGACGTGGCGCGCCGTCACATGCCCGACCTCGTGCCCCATCACGAACGCCAGCTCCGCCTCCGAGTCCATCTTCTCGGCCAGCCCCCGCGAAACAAACACCTTCCCCCCGGGCAGCGCAAACGCGTTGAGCACGTCCGAGTCGAGCAGCGTGAACTCCCAGGGCAGGCTCGCATAGTCCGACTCCGTCTGTGCGCTCAGGCCTTGCCCGATGTTCGTGAAGTACGAGTTGACCCTGGCGTCACCGATCGAGCCGCCGTACTCGCTCGTGAGCTGGCTCTTGGCCTGATCGCCGAGCGCGATCTCCTGCGACCGGCTCAACAGGTTCAGTTGTGATCGCCCGGTCGCCGGGTTCGTTGAGCACCCGAGCTGGGAGCCGACAAGCAGGGCGCCCGTAAGGGCGAGCGCGATCCGGATCGGGTTCATTCGTGCGTTCATGGTCATGCTCCGTGCATCGCGCCCGCCGCCCGAGGGCGCCCCCCTGCGGAGCTACCATTGGGCGCCAGATGCCAACGACCGAGCCTAGCACGACCACCCCCTCCGCGCCCGCCCCCGATGCGCCCGCGTGGCAGGGCCAATCGCTCGATAGCGTCCACACCCGGGGCGACAAAGCCCCGCGCGTCCGGGCCATGTTCGCCGCCATCGCCCCGTCCTATGACCTGAACAACCGCCTCCACTCGTTCGGGCGTGACCAGGCCTGGCGCCGCGCCGCCGTCAAAGCCGCCGCGATCCGTCCCGCCGACCGCGTCCTCGACGTCGCCTGCGGCACCGGCGACCTCACCCAGGCCCTTGCCAAAACCGACGCGAGCGAAGTCGTCGGCCTCGACTTCACCCGCCAGATGCTCGACATCGCAGAGTCAAAGCAGAAACGCCTCAGCCCCGAGCAGTCAACGAAGATCACTTATAGAGAAGGCGATGCCCAGGCCCTCCCCTTCGACGATGCCTCCTTCGACGCGCTGACCATCGCCTTCGGCATCCGCAACGTCCAGCACCCGCCCCAGGCCCTGCGCGAGTTCGCCCGCGTCCTCAAGCCGGGCGGGCGACTGGTGATCCTCGAGTTCGACCGCCCGCGCTTCGCCCCGGTCCGCTGGGGCAATGACCTGTATTGCAAGTGGATCATGCCCCGGACCGCCGCGTTCATCAGCCGCGACCGCTCCGGCGCCTACGCCTATCTCCCCAAGAGCGTCGCTCAGTTCATGGACCGGGGCGAGCTGGGGCGTGCCATCCTCGGCGCCGGCTTCGCAGAGCTGGTCCAGCGCCCGCTGACGCTGGGTGTCTGCGTCTGCCACAGCGCCGTGCGTGACGCTTCGAGCGTCCAATAACGAGCGACGGTCAGAGGCGTAGCCCCATTCTCGGACCGCCCGCGCGTCCAATAACGCCCCGATCGCGCAGCTTCTGCCGCGATCCGTCCCACACTTCCCGGTGCTCACGCTCGTCCGCGGACGCGCTCGATACCTCACCTGTCGCGGGCGAGGTCGCACCGCGAGCCGGGGGCTGGGAGGCGCCCGGGAACATCAACGACGCATCACCCCCAAAGCCGGGGATCGCAGGGAGTCCCAAGCCATGAGCCGAGACATCGTCACCGAACGCTTCTTCGAGACCATCGTCAGCGGCGCCCGCCCCGAGGCCCGGCGCATCATCGAAGAACAAACCCACCTGGGCGTCTCCGCCCAATCCCTCATCACCGACCTCTTCTGGCCCACCTACGACATGATCGAGAAGCTCAACCGCCAGGACCAGATCACGCCCATGGGCTACCACCTCTCCACCCGCCTCCTCCGCGTCATCGTCGATCAGAACGCCAGCGCCCTGCTCTCTCGCGTCGAGACGCCCCCGGTCGGGCGCTCCGTATTCGCCGCCTGCGGCCCCGACGAGGGCTCCGAACTCGGCGCCCAGATGGGCGTTGACCTGCTCGAAGCCCACGGCTTCCGCGTCCGCTTCTCCGGAGGCGGCGTCCCCGCCGACGAGATCCAGAACCTCGTCCAGAACGACCGCCCCGACGTGCTCCTCCTGTTCTGCTCGGCCCCCTCGGATCTGCCCCACATCCGCATGATCATCGACAACCTCCACGAGGTCGGCGCTTGCGAGGGCACGCAGATCGCCGTGGGCGGCGGGGTCTTCAACCGCGCCGATGGCTTGGCCGAGGAGATCGGAGCCGATCTCTGGGCCACCGAGCCGCTCGAACTCGTCCAGATGCTCCTCGAAGAGCCCGAGACCCGCGCCACCGAGGACCAGCGCACCGTCGGACGCAAGCGCCGCCTGCCCAAGGCCGCCTGACCCGCTGCAAAGGCCATCCCTGCCGGCGGTCCGGGAACCTACCCACCCGGGCCGCCGGTCTTTCGTGTCAGAAACTGCCCCGACCTTTCGGATCACATGAAACGGGGTGGGTGAAGACCCGTACAGATCACTGGTATCGCTGATTTGTGAGCAACTCTCGCCCGCAAGCCCGGTAGACTTACCCGGCTGACGGAGTACTGCATGGAACGCGCCGAGGAACGACGACTGATCGAGCTGGCCGCCGAGGGCGACCAGGACGCCGCGTCGGGCATCATCCGCCATCACCAGCAATCGCTCTACGCCTACATGCTCCGCATGTCCGGGCGTCCCGACGTCGCCGAGGACATCGTCCAGGAGGCCTTCGTCCGCGTCCTGACCAACCTCCACCGCTTCGACTTCCGCTACCGCTTCAGCACCTGGCTCTTCACCATCGCCAGGCGCCTCTACCTCAACGCCTGCGCCAAGCACCGCCCGGCCTACGACACCGACATGGTCGGCTCCTGGCGCGGCAAGGACAGCGAGCCCGACGCCCCCGTCGTCGCCGACGAACAGCAGAGTGTCATGCGCGACACCCTCCAGGTCGCGCTCATGGGCCTCTCGTCCGACCAGCGCGAGGTCGTCATCCTGTTCCACCAGCTCGACTGGCCCATCGCGCTCATCGCCCGCCACCTCGAGATGCCCGAGGGCACCGTCAAGAGCCACCTCCACCGCGGGCGCAAGCGTCTGCGCATCCTCATCGAGTCGCGCCAGGACGCCGCGGATCTTGAGATGCAGGAGGCGCGCCTGTGAGCTTCGAGGGCGACCAACCGACCCGAGATCTCGACCGAGACGTTCCTGACGCGCTCGTCGATGCGTTTTTCGATCGCGAGCTCTCGCCCGAGGCCCAGCGCCAGGTTCTGCGTGCTGTCCGCCACGATGCGCACACCCGCGATGAACTCGAACGAACCGCCGAGGCGCTCGCCTCGCTGCGTGACCAGCCGCTTGCGCCGGACATGACGCGCCAGATCCTGGCCCGGGCCGACTCTCGACGCCGGTTCCTGCCCAGGCGCCTCCGGCGCATCACGCGCACCGCCCGCCTGGGCGTCTCGGGCGCCGCCCTGCTGGTCCTGCTCGGCGTAGCAACCGCCCAGCGCGCCTGGCCCGACGCCCTGAGCCTCACCCCCCACGACACGCCCCTGGCCGACGTCAACACCGCCTTCCAGGCCGACGCGATCCAGAGCGCCGCCGCCCTCCGGGCCGGCGTCGATCGGGCTCGGGTCTCTCTGGCTTCCTTCCCGCAACGCGCCCACCCCCAGCGCGCCCACCCCGTCGGCTTCGTCAGCGTCGAGCACATCGGCATCTTCGATGCCCGCTCCCAGCGCGCCTGCCCCTCGGGCGCCATGGTCTCGCTCAACGCCCCGCCCGCGCCCCCGGACTCATCCGAGCGCTCGGCCCGGCGCGCGTTCAGCGTCACAACGCTTGTCCGCTTCGAGGTCCGCGAGCCGGGCGCGCGCCTCACCCGGTATCTCTCGCCCGGGGCGCCCGAATCCCAGGGCGAAGAACCCAGCGAAACCCTCCTCGGTGTGCTCCCCTGACACCTCACGGAACGCACGGGCGATGACCAGGCGGCGCGTGTTCAACCGAGCGTTGCTTCCGATGCTGGCGCTCATCATTCCGGCGCTCGCGCCCAGCGCCAGCGCCCAGGTTGATGGCGACGCTTGGGATCTGATCGACGCCATGCCCGCAGAGGCGAGCGTCATCGTTGTGATCGACGATTTGAGCGCCGTCCTCGCCTCGCCCGCGGGCCAGTCCCTCTCGCACGCCATCACCGGCTCCGGGTTCTTCCGCCCGACGTTCCATCAGTGGTCCGAGCTGGCCGACCGCCTGGGCATGGCGCCGGGCGAGGCGGTCAACACCCTGCTCGGGCGGCGCGTCGTGTTTGTCGGGCGCCATCTCTCACTCCCGGCGGTGGGGGGGGACGCCCGGGGCGCCTGGGCCATGCTGATCTGGATCCCTGAACGAGTCGAAAAACGCGTCCGCAAGAGCCTCGCGCTGGCGCCGCGCACCAAGGTCGCGGGCCAGCCCGTGCTCGCCGCCGAGCACGGCGTCTTCTCGCTCGCCCTGTTCATGACCCGCGGCGCCGACGGGCGAGACCAGACCATCCTGCTCCTCGCCCCCGCCTCGGACGACTCCATGCTCGAGCCGCTGATCCGGTCTCTCGTCTCGCTCAGCGCCCCAGAAAACTGGGCCAACCAGGGGCAGGACGCGCCCGACGCGCGAATCCCGGGCATGGACAGCGCCTTCCTTCACGTCTCGGCCAAGACGCCCGACGGCGCAGCGTTCTTACTCGCCGCCCGCGGGGCGCCCCGCGGCTGGGAGGGCAAGCTGCGCATCGAAAAACCGGGCGACCAGCGCGCCTCGTTCGGCCAGCGCCCCGTCAGCCTCAAACGGTTCCACGCGCTCGCCCCGGGCGCCCTCGCGCTCGTGATGGAGTCCGCCCCGGACCGGATCGACATGCCCGGAGACTCGGGCCTGCTCGTGAGCACGCTGTTCGCCGACGTCCCCGAGCGATTTCTCAGGATCATGGGCGGGCGCGCCCTGGTCATGGTCGAGCGGGCCGACCCGGAAATGTCCGGGCTGTGCGTTTCGCTCGCGTCCGAGGCGACCTATCCGGGCGACCCGGTCGCCGAGGGCGACCGCGCCATCTCCGCCCTCATCAGCCCCGCCCCAGGCTCGGCCCCGCCCGAGGGCGCCGTCGAGGGCCAGTACCCCATGGCCGTGCGCACCGCCTCGATCAAGACCTCTGGCGCCGGCGTGCTCGGCGCAAAGACGCAAGCCGCCTGGGCCTTCTCGACGCCCCGGGAGGACGCCCAGCGCTGGTGGGCCTTGCGCCTCTCGCCCGAGGGCTCGCGCGCCCATCCACCACGCTCACTCCGCCCGTTTGTCGATGCCCTTGCCGGCGAAACCGCATCCGCCCCGGAGCGGCGCCCCGTCGCGCTCGGGCTCGTGCGCCCGAGCGCCCTGCTCAAGGCGATGGGTGACGGCCCTTGGTCCGCGCTCCGCCCCGTCGAATCGCTCGCGCAGTTCGAGCGCATCTCATGGTCGCTCGCGCTCGACCCGCCCCCTGAGTTCCCCGAGCGAAAGCGCACCACCGTTCTGACCGGAACCGTGCAGATCGACATGCGCCTCGGCGAGGGTCTCCCCCTCGGCGCCCCCGGGGGCCAGCCCTAGCGCCGCCGCCGGGCGCCCAACATCGCCCCCCCCAGCCCGAGCAGCGCCAGCCCGCTCGGCGACGGGATCGTCCCGACAAAGTAGTCCAGCTTCACGTTGTCGATACCCCACGACTCATCGACGAGCCCCTGGTCCGCGGTGCTGAGGAACCCGATCTCCATGATGTCCTCGCCCGCTTCGAGCGTGAAGAACAGGTCGATATTCCGGTAAATCGCGTCGTTCCAGCCCCCGAACCCGAGGTCCGATCCCCACCGGTCCGGGTCGCGGAAGTTGCTCTGGCTCGGGCGTGTGCTCAGCGACTCGTCAAACAATGTCCGCCCGTTGATGTCAACGATGATCCGGTCGTCGCCGTACTGCGGGTCGGACCCGTCCCACGAGTCGATCAGGTACAGATCAAAGCGCAGGCGGAACGTCACATCCGCGCTCGCCTCTGGGCGCGCGGAGATCGGGCGCCCGAACGACTTGATCACCGGGCCTCCGCCGATGTCAGGCCCGCCCGGCCCATCAGGCCCGCCCGGCCCCCCCGGCCCGTCCGGGCCGCCCGGCCCATCAGGCCCGCCCACGTCGGGCAGCTCGGGCGTCGCCAGACGCAGGGTGACACGCTCATTGCTCAATCGCCCGAGAAAGCCCGAGAAGTTCCGCCGGGTCGTGTAGGAGTTCTTCGACCACTCGCTCCCGATGTCGGGGCTCGACAGGAACCGGTTCGTATACACCCGGGTCATCTCTTGCCCGTTGCTCACGCCCCCGGCGCACACCACAACCATCAGCGCCGTCATGGCGCCCTGCTTCGCACTCATTGCGTCACCCCTTGATGTTGTCGTCGCCCCGAGGACGCGCTCCGCGCCCGCGGGTCGGCGGGTGGGCCGATTGCTCGCCCACTCATGCCAGATTCGGTGCGCTCTCCGAGCGCCGATCCGAGCTTCCCAGCCCGCCCCCGGGCGTTCAAGACCCTCGCCCTCACTCCGCCAGATTCACCTCACCCGGCGACACCCTGGGCAAGCCCGGCAAACCCGGAAGCGCCTTATCGCCCGCGCCCAGATCCGAGAACCATGCCCCCGACTTTCCCGGCGCCGATCCGCCCCGGGCTATCATCCCCCGCGTCCCTCTTTCCACCCGCTCTCCCGCCGCCCAACGCGAAGAGCCATCCCGACGAGCCAGCCCATGACCCCCCCCCCTCAGAGCGCGACTTCTGTTGCGCTCCTGCGAAACGTCGCCATCATCGCCCACGTTGACCACGGCAAAACCACCCTGGTTGACCACCTTCTCATGCAGTCCGGCAACTTCCGCTCGGGCGAACTCGAAAAACTCCAGGGCGGCCAGCACTCGCTCATCATGGACTCCAACCCCCTCGAACGCGAACGCGGCATCACCATCCTCTCCAAAAACTGCGCCGTCACCTATCACTCCTCCGATGGCGTCGACTACCGCATCAACATCATCGACACCCCCGGGCACGCCGACTTCGGCGGCGAGGTCGAGCGCGTCCTCCGCATGGCCGACGGGTGCCTGCTCGTCGTTGACGCCTTCGAAGGCCCCATGCCCCAGACCCGCTTCGTCCTCTCCAAAGCCCTCGCCGAGGGCCTCCGCCCCGTCGTCATCGTCAACAAGTGCGACCGCCCCGACGCGGACCCGGACCGCGTCGTCAACGAGGTCTTCGACCTGCTCGTCGCGCTCGGCGCCGAGGACGACGCCCTCGACTTCCCCATCGTCTACGCCAGCGCCAAGAACGGCTGGTCCGTCCCCGACTGGCCAACGCCCGATCACGAGTCGAGCGACCTCCGCCCCGTCTTCGAGGCCATCATCAGGCACGTCCCGCACCCGGACGTCTACCTCGAAAAACCCCTCCGCCTCCAGATCACCAGCCTCGACTATTCCGATTACGTCGGGCGCATCGGCATCGGACGCGTCCAGCAGGGCGCGATCAGACCGGGCCAGCCTGTCGCCCTCGTCAAGCACACGCCGGACGACTCCACCGTCGTCACCCAGGTAAAAATCGGCAAGCTCCTCGCCTTCGAGGGCCTCGGACGCTCCGACGCCCAGCGCGTTGACGCGGGCGACCTGTGCGCTGTCACCGGCATCGACGGGCTCGACATCGGCGACACCATCTGCGACCCGGACCACCCCAACGCGCTCCCTGCCGTCACCGTCGATGAGCCCACCGTCTCCATGCAGTTCCGCATCAACGACTCCCCCTTCGCCGGCAAAGAGGGCAAGTTCGTCACCAGCCGCCAGATCCGCGCCCGCCTCGCCCGCGAGCTCGAGCACAACGTCGCGCTCCGCGTTGACGCGGGCCAGACCTCCGACGAGTTCATCGTCGCCGGGCGCGGCGTCCTGCACCTGGGCATCCTCCTCGAAACCATGCGCCGCGAGGGCTACGAACTCTCCATCGGACGCCCCATCGTCATCGAAAAAATCATCGACGGCGTCAAGCACGAGCCCGTCGAAGAGCTCGTCATCGACTGCCCCAACGAGTCCGTCGGCTCCGTCATGCAGCTCGTCGGCGAACGCAAGGGCGAGATGCGCAAAATGGAACCCCGGGGCGACGCCATCACCCACTGCGTCTTCGAGATCACCAGCCGCGCACTCATCGGCCTCCGAGGACGAATCCTCACCGCCAGTCAGGGCGAGGCCATCATGCACCACACCTTCGAGCGCTACATCCCCGTCACCGGCGCACGCCTCAAACGCATCAGCGGCGTCCTCATCGCCACCGAATCGGGCCAGGTGACGGGGCACGCCTGCGAGATGGCTCACGACCGGGGCATCCTCTTCGTCCGCCCGGGCGATCCGGTCTACGCGGGCCAGATCGTCGGCGAGCACAACCGAGGCAACGACCTGGGCATCAACATCGTCCGTCTCAAAAAGCTCGACAACATGCGCATGGCCAACAAGGAGGCCACCGTCACCCTCAAGGCCGCGCGTGATCTCTCCCTCGAGCCCGCGCTCGAGTACATCGAGTCCGACGAGCTCGTCGAGCTGACCCCGGGCTCGATCCGCATCCGCAAGCGCCTGCTCGACGAGGGCGCCCGCCGGCGCGCCGACCGCGCCGCCAAGGACAAGACCAAAGCCAAGGCCTGACCCTTCCCAATGGCTGACGACCTGAGCACGAACCCACCCCTCCGAGTTTGATTCCTGACCGCCGCCCCGCCCCCGCCTACCATTGCGGCCCGCCGCGGAACGGGTCCCAAGCCGGGGCCTTTCCTCCCTCTCCCTCCTGGGGAGAGGGCCGGGGTGAGGGGCTCCGTCGCCTCTCTCCCCTTCCCCGCCCCGACCCCGCGCGAACCAGCCTCGGAGCACCCCATGAGCGATACCGACACCTACGCCATCATCGAAGAGTCTGGCGGACAGCGCAAGGTCAACGAGGGCGACGAGATCCTCATCGACCTCTACCAGTCCGGCGAGGCCAAAGAAGGCGACTCGATCACCTACAACAAGGTCCTCGTCGTCGGCCCCGAAGGCGGATCCGCAAAGATCGGCCAGCCCTACGTTGACGGCGCCGTCGTCACCGCCGAGGTCATCGACCCCGTCGTCAAGGGCGACAAAATCCACATCTACAAGTTCCGCCCCAAGAAGCACTACCGACGCAAGACCGGCCACCGCCAGCGCTACACCTCCGTCCGCGTCACCAGCATCAAGGGCTGACCCGAGTTCGTCCGTATCGAAACCGAGCCGCGAGCGTAAGCTCGCGCCCCTTGCGGCCTGCTCGCGCACGCTCACGCGAGCGGCTGGGATTCGTTCTGCGGCAACGCCGCCCCGTGTGATCTAGCATCCACCAGCCGTGCCCCCGACCCCCATCAACCCAACTGCCGCCTTGCGCCAGATCGACCGCCTCACCCGGGCCGCGGATTTCGCCGCCGCGATCGCTCAGGCCCAGCGCCTGCTCAAGGCCAAGCCTGCGCTCGCCCAGGCGCGCATGGCCCTCGCCCGCGCCTTCGAGGGCGCCGGGCGGTTTGACGACGCGATCGCAGAGCTTGAGCAGCTCGCCGCGGGCATCGCCGATCCGAAGCAGGCCCAGCTCCCGCGCCGGGCGCTGGGCGACCTGCTCGTGCGCACGGGGCGGGGCGATCGCGCGATCGAGGTGTTCGACGCGGGCCTGAGGGCGCTCCCGGACGCCGAGCCGCTCATCGCCGGCAAGGTCAGCGCCCTGATCGAGCTCGGGCGCCTCGACGACGCCTGGGCGCTGCTCGCCCCGAGGTTCGAGTCGGGCCGCCCGGCCCCCGAGCTCGCCGCCCTGCGCGCCCGCCTGCGTCAGCGCCGGGGCGAGGCGGGCGACGGCGCCGACGAACTGCGTGAGTACATGCAGTCTGTGTCCGGGCTTCCCCCCATGATCCGGCGCATCCTTCTCGCCCGCCTGGGCGAACTGCTCGACCGCGCACAGGACTACGACGCTGCGTTCGCCGCCTTCACCGAGGCCGCCTCGCTCGCCCCTTCTGGCTTCAACCCCGACGCCCACGACGCCCAGACCGACGCCATGATCCGGGCGTGGTCGTCCGACGCGATGTCCAAAGCCGTGCGAGCGCCCGAGCGCGACACCCGCCCCGTCTTCATCGTCGGCATACCCCGCTCGGGCACCTCCCTCGTCGAGCGCATCATCGGTGCTCACCCCAAGGCCAGCGCCGGGGGTGAGACCAACATCCTCCCCGAGGCCTGGCGGTCCGTCGTCGCGCCCCTGCCCAAGGCCGGCGCCGCCCCGGACCCCGCGCGGATCACGCTCAAAGCGATCGCGTCCAGCGCGAGCACCGCCCGCGCCCGGTTTGACCGCATCGACGCCAGCGCCGAGCGCATCGTGGATAAAAACCAGCTCAACGCCCTGCGCCTCGGGCTCATCCCGCTGCTCCTGCCCGGCGCCCGCGTTGTCCACTGCCTTCGCGACCCGCGCGACACCTGCTTGTCGAACTACTTCCAG
Organism: Planctomycetota bacterium; assembly: GCA_024276195.1. Classification (GTDB taxonomy): domain Bacteria; phylum Planctomycetota; class Phycisphaerae; order Phycisphaerales; family UBA1924; genus JAJRXR01. Next base: position 24,756 of record JAJRXR010000031.1, read on the forward strand.
CAGTTCGAGTCAGGCCTCGCGTACGCCTCGGATCTGGCGCATGCCGGGCGGTTTTACGTCTCGTACCGACGCCTGATGGACCACTGGCAGCGCACGCTGGACCTGCCCATCCACGAGATCCGACTCGACAAGCTCGTAAGCGACCCGGAAACGCAGGTCCGATCGCTGCTCAAGTTTCTCGATCTGGACTGGGACGAGCGCTGCCTGCGCCCGCAGGATTCGGGCGTGACAACCTGGACCGCCAGCCGCGACCAGACCTCGTCGCCCATCAACGCCTCCGGCATCGACCGCTGGAAAAACTACCAGAGCCACCTCGGGCCTCTGCTCGAAGCGCTCGGTCCCTACGCCCAGGGCGTCGATCCGATCTCAGCCTGAAACCTCACCCGTGCGCACAAACGTGCCCCGCGCCTTGTCCTTGACCACGCCCGGGAACGCGAGCACACGCCCGTGGACCACCACATACACCCCCGGCGCCAGCACGCCCGCCGCCAGAAACGACTCGGTCAGGTTCTGGAGCGCATCGGACCGCTTCATCTCGTACGGACGCATCGCGCCGGTCAGAATCACCGGGATGTCGAGCTGCCCCAGCTCCCGCAGCAGGTGCTCGCCCGTCCGGCTGAGCGTGTCGGTCCCGTGGAGGATGATGATGGCGTCGCCGGTCCGCATCTCGCCCGCGTGCTGGCGCACGCAGTCCGTGATCTTGGCCCGGTCCTCGTCGGTGAGATCCAGGCTGTCCTTGTTCATCAGCGAGACGCTCTGGATCTCGGTCTGCTCCATGCGGAGCTGCCCGAGCATCTTCGGCGCCACGCTGACCCGGTTCGACAGCTCGCCCGACCCCTCGTCGTAGGTCTTCGCGATCGTTCCACCCGTCGAGATCAGTGTGACACGGCGCATAGGGGCGACTGTAGACCATCGCCCGCCCCTGCCCGGGGAGCGGGGGCAGGTGGGGCGGCGGTGGGGGCGACGCTTGCCCGGGGGCTCGGAGCTACACTCGACTCCTCGCCCGAGAGACCCCGGAGATCACGCGTGGAAGGCCAGCAGACGACCCTTATCGAAGCGCTCAACGAGGCCCAACGCCTCATCCGCATGGGTGATATCCGCGCCGCCGGCGGCATCACGAGCCAGCTCTACCAGCAGGCGCCGGATCACCCACCCGTCCAGGCGATGCACGGCATCGTGCTGTCGCGCCTGGGCAACTACAAGAAGGCGGCCCCGCTGCTCGAGCAGGCCATCGAGGCCGGGCCGGAGGGCGCCATGCTCGTCCGCCTGACCAACGAGCTGGCCCAGGTGCAGATCAACGAGGGGCGCATTGCCGAGGCGCTCGAGACGCTCGACCGAGGCCTGGAGACCGAGCCCGACGCCGGGTTCCTGCTGGGCACCAAGACCGAGGCGCTCCTGTACGCCGGGCGGCGCGACGAGGCCGAGGCGCTCCTGGCGGACGCAAAAGCCCGCAGCATCGAGCACATCTCCCTCGCCATGGCCCACGGGCGCCTGCGCCGTCATCAGGGCGACCCGTCCGACGCCATCGAGGCCCTCCGCCCCTACATCGACATGCAGGGCATGACCGGCGCGCAGCGCGCCCAGGCCCTCGGGCGCCTCGGCGACCTGCTCGACCGCGCCGGAAACTACGACGAGGCCTGGGACTGCTACCGCAGGGCCGCCAACTTTGCCTGGGGCGAGTTCGACCCCGCCGTCCACGCCCGCGTGACCGACGCCATCATCAAAAACTGGTCCGCCCAGGCCATGAGCAAGATCAAACGCCCGACCGATTCGTCCAGCGCCCCCGTCTTCATCGTCGGCATGCCCCGCTCGGGCACCTCCCTCGTCGAGCAGATCCTCGCCTGCCACCCCGACGTCTTCGCCTGCGGCGAGCTCGACACCATGGGCTACATCGCCCGCAAAGCCCTCGCCGCCGACTCGGTCATCTTCCGCCCGACCATCGACAGGCCCAACGCCCTCAAGGGCAAGCAGCTCGAGCTCGCAGCGAAGATGTACGAGAACAAGCTCCGCCTCGAGCTCGACCGCGACGCCGAGGCCCGGGGCACAGACGCCCCGCCCTCGCTGCCCTTGCGCATGACCGACAAGCAGCCGCTGAACTTTTACTATGTCGGCGTGATCGCCCTGATGTTCCCGGGCGCCCACATCATCCACTGCGTCCGCGACCCGCGCGACACCTGCCTGTCGTGCTACTTCTCGCAGTTCGTCGCCAACCACCCGTACTCGTACGACCTCGAAAACCTCGCCTCGGTCTGCCGCGACGAGCGCCGCATGATGGACCACTGGAAGCGGACGCTGCCCGAGCTGGGTGTCAAGATCACCGAGGTCCACTACGAGAGCCTCGTCTCCGACCAGGAGGCCCAGACCCGCGAGCTGCTCGGGTTCCTCGGTCTGGACTGGGACGACGCCTGCCTGCGCTACCACGAGTCGGGGCGTGTGACGCGCACCCTCTCGAACGACCAGGTCCGCCAGCCCATCTACACCTCGAGCGTCGCGCGCCACAAGAACTACAGCGCCCACACCCGTATGCTGATCGAGGCGCTGGGCGAGCTCGTCCCGGGCGAGGGCTGACGTGTCGCTGGGGGCGCCGCCGACGGGCTACGCCGAGGCGCTCGGCGCGTACAAGGTCGGGGATCTCCGGCGCGCCGCCCTCGCCATCGAACGCCTCCTCCGCGCAAGCCCCGACGACCTCCGTGTGCGCTCGCTCAGCGCGATGGTCGGCGCCCGCTCGGGCCAGCTCGACCAGAGCGAGCAGACCCTCCTGGGCGTCATCGCCGACTGTCCCGACGAACACACCGCCTTCGGCGTCCGCCACCAGCTCGCCCTCGTCCACCTCCAGCAGCGACGCCTGGGCGACGCCCTTACCCAGATCGACCTCGCCCTGGCCGCCTCGCCCGATTCTCCCGTCCTGCTCAGCGCCAAGGCGGACATGCTCCTGACCGCCAACCGGCGCGACGAGGCCGACGCCCTGCTCACGGGCGAGCTCGACCAGTTCCCGGACGACTCGCCGCCCAACCTCGCGCTCGCCACCGCCTTCGCCCGTCTGCGCGCCCGCGCCGCGGCGCCCGAGCGCGATCGGGCCATCGCCCTGCTCGAGCGGGCCATCCCCGCCAAGGCGCTACCCACGATGGAGGTGCGCCGCGCGATCCACCAGCTCGGCGCATTGTACGAGGACGCCGAACGCTTCGACGAGGCCTTCGCCTGCTTCGCCCGCGCCGGGAACATGGCGCCCACGCGCTACGACCGGGCGCCGATCGAATCGCTCGTCGCCCATCTTGTGCGCGAGTGGACACCCGGCGCGGTCAAGCGGGCTGTGGGCGAGGGCGCCAGCGCGTCCGAGGCCCCGGTCTTTATCGTTGGCATGCCCCGCTCGGGCACCAGCCTCGCCGAGCAGATCCTCGCGTCGCACCCGAGCGTCGAGGCGGTGGGGGAGTCGGACGCGCTCAGCGAAGCCGCGTGCCTCCTCGGCGCCGACAACACCCTCATGCGCGCGCGCCTCTCGCCCCCGGCGGCGCTGACGCCCGAGTCGATCGCGCAAGCCGCAGCCAGCTACACCAACGCCGTCCTCACCCCCAACGCGCCGGCGCTGCGCGTCACCGACAAGCACCCGATGAACTTCCTCCGCCTCGGGCTTCTCCCGCTGCTGTTCCCGGGCGCCCGCGTCGTCCACTGCGTCCGCGACCCGCGCGATACATGCCTGTCCTGCTTCGCCCAGCACTTCGTGGGCGACCACCCCTACGCCAACCAGCTCGCCGACCTCGGGCACTTTTACCGCCAGTACCTGCGTCTGATGGCGCACTGGCGATCCGTGCTCGAAGAGGCGGGCGTCCCGATGCTCGACCTCGTGTACGAGCGCGTCGTCGCCGATCCTGAAGCCGAATCCCGCGCCCTGATCGGGTTCGCAGGCCTCGACTGGCACGACGCCTGCCTCCGCCCGCACGAGTCCGAGCGCATCACCTGGACCCACTCCAACGAGCAGGTCCGCCGCCCGGTGTACGCAACGAGCGCGGGGCGATGGCGGCGCTTCGAGCGCCACCTGACCCCGCTCATTAGCGCCCTGGGCGATGCGCCGCCTGATGAAAGCCAGGCAGAGCAGCGCCCGCCCCGGTGACGATTCCTACCCGCCCGGCGCCGAGACTCCGCATCCCCATCATGCCTCTGCGCGCGGCGCCAGAGTCTCTCACCGCCACCTCAAAAGATTGTGCAAGCTTTCGGTTTATGTCCGCAGCCCGTGTCTATCTCGGACGCACTGCTCAGAGCTACGATCCTCCACGACGGCCGCGCCCTGTTTTGCACATGCAGAAAGCGATCACCCATGCCCCCAAACATGCCCCCAAACCGCCGCCTCGACATCGACCCGGACATCACCTTCGCCCAGACCCCCCCCGGCTGGCTCTACACCGATCCGTCCGTCTACGCCGAGCTGACCGAGCGCGTCCTGGCCCGCACCTGGCGCCCGATCGCCCACGACACCGAGATCCGCACCCCCGGCTCGACGCTTCCCGTGACCTTCCTCGAGGGCTGCGTCAACGAGCCCATCGTCCTGACGCGCGACGCCGACGACCGGATCCACTGCCTCTCCAATGTCTGCACCCACCGCGGCATGACCCTCGTCGAGCACGCCGGGTGTGAGAAGAAGCTCACCTGCCGCTACCACGGGCGCCAGTTCGAGATGAACGGCGCCTTCCGATCCATGCCCGAGTTCAAGGCCTGCCAGAACTTCCCCCGCCCCGACGACGACCTCCGCCAGATCCCGCACGCCTCTTGGCGCGGCATCCGCTTCGCCAGCCTCGACCCGGCCCACACCCTCGAAAGCCTCACCCGCGAGATGGACGCCCGCGTCGCCTTCCTCCCGTTCGACCAGGCCCGCTTCGACCCCACACGCGCGCGCGACTACCTCGTGCGCGCCAACTGGGCGCTCTATGTCGAGAACTACCTCGAAGGCTTCCACATCCCCTTCGTCCACGCCTCGCTCGCCCAGCTCCTCGACTACGGCGCCTACGAGCACGAGCTCTACCCCCTGTCCAACCTCCAGCTCGGCGTCGCTTCAGGCGCCTCCGACACCTTCGACATCCCCGCGGGCCATCCCGACCACGGGCGCGACATCGCCGCGTACTACTACTGGCTCTTCCCGACCACGATGATCAACGTCTACCCCTGGGGCGTGTCCGTCAACGACGTCCAGCCCCTGGGCGCCGATCGGTGCAAGGTCCGGTTCCTGCCGTATGTGTGGGACGAGACGCGCCTGGACCAGGGCGCCGGCGCCGATCTGGACCGCGTCGAACGCGAGGACGAATCCGTCGTCGAGCAGATCCAGCGCTCGATCGGCTCACGCAACTACTCCACCGGGCGGTACTCACCCGCGCGTGAGCAGTGCGTACACCACTTCCACCGATTGCTGGCCGAGCATCTGAGCGACTGACCCCCGGAGGGGAGGGCTTCCAGCCCTCCCGCCCTGCACTTCAGTTTCAACTCACAGAAACAAGAACCACACCGTTCGCAACGCGTATCAGAGTCAGTAGAATCGGCGCGACGGACGAACAACCCGAACACCCCATCCAAGGAGGTTTCCGATGCGTCTCTTCCAAGCCGCCCGTCTCTCCGCCGCGTTTCTGCTCGTTGCCTTCACCATCGCGATCACGTTCGCCGTTCTCACCGGCGGCGGGATCAGCAAGTCGTACCGAGGTGGGAACGCAGATCCGCGCACTGTTCTGGTCCAGCTCGCGCTCGTCAGCTCCGCGCCGTCTGGCACGGCGCCTTCCGCCGTGGACGTGCTCCGCGATGGTCTCAAGCTCGGCCCCGACGGCGCCCAGCCCATCGACCACGCCGCGTTCGCCGCACTTCTGGACAAGGCAAGGCAAGCAATCGGACCGACTGCACTCTGGCTCACACCCGCCCTCGCCGCTCAACACAACGAGGAAGCCACCCTCTCCATGATCCTCCCTGCGGGCACGCTGGAACTCATTGTCAGCCCATCCGTGCTGGACAAGAACGTCATTCGGACGGGGCTCGCCCTGGGTCTGACCAGCGCCGACGAATCGTCGGCGCTCGAATGGTCCTCCGCGATCACGCTCAACAACGGCGCTGTTATCGCCGTCGATCTCTCATCAGTCGATCCTGAAACCGGTCAGCCTGTCTCAATGCTGCTCGTGATCCGTGCCACGATCGTGACGAAGAAGCCGTGATGAGCGAACGCCCGCCCTCACACCCCCGCCGGCTCCATCTCTGACACCAGATAGAACCGCGCCACCGAGGCCTCGAAGTACGCCCCGTCGTCGCGCCGCATCGTGAACGACCCTTCCATCGTCCCCCAGGGTGTGTGGATCGGCGCCCAGCTCGTGTACTCAAACTCATCGCCCGGCTCAAGGTACGGCTGCTCACCGATCACGCCCTCGCCCTGGACGTCCTGACGCTCGCCGTTGGCATCGACGATGACCCAGTGCCGGCGCAGCAGGCGCGCCGCCTCCGACCCCTCGTTGTGGATGATGATCGTGTACCCGAAGGCGAACCGGCGCGAGCGCGGGTTCTCGTGGTCCGGGTCAGAATGCTCGGCGAGATACACCGGGCGCGCGATCACGCGCACCCCCTCGCTCACACACTCGGATTCCCGCCTGGCGTCCATCGGACCCTCCAAACTCCTCGGGCCAGCCAATGCTAGCGCCCCGGGGCGAGCTGGGCATAGCGGTAGCACCCCGTCACATGGTCGTTGACCATGCCCGCCGCCTGCATCAGCGCGTAGCAGGTGGTCGGGCCGACAAACCGAAAGCCGAGCTTCTTCAGATCCTTGCTCATCGCCAGCGAGGCCTCTGTCTGGGATGGGATCTGCTTGAGCGTGCGGTAGGTGTTGGTGATCGGTTCGCCATCGACAAAGCTCCAGAGACGCTCGCTCAGATCCGACCCCGCCTCCCGCATGGTTAAAATCACTTTCGCGTTGCTGATCGTGGACTCGATCTTCCCCCGGTGGCGCACCACCGCCATGGTCGTGTCCTGCTCTGCGAGCATCGCCAAGATCTCGCGCTCGCCCATCCGCGCCACCCGCGCCGCGTCAAACCCGCAGAACGCCCGACGGTAGTTCTCGCGCTTGCCCAGCACCGTCGCCCAGCTCAGCCCGCTCTGCGCCCCCTCGAGCGTGAGCATCTCAAACAGGCGCGTCCCGTCGCGCTGCACGACGCCCCACTCCGTGTCGTGGTAGTCCCGCTCGATCCCCTCTTTCGCCCACGAGCAGCGCACCGCCTCATCGTTCTTTGCCATGCGGAATCGTTCGCCCCCTCGCCCGGCGGATCTACACTCCCGCGTGCCCCTGAACATCCTCCACGAGACCGACGAGTTCATCGTCATCGACAAGCCCGCGGGCCTGCGTTCCATCCCGGCCAAGGGCTGGCAGGACGACCCATCGCGCCACGACTCCGTCGAGGTCCGCGTCCAGACCATGTTCAGCGTCTACGACTGCCCCATCATGGTCCACCGCCTCGACATGGACACCAGCGGCATCATGGTCGTCGCCCTGACCCGCAACGCCCACCGCTCCCTCTCGCGCCAGTTCATGCTGCGCAAAACCGCCAAGACCTACACCGCCGAGTTGCTGGGTGAGCTCGAGTCTGACGAGGGCGCCGTCGATCTTCCGCTGATCGTGGACTGGCCCAACCGCCCGCGCCACCACGCCAACTTTCGCCTGGGCAAGCCCGCCCGCACGCTCTACCGCGTGCTCGAGCGGTCGCCCGGGCGAACCCGTGTGAGCTTCCGCCCGGTGACGGGGCGGACGCACCAGCTCCGGGTTCACGCCGCTACGCCCCGGTGCCTGGTCGAGTCGCCGCCGCCAGACGAGCACACGCACCGGTGCGCCTGGCCCTGCCGGGGTGGCCTCGGCGCCCCCATCGCGGGCGATACGCTGTATGCCCAGGGCGTCGGCGCCGACCGCCTCCGCCTCCACGCCGACATGCTCGCCTTCTGGTCCCTCTCAGGCGGCGACTGGCTCAAGTTCACCAGCCCCGCCCCCTTCTGACTCCAGCGGTGGGGCAGGCTTCCAGCCTGTCTTCCCAGAGCCAACCCCCGGCCCAGGGCAGCCCGCTAGACTCCCGTATCGCGCTCTTCTGAATCGCCCGGGCTCTCCGGGCGGGCGCGCCGTGGGAAGGAGTTTCATCATGTCACGCAACCGTACCGCCAGAGGCGCGGCCCTCATCGCCGCGACCGGGATCGCGCTCACCGCCATGACGGCCGCTCTCGCGACCGTCTCAGGCTGCGCCGCCACGCGCACCGCCGAGACCGACAAGGACGCGCTGTTCTCCGGTGTTGACACCGCCATCGCCGACTTCAAACGCAAGGACCCGGGCCTCGAGCTCTGGTTCGACCACGCCTACGGCTTCGCCATCTTCCCCCGCGTCGAGAAAGCCGCGATCGGCGTCGGCGGCGCCGGGGGCGAGGGCGTCGTCTACAACCAGGGCGTCTCCACCGGCAACTCGCGCCTCGCCCAGGGCACCATCGGCCTCCAGCTCGGAGGCCAGTCCTTCCGCGAGGTCATCTTCTTCGAAGACGCCGCCTCGCTCGCCGAGTTCACCGACGGCTCCTTCGAGCTCGCCGCCACCATCAACGCCATCGCCGCCGAAGAGGGTTCCGCCTCCAAGGCCACCTACCAAGACGGCGTCGCCGTCTTCACCGTCTCCACCGGCGGCCTCATGTTCGAGGCCTCCGTCGGAGGCCAGACCTTCGACTACGCCCCCTGGTAGTTCCTCCCCGGACGCGCCCAGCGGCGCGCCCGGGTCTTTCATTGCCATTCAACCACCCGCGCGATCACTGGACGCGCTCACTCGGGCGGCGGGCGCCGGTGCCGCCGACGCGTCGCACGCGACGAACTCGCCGAGCCCCGCAGCTTCGGCGGTGGCTCCGCCCGCCTCTCAATAAACCGCGCCTCGAGCGCCGCCCGCTCCGCCTCGGGCAAGAGGTACTGCTCGAGCCCGCGCTCGCGCCGCTGGCGAGCCATCTCCCCGAGCACCAGCGCCGCCGTCACCGACAGGTTCAGGCTCTGCACCATCCCCCCCATCGGCAGACGCACCACCCGGTCGGCCATCTCCACCGCCTCCGCGCTCAGACCCCGGTGCTCGTTGCCGAACAGCAGCGCGATATCCGGCTCATCCAGGCACGCCCCGCTCAGCTCTTCCGCCCGGTCATCAAGCGCCGTCGCCACGAGCGTGTACCCCCGATCCTTCAGCCCGCCGAGCATCGCCCCGGTGGTCTCGCTCGTCTCAAAGTCCAGCCACAGGCTCGTCGAGACGCTCGCGTCCCGGCAGTCCACCACCGGGTCGAACGTCCGGACCCGCTCAAAGATCAGCCCGACGCGCTGCAGGCTGAAGGCGTCGCACGTCCGCATCACCGCCCCCGCGTTGTGAAAGTCGCGCACATCTTCGAGCACCACAATCCCGCGCTGGCGCGCGTGCGCAACCCGGTGGATCTTCGCGAGCCGCTCCTCGGTCGCCATCAGGAGCCCGCCCCATCGCCCATCGCGCACCACCGGTCCACCGGCGCCACGCGGACCGCCCCCGCCCACGCCCGCGCCTCATCCGTGCGCAAGCGCGATTCTGTCGGCGCGACCCACGCCGCGGCCCGCGTGTTGCCCGTTTCAATGATCTCCCGCAGGCACAGCAGCAGCTCGAGCAGGTCCGCGTCGTGGGCCGCGATCGCCTCGGGCGTCGCGCACGCCTCATACTCATCAATCAATGCCCGCACCTGATCCCCGAACACCAGCCCGCGCGTCATGTCGTCAACCGCCCTTGCTTCGTCGATCTTGACATACCGCTGGGCCAGGTGGTGCAGGTCGAGCGTCCGCGCCTCGGGCAGGTCGTGGACCAGGCACAACTGCGAGACGCGCCCGCTGTCGGCGCCCGTCCGCCACGCCAGCGACATCCCGATCACCGCCGTCCGGTGGACATGCTCCGCGACGCTCTGCGCATACCCGCCCAGGTGCGCAAACCCAGACCGCGGCGTCCGCGCCAGCATCCCCGCCTCGTTGAGAAAGTCCACAATCCGATCGCGCTCATCCATGCGGCGAGCTTAGCGAAGGCGTCGCCCCGCTTCAGGCCTCGCCGGATTCTGGCGTTTGGGCGATGAGCAACACCCGCCCGACCTCGGACGCCGCCGCGATGGCGATCGCCAGCAGGCCCAGCACTGCCGCCATCGCCCCCCACCAGGGCAGCGCCGCCAGCAGCGCCCCGACGAGCGCCAGATACACCCCGAATGCCCCGAGCAGGTAGCCCACGCCGATCGCCCCCGTTGGGCGTTCTCGCCCAGGGACCGATCTCGTCCACCGCCGCCCCGTTCTTGAGGCGGACCGCCCAGTTCTGCGCACAGGACAATCAGCCCACGCGCGCCGGCTCAAACACCACCACCCGCCCGACCACGCGCGCGATGTACATCTCGACCCGGTCGATCCCCGTCGCACCGACCACCACCTCGCGCGCGCACGCAAGGTCTTCGAGCTGCATCGCGCGCAGCGTCTCATCTGTAGCTCCGAGCTTGGCGTGGTAGTACATGCACAGATCGTGCTGGATCAAGACCACACGGTCGATCTCGTGCGCCTCGCACAAGAACGTAAGCTCGCCGAGCACGCGCTGCCCGTCCGGCTCGGCGTCCGGGCGACCCCCGATCACCCCCGGCCCGCCCGGCACGATCAGCCGGTCACACCGCACCAGCCCGAGATGCGACACAATAAAGTCATTGAACTGGCGCGAGAACCGCCCGTCGGAACAGTGCATCGCCAGCCCGTCATATGCCGCATCATCGTAGTTCGGCGCCGACTCATAGGTCATCATCCGCTCCCGCCAGCCCCGGAACCGGCGCTCATCTGGTCAATAAACCGGTTCGCCTCGTCGATCGACGACTCCATGTCCGCGATCAGCTGCGCGATCTCACCCTCGAGCTCGACGAGCGCCCCGTCGATCGACGCGATTGCCCGCGCGTTGAGGTTGTGCTTGAGGAACAGCGTTTGGTCGCGGAAGGCCGCGAGCACAGGCTCCATCTTCGACTCGGCCCGGCGCATCGCCACCACCACCCGTTCATACCGAGCCCGCGTCGCATCGAGCTGTTCCTCGCTCGCCCGGCGCAGCGACTCGGTCGAGTACAGCTCCAGCTCGCTCTCCCATTCCTTGAACAACGCCGTGCCCACGCGCTCGACCGAGCGGATCTTGTCGCGCACGCGCTTCGCCCGCTTCTCCGACCGGTCCAGCTCCTTGCTCAGGCGCGAGTACGCCCCCTCGAGCTCCCGATCCTCATAGCCCGTCAGGCTCTTGAGTTCGTCCAGCGTGGTCTCGAACTGGTCCCGGGCGCCCGCCTGGGCGTCGCGCGTCTGCTCGACCCGATCCACGAGCTGCTCACGCTTGGCGTACCCCAGCCGCTCTCGAACAGCGATCCCCGTCGAAGAACACCCGATCCCCTGCGCCACCAGAACCAGCCCGATCAGGGCCAGCAGAGGGCGATTCCAGCGATGTGCAACCATGCTCGACTCCTCCTGGAAACGCCGACGCCCCGCCCCCCGCACGCACCCGCGGCGCTCTGAGCAAGGCCCGGGGCCTCCAACCCTCCTAGACTAGTCCCGAGCCCAACGAGGCGCCGACGGACGACCGTCTGCCCGCGCTGGCTCTCGACGCACTCTCCTGCCCAAGGTCAGGCGCCGGTCTCAAACACAACTGGGCACGCAGAAGGAATCGGATATGAAGCTTTACGTTGGAAACCTCGCTTACTCTTGCACCGAAGACCGCCTCCGCGAGATGTTCGAGGCCCACGGCGAGGTCACCTCGGCGGCCCTCGTCATGGACCGAGACACCGGCCGTCCCCGCGGATTCGGCTTCGTCGAGTTCTCCAATGATGACCACGCCCGCGCCGCCATCGAGGCCCTCAACGGCCAGAACATCGATGGACGCGACCTCACCGTCAACGAGGCCAAGCCCCGCGAGAACCGCGGCGGCGGCGGCGGTGGCGGCGGACGCGGCGGCTACGGCGGCGGCGGTGGTGGTGGCTACGGCGGCGGTGGTGGCGGCGGCGGCGGTCGCTGGTAAGCCCCCCCGGTCAGCCTCACCGCTGACCACCGTGTACACTCTTTAGAACTCTCTCCGGGTCGGGGCCTCACAAGCCCCGGCCTGTGTTTGTTTTTCTCAACAACTGTTTTTCGCAACAACACTCCTCCCCCGCCTCAGCGGGGGAGGTGTCGAGCGCAGCGACGACGAAGGGGGTCCGTCCGTACCACCACCACCGTCCAGCTCCCTCTGGGCGCACTCGTGCAGATGAACATGGTCCTGCGCCTCACTGCTCAGCCTTACTCCATCGAATAGTAAAACTCCTCACGCACCACCTTCCCGCCCTTGACCGTGTACAGCCCGACCTCCTGCATCCGCATCCGCATCCCCTCCATCGGCCCCGCCCTGGGCGTCACGTCGATGTCGAACGTCACCGCAAACCGGTCGTCATGCGGGTACGGCCCACCGACCTCGCACGAGTGAACCTCGTTGGTCGCCTCCCACTGGGCCGACTTCTCGCGCACCGCTTCCAGCCCCCGCGTCTCGCGCCCCTGCCCGGACATATCCACCGGCTCAACGCTCACGATGTCCTCGCCGTAGCACGCCTCAAGCGCGCCCCGGAAGTCGCCGCTCTTGCACAGCTCAACCAGCTTTGTTCCAACTTCCATCGGTGACATCTCCGGCTCCTTGTCCGTGGGTTTACTACTACAACTCGTGGGGACACCGGGATCAGCCTAGGTCGTGTCCGACGTCTCGTATGTTCGGCGCACAGCGAACCCCCCGGTTTCCCGGGGGGTTCTGCGAGGAACAAAGCTGTTCGAGAGGTCGCTTACGGGCAGCCAGCGCCGAAGGCGGTTAGGAAGGCGATGACATCGGAGAAGTCGAAGGCGCCGGTTGGCGGCGCGAGATCGGCGGCGGCCTCTTCACTGCCGAAGGCGGTGAGGAAGCCGAGCACATCGGAGAAGTCAAGGGCGCCGAAGGGCACGGCGAAGTCGGCGACGTTGCACGGCGGGGGCGCGATGAACTCGACGGCGCCGATGTCGAGCCCGCCGTCGGCGACGCGGGGGAAGCCCACGCCGCGCTGGTCGAACTTGGGCACGCCGCCCATGCCGGCGATGGCCAGCGGATCGCCCCCATTGATCGCGGGGCTCAGCGGCAGGATCGGGTGCACGAACGTGCCCGCCTGCGCTTCGAGCGAGCCGAGCATCGCGTCGGTGTTGAGCAGGTCCGTCGCCTCGGGCGTCGCGTCACCTGTCGCGTCGTCGAGCAGGTTGTAGCCGTTGGAGGTGAGAGTGACGGCCCCGGATACCCCGCCAACGTTGAAGTTCGGGGCGGCGTTGTCGGCGAAGATCGTGTGGTCGTACCCGATGTTGGTCACGGCGCTCGCCGTCTCGGCTGAATAGAAGACCGCGGCGGTGCCGGTCTGGTTGCTCGCAAATGTGCAGTGGGAGATCGTGGTTGTGCGCGTTGCAAAGGCGCCACGCGCCCAGATCACGCCGAAGTTCCCCGCATTGCCGCTGAAGGTGCAGTTGGTGAACGACATCGCGCCGTCCTGCCCATAGATCGTACCCTGACCGTCGCCGTTGTTGATGACGGCACAGTCAGAGAGATTCATGGTTCCGTTGACAAGTACGATCGCAGCCCCGAGGGCGGGGGCGGTGCGGTTGTTCCGGAGGATGCTTGCATTGATGTTGATCGTATCGTCTCCATCGAACATAAGCATCGCCCCGCCGTCGTCTGCGCCTGAGTTGCCATCGGCGATGGTGAGATCGTTGAAGGTGTAGGTGTTGGCGCCCGGGCCGCTGAGAGTGAAGATCCGGCTGACATCGCCGCCGGAGATGGTCAGCTGATCAGCGCCGAGGCCGTTGATGGTGACGGTCTCATCGATGGCGATCTCGCCCTCGGTGAGCGTGATCGTGCCGCCCGTCAGAGCCGGGTCGAAGCTGATGGTGTCGGCGCCGGGGTTGGCGTTGGCGTTGAAGATCGCCTGACGCAGGCTACCCGGCTGGTCACCCGCCGCAGCGACTGGGCCGTCGGACGTGTTGGTCACGAGGAAGGGGTCGGCGTACCGGAACGCGAACTCGCCGACTCGGAGAAAGTCACCCCCCCCGTGCCCGGTCACCACGATGTGGACGAAGCGGGTCGTGACAGGCGGGAACACAAACGATTGGCCAACATTTGTTGCGCTCGGCGTGTATGAGCCAAACAACGCGGTCGTGCCGTTGGTGAAGTCGTCATCGGTGTCCGCGTGCAGATCGAACGCGGTGATCGCCTCTGTGGAGAAAACTGTGCTCCACATGGCCAGCGCATCGACGGAGAGGGCGGATCCTAGATCGAACGTGATCGTCTCTCCGAGGTCCACGATGCCATTGGGCTGGTTCAGACCGTTGCTGTTGCAGAGCAGCAGATCCGCGTTGCTGTTGTTATGCGACGTGGCTGGAACGAACGAATCGAAATCAGTCGTGCCGCTGGTGTAGCTGGCGCTCAGGCCCGACTGGTCGATGGTGTTTCCGACGGGGAAAAGATCAAACAGCGGAATACAGGAGGTCAAGGCCCCCTGCGGCTGGATGATGGAGCCGGCAGTCTGGGCGTGTGCGGTCGAAGCGATCGCCCCCGCCGTGAGGACAAGGGCCGCCGACAGAGCGGTATCGATAACTTTGGTGTTCTTGTGATCCATGGCTCTCTCCGGGGGTCACGTAGGTGTTTTCCGACGGAGATGCCCGGCGGCGCCCATTAGCCTAGATGCGGGGACGGAGAAGCCCAAACAAAATATGAAAAACCTGGGCGTGCCCGAACAGAACCAGATCGCGGTGCTGCTCCATTACGCTTCGGACGGAGACTCGCGGGCTGCTTCCAGCCCCCGCGTCTCGCGCCCCTGCCCGGACATATTCACCGCCTCAACGCTCACGATGTCCTCGCCGTAGCACGCGTCAAGCGCGCCCCGGAAGTCGCCGCTCCTGCACAGCTCGACCAGCTTCGTTCCAACTTCCATCACTGACATGTGTGTATTCTCCTGTCGCCGGATGAAACGCCCGCCGCAAAGACAGCACGGACTTTGATAGTGCTAGGTAGCAGGCCAGTTCACACTCTGGTTGACTACAGACACCAAAGCTTTTACGATGCGCAGCAGCAGAAAAATAGAAAGAAGCTCTCTCCATGCTCATCCTGATCGCGCTTTATACGATCCTCGGGTTTCTCTACGCATGGACCGTTGGCATCGTCGCCCGCGAAGAGATATACGTCAGATCAGGCGTGCTGATCGTGGTCATCCCGTTGCTTGTCCGGATCGCCCTCTCGGTCGCTCAAATCCAACTCGGGCTCATCGGGCTTGGTCTGGATTTCGCGCTGCTCCTCGTTGGATCGAAGCTGATCGCAAGGCTCGACTGGAAGCCCGCGCTCATCGTGTCCGCGATCTATACCGCGATCTTACTGGTCGTCTACGTCCTCCTCACGATCGCGTTCTCCTAGGGCATAGCTACTCGTACCGAACACCCTCATGCTGTGTTCAAGTGGCAGTCACGGTACAGGTTTCGTGAATCAGGGCAAAGGCCATCTCGCATGCCCAGTAGTTCAATTCCTGTCACCCCGATCCAACAGGCTCGGCGGCTCGATAAGTGCCTGAACCATCATGTACTCAGGCAAGTACAATCGCTTCCTGTCGCCACCGGATGACAGCGCAGAGTTTGAAAACTTATGAGTGCGTTTGAAGCCGACGTAGCTTTCCACAACTTGAGGCTGTCGCTCGGAAGGGGAATAACGACAGCGGCTTGAGTGATTGGGAGCAGAATATGTGACCTCCTCCCCGGCTACACGCCCAACTGCGCCCCAACGCACGTCTGACCAGTAGCTTCTCCAAGTACCATGTATAATGACCCTGGCGCTTGCGCAGCATTCACAGCAACGGTAGCATAACCTCGTAAATCTGCATGGAGACTGACACTCATGGCGCGATCTGAGTGGGCCAAGATTCGAGCATTTGACGGAAGCCAGGAAACGGCATTCGAGGCGTTGTGCAAGCAACTTGCAGGCTGCGAGTCTTATGCGGCTGATGCAGAGTTCATCCCGAAGGGGAATCCCGACACTGGGATTGAGTGCTTCTGGAAATTGGGCACGGGTGAGGAGCACGGTTGGCAGGCCAAGTTCTTTCTCGCGTCTCCGCAGGCCAGTCAGTGGCGACAACTCGACGAGTCGGTCAAGTCTGCTCTTGCTAAGCACGCACAGCTGCGCCGATACACAGTCTGTTTGCCCATAGATCTGCCCGATGCCCGAGTCCAAGATACACATAGCGCAAGACAGCAATGGGACAAGCACGTTGTCAAGTGGAAGAGCTGGGCGCGGGGTCACGGACATGACTGTGAGTTCGTGTATTGGGGAGATCATGAGCTGCACAGCCGCCTCATAAATGATCAGCATCGGGGTCGCTACCGTTACTTCTTCAACAAAGAGATTTTTACAGAAACGTGGTTCGAACAACATCTTGCCGCTCAGATTCAAGCCGCAGGTGCGCGATACACACCGGAGCTACACATTGATATAGACCTTTCGAAGACCTTTGGTGGAGCAGTACGTGGCCCCTACCTCGCAGACATTTGGTATGGCCATATGAAGGACTTCACAAAGGCGGCCAAAGATCTTCGATTCTACGATCTGAACAAAAGTCTACGGAGAGAAGGCGAACGGCTCCAAAGCGCCTGTCAAGCATCCCTGGATCGCATGCTGGCATTGCGCTTGAATATGCCGCACCGTATTAGCGACGCAGGGATCTCGCCTGATTTGGAACTGTTGCACACGCGAATCGACAAACTGGTGGACCGACTGAGAAGATCGGCCCAGCGGTTCGAGAAGAAGACGACAAAGCCCTACACATCCACTCCATACGAACGCGCCCAGGGATCACTGTGGGGCCTTCACCGCGAGGTTGATGAGATTCAAAACTTCCTGCAGGGGGAGCTAATCCAGTTGGCTAACGGGCGGCCCCTGTTGATTCGCGGAGATGCGGGAACTGGCAAGACGCACGCCTTATGTGATTTTGCAGTGCAGCATCGCGAAGTGGCTGGTCACTCCATTATCTGCTTTGGAACCCAGTTTCGAGACGATGCGCTACTGCCGCAAGTTTGCCGACGCCTTGGGCTAGTGTTTGGAAACTGGGATGAATTCTTTGGGGCACTGTCCGCAGTGGCAGAGTACCACGGTCATCCGGCCGTTCTCTGTCTTGATGCTTTGAATGAAGCAACCGGCGCTCATGTTTGGGAGCACGAACTACCAGCACTCTTTACGGCATTAAAGAGATACCCGTGGGTTCGACTCTTCCTGTCTGTTCGGACACCGATGGAGGACCTGTTTGTTCCCGAGCACATCGCGTCGAAGTGTGTTTCGATTCAGCATGCTGGATTCGGCGAGCACTACATCAAGGCCGCAGCCAAGTTCTTTGATTACTACGATCTGGAAGGACTCCGTGCGCCTCCACTTGTGCCCGAACTCCAGAACCCTCTATTCCTGAAGCTCTACTGCAAGGCACACAAAGGCGCATCAGCCAGTGAGTTGGTTGGAGGCACCCGAAGCCTACAGCGGCTGTTCGATCGCCTTATAGAGCACACGCAGGAAGAGCTGGGAAAGCGTGGCATCGCTGGCATAGACCCTCGTGGCAATGAAATAGCGAAAGCGTTGGAGCAGATCGCCGAGCGGATGATTGACTCTGGATCCGACCATGTTCCAAGAGAAGACGCGAAACAGATCGTTGAGGCGAAGACTTCATCTGCTGGCAGGGCTTTCAAGGAGTCACCCTTCGCGTACTTGATTCAAGAGGGCTTGTTGCGCGAGGTGCCATTCTACGAGCACGGTGAGGATCGCCCGACACAGGCAATCGCCTTCGGGTACCAAAGGTTCACGGACTATTTGCTCGCCGAATGTCTAGTCAAGAGACATGTGAATCCGACCAAAATCAAGTGTGCTTTCCAGCCTGGGGCTCCGCTCGTGAAGTGGCTATGCGACCAGGCTTCATACTCCCACAGTATTGGTGTCTACACCATGCTTGCCATCATTACGGCAGAGCGATTTGGCACAGAACTGCCGAGCTTGCTCAGCGATGAGGACAATGCTCGCTTCGATTCGAGGCTGCATCTGGAGAGCATTGTCTGGCGCTCCCCTCGTGCTGTTCCGGCCAGTCTGGCCTCGTGGGTCGTCAAGAATGCCCTGCAGGCCGATAGCAATGGCAACTGCTTCCTGGAGACTCTACTGACGCTTGCTCTCACACCAGATCATCCGCTCAACGCACGAACGCTTCACCAACACTTGATCGTGTTGGAGATGCCAGAAAGAGATGTGCGATGGACGATGCCAATGCAGCACTCGCAGCGCTGGGGACACGACGGGCCATTCCACACGCTGCTCCACTGGGCCTGGGCGGGCCGCTACAGAACACATGAGTACCTGAAGTCTTGTGCGCCCGATGCGGCGGAATTAGGGGCCACGCTTCTGTTTTGGTGTTTCACATTCTCTGACCGCGCCCTTCGGGACTCAGCGACGAAAGCAGCGGTTGATTTGCTTTCAGTTCACCCAGACCAACTGCCATCACTGATCCACGCGTTCGGCACTGTCGATGACTTGTACGTCAGCGAGCGAGTCTCGGCAGTGGCGCTCGGAGTGGGCACACGTATCCGTGATCCCGATTTGCTTCTGGAGGTGCTCGATGCGATATACACAGCGTTCTTCAGCAAGCGTGATCCCCCGGCCAACTACCTATTCCGTGACTATACCAGACGTCTGGTCGAGCTTGCCGCGCGACGGCACAGCAATGTGCCACCGCATCTTCAGCAGATGGCCCGGCCCCAACAGGTCTATCTGCGTCGATCACCTGCGTCCCTGGACGAACTCGACCAACGATTCAAGACGTGGTACGACACATCGATTGGATACGTTGCTCTTTCTGGCTCTATCAAGCATGGCGATTTCATCCACTACGTTGCGCGATTACCTCACGGGGCTCACAAGCGCCTACGGCGACGGAAAGGAACACGGAAAGGCATCGATCCTCAACGAATCAACGGACCTGACTTTGTAAAGCGTTGGCTCCTAGAGCGTGTTGCACAACTGGGGTGGACGCCGAAGCGATTCAATCGCCACGACCAATCGAATCGATCCAACGGTCGAATGACCCACACTAGTGAGCGCATCGGTAAGAAGTACCAGTGGATAGCCTGGCGCGAGCTTGTGGCCCGATGCTACGACACATACGAGATAGTGATTGACGAGGACAGCTGGGGAGGGGAGGAATCGGAAGATTCGCTCTGGCTGTTTGCCGCGCGCGCAGACATTGATCCGACCATTACTGCATATGAATCGGGTTCCGAAGCATGGGGAGATGCTCAGAAGGCTTGGTGGTCTCAAGTCGAGTATGACGCCTGGCTTCCTGATTCTCGGCGGACGGCATGGCTCAGGCGAATCAACGACATACCCGACACGAAGTCGCTGCTGACTGTGAAACGTCCAGAAACCGGAGCCGACTGGCTGATCGCGTCAGGATGGTATCGCTGGACCAGAAAGGAAGCCCTGGCGATCACGCCAAAGGAGGAGATCTTCTATCAGATGTTTCTTGGTCTCCGTGGGTATCTCGTGAAACGCCGTGACAAAACCAAACTCACAGCGTGGGCACGTCAACAGCGATTCCTTGGCGACTGGATGCCTGGTGGGCATGAAGTAGGGCGATACTCCGGAGCGTATCTCGGTGAGTATCCAGAACAGCCCGACGTGGTATGCGCTTGGGCAGAGCCAGGGCCGTCCTTTCGAGGGAGCAATCTGCCATGTGCAATGCTGCCATTGACGTGGAGCTATCTCTGTGAACGTGGCTACGACAACTCTATCTGCAAGGCGATCAACCTGGATCTGTTATGTCCTTTCATTGCACGATCCGAAGGCCTTCAACATTTTTCAGGGGACGGGAGACTCCATACTCCGTCTGGTGAGCTGGTCGCAGAAGACCCCTCGATAGACGCCCTAGGACCAAGCACTCTGGTCATGCACCGGGACTGGTTGCAGTCAAGAGTTCTTCGTGACGAATACCTGATTTTCTGGACTGTTATCGGTGAGAAGAACGCAAACAAGATCGGTGGTTCTCGTGAGTACATCGGGCACCGTGAACTCAACGGATACTACCTGTTCGAAGGTAGCCGGATCACTGGCAAAGTAAGGACGGAGTTTCTAACGCCAGCAATGATGGCCCAGCGCCACCAGCAAGCCCAAGTCAGTCAAAGCGTGGTCATATGATTCTTTGGCATTTCTCGCGCACACTACCTGACCTGCATTCCCAGATGCGTCCATCCCGCTGCATTGTCGCATAGCAGGTGGACGGGTTTCGGGGGGCAGGTCACCCCGGCCTATCCCCTCGAAACCCGTCCAGTTTTGCGTGGGCCCCGAAGCTGGAACAGCGGCGACCTGGGCCGGGGCCGACGGCTGCGAGCGTTTTGCGGTCCGAAGGGGATTCGGGCGATACACTTAGATGCGAATGCCCAGTGACACCGACTTCATCAAAGAACTTGAACAAAGGGTTGTGCAGCAGCTCAAATCGCAGCGCGTAGGTTATCTTCTTGGTGCAGGCTCTTCCTATCTGGACGGCAATGGGTATCCGCTTGCGTTTCAACTCTGGGGCCGCATCAAGGACAAGATCACGGACCTGACGAAACGGGATGACATTCAGGCCAAGCTCGATGGCGGGGCGAACGGGATCGAACACGCCTTGGACTTGTTGGATGATGGCAGCGCGACGGACACGCCCTATCGCCACTTGGTCACCACCGCGATAGCGGAAGATTTCATGCCGATGAATCCCCCGCTCGATACACACGCTGCGTTCGTCGGGCGGATCGCCCTGCGGACTGACCCGTGTGTCAAGGTGTTCAGCCTCAACTACGACCCGCTCATTGAGCGGGCCGCTGAGATCGCTAAGTGCCGTCTCGTCGATGGCTTCATCGGCCACGAGCACGCATACTTCAATCCTGCCGTGTTCACCGAAACGCTCTTGCTGAGTCGTGGACCGCGTGCCAGGCCTTCGCTGAGCCCAGCGGGCACTCCGATCCACCTTTACAAACTGCATGGGTCAATGGGTTGGTATGACTGCCCGACGCGAGGCGTACGGCGGTGCGCCTTTGGCGGCGCGTTGCCATCGGGAGTGGTCCGGCTGATGATCCCCCCGCAGCGGCGAAAGGTCTCCGAGGTAGTCCGGCCAGCGTACTCGCCGATTTGGACGGCCTTTCGCGGAGCGATGAGTCATGATGCAAAGCCGCTGATGCGACTCGTTGCCGCCGGATACGGGTTCTTGGACGAGCACGTTAATGACGTAATTGACTCAGCCTTGGAGCGCCCGGACTTCCGGCTTCTGATTTTTGCCAGGGCGCTGTCAGACTCTGCCTGGGCACGTTGGAGTGCTAAGGCGAACACGCTCGTCATCACGGAGAATCGTTGCGCGATTGAGAGCACAACGGGACCCGGTCACGCGGACCTTTGGAAGTTCGAACAACTTGCTATCAAGGTGTAGCTCATGCCTACTGCCAACGAATCCGTCATTGGACACATTGTGGACGTACAAGGCGGCCTGCTTACCGCAACGCTTGCCGAGGACGAGCAGGGCGCGTCGCCCGTCGTCACGATTGCGGGCGAAGACATCTTGGTTGGGCAGATAGGCTCTTACGTCGCCATAAGACAGCACGACATCAACATCATCGCGATCGTGACACGCATGACCGAGCAGGAGGCCCTTCTCGGTGCCTCAATTGAGACTCCGACAGGTGAGAAAGCGAGATTGCCATTCGCCAAGCGGATGGCGCGGCTCACACCGATCGGGTCCATCGACCCAGACGGTCAATTCACCCGTGGAGTTGGGCGGTACCCGACCACGGGTGCCGAAGTCCACGCGATCGGCACAGCGGACATCGCCAAGATGTTTGAGCGATACCAGTCGAAGGGTTTCTCGGTCGGGACCGTGGCGACACATCCGTCGCTCAAGGTTTGCCTCGACCCGTCGAACCTGTTCGGGCGACACTTTGCCATTCTCGGACAAACGGGGTCGGGCAAGTCGTGGACCGTCGCCTCTTTGGTGCAACGCACGGTCGCGGTCATGCCCCGCGCCCACATCATCATCCTGGATTTGCACGGGGAGTATTGCTGGAAGCGTGAGGATGGCAGTCGCCACTACGCATTCGCGGACAAGATCGTCCGCCATGTGGATGCGAGAGAGTTGGAGATTCCGTATTGGCTGATGACCTACGCGGAGCTGTGCGATTTGCTGATCGAACACAGCGAGCGGGAAGCCACCAATCAGACTGCATTCTTCCGCGACTCTCTGTTTGAAGGTCGTCAGAAAGAAAACACCACGGCCATGCCCCCACTTGGACTCTCTCGGGTCACGGTGGATACCCCAATTTATTTTTCGTTGGACGAATTGATCGCCAAGGTCAAAGCCAAGAATATTGAGCGGGTTGGCAATCGGCAGGGTCCGATGTTCGGAAACTTTGATCGCTTCCTCATGCGGATCGAAAGCAAGCTGAATGACTCGCGATATGACTTCTTGCTGAAGCCGCAAAAACGAAACACCTCGGCGTCGCTCTCCGTCATGCTGCGCGACTTCGTCGGGCTTGGCACTCAAAAAGCGGCGGTTACTGTAATTGACCTTTCCTCAGTACCGTTCGACGTTCGTCCTACCGTAGCGGCGCAGATCGGTCGCTTGGCGTTCGAATTCAACTATTGGAACCCCAAGTACCGGGAGTTTCCCATCCTGCTCATATGCGAGGAGGCCCATGCGTACATCCCGCGTGCCGCCGAGAGCCAGTTTGCTGGCGCGAGGAAGTCGATGGAGCGCATCGCCAAGGAAGGGCGCAAATATGGCGTCGGGCTTGCTGTGGTTAGCCAGAGACCGCACGAGGTATCCGAAACGGTGCTCGCGCAGTGCGGCACATTCATCTGTCTGCGGATCACGAACCCCAACGATCAAGCCTATGTCCGCAGTCTCGTTCCCGAGAGCGAAGGTGACTTGATCAGCGTGCTCGCGGGCTTGGGCCGGGGTGAAGCGCTGGTATTAGGCGAGGCCGTCCCGCTCCCGACTCGGTTGCAGTTCGACAAGCCGAACCCCTCCCCCAATAGCGATGACGTGGACTTTTACAATATGTGGAAAACCGGCCCAACGGACCTTGACGTAGATGCGATCGTGAAGCGGTGGCGAAGTCAGGAGCGTTGATCGGGAAAAACTCTCTTGGGGGGTCAATCGCTGTCTCCGGCATCGCCGAGCATCAAGGGGATAGACCCCCGGCTGGTGTGGGCTGCTAGGGTCGTTTGGGTCGCTTCGGGCGCCTCATGAGGTATTGGTCCAGTGCCTCACCCGGTGAGATACCGCACGCCTCCGCCCACCGACAGAACTCACCCACATCGACCCTCCGGCTCCCCGACTCGGAAGTCGAGATCGACTGCTGCACCCTCAGCAGCTTCTCGGCCAGCTCACGCTGCGTGAGGCCCGCCTCCTCCCGCATCTGCCGGAGCAGATCCGGGATCGGCGCGTAGTCGCGGTGGTGGACGGCCCGTGCTCCCATTTGAGCACTGTCCCCCGGATTCCCCTTGACAAGAAAACGTTGTAGTCGCTACGCTGCTCTCCATCGCCATCCAGGCGGGAAGGAGGGCTGAGCAGAGCGCAGTGCAGGACTTGATCGGGCGGAACTTCGGGCTGTTGATCGCCTACGTCATCCCAGGATTCATCGTCCTCTGGGGCGTCGGGTTCGTGGACGGCCGCGTGGCTGACTGGCTCTCCGGTTCAGCGACCCAGGCGGGGCCGACCGTTGGCGGCTTCCTGTACGTCACCATCGCCTCCGTCGGGCTTGGCATGACGGCCAGCGCTGTCCGATGGCTCGTGGTGGACACGATCCACCACGCGACGGGGCTCGTTCGACCTCGGTGGTCTGATCGCCCGCTGCACGAGCGCATCGACGGCTACACCTGGATCATCGAGAACCACTACCGCTACTACCAGTTCTACGGCAACTCAGCGGTTGCCCTTCTCTTCACCGCCCTCGTCTGGAGGGTTTCGTCGCCGGAGATCGGGAGCGGTCTCGGCTGGATTGACGCGTCTGTGATCGCTGTGACAGCGGTCTTGTTTGCCGGGTCCCGGAGTGCCTTGGAGTTGTACTACCGCCGAGCGGAATCCCTGCTCGGCCCAGATATGGAGTGCGCAGACATGACCAACGGTGGCAGCCCGAAGAAGCCGATCCAGACCAAGCCCAAAACGGAGACCAAGCAGGTGGGAGACAAGGCTGGGACGACCCAGCCCAAGCCCAAGGAATAACCCAAACACAAGCCCCTCGGCGGAGAAACACCGCTGAGGGGTATTCTGACGCAGTTGCTGGTTGGAGTGCGGTCTGGTCTTCAGGCGCCCTCGTGATTGGACCCGATCAATCGGTCCCAATCGACCGGGACCGATCGCTAGCTCCTCGGCGTCTGCTTGAGCGCCAGCAGCAGGAAGTCCGCGATCGCGTCCTCGTACTGCGCCATGGCCATCCGGTCGCCGTAGGACGGCCGGTCCATCCTCGGCGCCTTGCCCGTGAGATCCGCCAGCTCGTCCTGCGAGCGGATCGCCAGCGCCCACAGCGCCCGCGTCACCTCACTCCCCATGACCGTCGTGCCCAGGTACGACGACAGCGTGCGCGCAAACCGCTCGACCTCATCCGCCTCGCTCCGAGTGAACCTCGCCTTGATGTGGACCCCCTGCTCCCGCTTCCTCGCGGATCGCCCCCGTCCAGCGCTGCGCGGCGGAGCCGGATCCCCTGCCCCGCCCTTCGGCGGTGTTCGTTCTCGGTCGCTCTGAGACGGCCTCTCCACCGGTCCAACGATCGCGGCCACCTGGTCCTTGAGCAGCGGGTTGACGGTCGGTCTGTCACGCCGCCTTGCCATGAGCGACCCCCTTCCGTCGTGATCTCGGCTTCTTGAGGACTCCCCTGCCCTTCTTGCTCGCCTTCGGGTTCCGCATGCCCTCGGCGATGTCCAGCCGCTCTAGAAACTCCCGCGCGAGCTGGCGGTACTCCTCGGTGACTTTATGGTCGGGCTCGGTCTGGAAGACCGACTTGCCCGAGTCCTGGGCCTCGGGCACCGCGACCGAGGTGCTGATCCGGGTCTTGAAGTCGCCGAACTCGCCCGCTTCGGCGAAGGTCTCCTCCACCCAGCCCAGGATCCTCTTGGCCAGCAGCGTCCGGCGGTTCACGCACGACAGCGCCACGCCCAGCAGCTTGAGATCGGGGTTGTTGTACCTGCGGACGGTATCGATGTCGCTCATCGCGTCGTTGAGCCCCTCGATCGCCAGCCGCTCGGGCGTCGCCGTCAGGATGAACCACTCCGCCACCCGGTACGCCGCCGCCGTGGGGGTGTTGATGTTCGGGGCCGTGTCCAGGAACACATAGTCCCAGCGCCCGGTGGCGACGAGCTTCTCGATGGGCCGCCGCAGGCAGTCTCGGTAGTCCGTGAGCCGGTGGACCTTGATCAGCTCCCCGTCCACTCGCTCGAGGTCGCGGCTGGCGGGGATCAGCGCCACGCCCGGGGGCAGCTCGATCCCCTCCTCCGCGTCGGTCTCCAGCGCTACCGCGACCGGGTCCTCGTCGCCGAGCAGAACCTCGTAGGTCCCCCGGTAGCTCTCGGGCGGGACGCCGAGGCTGCGGGTCGCCCCCCGGTTGCCGTCCAGGTCGATGATGAGCGACTGTTTGCCCAGGGCGCCGAGCGCCGCGGCCAAGTTGATGGTGGTGGTGGTCTTGCCCACCCCGCCCTTCTGATTCCCCACCGCGATGACGGTGGTCTGTCTTCGTTCGTCCATGTTGATGTTCTCCACAGCTTTGTGTTGTTCAGGCCCTGCTCGATTGGGGCCGGTTGTTCGGGTCCGGTTGAACGGTCCCGGTTGTTCAGGACCAGACGTTCGTCCCCGATCCTCCGGGACCGGTTGTTCGGACCCATTCTCACTCTGGCACGGTTGAAACTGAACTGTCAACGGTCGCTCTGCAGTCATCCACAGGTCCGGGTCCGATCGTCTGGCCCCGTTTGTGTGGGGCCGATCGATCGGGTCCGGTCGTTTGGTCCCGCTTGATGAGGCCCGGATGGAAACTGGCTTTGTGCGCCTCTTTGAGGGAAACCGCACGGCGCACGGCGCCTTGACGGGCGTACGCGACTCACCTCATCGTGGACATGCCTGCAATCGCGGGCGCTGCACACCCGGCCCGGTTCACGAGGCGGGGCAGGAAACCCACACACGGAGGCGCAGGACGCAGCAAGCCCGGAATGAAAATGACCGCCCGAGGGAAGGGCGGTCATCCAAGGTCGCGACGATCTTCGTGTGACACCCCGAAGATACCGCGATCCGATCAGAGCGTCAATCCCCTGTGGATTCGGCCAACGGCTTCGCTGTGCCTGCGCAGGAGAGGAGAGCACACATGGCAACACCCGCACGCGCCGCAACGCGGCGCCCACCCGAGGAGATACGCAAGGGGATCTGGACCGAGAAGATTGAAGGCAGGTTCCGAAGGATCACGGGGCGCCAGATCGCGATGGCGTGGTGGTGCTACAGCGCACGCCACATCACCAAACGCCAGCTCAGGGTGTGGTTCGCGGCCCACGAGATGCTCGAACGCCGCCGCTACACCGCGCTGCCCGACACCCCCCGTGAAGCCAAGAGGAAGCCGCTCTATGGCCTCGACGAGATCAAGACGCTCATCGGGGGTAGGGGGTCCAAGACCGCTGGCGCAGCGCTCACGTCCGACGTGAAACGGCTCGGACGGCTCGGTCTGGTCCATATCTCCGATCACACCATCGAGTTCGCTACCTCGATCGAGCAGCTTGCGCTTGATGATGTCGAGGGGTTTTGGGAGATGTTCAACCAGCTCCCGCACAAGAATCGGTCGGTCCCGGTTCCGAGGCGGGTTCTCCGGGCATTGGCGGGGGGGTTCACAACCGGCATGACCGCCGTGGTCCTGGCTGCGCTCATCCGATCGCTGTTCTGGCACAAGAGCGAAGGCGCGTACAGGACCGACGGGCGCACCAAGCGCGATTGGATCGTCCGGGTCTTCGGCGTGAGCGAGCGCACCGTCACCGACGGACGCGCCCGGCTTATCGAGCTCGGCTGGCTCGTGCCCATCGTCGCCCCGCAGTGGCTCCTCAACCGCTACGGCGCCCACGACCACATCAACACCGGCTGGGCGCCTCAGAGCGCCGAGAGCGGGGCAGGGGAGGCCAACGACAATGCAGGCGAATCCGCCAGCCCCTCCGGTGTTTCTTCAGGCGAATCCGCCAGCCCTGATCTTGACAGCTCTTCTTCCCCTTCGGGGAATCTACACACCAGAAGCTCCGCCCCCAAGCGGGCAGGACCGTCTGGTGATTGTTTTCAATCTGATTCGAGAGGAAGGAAGAAAGGCAAGCAAGCGCTCGCTCCGCCGAACATCCGCAGCATCCGAGCCGAGGATCTCGGTGACACCGCCAGGCTGCTTGAGCTGCACAAGCAGGCCGCAGAGCTTGGCATGGTCAGCAGGGGCGAGGCGGGGAGGTTCGAGTTCGTCGCGCTGGCCGAGCGGGCCAGGCGCCGTGGGCTCAGGGCCGGGACGCTGTTCTACTGGCTGCTGAGCAAGCGCAAGACCGAGTTCATCACGCACTCGGACGAGGAGGGCGCCGCCCGCAGGCTCAAAGAGCACCTGTACGGAAACCCGCAACCGCGAAGGCGTGGGGAGAGTTCCGACCGGTCGGACTCTGCTGGGGATACGGACCTCAGCGAGGATCACCGGACCGTGCTCATCTGCATCCGGGTGGCCAGACAGCACCGCATCGACGACCCGTACCGCATCGCTCAGAGGTCCAAGGGCTGGACTCGCGACCGGTGGGACAGCGCGCTTGCAAGCTACGAGCACGAGCAGCGTGAACGGTCTCATGCCCAGATCATCGGCCTGTGCCAGGACGGAGATTCATGACCAACCGCATCCCGCGATCCACCCTCACCCAGTCCCGTGCCCCTGCTGCCCACACAGCGCGGCGGGTCTCCCTCACGTCTTGCGAAGGGAAACCCGCAGCGCCGCGTGAGCGCGACCAAAACACAGGAGCACAACAATGGGATACGGCATGGATCAGATTGACAACAGATTCAGGATCGCTGGCGCCGGCAAGGCAGCGGCCACGCGGGCGCTAATTGAGGCGCAGATCGCCGCTTTCGGACCCGCCGCAACGCTCGAAAGCGTCCTCCAGGACGACGGCTGGGACCTGGACGTAAACCCAGAGACCGGCGACATCACGGGTGTATTCTTCTGCGGCCAGAAGTACTACGACCAAGAGAAGACACTCGCGATCATCGCCCCCTTCGTCGCCGACGGCTCGTACATCGACCTGATCGGCGAGGACTTCGAACGCTGGCGGTGGGTGTTCCGGGGCGGCGTGCTCTATGAGCACAGCGGACGCTGGATCCCCTGCGAGCCGGGCGAGGCTGTCGTGGCGCCGTCCGGGGAGCGTTCCGTGTCGTAGCGTGTGAGGCTCTCTCTGAGCACATCGTCCAGCGGCAGGAATACCGCTGGGCGGCTGTACAGGTTGGCGATCGTCAGAAGTTGCTGTCGCTGCTCAGGGCTGGTTGACGTACGAGGCGAACGCCGCCTCCACACCCAGCGTGAGGTTGTTCCTCCACGCGATGGCCTGGGAAACGTCCGAGTCAGAGCGGTAGCTTGCGAGCAGGGCTGTGGTCTCGGTGTCGAGGGAGGATCCGCTCGCCTGGGCCGAGCGTTCGCGCCCGAGGGCGCCGAGCAACGCCGCAGCGTCCTGGTCGTTCAACTCCAGCAGGCGATACTCGGCGGGGAGGAGGGCGCCAACACCCTCCGCAGAGTAGATGGTCGCAGCCCAGTCGGGTTCAGCGACATCGAGGAGAATCTCACCGATGAGTGTTGCTTCAAGCGCTTCCGCCTGGGCTGTCGCTGAGGTGATCGCAGCCTGAGCAGCCGAAATCTGCGCTTCCGCCTGGCTCAGTTCAGATGCGGATGCCGCCGAACGCGCCGTGACCTGGGCATCGCGGAGATCACGCTTGTGATCGGTAATCGAAGTGCGGAGTGCGGTGAGCTGATCGATCTGGGTCTGCCGCGCAGAGACACGATCGAGCACGGTGAGCGTCTCGATGCCATCAACCCCGAGTGTGGCAAGCACCTCCGGGGCGAGCCCGAGCAGGACCGTGTCGTCGATGGTCGCTTGTTCGCCTGCTCGTGCGCAGGGCGCGGACATGCAGACGAAGAGCAAGCTAGGTATTGCCAACTTGAAAATTCGATTCTGAGTCAGCATGTTCGCTCTCGCTTTCGAGTCTGTAGGCGTCAGGTCTACTGGGAGTTTACGGATTTCGAGCACCCAGGCGACACGGGATAGAAGTAGCGGCAGACCGTTGGTAGCTTGTGGAAAGCTGGTGGAGAGGTGCCGCAATGCCCTTGTAGAACTGGGTGAGGGCGTATTCTCGTGAAGCGATATCTGGGAACTGCGGTGTGAGTTGCTAGCGGTACCCGTGGTGTGCGAAGCGCGGATTAGTCATTCGTTGTCATTGGCAAAAGATAGAGGTCAGCTATGAGATATGGTTTGCGAGCCCGTGCGGTGATTGCAAAATCACCCTTTCTTGCCTCGATATCGCTGGCTGTCGCGGGCCTCATGTTGACGCCAAGTGTTGTTTCTGCCCAAGGCATCTGCACGACGTGGAAGAGAGACGACTGCACGGGCGCTCCTTCGGGATCAGCTCCAGACACGGAGTCGTGTATTTGCGCAGCGGATGAGTTGCCCTCTCCAATCACGATCGAGTTTGACTTTGATTTCACAGCGACATGCACCCAAGGGGATCAGTATGAGCGGGTCAATGGGACCTTCCAGGGGTGCACCGACCTGTCAGGGTCACGAGGGGGTCAGGCCACATACGAGGCTGACAATCCGTGTATCGGCCTGTCGGGTCCGGAAGAAGACGGATGCACCGACGCAAGCTTCTCTGTGAAGTATCTGGGCAACAATCGTTGGTACTGGACATGGTCATATGTGGCGGAGTGTGGTGCAACTCCGATCAACATGTGTGGTGAGATCGAGGGCGACTGCGGCGGTGGATCGTCCACATGTGACGACACAACGGTCACCATCACCGTGTCGGGCGGTGAATGCGTCGAGGCGGATGAGGGATATCCAGACCCTTGCAGCTCTGAACCTACGGAGTGTCCGGACCCAGAAAATGGCAGCGACTGCGACGGCGATGATGCTTGCGATGAGGAGAGTGATCAGCCGGTGTCGCTCTTGACGGGAAATAAGATTGAGCGCGCGGTAGATCTTCGCATCGCGCTGACGGGTGATGATTTTTCGCTTACGCGTGAGTACGTCAGTAATCCAGATGCGTTCTTTGTCCCAGCCGAGAACGTGCCGCTGAACGTCGCCTCGGGCGAGGTGGGCGCTAACTGGCTTTTGAGCACAACGAAACGGATCACAGGCAGAGGCGGGGACGTTGAGAAGCTCTATATCACGGGTACACCGCTTCGCTCGTACCGTGTGTTCGAGAAGGCGGGTCCGATTTTCTGGCAGGCGTCCGGACAAAGCAAAGATACGGTCACATACGGCCTCGATGTGGGCTACATCTGGCAGCAACCAGACGGGGCGTACACACTCTTCGGAGAGGACGAGCTCTACGCAGTCGTGACCGAGGAGCGAGATCCGTACGGGAACCTTCGTCTCTACATCTACGGGGACATCACGAGCGACGACCCTATGGAGCAGGGCGTGCGGACACGGCGAAGACTTCAGCAGATCTCGTTCAAGGACCCCACGGGCGTCGAGGAAGCCAGGCTCGTGTTCACATGGCACGCATGGAGCAGCAGCGGGATCGCGGTCAATGACCATGTCTTTGCGCGTCCGCAGATCATCGAGGTCAAGAGACCTGATGGCCAGGGCGGCTGGTTCACGACGCAGAAGGCCGAATACCGGTACTTCGTTGGCGGCGGCTACTCGATCGACCACGACGGCAACGGGACCGTCGACGAGACGGTGGTGTTCGACAATGACTTCGGCACGGACGGTGATCTTTGCGAGGTGATCGTCTCAACGCTCGTCGATTACAACTACGCGGACACAAGCGATCCGTTCCACCGCAAGGTGTGGCAGTATCGGTACCACGAGGAGCCGTTTGGGCTCACGATCGACGGGACGATTCTCAGCGGGAAAGACCACCAGTTGCTGGCGGTGTTCAGCCCGGAGCAGGTGGAGTTCTACGCGGACGTGCTGGGCGCTGCGACGACGCCGTTTACAACGGTGACGGACGCGGCCAAGCTGCTTCGAGGCCTTCCGATCGACACGGCAGCGGGGACTGACACCGATTTCCCGGCTTCATCGCACTGGACGACTGTGTGGGATCTCTCGGCGAAGCTGGTGGGGTACTACAGCACGGGGGACAACGATGGCCGCGTCTCGGTGCAGATGACCATGGGCGGGTGCGGGTGCGGCGGCGGATCCGGCCAGGGCCAGCGTTTTGATTATAATTACTTCGAGTATACTTGGAACGGCGCCGGTCTTCCCAAGCCAGGATTGACGTGCCAGATCCTTGAGTCGGTCTCGAACAATGGTTCGTACGACCCGTACCGGATTCATTTCCACGATTTTGTGCGAATTGATGGGGACGGTGGCGCCGCCTATAGGCGGGCATACGCGGTCGCAGAAGCTGCGGCGGCGAGCACGCCAGCGGATGTGGTGCTGGCCAGCCCGAGCGAGATCTGGGCGACCGTCCACGAGTACGCGATGCTCAGCTCCGCGAGCATGCTGTACAAGACGAAGACGGCGCGTTCGACACCCGCGTCATCGAGCTACACCCCACTCGAGGACAGCCCTTGGGTCAACGGGGGCCTGCGCGCCTGGGCGGATGTCTCGATCAAGGCAAGCGAAGGTCTGGTTCACCGGTTCGAGTATTTCGATGAGGTGGGCTCCGAGAACGAGAGCTGACTGGAAGCGGTGGGTGTCTCCGAGGGGCTGAGCGGCGCCATTGTTCGCACGACACAGTACGAGCGCGTCGATACGACCCGACCGGATCTGATCACGAAGTCAACACAGTTGTCTGACAACGACACCGTGCGGAGTGCTGGTTTCGACTTCCACGATGCGGCGAAGTTTCGCCCGTCGGTGGTCACCCGGCGGATCGACGGGGACAAGGCGAGCCACAACGGGCCGGGGGTTGGGTCAACGACCGAGGTGGTGACCTACGAGCTGTACGACGCGCGCGGGCGCCTGCGCTGGGCCAAGCTGGCGGACGGGGTCAACGAGTACCGCGAGTACGAGCCGTTCACGGGCCGCCTGATCAAGGTGGTTTCGAATGCCGCGTCGGGGGATCAGTCAGCAGGCGAGCCTGCGCCGACTACGAGCAACTTCCCGGGACTGCCGGGATCGCTGACCTGGGCACGGCCAGCGGGGACTTTCCCGATGGTGCGGGAGATGGAGTACGACGATCTCGGGCGGTTGATTGCTTCAACAAACACGGCGGGCGTGACGCGCTACGCCAAGCGCGAGGTGCGGTGGGCGGACACGGCGATTCCAACGGTGACCCGGGGCGTGCCGCACATGGCCAGGACGAGCCTGCCGCACAAGCTGGCTTCCGGCTCAAACACATACGATGGTCCCGCGCAGATCACCTGGCTCGACGCCGCCGGGCGGTCGATCAGACAGAGCGAGTATCTGCTATCGGGTACGCCCTGGCAGCCGGTGAACGGACCTGAGCCCTCCTACGCCCTGGGCGCCGAGGTGGCGCGGACCACCGCAGGCATCTCGATCGCAGGTATTGTCGAGTCGGCCAAGGTCTGGCACGACGTACTCGGTGATGACTCCTACGAGACCCAGTTCGAGTACGACGGGCTTGGGCGGCGGACCAAAACGACCGACCCGCTCGGCGGGGAGGCCCGGCAGGTCTATGACATCCGGGATCGGGTGGTCGCCATCTATTCGAGCCGGGGCAGCGGGAACGGGCCTGAGCGTCTGGTCGCGGACTTCACTTACGACAGCGACCAGGACGCTACGCAGGGCGTGGGCAACAGTAATCTGACCTTTGAGCGCTGGTATGTTGATGAGGCGGGGACTCAGACACGAACGAATAAGCGGTGGTACGACTTCCGCGACCGGCTCATTGGGGTGGAAAATCCTGAGGCGCCGCACCAGACGTTCACCTACGACGACCAGAACAGGGTGATTGCCCAGGCGTCGTGGACCTCGTCGTGGGGTGCGGGCACGCCGTACACCCCGGCGGTTGGGGTGGCGAGCATCAGCACCTACCGCGAGTCGAGCTATAGCCACCGCGGGCTGCTCTACGAGGAGCGGATCGCGATTGATCCCACATCAGGTTCAACGAGTTTCCTGGAGACGAACCGCTGGTATGACGATCGTGGGCGGCAGATTGCGCTCTGGGCGCCGAACGGGCCGGCGACGAAGACGACGTACGACCCGCACAGTCGGGTGAATTTCGCTCGGGTTACGGATCGCAAGGACGACGTTGTCCCCGGCGTCGCTGGCAACCATGCCGACGCGGTGGATGTGTCAACCGATTTCATCATCGAGCAGGTCAGGTACAACTATGAGGTGGAGGCAGGGATTGATACGGGGTTGCTCGAGCTCGTCTCGGTGTATCAGCGTCGGCACGATTTCTCGGGTCTCGGGAAGCTCGACTCTGGAACGGCCTCGGACAAGGCGTTCCAGACGTACACGGGCATGGCGTACGACGACGCCGGGCGGCTGACCGAAACGCTCAACTTCGGGACGAACACGGCCTCGAACGTCTTTGATTCGAGCGGCTCGGCCCCGACGGCCCCGTACGACACGGATCGTGGCACAAACTTAGTTGCGTTAATCGAGTCGGTCGAGTTCGATGAGCGAGGGCGTGTGATCGCGTCGATCGACCCCGAGGGGTCGCGCACGGAGACCAAGTACGACGATCTCTCACGCCGGGTTGCGGTCATCGAGGCCGCGTCGGGAGCTGTTGACCCGGACACGGACATCACCTGGAACAGCACGGACGGGCGCTGGAGCGTGGGTTGGAGCGCTACGCCCCCGAGCGACACTGACCGGATCACGAGCTTTGCCTATGACGGTCTGTCCAACGTGGTCAAGCGGGTGGCGCACGTCAGCGACGGGACGACGGCGGACAAGGTCCAAGAGACGGAGTACGTCTACGGGACGACGACTCCAGCGACCCCCTCGGGTGATCTGGATTCGCACATCTCATCAAGCCGCCTGCTGGCGAAGGTGCGGTATCCCGACGAGACGACGGGCGACGCCAGCGACAGCGGCGCCTACTCCGTTATCTATGCGTACAACATGCAGGGTGAGCTCATCGGAATGCAGGACCAGATGGCAACGACCCACGTCTACGAGCGTGACGGGTTCGGGCGGGTGGTCCACGACCGTGTGACCTCGACGGACAACACCCTGACCTACACCGTCGATACGACGGTCATGCGGATCTCAGCATCGTACGACGGCCACGGGAACCTCAGCGCCGTTCGCTCGTATGACAATGATGCCGTGGGCTCAGGAACCGTCCAGAACGCGGTGGGGTTCGGCTACACGCCGCTGCACCAGATCGGCGAGGTGCGGCAGCACCCCGAGGGCGATGTGACCTCCGATCCGTGGCCAACACTGCCGGAGGCGGCCGTGGACTACACCTATAGCAATAAGTCAATACTCTCCGGCGCCGTGACGGGCAATCACAGTCGCGTCGAGACCATTCGGTACCCGTCGGACCAAACCGCGACAACTGACCCGACACTGCACATCACCTATGCGCCCAATGGGGTGGGTGATCGGATCAGCCGGGTCTCGAAGCTGGAAGAGATCACGGATGAACCGACGCCAGGTGTGTACACGCTTGGGGATACATATGTGGCGTACTCGTATGCAGGACGAGGAATGACGCCCCGGGTTCGGTACGTCATCGGCGAGGACGTTCGGCTCGAACTCATCCGCGGCGCCGATCGCATCGAGACGCCTGGGGTGTACGCGGGCCTCGACCGGTACGGGCGCATCATCAACCAGATGTGGGTCAACAACAACTTTACGAACGCGACCAATCCGGCGGACCCGCTGGTGTCGCGGGCGTACGCCTATGACCGCACCTCGAATCGATTGCTCGACTACGACAACCGTCCGAACCCGGCCTTCCCTGATCGTGACTGGTGGTACGACTACGACGAGCTGGACCGTCTGAAGACCGCGTACCGGGGTGAGTTCACGGGAACGGAAACAGACCGCGATGGCTGGGCTGGTCTCAACCAGGCGACGCGCGAGACCAAGTGGTCGCTGGAGCCTGGCTCCGAGGCGTGGGATCTGGACATCCTTGGCAACTGGGACGAGTTTGACCGGGACCAGGACGACACGGCGTTCCCGCTGGGCTTCGGGCCGGACAACGGCGAAGAGGAGATCCGCACCCACAACATGGCCAACGAGCTGACGACCTTCCAGCCGCAGACCTCGCCGAGCACTCAATCATCGGCGCATCACTTCGATGAGTCTGGGAACCTGCGTCGTGAGCTACGGGCGGGGACAACCAGCGGCTACAAGTACACCTACGACGCCTGGAACCGCTTGGTGAAGATCGAGTACCAGAGCCCGACAGAGCTGAACACGATCGGCGAGTACGAGTACAACGGTCTGGGATGGCGGACGATCCGCCGGTACGACACGACCAAGGGGAGTTACGACGGCGTGAACGAGGAACGCCGGTACTTCTACTCTGCGGGATGGCAGGTGCTCGAAGAGCACATCGACGAGGACGGGACGGGCGCCTCGCTGAACGCGGGGGACCCTGCGGACATCGACCGGCGCGCCCAGCAGGTCTGGGGGACACGGTACATCGACGACGCGGTAGCGCGCCGCGTGGATACGGACGGCGACGGCGTGGAGTTCGAATCGCTGTATCGGTACCTGATCGATGCGCTCTTCAGCGTGCGCGGCATCGTGGACGACTCGGGGTCGGTGATCGAGTACCTGGACTACACGCCGTACGGGGAGGACGCTGCGGGGGAGACGGTGCACCGGTACGCGGGTGATCTGGACGGGGATTCGGTGCTGACGGTGGCGGACCTGGTGCTGCTGCAAACAGCGATCACAAACAGCGTGTACATCGCCGACGCGGACCTGACGCACGACGGGTCACTGGATTTCTCGGACATCGTGGAGATGAGCGGTCGGATCAGCGCGGGGTACGATCTGGCGATGCCGGGGAACTGGGTGGGTGACCCCGAGCGAGCGTCGGTGGCGAGCGACAACTCGGTGGGGTACGCCGGGTACTGGGGGGATCTGGAGGCGGGGTTGTACTGTGTGCGATTCAGGCATTACTCACCGGGGCTGGGGCGGTGGATGCAGAGGGATCCAGACGGGTATGGCTCTGGGATGGGTTTATATGTCTATGCGTTGTCGTCGCCCGCTGTCTACCTTGACCCTGACGGCCTTTCGCCTGTATTCTTGGTTGCGCCAGCCGAAGCCGCTGCCAATTATCTGATTAATCAATTCTATACAGAGGCTGTTCCACGAATTTCGCAAGCAGCGGTAGCAGCGGCTGCATTTAAGAACAAAGCGTGCTCGCTGCTTTCAAGCGTCACTAGCATACCTGGTTATGGATGTATTACTTTGATTGTCTTTGCCGGAGATGAGTTCCTGAGTCCTCCGGGATTAGAGGCATTGGATGCGGCACTAAACTATGTAACTGCACTCGAACTTGCATGCCAAGGCAAACTTGGAAAAGCGGGATTCTTCGCGGCATTGTCGGTAGTTGATGCTACGATTGCGCCCTATGGTGGGAAGCTCGGGGGTGCCGTTGCGGGCTTCTTTACAGGTGGCCCTGTGGGTGCCGTCATAGGTCAAAAAGCAGGCGAGGTACTGCTGGAGACGGCCGTCTGGGGTCTCCAGAACGCCATTTCGCAAGGGAGTGTATTGCCTACGCAACAGTTGTGTGATTGTATGAATGTACTAAACATGCTTGGGGCGTCGCCAGCCACGCCTCCGGTCGGTCCCTCGCAGCCAACATTAACGGATCCAGCCTTGCTCGGAAGATAGAGTTTGCTACAGTTCCTCTAGAATGAATATGAAAATTATTCATGGCGTAGTAGTTGTTGCAATTGAAAAAGAAAATCAGAAGATTGATTTACTTAACAAGGAGTTGTCTGTGTGAAACACGAGCGCGAGACACGCGGCGGCGGTGGCGATCGATTGTATTGGTTTAAAGAGGATCGGCCAGTTCTTGTTCGACTTATATGGGCACTTATCGCGATTGCTTTATTGACCATTGTTCTGACGGTTGCGACTTTGCTTGCATTGATTTGAATGTGAATGGCGTGGGATCCAAATATTCAGCCGCGTGCAAGTGCGATGCGACACCGGGAAAAACCCGTGGGCGCTCGGCAATGAGAGGGGCCAAGTGATGGTTCGGTGAACCGGACGTAGACCGATGGCGCATGGTCGCGTTTCAATCAGCTCGGTTTGGCGAACAAGAAAAGCTGCCCAGGCGGCGCGACGGTAGGAGCGGAACAGCCCCCCGAGACGCTCATCGCATTGAACGGTGCCCGCTGCCTTGGGCGATTCTTCAGATGACTCGAGCGGGACATTGCCCACGCCCTGGTGAGAGCGCTCGTGAACAGCGGATTCCAGTCGTAGATCAGGATGCGGTGGGCTACCTGTCGGTTGTGTCAACCGGACACCCATTCAGCGAGTATGTGAGCCTCGGCAAGGACGGAGGCTACCGCGCATGGGCTGCAAAGGATTGCTGCCAGTCCCCTTGGTGTTGATCGCGGCATGTTTGGCGTTGAGCACGCCTCGCAGCGCCGCTGTCCAGCCAGCCGGTGATGAGCCAGCCGCACACGTCGTCCTCAATGGTCGAGTCCCGCTGTCTCGCCTTGTCGATCTTGCGGCTGCGCAGCTCGGGCTGTCCGTGTCGTACGACGTCCAGGCGCTCCGGGCAGAGGTGACGATCCGTGTGGACGAGGGCATCTCGGGCGATGAGTTGTGGCGGCTGGTCAACGAGCAGCTCCAAGCCCACAACCTCACGACGATCCGATCAGATGATCGTGACACATTGGCGGTGGCGCCGCTCTCGGAGGCCAAGGACCGGGCCAGGATCGAGCTTGGAGACGCGCCCCAAGTTGAGGCGGGATTCCAGCGTGTGCTGCTAACGCCCCAGTCCACGGGCGCCGAGGAGATCGAGGGTCCGCTGCGAAAGCTGATCTCGCGGGCTGGATCGATTGAGCGTCTGGATCAGCGAACACTCTTGGTCAGTGATCTGACGCCGCGTCTCCGCCAGATCCGTGTGTTGCTGGGGCGGCTCGATTCCGCATCAGAGACCTCGGCCTCTCGCACACTCAAGCTCGAACATCTCGCCCCGGAGCGGGCGATCGCGTTGGTCACGCAGGTCGCCGCCAAGCGAAAGCTCGTTGGCGGACCTGACACTCCGGGCGAGTTTGTGGCGTTGCCCGATGGGAAGTCGGTGCTTGTCATTGCCCCTGAGCGTGGGCTGGACGGCTGGGAGACGCTGATCAGGGCGTTGGATCAGCTCGAGCCCGTCGAGACGCGGCACTACTCGCCGTCACACTTTGCTCTGGCGGAGACTGCGGGCCTCATTGAAGAAACGGTCAGAGGCTCCAGCTCATCCGATGGCCGCTGGCGGCTGGTTCAGGATCAACTGACGGGTTCGCTGGTCATCACGGCGACACCATCCGACCATGAGCGCGTCCAGGCCGTGCTTGATCGGCTGGCAGCGGCTCCTGTTGAGTCTCAACGCCCGGTGCGGTCGTTTGTGGTGCGGAATCGATCGGTGACGGAGGTCGTTGAAGTGCTTCGCGGACTTATTGATGCGGGCGTGCTGGAGGCGGGCGCGTTCGAGCGTGATGACGCGGTGCGCGCCGCCGGCGCCCAGCAGAGCAGCCAAGCGGCTTCTGATCAGGCTGGACGACTCAATCAGCCGCGTCGATCGGAACAGGGGCTCAGCGAGCGTCGGGGGCCGGAGGGTATCGATCTCTCGCTCACAGCGGACGAGGGGACGAACACGCTCATCGCTGTGGGGCACGTTCGCTTGCTGGATCAGTTGGAGGGGCTCCTCAAGATTATTGATGTCCGGCAGCCACAGGTGGTGCTTGAGGTGCTGCTCGTGTCACTGACTGACGGGCAGACGCAGGATCTGGGTGTGGAGCTCGCGGCGCTGATCAACGAGGCCGGGACAAGATTTGCGTTGGCGTCGCTCTTCGGGCTCAGCTCGGTCTTGCCATCTGATGCGGCGGCGATGCCCGGGAGCGGATCTGGAGGCACCGCGGTGGTGCTCGACCCGGGCAACTTCAGCGCTGTTATCCGTGCCCTTGAGACGGTCAATGGCGGGCGTTCGCTCTCGATCCCCCGGATCCTGGTCAACAACAACGAGAGCGGCGAGTTCAACTCGGTGGTGCAGGAGCCGTTTGCGAGCACGAACGCTTCGAATACGGTGGCGACGACGAGCTTTGGCGGTACGCAGGATGCGGGGACGACCATCTCGATCCGGCCGCAGATCGCCGCAGGCGATTTCCTGGTCCTCGAGTACTCCGTGTCATTGAGTTCGTTCACGGGTGAGTCGGCGGATCCTTCGTTGCCGCCGCCTCGCCAGCAGAACAACCTGTCGAGCGTGGCCACCATCCCGGACGGGTACACGATCGCGGTGGGGGGGATCGAGCTGACCACCGAGGCCGAGGCGGTGAGCAAAGTGCCGCTGCTCGGTGATCTTCCAGGGATCGGAGCTTTGTTCCGGAGTACGTCGATCTCATCGAGCCAGTCCCGGTTCTATGTGTTCATCCGAGCGTCGGTCATGCGGCATCATGACTTTCTGGATCTGAAGTATGTGAGCGATCAGGAGATCCTTCAGGCCGGGGTAGACGATGGCTGGCCCGAGGTGGCGCCGAGGATCATCAAGTGACGACGGCGGCTCCAGCCGCAGCGGACCCGCACGAGGAGGCGGTGTGTGCTGCGCCATCAGACACCTTTCTGCGGCTGATCCCGCGAGACTTTGCTCGGCTGCACCTGATCATTTCGGCGGGCGCCGAGGGCGATACCGAGCATCTGCTGGTCAGTGAGCGGACAAGCGCTGCGGCTGTCTGGAACACCGGCACACGGCTTGGGACAGCGATCACGACTGAGATCGTCGCTGACGAGCTTCTTGCGCGCCTGATTGACGACGTGTATGTCAGGCACGCGGAGGAAGCGGACGCGCCCCAGGCAGAAGACAGTGGCGAGATGGGGGGCGAGGAGGTTGGGGCCGATCTCGATCGGCTCCTTGCTGAGGCTGACCGGGACCTGCTCAGCGTCGAGGGCAAGGCGCCGGTCGTCAAGCTCGTCGATGCGTTGCTCTTTGATGCTCAGGCGTCGAGGGCGAGCGACCTGCATGTACAACCGCTGTCCGATCGTGTCCTCGTGAGGTATCGGATCGATGGCGTGCTGCATCTGATCCGGGAACTCTCTCCCTCGCTCGGCCAGCCGCTCACGAGCCGGATCAAGGTGATGGGCAAGATGGACATCGCCGAGCGCCGCACGCCCCAGGACGGGCGGGCGAGCGTGACGATTGGCCAGGGAGATTCGGCGCGATCGATCGACCTGCGGATCAGCACGCTGCCAACAAGCTACGGCGAGCGTGTCGTCATTCGCCTGCTCGACACCGACCGAGGGCTGCGCCTGGCGCGTCTTGAGCAGATCGGGATGCCAGAAGAGACCCTGCGGGCGTACCGATCATCCGCGAGCCGTGCCAACGGGATCGTGCTGCTCACCGGCCCGACCGGATCAGGCAAGACGACCACGCTCTACGCCACGCTGCGCTGGGTCGCCGCCAAAGGACTCACGGGCGGCGAACTGAATGTCATGACGATCGAGGATCCGATCGAGTACGAGCTCTCGACCGCCGGGATCGCGATCAGCCAGGCCCAGGTGAACACCAAGAAGGGCGTGACCTTCGCCTCGGGGCTGCGTCATATCCTCCGGCAGGACCCGGACGTGATCATGGTCGGAGAGATCCGCGATACCGAAACAGCGCGCACCGCGATCCAAGCGTCACTCACCGGGCACCTCGTGTTCTCGACGCTGCACACGAATGACGCGATCAGCGCGGTGACCCGCCTGGCGGATCTCGGCGTTGAGCCGTATCTCGTGGGTTCCTCTCTTTCAGCGGTGCTGGCGCAGCGGCTCGTGCGTCTGACCCATCAGGATTGCAGCGGGGCGGGCTGCTCGGACTGCTATGACTCAGGCTTCAGGGGCCGGACAGGGCTGTTTGAGCTGTTTGTGCTGGACGAGGACGCACGCGCGTCCGTGAGTTCTGGCGCCTCAGCCAGTGAGTTGCGGTCTGCGGCCAGGCGCTCGGGCATGCGGACGCTGGCGCAAGAAGGCGAGCGACTCCTCGACCAAGGGATGACCACCCGGCTTGAGATCGAGCGTGTCTCGGTGGCTGAACAAGCGAGCAGTTCTGCGGGGGTCGTGGGGGGGGTCATGGCATGATGGTCTGGCGGTATGTTGCTGTGCCGCTGGAGCCCTCTGCCGGCGGGACCCGGCAGGCGGGCGAGCTTGCCGGCGCTTCCGCAGCGGATGTGAGGGCCTCGCTCCGCAGGGCCGGTCTTCAGGTGCTCGATGTCCGACCGATCCGCAGAGGACATACGCCGGGCCAGATTTCGGGCTGGCTTGTTCCGGTTCAGGCGACAGCCAACCGCCACCTGCGCTCGAGGCGCCGCCCGCTTGTTGGCGAGATCTACGACTCACTGGCGACCATGCTGGACGCGGGTGTACCGCTGCTCGGCGCTGTCGAGTCGGTCACGGGCCGTCCCTCACGGCGCGCCAGGGGGCGTCGCCGGATGCTTCTAGAGGTCCGCGAGTCGCTGTCTGCGGGTGGCTCACTCTCGGAGGCCATGAAATCGCAGCCCGCGTGGTTTGACGCGGCCGAGATCGCCATGGTCGCCGCCGGGCAGCATTCGGGCGACCTGTCCGGTGTTCTGCGGTCGCTCGCAACAAAGCACGGGCGTGCGAGCCAGCTCACCTCCAAGATCGCCTCGGCGCTCTCGTACCCGCTGATTGTGCTGCTCGTCGGGCTCGGTGTGGTCGCGTTCCTGAGCACGAAGACGCTGCCCGAGTTGACGGGCATCCTCACGGATGCCGGGATTCAGGCGCCGAGGCTGACAAGCATCGTCATGGGCGCAGGCCAAGGTCTCGTCAGGTTCAGCCCGATGCTCGTGATGGCCGGTATTTTCCTGGCCGCAGTCGTTCTGCTCGCCGGTCCGATTGCGCGGTCTCGAGGGTTGAAGACGCCGTCCTGGCCAGCTTGGCTCACGCCCGGGGTGATGCGTCAGGTCATGGTTGCCCAGGCGATGGGCGGGCTCGCCGCGATGGCGCGCGTTGGCGTCCCGATCACCGAGTGCCTGCGCGTCTTGGCGCCGACCATCCCGGGGCTGGGGTCCGCAGCTCTGCGCCGCCTGCTGCTCGATGCCGCCGATCGCATCGAACGTGGCGGCTCAATTGCGGGTTCGCTCGACGATGAAATCTGGTTTGATGACGAGATGCGCCGATTGATCGAGATCGGGGAGGCCAGCGGCGAGTTGCCCGAGATTCTTGAGAGGCTCGCCGAGCGGCAGGAGCGGTCCGCTCACCGGGCGATCGATCGGTTCGTGACTCTGCTCGAACCCGCGATGATCCTGATGCTCGCCGTGCTTGTCGGCCTTGTCGTCATGGCCGCGATTCTCCCGCTGATCCGGCTCCAGGAGGTGGTTTAGATATGCTGTGTACAAAGAAAGTCGCTTACACACGACCGGCGTCTTGTCGCGGTATGACACTCGTCGAGCTGCTCGCAGTCGTCGTGCTATTGGGTCTCATCGCCGGAATACTGGCGGTCGGGTTCTCTGGGGCGTTCGCCAAGGGCAAGCACGAGCTGGCCAAATCGGGGATCGGACTGCTCGTGCAGCGCGTCGAGGCGTACCGCATCGAGAACGACACCTGGCCGGACGCGAGCCTGGGGCTTGCAGCCCTGAGCGATGGCCACGCGACGCCGGCGGCGAGCTACTACGTCAAGCCCGATCAGATCCTGGATCCCTGGGGGGCGCCGTACACGATCATCGTCCCCGGGCCGGAGGCGCACCCGTACGAGATCGTCT
The DNA here is from genome assembly GCA_024276195.1 of Planctomycetota bacterium. Lineage (GTDB taxonomy): Bacteria > Planctomycetota > Phycisphaerae > Phycisphaerales > UBA1924 > JAJRXR01. The sequence continues at coordinate 67,903 of JAJRXR010000031.1, forward strand.
CGTACGGCGCCGATGGCCAGCCCGGCGGCGACGGCGAGAACGCTGATCTCTCGTCGATCAACCTCCGGGGGAGCGGCTGACCCGTGCGAGATCGGCAGACCTCATCTTGCGCCCTGACACTGATCGAGACGCTTGCGGCGATCACGCTGCTTGCGCTCGTGGCCTCGGTGCTCGGAACCGGACTCGGTGCGGCGAGCGATGACGCAAGGCTGCGGGGCGCTATGTCTGAGTGCTTGCACGCTGACCGTACCGCGCGGTTGATTGCCGGGATGGAGGGGCCGGTGCATATCAGTGTGCAGGAGCATGGCGAGGGGCTTGTAGTAGCCCGGACAGGGGATGACGACACTCGCCGTGTATTCGAGGCGCGTTCAGGGGTAACGGTTTGGCTGATTGCTGAGGATGGCAGCGCGATGGATTGGGTTCTCATCGACATGGCGGGTCGAAGTAAGGACTACGAGGTTGTCTGTGAGTTCAATGGCCGATCCGTGAGGCGTCGGATCGCCGGGCTCACGGGCTGGGTGACACGTTCGGCGGGAGAAGGACCGTCGTGATGCGATCGCGGGCCATGACGCTGCTGGAGGTGCTTGCGGCTGCGGCGCTGCTTGCGATCCTGGTCGCGGCGTGCTTGCCATGGATGTCGAGCATGTACGAGGGGCAGGCGGATAGATCTGAGATTTCGGCGCAGGAGCTGGGATGGATCGCTGACCAGGTGCTGGCCTCACCAGAGGAGTACGGGCTCGTGATCGAGAGCGGTTCCAGCACAATGCAGCGGATCGCCTTTCAAGACGACCGTGTCTCCGGTACGGAAGATCTCGCAGTGACGGTGCGTTGGAGCGAGGATCCAGAGCTGGATCATGGTTGGGTGAGTTTCGAGGCGGGCGCCGTCGCGGTGTCTCGCTGGATCGAGAAACCGACGAATGGGGAGGCGGGACCGTGATCCGGCGTGGTCTGACACTGCTGGAGATGTTGCTGGCGATCTCGCTCCTGAGCGGGCTCGTGCTGGTCTCTGTCGCCTGGACATCCTCGGTCGCTCGGGCAGGCGTTGTTGAGCAAGATCGCTCAAACTGGACCAGCGCCGCTCACGCCGTCCTTCAACTCATCGGCGAGGACATGACATGCGGAGACCTCGCACTGCGACCCCTCGATGAAGACGGCGAACCAGAGTGGCTCGAGAGTTCAGAGGGTGGGTTATGGATTCAGGTGCGTCAGGCGCCGTTCACTGGCGCCGAGCGAGCGGTGTATATGCTCGACGAACAGACGGGTAGCCTCACACGCCGGATCGAGAGCGAAGAGGACCGCTCACCTCTGCGGCTGTTGCTTGGAAGCACGAGTGAGTTTGAGATCACGATTTCAGATTCTGGCGCTGAATCGGATCGCGAACGTTCGCTGACTGTGACACTCCGCTCCCCTTCGGGCGAGGTCGCAGCATCCGTCTTTGATATATCAGATCGGAGCGGGTCATGAACCGCTCGCTCAGGTCAACTCGCGGGATGGCCATGCTCTTTGTCCTGGCGGCACTGGTGCTGAGCGTGACGGCGACCGCTCTCATCGCCAAATCGCGCACCGCCTCTCGACTCGCCAGCCTCGCAGACTCACGAGTTTCGCTGTGCGATGAGCTTCGCATTGCCAGTGAGGCGCCGATTCGGCACTGGCTGCAAACCGCTTCCGCCGGAGTTGTGCTCCAGCCAGATGTGGGCGAGCCGGTCGTTCGTGTTCTCAATGATCGCTGGGATACCGGCGGACAGGCATGGCGTCTGCGCATCTCGGCGTGGGATCAGTGCGGCATGGTCCCGATCGGGTCCGTTCTCCAGGATCACCCGATCAGTTCAGAGATCCCTGACACAGACAAGAACCGCGTGCGTGCGAGTTTGCTGAGCGCAGAGAGCCAGCTCTTTGGGCTTGATCAGCTTGCTGAAGGGAACCTTTCTCCGTTTCCACAGACCCAATGGGAGTCTGTCCAGACCTTCGGCTTTCTCAAGGAAACGCGACCGGCAGGCGAGACGCCAGAGGTGAAGGCTGAAGCGGACGCCATCGGCGCCCTTCTCTCAACCCACTCGCCTGGTGGTTCCGGCAGGCAGGGCCGTACTCCCCCAATCTGGCTCAATGTGAACACAGCTCCGGTGCCGCTGCTTCGCCGGGCGTTCGCTCTTGCGGGGATGGACGGGGTTGACGCCATCGAGCAGGCGAGAGCCGAGGGTGAGCAATCACCGGTCAACCTCCGCGCATCTTCACGAGGCGGTGAAAAAATCGCATCAATCCGGTTCGTCAACGCGAGCCCGGTGTGGGCGTTTCGCATCGACGCCGAAGTCGGCGGAGTCCGACGAAGCTGGTGGGAAGTCTGGTCACTCACATCCGGGACCTGGGAGGTTGTCCAACGCCTTGCGATCCACGGCTGATCCAACTCGGCGTCTCAGACGCGGGATCGCGCTCACCGCGGGCATTGGCGGTGTGGTGGTCATTGCCTGCGCGTGGTTCGCGCTGAGTACGCCGGAGGCGATCGATGCTGGGGGTGCGGCGATGGCCGCCAGTGGCTCCAAGCCGGCAGATCCGCCGCCGCCCTTTGTCGAGATCGACTTGTCAGGGTTCGAGCGTGTACAGCTCTGGGCGGCGCCCCCGCCGGCGTCGATCGAACCAGTCAAGCCCGGCCCGCAGACCACCTCCGCTCCGCCGCTGAAAGTTGACCTCGTTGCAATCATCACAGAGGATAATTCTGATGGCGAGGCTCCCGTGCATCTTGTAGCGATCTACATCCACGCCGATGAACGAGTTGAGATCGTTCGCGCCGGTGAAAAAATCAGCTCCTTTGTGATTGTCGAGGTCACGGAAACGAGCGTCACGCTCATGCGTGGTGACGTGACGAGGGTCTTGATGCTCGATCATGCAGTCGGCGTTGGGGCGGAGGGAGGGTCATGATCACGACCGCTCCAGCACCGGCGTTTGCCCGCCAAGATATTCCGCCAGAAGATCTGTACTGGGCTCTGCTCGACCCGCCCGAGGGTCATTCCGGCCGTGGTCACAGGCGTGTGTACGGCGCCAGACGCCGCCGGGAACTCGGTTATCTGTTTGAGTCGACTCTGCCTGTGCCGATTGAGTCTGTGCATGCTCGATTTGCACCGCTGGGCGATGGCCGGGTGCTGGCGTGCGGCATCTCTCACGACAGGCTCGACAGTCTTCCGCACGGGGCCATACGCCTTGTTCCAGATCAGATCCCGGGCTTCATACTGTCCGAACTCACTAAGGGGGAAGCGGCTGTCCCTGATATCGGCTCGCTCAATCTCCTCACCGGCGCCTTCACGCCTCAGCCAGTCAAGCGTCTCAAGCAGCGGTGGATCATGGTTGTTTTCATCACGATGATGGTGTGCTCAGCCTTTCTTGTGGCCGGGTTCGAGCGGCGCAGGATGGCCTACGCCGCCGGGATCGAGCAGGACCGCCAAGAATCGATGGCTCTGTACTCCGAAGCCCTTGGGCCGATCTCTCCTTCTGGCCAGCACCCCGCAGCTCAGTTGCTAGCAGAACTCCGATCTCTCCGCCAGCGGACATCACGCAGCGCTGTGCGCGACGCTCCTGTTGACGCATCGCTCTTCCTCGCGGCATTGCTCGAGGCATGGCCTGACGGAATCGAGGCGTATACCCAGAGCCTGCAAGTGCGTCAGGACGCGATCCGTCTTTCTGTGCGGCTCAACGATCCCGATGCCGCCGAGAAGCTGGAGTCGAGCTTGAGCAGCCTCGCGGGCTGGGCGCCGGGCCAGAGGTCCTTGCGTCGGACCCGCGACGGCCTGATCCTGCAGCTTCCGCTGACGCGGGCGCCGGAGGCGCAACCATGAGCCCGCGTGCTCGCGTAATCGTTGTGCCCGTTCTGGCGGCGTGCATGGCAAGCCTCCTCTTGAGCAGGTCTCGCGTGGCGGGAGCCCATTCCGGGGCTGAGTCATCGCGCACGCGGTTGGAGGCGCTTCGGCGCGACACCAATGAGCTTGAGCGGTTGCGCTCGCAGACTGTGGTGGCCCACGCGGCTCAGCCCTCTGAAGGCGACCTGTTGTCGAGAGTCCGCCGCACGCTTCGCGATGTCGGGATCGCCGATACCACGCTGAGGCAAGTCTCGCGGCAAGGCGATCTTGTGCTCGGGGGTTCCCGGGGCGAGAACACGTCCCCGTACGCCAGGCGATCCGAGCGTGTGGTCCTTGAACCCCTGTCACTGACAGAGCTGGGCCGCTGGATACAGACCTGGCGGTCATCCGAGCGTCTCTGGACCGTGTCGCAGATCGAACTCCGGTCCACCCGCGAGACAGAATCCAGCGGCGCCTACGCTGTGACAGTCGATCTTACGACAACATTCGTGCGTCCCCAAACGAGCACACAGCCATGAGAAGCCTCCCTACCTCTCTGATCCTGGCGGTATGTGGGGTGGCCTTGATCGGGTGCGCTGTGAGTCCGAGAGATGCCGGTCCGTACCAGTCTCAGCCCGCGGCGGCGCGAGACCCCATCGAAGCACAGCGTCTGACCATGCAGGCAGCGGCCCTGATTGATGAGGACCCGGAAGAAGCCGAGAGGCTTCTTCGCGAGGCGTTATCGCACGATCTCTACCACGGCCCTGCGCACAACAATCTCGGCGCCATCTACCTGGCTCGGGATGATCTTTACGAGGCGGCGAGCGAGTTCGAATGGGCGCGGAAGCTGATGCCAGGCCACCCAGATCCAAGGCTCAATCTTGGCCTCGCCCTCGAGCGGGCGGGGCGCGCTGGTGATGCGATCGACGCCTATCGCACGGCCCTCGATGTGTATCCGGGGCATCTCCCCTCGATCAAGGCGCTCGTGCGGTGCCAGCTCCGGCACAACAAGACTGATGAGAAAACCGACGAACGGCTCCGAGATATTGCGATGACGAGCGACACGGAATGGAGCCAGTGGGCGCAGGGTTGGCTGCTCAAGAGGTCTGACCAATAGGCCAAGGCAGAGAGTGTGCATCCAAAAAACAAACAGACCCAGAGCCTGTGCTCTGAGCCTGCTCGGTCGCATCTGCCCTGAATCTCACTGCAGGTGCACGGATCCGGCAGATACGCTCCCCCCGACGAACCTACCAACCCCCGGCAACCGCTATGTCGTGGCTCCGTCCGGGAACTTCTGGCGCCATCGAACGACGAAGCTCACGGGCACATCGACCGTGAGTCCGTTTGCCAGATTCACGGTAATCAAGAAGGCGTTTGGAGCGGACGAGTTGGTGGGAGTGACACTGACTCCCGAGTAGCAATCCCAATACCCGTTCGAGACGCAGTACGTCGTTGATGCGGTCGGGCTCGAGAGGGCGAATGTGTAGTCGCTGGTCGTGATGTTTGTTGAGGCGAGCAGTGTTTCAACGAAGGAAAGCGCGTCAGTTGCAGGCTCGGGGATGTCGTAACGTCCCGTCCACTGGAATCGTGCCGGGTTGATACCATTAGTGGTAAAGTGAGCAGCACAAGCCTTGGAGACTTTGTTGCTGTATTCAGCCTGGGTTTCCGTCGCCCCGGTCGGTTTCTCGGGGACGATCACCTGGATCAAAACGTCGCCGTAGGCCATGGCTCTCTCCCTTGAGCGGCACACCCAGGCTCAACTGCGGATGGCAGCCAAAGCCTGGACGCTCACATAGACAAGAGCCGAAAATCATAGTGCGATCAGCTCACAAATCTGTGGATTTGCGTGCTAGGGTTGGCCCGGAGCGCTCATCGCACAGCGGAAACCGAACCGGGGGTTCACGGATCCGTGTGCGGCGAATCGGGGGTCTGTGAGGGGCTTGAGGTACGATCGTGTATCAGCCCAGTCGTTCCCCTTGACGATCTGGTAGGTCGCCCCGGTTGGAATCACGCCATCGGATTCCGTCCACTCCGCTGCATTTGCGTACATGTCCATCAGGCCGAGCTCGGTGGTATCGAACGAGGAAGACCCAACCGGGCGGCAGAGAGCCAGGTATGGGCCCGTATGATCCTCGGCAACCAGATCAGTCCCGCGCGGGATGCTTTCAGACCCGGCTCCCAGGCTCGCGAGTGCGAGCTCTCGTGAAGATTCTGGCCACGGGAAACGCTGCGTGGCCAACGGTCCTGCGGCATGTTCCCACTCGACGTCGCTCGGGAGACGCTTGCCTTTCCACTCCGCGTAGGCCTGGGCGTCGGCGAGGGTGACACCCACCACAGGGAGCTGGTCCCAAGAAGAGGAATATAGATCTGGCCAGAGGGGTGCGGGCGAGTGACCGGTCGCCTTCACAAACTCTCGGTACGCCGCGTTTGTCACCTCGTACCTGTCTAGGTTGTGTCTGACGGCTCCAAGAGTCGCAGGTATCGGCTGATGAAGGCGAGCTTGACCATGGCGAGGAAGCTGGTGGCGAGCTTCTCGTACCTAGTCCCGAGACGCCGGTTGTGCTTGAGCCACCCGATGCAACGCTC
>JAJRXR010000032.1 GCA_024276195.1 Planctomycetota bacterium
ATCTGGTTTCGCCGATGCCCGGCCAGCTCGACCAGCACGTCGCTCAGCTGTCCTTGGTCGGAACCCAGGATGGACGCAACCGCCTCAAAGCGCAAGCCTTGCACCCGTGGCGCAAAGGCCCTGACGCCTGGGGCTTGCTAGTGAGCGTGCTGGCGTGCGCTCTTAGCCCATGCCCGCGATCGCGCGTCCGTAGACCTTGACGCACTTCTCCGCAGCGCCGTCCCACGTCAGCCCCCGCAGCTCGTACTCGCCCTGCTGGCGCAGGGTCTGGCTCAGCGGGGGGTGCTTGAGGACCGCGACGATCTTGTTGGCCATCTCGTCCGTGTCCCAGAAATCAACCTTGAGCGCATGCGTGAGCACCTCGCTCACGCCCGACTGCTTCGAGATAATCACGGGCACGTCGTGGCTCATCGCCTCGAGCGGCGCGATGCCGAACGGCTCGGAGACGCTGGGCATGACGTAGCAGTCCGCCATGCGGAAGACCGTGTCCACGTCCCGCCCGCGCAGGAAGCCGGTGAACAGGACCTTGTGCCCGATGCCCATGGCCGCGGCCTGCTCGATCATCTTCACGGCCATATCGCCCGAGCCCGCGACCACAAACTTCACGTCCTCGACCTTCTCGAGCACACGCTTGGCAGCGCTGATGAAATACTCAGGCCCCTTCTGCATCGTGATGCGTCCGAGGAACAGCACGATCTTGTCCTTGCGCTCGATCCGGTCTCCGGCTCGCGGCTGGGCGCCCTCCTGCTCGACGCCGTTGTAGACCACGTCCACCCGGTCCGGGTCGGCGCCGTAGCGGTTCACCGCGATCGACTTCGTCAGGCGCGACACCGTGATGACCCGGTCCGCCCCGTGCATCCCGCTGCGTTCGATGTCGTACACGCCCTGGTTGACGTTCTCGCCCGAGCGGTCAAACTCCGTCGCGTGAACGTGCGCCACCAGCGGCTTGCCTGTGAGCGCCCGCAGCGCCATCCCCGCGGGGTAGGTCAGCCAGTCGTGCGCATGGATCACGTCGAAGCGCTCACGCACGCACAGCGCGCACACGAGCTTGGCGTAGCGCTGCGCGTCGGCGAACAGGTCGCCCCCGTAATGATGCTCCCCGCCCTCGCCCGGGTCGATGTCCTGGAGGATGTGCTCCATGACCTTGAGCAGTTGAGGCGCTGAGCCCGAGCGCAGCCCCTCGACCTCGCCCAGGCCAGACCCGCCCGAGACCGAGGCCTCGCCCTTGTGCTCGGGCGCGAGCGCTTCGAGCAGGCGCCCGAGATCACGCCGGGCGTCGCCCTGCGGGTACGGGCTGTTAAACCCGGCCTCGACCTCAAAGAACCTTGTTGTTTTTGCGGTTTTTGTGGTCGGAATCGGCGTCTCTGTCATGCCCGGCTCGATCGGCGCCCGCTCGGGGACATCGACGCTCGTCTCGCGGGCCGGGAGAACACCCCGGCTCGCGGCGGGCGCCGCCTCGGCCTGCGCGCTGGCGCGGACGTCCTCGACCACGCGCTTGAGCGCGTCCGAGCCGAGCAGATCGACATGCCCGCCCGACGCTCCCCCGACGGACTTGGGCAGGATGAACGTGATCTCGTGCCCCTGGCGCGCCAGCCCCTTGGTCAGGCCCTGGCAGGCCGTGCCGAGACCGCCCGCAACAAACGGCGGGAACTCCCATCCCAGCATCAAGATCCGCATACGCCCGCTCCGATCAGCACAATCCCGCTCAATCCTCGTCCGCCTGGGCGTTCATGTCGCCCAGGTTCCGGAAGCATTGTTCGTACGCCAGAAGCCAGATCGCCGCCCGGTCGGCGTCCTGCGGGGCCTCCGACCGGAAGGTAAAGAACATGTCGTCCGAGCGAAAGTGCTGGCAGCCCGGGCTCTGCCCATCGAGCCCGAGATCGTCGAGCTCCTCTTCGAGCAGCTCCTCGATCTTGTCGCCCGAGTTCATCAGGTCGGACTCGATCGACTCGCTCTGCCAGCGGTCCTTCATCACGAGCGAGACCCAGAGGGCGCCGTCCTCCTGACAGAGGCGGTAGGTCGCACGCTCAGCCGACGCCTTGGCGTCGCACTCGAGGGCGTCGTCCGTGACCCGGACATCGCCGAACACGCCCGAGGCTCGCGCCCGCTCGCCCACCTTGCACAACAGATCTCGCAGCGCCTTGGTTGGCGTTGTCATCGCGCCCAGCCCCGTTCATCAAAGATCACCAACCCATGGGCGGCGTGTCCACAACGCCTTCGCCCGAACAAGCCTAGGCGGCGCCCCCCCGACCGACACCCGAAACCACGCCCGGGCCAACGCCTGAACCACCGCCCGATCCGGCGTTGACGCGCGGACGCGCCGTGGGCGTCCGGAACCGGTGCGAGCGGGGCTATACTGGCTCGCGCGAGCGGACGCCCGCGCCAAAGCCCAGGTGGCGAAATTGGCAGACGCGCCACCTTGAGGTGGTGGTCCCGGAAACGGGGTGGAGGTTCGAGTCCTCTCCTGGGCATTGACCGATCGAGGCGGGTATAGAACCCGCCTCGCGGTCGTTTTCTTCGGGCGCCTCCCAAAAACCAGCAGGCGGACACAACCGCAAGCGGTTCTTGCGGCTATAGACATCCATGAGCAAGCCCCAGAGCAAACGCCATTCCAGCGGCGTCGCCCCCACAAAGCCCCAGGCCCGAGCCGCCTGGGTCGCGCGTCTGGCGCCGCCCGCCCTGGCTTCCCTGACGATCTTGTTGGGCGTCATCGCACTGGCGCCCTCGCCCGAACCCGGGCCGGCGATCGTGCTGATCGCCCAGGACCAGCCCGAGGAAAAGCCCGGCTCGGTCGAGTGCGTCGTCACCCGGCGCGACGGCAAAGAGATCACCGGCATCTTCGTGGACCAGAACGCCGACCGCGTCGTGGTCCGCGTCAGCGGCGTCCGCACCGTCATCCCGCGGGTGCAGATCCAGCGTGTCGAGTTTCTGGCGCCGGTCGAGGATCGGTACGAGGCGTTGCGGGCGACGATCGCCGACAACGACACCGAGGGGCTGCTGTACCTGGCTGAGTGGCTGCGCCAGCGTGAGCGGTACGAGCTGGCGCTCAAAGAGGTCAACACCGCCCTGCGGGTCGAGCCCTACAACGAGCAGGGCAAGTCGATGCGGTCCTGGCTCGAGCAGCAGATCAAGCTCGAAAATCGCGAGCGGACCGACCGGGGCGGCGCCTCGATCCCCGCGGTCAAGCGGAACCGCGGCAGCGCGTTCCCGATGCTCTCGCGCGACGAGATCAACCTGCTCCGCGTGTACGAGATCGACCTGGACAACCCGCCGCGCCTGCTGATCGGGCGCGACGTGATCGAGCGGTTCATGAGCGACTACGCCCAGAGCGAGCTGATCCCGGTGACGCGCGACGGGCGGGAGAGCTTCCTCCGCCTGCCCCCGGCCCGCATCCTCGAGATCATGTTCCGGCTGCAGGCCCGCGAGTACTACCCCGATGTCCGCGTGATGGGCGACCCGGAGTCGATGCGCCAGTTCAAGCGCAACGTCCACGCGACATGGCTCAACAACGCCTGCGCCTCGGCCCGGTGCCACGGCGGCGAGAACGCCGGGCGCCTCTGGCTCCAGAACAAAAACATCAACTCCGACGCCACCACCTACACCAACTTCCTCATCCTCGACCGCTTCCGCCTGCCCGACGGGACCCCCATGATCAACTGGGACGAGCCCGCCCGCTCGCCCCTGCTCCAGATGGCCTTGCCGCGCAACTCGTCGCTGACCCCCCACCCCGACGTCGGGCGAGGCCCCGGCTCTCGCGGGTGGCGCCAGGTCTTCCGCACCACCGAGGACCGGCGCTTCGCCCAGGCCGTTGCCTGGATCGACTCCATGTACCGCCCCCGCCCGAACTACCAGATCGACTACACCCCGCCCGTGCCCTCTGGCGCCCGCGAGCGGGGCGAGCAGCCGGACACTCCGATCGATCGCTAAGAAAGTGCACGAAACCGCCCGCCGGTCCGCCCCGGATGGCCCAGGGCGCCCACCCAGGGGGTTGCTGGCCCCAGAGCCCGGCGTGATCGACGGGGCGGCGCGTGCTAAAGTCCCTTTCGCCGTACCAGTCGCGGGCGCCGACCGTGCTCGCGTCCTCCAGACGCCCCGGACCACGCGCCTCCAGCCCCACACCGGGCGCCGAGGCGTGAATCCTCAACGCAGTTCCAACGAGGCCCAGCCATGACCCGACCGACCCCAGGACCGAGCCGACGCCTGCGACGCAGCGTCCGTCGAGGCGCACCGATGATCCTCGCCGGCCTCGCTCTCGCGAACGTCAGCGCCTGCGGGCGGGGCGGAGAGGCCGAGACGGCCGTGTTCGAGGCGTCGGTCATCCTCAAGACGGGCGCCGAGACAGACGTCGCGACGCGCGGCTCCAACTCCGCCTCCGACTCCGCCGTGGACTTCCGGGTCCGCCGCCTTGAAGAGGCGCTCGCCAAGCTCAGCCCGCACGTCGGCGCGGGCGATTCGCCCTACGAAGGGGCCGCGGCGGTCCTCGCGGCGGTCGCGCAGAACGGGCTCGCCATCGAGGACGAGGCCCGCATCATCACCCAGATGCGCGAGCTGGACAACCGCATGACGGTCCTCCGGGGCGTGCTGGGCGAGTGGTGGAAGTACCGCGCCGTGAGCGAGGCGTCGCTGACGTTTGACCCCAAGGACTCGGTCGAAGAGCTGAACCAACTGACGACGATCCTCCAGGACGACGTCGAGCAGATCAGCAAGAGCAAGGCCCTGCTCGACGAGAAAATTGCGAGCCTCAGGGCGCAGATCGACGAGGCGATGGCGCAGGGCGACAGCGAGCGGACCGAGGCGAGCCGCGTGCAGCTCGAATCGAACCGGGCGGACCCGACGGCGGTCCCCGAGCTGGCCGAACGTGTGCGTGAGCACACGCGCCGGGCCGATTCGTACGAGTTCCAGGCCCAGCGCCTTCGCACGCGTCTGAGCCAGATCGAGCCCGACGCCGAGGAGAAGGCCAAGCACATCGAGCGTCTGCAGACGCAGCTGAGACTGCTCGAAGAATCGCGCCAGCAGATCGCGGATCGCGTTCGGACCTCGGCCGACGACGCAGCCGCCGCGCGACGGGCCGCGAGCAAGACCGAGGCGACCCTGCTCGAGCAGGGCGGCGCCCTCAACGACGCGGTGGTGAATGATCTGGGCGAGCTGGCCTCGAACGCCGAGCGCCGCCTGCGCAGCGCCATCACCGCTGCGGGCCAGGCAAGCGACGCGACCCGCGACAGCGCCAACCTCGCCAAGGCGTCGGCCCAGCACCGCCTGGGCGACCTGCACACCTCCGTCGCCAACGCCCACGAATCGCTCAGCGACCTGTTCGCGTACATGGGCTCGCTCGCGCTGGAAAACGCCTCGCGCTTCCGGGAGCTGGGCGAGGCCCGCAAGGCCTCGGGCGAGCAGGCCCGCCAGAGCGCCAAGGACGCGTACGCCGGCGCTGCCCGCTCGCTCCGGGGCGTTCGCGTCCGCACGGACGCGAAGGACGCGCTCAACGCCCTGGCCGACCAACTCGAAGGGGTAGAGCCCGAGTCGCTCGATGAGTTCGGGTCAGATGAGATGGAGCCGATCGAGGTCGATCCGGAGGCCGACCCGGACGCGATGGGTGACGCCGCCCCGGAACCCGATGACGGCGACGGCGGCTGACCGGCTGGCTCGAGCGCCCAACAATCACCCGATGACCACCCAGAGCGAACAGGCCCCCCGTCCCCGGCGCGCCCCGCCCGAGCCCCAGCCCGAGGGCGTGCCCGAGCTGTGCGATGTCGAGCAGCACCTGCTCACCCCCGCCGCCCCGGCCATCGGGCGCGTCGTCGAGTCGCGCGTCTGCACCAAGAGCAGCAAAGCCGCAGGCTTTGTCCGCCACATCGCGATTGATATCTCGGGCACGGACCTTGCCGGGCGGTTTCGCGCGGGCCAGTCCTTCGGCGTCATCCCCCCGGGCCTGACCGACAAGGGCAAGTCCCACAAGCTCCGCCTCTACTCCATCGCCAGCCCGACCCGCGGCGAAGACGGCCAGGGCCACGTCCTCGCCACGACCGTCAAACGCACCATCGACGAGCACTGGGACGACCACACCCTGCTCCTCGGTGTCGCGAGCAACTTCCTGTGCGACCTCCAGATCGGCGACGAAGTCACGATCACCGGCCCCGCCGGCAAGCGGTTCGTCCTGCCCAAAGACCCGGCTTTGCACGACTACATCTTCTTCGCCACCGGAACCGGCATCGCCCCGTTCCGTTCGATGCTGCTCGAACTGCTCGAAGGACCGGATGGTCCGTGCCCGTCGGGGGTCACGCTCGTGATGGGGGCGCCGTACGCGACGGATCTGCTCTACCACGACGAGTTGACCGCCCTGAGCGAGAAGCACCCCAACTTCACCTACCTCACCGCGATCTCGCGTGAACGCCAGGACGACGTGGACCGGCGCCTGTACGTCCAGGGGCGTCTCGAAACCCACACCGAGCATTTTCAGCCCGTGCTCTCGTCCGAGCGAACGCTCGTCTACGTCTGCGGCATCGCGGGCATGGAGCTGGGCGTGTTCAAGGGACTCGCGGCCCTGCTCGATCCCGAGGGGCTGGCCCAGTATCTCCGGGGCGAGCCAGAGCTGCTCGCCGATACGTCAGCGTGGGAGCGAAAGATGATCCCCCGGGCGCTTCGCCCCACAAAGCGGGTGATGCTTGAGGTCTACTAGCCCCCCAGGGCCTGTGCGCAGACGATGAGGTTTGACCCCCCCGGGGGCGACCGCTAGCTTTCCGACCGCCGGGCGAAGACCGCCCGGGAGCCCGAGAACGAGGATCCGACGCGATGAACCGAGCCCGAATCTGCGCAACCCTGCGTCCCCTGGCGGGCGCCGCCGTGCTTGGGCTCGGGTGCATCTCGGCCCACGCCCAGACCTCGACGATCGACCCGGGTGTGGTCGCGTCGGACTCGATCGGCTCGCGCGAGCGTGACGCGATCGCCCGGCACGTCAGCGACTGGGCGCCCGGGCTCAGCTCCGACGACATGGGGCGGGTCGCGACGAGCCGCCAGCGACTGAGCCGCCCGCTGTCGGGCTCGAGCGTGGCGGTGACGTTCCGCCAGGCCTACGCCGACGCGCTCGTGCCCGAGCTGGAAGCTCTGCTGGCGAGCGACAACATCGGCTCGCGACTCGCGGCCCTGCGACTCGCGGGCGAGCTTGCCACCGAAAGCAGCGCCGGGCTTCTTCTCAATGCGCTCACAGACTCCGACGAGGCGGTCCGGTACTTCGCGATCGGGCGGATGGAGTCCGCGTTCGCGCAGGCCGCGGCCCACCCGCCCGCGCTCTCGCCCGAGACCACGCTGGACATGGTCCACAAGCTGGGCGAGCTGATCGGTTCGCCCTCGCCCCTGGAGGCGGACGCGGCGGTCCGTGCCCTGGGCGGCGCCATGCGGATCGACCAGAGCGGTTTCGACGCCCCGCGCAACGAGGCCGCGGTCCTGCTCGGCAATCGCGCCGGCGCCCGCGTCCGCGCCATGCGGACGAGCGAAATCGACGAGTCCGAGCTGATCGTCGCGCTCGACGCCTGCTCCGCGGCCCGATCGAGCGTCACCGCATCGGGCTGGAAGCCCGACGCCGGGGCGACGCGCGAGCTCATCGGCCTCGGGGGCGACGTGCTCGCGATCGTCTTCGAGCGGTTCGTCAACCAGGACCTGCCCGAGCCGGCGGACCGGGCCATTGATGTGCAGACCGTCCGCGCCGCGGAGAACCTGATCCACTTCGCACGCCGGCACGACGCCTCCCTGCGCCGGGCCAACGACGCCCGCTCCCCGACGCGCCTGGGCGATCTGCTCGAATCGGGCGACGACCGCGCCTTCCGCACCCAGGCCCTCGAGCTGATCGGGCGCGACGGCGAGCTGGTCCGCGCCTACCGCTTCGAGCCCGGGCGGTTCATCGAACGCGAGCCCTGATCCGATCAGGCCACGCCCCCGCAGGCGCGGTACAGTGCGCCCATGATCAAGCTGCTTGTGCCGGTGGTGCTTCTGGCGGCGCTCGTTGTGGGCGCGGTGCTGTCTGACGGCGCGACCAAGCCCGCCGACTTCACCTACATCAACGGCACGGGCACGATCAACACGCTGGATCTTCAGCGCATGAGCTGGCAGCCCGATCTGCGGGCCGCGCGGATGTTCTTTGAGGGACTGACGCGGAACGACGTCTTCACCTGGGGCTACGACATCGTGCCCGCCATCGCCGAACGCTGGGAGATCTCTGGCGACGGGCGGACGTACACGTTCCACCTGCGTGAGAGCGCGAAGTGGTCCAACGGGCAGCCGGTCGTCGCGGGCGACTTTGTCTACTCCTGGCGCCGGGCGCTGCTGCCGGACATCGCGTCGGACTACATCGCGTTCTTCCGCCTGATCGAGGGCGCGGGCGGGTTTTATGACTGGCGCGTCGAGTCGCTCGCGGCCTACGAGGCCCTGCCCGACGCGCAGCGCACCCAGGACGCCGCCGACGCGCTCTGGCAGGAAACCGTCGAGCGGTTTGACCGGACCGTGGCGCTCAAGGCGATCGACGACCGGACGCTGACGATGACGCTGACCGAGCCGACGCCGTACTGGCTGGACATGTGCGCATTCGCGGTGTTCTACCCGGTCTACCCGGATCTGGTGAGCCAGTACGAGCGCCCAGCTCCCAAGAACGGGAGGCTGGACCTGCGCCAGGGCTGGACCAAGCCGGACCGCCTCGTGTGCAGCGGCCCGTTCATGCTCACGGAATGGAAGTTCCGGCGCTCCATGCGAGCGGAAAAAAACCCGTATTACTGGGACCGGGACTCGATCGCGATCGACTCGATCGAGATGCCCGCAGTTGACGAGCCCAACGCGATGATCCTCGCGTTCGAGACGGGCAGCGTGGACTTTGTGACGGATGTCACCGTCGGCTACCGGGCCGACATGTATGCGCGCAAGCTCGAGTTCTACGACGAGAACCGCGAGTTGTACGAATCGCTCAAGGCCCAGGGCCTCGACGCGATCGAGATCGACCGGCGCCTGCCCGACGACCCGCGAAAGAACATCCACGTCTTCCCCGCCTTTGCGACGTACTGGTACAACTTCAACTGCCTGCCCGAGCTCCCCGACGGGCGGGACAACCCGTTCGCCGACCCGCGCGTCCGGCGCGCCTTCGCGATGGCGGTTGACAAAGAAACCCTCGTCCGCGAGGTCAAACGCACGGGCGAGCCCGTCGCGAGCACGATCATCCCCCCCAACGCCATCGGCGGGTACGTCTCGCCCAAGGGCCTCGGCTTCGACCCGCAGGGCGCAAGAGCCCTGCTCGCCGAGGCCGGCTGGCCCGACCCGAGCCAGTTCCCGACCGTCGAGATCCTGTTCAACAAGGACGCCGGGCATGATCTCGTCGCGCAGTCGGTCGCCAAAGACTGGCACCGGCACCTGGGCGTGCCCACCCGCCTCCAGCAGAAAGAGCTCAAGGTCTATCCCAACGACCTGAAGAAGGCGAACTACATGGTCAGCCGCGCGGGGTGGTACGCCGATTATGGTGATCCAACTACATTTCTTGAGATCAACCGCTCGACCGACGGCAACAACGACCGCAAATACAACAACCCCGTTTATGACGACCTGCTCGACCGGGCGAGCACCGAGACCGACAGCGCCAAGCGCATGGCGCTGCTTAGCGAGGCTGAGCGGATCATCGTCGAAGAGGACCTGCCCATGGTCCCGCTGTTCCACTATGTGACTGTGTATCTGTTCGACCCCGACACCATCAGCGGCATCAACCCGCACGCCCGCGCCATGCAGAACATGTTCCTGATCGATGTCCTGGGCGATGGCAAAGGCCCGGACACGCCCAGGGCCATGCCCATCCTCAAACCAGCTCTTGGGGGGGCGACGCCATGATCGGGATGGTCCTGCGCCGACTCGCGGCCCTGCCCGTGATCCTGATCGTGATCTACACGATCACGCTGACGCTGGCGTGGGCCGTGCCGGGCAATCCGCTGGAAAACCCCGAGGGGCGCCAGCCCCCGGCGGAAGTCATGGAGAAGATGAAACGCCAGTACAACCTCGACAGCTTCCCGAGGTTCTACGTCTCGTACCTCGCCAACGCCTCGGGCTTTGAGTACGCCCGCGACTGGGCCACAGGTCAGATCGCCCATGAACGCGCCCAGGCCCAGGACGCCGGGCTCGTCCCGCCCGTGCGCCCGATCTTTGACTTTGGCCCCTCGCTGCACAACGAGGACTGGACGGTCAACGAGATCGTCGCCGGCGCCATGCCCGTCTCGATCACGCTCGGGGCGCTGGCGATCCTGATCGCCCTGGTCATCGGGCTGACGGCGGGCGTGGTCGGAGCCGTCAAGCCCAACTCCATCGCCGACCACGCCACCCTCGCCGTCGCGCTCATCGGCATCTCGCTGCCCACGTTCGTGATCGGCACCGTGCTGCTGCTCATCTTCGGCGTCTGGCTGCCCATCCTGCCCGTCGGCGGCTGGGGCGGGTTCAAGCAGCTCGTCCTGCCCTCGGTCACGCTCTCGCTCCCGTTCGCCGCGTACATCGCGCGCCTGACGCGCATGGGCATGATCGAGGCGCTCGACTCCGACTACGTTCGCACCGCCCGCGCCAAGGGCTTGTCTGAGCGCTCGGTCCTGCTGCGCCACGCGCTCAAAAACGCCTTCCTGCCCGTGCTCAGTTTCCTGGGCCCGGCGACCGCCCTGGCGATGACCGGCTCGTTCATCGTCGAGCGCGTGTTCACGATCCCGGGGATGGGCCAGCACTTCATCAACGCCGTGCAGAACAAGGACCTGTTCCTGATCATGGGCGTGGTGCTGATTTTCGCGACGATGCTGATCCTGTTCAACCTGGCCGTGGACGTGATGTACCGGTGGGTGGATCCGAGGATTGAGTGAAGACTTATGCGAGCGGAATCGGATCGTCATCCTTGGGCGGACGATCACCGGGTCTCTGTTGCTGCTCGAGCAGCTCAGAGACCGGCGTGAGCTTGGCCGCCTGGTAGGCGCTGCCAATTTCACGCAAGTAGAGGTGCGCGGTCGCGATCTTGCACAGCGACTCAAAATCTACAAAGAGCGCTGCGGCATGCGCATCGCCGCCCATGATCCCCTTGTCCTGCCTCCTAGCGATCGCGGCGACACGATCGGGCATCGGGGGGTGCGATGACCAAACGCTGCGCTGCTCCTCGAAGCCTTCGATAAAGCCATCCTTCCGGCGCTTTCCTGTGGGCGCGAGCTTAACCGCGAGCCCGGGGAGGTTGTCCGGAAGCCTCCGCCCGCCCGCACCCCACATCCCATCGGTTCGCTCTCCGGCCTGTCTCCAGCCCTCACCGAGCTCAAGAACCCGAGCCAACGCCCAGGTGGCGTTGCGTGCGCCAGCGACGCGCGAAGCCGCAGCGTCCGCGTCGTACTCCATCCTCCTGAGCAGGAATGCGCCCATCATGATCCCCAGGATCATAAACACCCAGAGCACACCCCTGGCCAGCATGAGGCAGATTGTCGCGAGCAATGCAACGAGCTGAAATCCCCACCAGCTGTCCTCGAGGGTTTCTTCAACGAGCTCATCGAGCACACCCCGCTCGTACACCGTTGACGTGGCCCACGACTCGACGAGCGTCAGCAAAGTATGAGCCCGCGCAGCTCCGCCCTGCGTGAAGTGCGCCAGCTCGTGGGCGATCACACTCGTTAGCTCGCTGCGGCGCATCCCGCCCACAAGCGAGAGGCCGATCGTCAGCACAAGGCGCTTGCCGAACAGCGCCGCGAGTATGCCGCCCTCGCGTGCCGCCGCCGCGTTGGGTTCGCAGATGACATCGATGCGAACCGGGTTCGGCGCCCCCATCACGGCAGCAAGCTGTTCGACGTAGGCGTAGATGAATCGCTGCTCGCGCCGATCGAGCTGCACCAAGGGGTATCTGTCTCGGCGCCTCGGGATCAACGGGCCGAGCATGGCCAGCACCAGCGTCCCCCCGGCCACGATCGGTGCGATGTACGCGATCATTCGAATGATCAGCATGAAGATGCCGCCACGCACACCCCCGCGGGGGTACCCCTCTTCGGTCGAAATGTCAATCAGGAACGTCCCGTGAGTCACCCAGAGCCAGACGCCCCAGCACGCCAGCGCAATCAACCCCAGATACACCACGACCTGAACCAGAACCATCAGGATCACACCAACCGCAGCAACGCGGTACAGCAGCGGTATCCTCACCGGCCTGTACTTTCCTGTGAACAGCGCTCGCGCCGGCGCGCCAGCGCTCTGTCGTGAGCTCTTGTGGTGGGTGTCCGCTCCGCCCATCGACGCCCCCGCGAATAATCAGCCTTCGGGTGTAAACACCGCCCCGCGTTCAACATCGAAGCTCACAAAGTCGCCCGCCTCAAAGTCCGACGCCTTCTGGCGCTGGTCCGTCACGGCGCACGTGATCGGCGCCCCGGCGTTGACCGTGATCGTGTTCTTGGGCGCGTCCACCGCGATCACCGAGCCCTGGACCCGGCGCGGGCGCCCGCTGATGGGCTCGATGTACCGCCCCCCGGCGCCGACCTTGTCGATGCGCCTCGCCTTGGCCGTGATCCGCCCGATCACCGTCTTGCCCACGCGGTCCGCCAGCGCCTCAGCCCCGGCGGCGGGCACGAGACGCATCCGGTAGCTCGTGTTCGGGAAGCTGAGCACCACAAACGCGGGGTTCGGCGCGGTCGCTTCGCAGACCTCTTCGAGGCGTCCACGGGCGAGGGTCGGGTCGATCTTGGTCGTTGGGGCGGGGTCGATCATGGGGCAAGCGTATCCGCCAAAGCCTTGGCGAGCCCGAAGCGCAAGCGAGGGAGAAGGATCGAGAACCCTCGCTTGCGCTTCGGGCTCGCCCGGGGCCTCTACCGCTCGCCCATCGCCAGAAAGTTCGCCAGCAGCCTCGGCCCCTCGGGCGTCATGAAGCTCTCCGGGTGAAACTGCACCCCCTCGAGCGCCGCCTTGCCCGCGTCCGCCCAGACCCGGCGCAGCCCCATCACCACCTCGACCCCGGGCGCCGCCGACCCCTCCGCCTCGACGCTCCACGCGCTGACCTCCCAGGCGTCTTCGCCCGGCGCGGGCGCGCCGGGCACACTCTCGCGCCGGACGACGAGCGAGTGGTAGCGCGTCGCGACCATCGGGCTCTCGATGCCGGCGAACAACCCGCGCCCGTCGTGCATGACCGGGCTGGTCTTGCCGTGCATGAGAACAGCGTGCTGCTCGACGAGCATGCCGTGCATCTGGCCCATGCACTGGTGCCCGAGGCACACGCCCAGCACCGGCACGCGACCGCTGAAGCGTTCGATGATCGACGCCGATACGCCCGACTGGTCGGGCGTGCAAGGCCCGGGCGAGATGATCACATGGCTCGGCCCACGCCCCGAGTCGAGCCTTTCAGCCTCGTCGGGCGTGATCTTGTCGTTGCGCACCACCAGCAGATCCCGCCCGGGCTCGAGGCTCGGGTCGATCTCGCCCAGGCGCTGGACGAGGTTCCAGGTGAAGCTGTCGTAGTTGTCGAGAAGCAGAATCACGGGCGGAGTGTAGGTCCGTGTGCCGCTACCCTGAGCCCATGCTCACCGGCGTGATGTTCGCGATGCCCGAAGAGGGCCAGGCCCTGCTCGACGAGCTCGTCCCAAGCGCCGAGCCTGCTGAGCACGGCGGGCGAACCTTCCACCGCGGGCGCCTCTGGGGAGCCGACGTGGTGCTCGTGCAGGCGCGCATCGGCAAGACCGCCGCCGCGACCACCGCGACCGAGCTCGCCGCACGCTTCAGGGTCGATCGCCTGCTCTTCACCGGCATCGCCGGGGGTCTGGCGCCGGGCGTGCATATCGGCGACCTGGTCGTCGCCGACCGCCTCGTCCACCACGACCTCGACGCCTCGCCCATCTTCCCCGCGCTCGAGATCCCTCTGCTCGGGCGGACCGAGCTCCCGACCGACCCCGCGCTGACCCGCTCGCTTGTCGCCGCGTGCGAATCGTTCATCGCGGACGGGCTGGCGCGGGATCTTCCCGCCCGGGACCGCGAACGAATGCACATGCGCAAGCCATCCACGCACACCGGCCTGATCGTCTCGGGCGATCAGTTTGTATCGTCCGAGGTCGGGCGGGGCGCGGTCCTGGCGCGCACACCCGCGGCGCTGTGCGTCGAGATGGAGGGAGCCGCGACGGCCCAGGTCGCGTGCGAGTACAACATCCCCATCGCCGTGGTGCGCGCTGTCTCGGACAGCGCCGACGACCACGCCGCGGCCCACTTTCCTGAATCACTCGGTCGCCTCGCCGCGGCCTGCTCGCACGGCGTGCTCGAACGTTTCTTCACACTGGAGCGATCCTGATGCCCATACCCATCGTGACACGCGAGATCGACTCGCCGGTCGGTCCGCTGCTCGCCGGCGCGTGCGCCCGGGGCGTGTGCCTGCTCGAGTTCGGCTCGCCCGAGCGCCAGAGCCGGGCGCTGCGCGATCTTGACTCGCTTCTCGATTCAACAGAGGGCGCCAGCGACGATCCGCAGATGTACCTGGAGCGGCTCGTCGCCGAGCTTGACGCGTTCTTCGCGGGCACGCTCGCTGAGTTCGGCGTCCGCCTCTGCGACCCGGGGACCGAGTTTCAGCGGTCCGTCTGGGCGCGGATGCGTGCGATCCCATGCGGCCAGACCCTGAGCTATGGACAGCTCGCCGACGAGATCGGCTCGCCCGGCGGCGCCCGGGCCGTCGGCGCCGCCTCCGGACACAACCGCATCGCCATCCTCATCCCCTGCCACCGCGTCGTCGAATCCACCGGCGCCCTGCGCGGCTACGGCGGCGGGCTCGACACCAAACGCTGGCTGCTCGACCACGAGCAGGCGATCACCGGTCAGGGCGTGCTGTTCGAGCCGAGCCGGTAGGGCTCACGCCTCCGCCTCGAGTCCGAACCGCTCCATCGGGATCGCCGTCTGCACACTGACCTGCTCAGCGCCCGAGGCTCGCAGCGTATCAATCAGCTCGCGCATGTCGTCAGGCACTGGCGCCGTGAAGGTCATCGCCTCCCCGGTCGCGGGGTGCTCGAAGGCGAGCATGGCCGCGTGAAGCATCTGGCGGCTGATCTCTCGCCCATCGGGCAGCGCAAACGGGCGCCCCCCGTAGAGACCATCGCCGACGATGGGCCAGCTCTCGCTGGACAGGTGCACGCGGATCTGGTGTGTGCGACCGGTCTTGAGTTCGAGCTCGACGAGCGAGAACGCCTGGTCCCCCACCGCCCGCTCGTGCAGGCGGTACCGCTCGCGCACGCGGCAGATCGTCACGCTCGCCTTGCCCAGCTCGTCGTGCCGGACCACGATCTTCTCGCGGTAGCCTCGTTCTTTCGACTGGTGCGGACCGAGCGGCTTGTCGATCACCTGCGCGTCCGGCTCGACGCGCCCGCGCGCGATCGCCAGGTACCGCTTGTCAACGGTGCGCTCTTCAAACTGCTTGCCGATCTTCCAGTGCGCCTCATCGGTCTTGGCGAAGACGATGCACCCGGTGGTGTCGCGGTCGAGGCGATGGACGACGCCCGGGCGGGCGAACTGCTCGCCGACGCTCGAGAGCTCGCCCCCGGTCGGCGAGGCGTGCCGAAAGTGCCACGCCAGGGCGTTGATCATCGTGCCCGCGAGCTCGGAGCGGGCCGGGTGGACGATGATGCCGACGCTCTTGTTGAGCACGATCAGGTGCTCGTCCTCGTACAGCACGTCGATCGGGATGTTCTCTGGCTTGACCGACCGATCCGGCGGCGGCGGCAGCGACACCGACACCCGGTCGTTCTCGCGCAGCTTGGTCGAGGCCTTCGCCTCGCGCCCGTTGACCCGCACCGCGCCCGACTCGATCAGACGCTGGAGCTGGTTGCGGCTCATGAACGTGATGCGGCTCGTCAGGTACCGATCGAGCCTCGACTTGAGATCTCGCTGCAACTCGAAGCTCACACAGACATTGTGCGCCCCGTCGTCGCCGTGCGATTCATTCTCGCGGGCGCGGGACGCGACCTCTTCAAACGCGCGGCGCACCGCCTCGGGGTCCACCTTGCCCCCCGGCAGGATCAGCTCGCGCGATTCGGGCTCGTGCATCGGATCAGGGGGCGTCGTCGCCCGGCGCATCCGTTTCGGGATCGGGTGCAGCTTCGGGCTCGGCTTCGGGATCAATCTCAGGCGGCGCCTCGTCCTGGGGCTCGTCCAGCTCTGGCAGCGGCGGCGCAAGCCCCTCGCTCTCTCCCCCGATCACCGGGATCCGCGTCTCGACCGGATCCGGACGCTGCGGGGTGTACACGGGCAGCTCGGGCAGATCCGCCTCCGAGTACAGCGCCATCCGCTCGGGCACGCCCTCGCTCAGCTCCGCCCCGCGCCCATCGGCGACCCGCGCCAGCACCGGGCGCCCGTGCTCGTTGGCCATCTCCGACGCGGTCGCGTACGCCCGGCGCGCCGCCTCGGCGTCGCCCTTGGATTCCGCTACCGCCGCCAGCCCGAACGCGCTGTCGATCGACAGCACCGACCCGGATGTGCGCGAACGCTCGAGCACCTGCGCGTACAGGCTCTGGGCCTGGTCCAGATACCGCCCGATCTGCTCGTCGCTGAGCAGGTCGTCCTCATTCATCAGTTCACCCTCGGGCGTGTACTCCGCCCCGGGGCGCAGGCCCGAGCGGGCCGCCTGCAGATAAATATCGGCGCTGCGCAGACGCGAGAGATCCGGAATGGCGCGCACACCCTCAAACTCGTCAGCAACGCGGATCAACGCCTCCGGGTTCGGGTTGGCCGTGCCCGTCGCCCCCTCGTACGCCGCGAACGCCGAGTCCACCTTCTCGATCCGCTGGCGCTCGAGCCACTGGACCCCGGCGATGGACCCGAACCCCGCGGCCACCAGCAGCAGCATCCAGAACCCCCACTTCTCGAGGAACTCCTTGAAGTCCTCGTTGACGCGGGAGTCTTCAAGCCCGGCTCCGGCCTTGATCTGCTGTTGGCGTTCGTCCATCGCGGTTGGCCTCGTGGGAGTCTGATTCGGGTCGATCCGCTCGGGAACCTGCCGAGGGCGGGAATCCTAGGAACCCCCGCCGCCCCGTGTGCGGCGCCTCACCCCGGATCATCGACCCAGAACCGCCACGGGCGCGGGTCGTTCAGGGCGGCGTCCGGGACCAGACGCTGGCGGACAAGGCGGGCCAGGGCCGAAACGCCCCGCCCCTCGGGCGCACAGACCGTGTGCTCCGCCCCCCACGCCGGCTCCCCCAGATCCGAGCGCAGCCCCAGGCGCAGCGAGCGAGACGCGGGCACGCCGATCTCCTCGGGCGTCGGCGGTTCCTGGGCCGAATCGCCGCACAGCAGCGCCAGGTCAGCGGCGCAGGCCATCTCCAGCGCCAGCTCCTGCGCGCGCGCGTCGGGCGCCCGCCCGCCCGCGACGAGCCCGGGCAGATCCAGACACCGGACGACGAGCCCGTCGAGCTCGAGCATCACGCCCACGTGGTCGCGCGTCGTCCCCGCCTCGTCGGCGACCACCGAGACCCCCCGCCCGCTGAGCGCATTGACCAGCGTGGACTTGCCGATGTTCGCCCTCCCCGCGACCACAACCAGCGCAGGCGTCAGCAGACGGCCCAGATGATCCCCGGGGACCAGCGATTCATCCGGCGCGTCCTCGGGCACGCCCGCCCACCGCCCGGGCTGGGCGAGGAGCAGGTCGATCGCCCGTTCGCTCGCAGCCCCCGCCATCGCCTCGAGCATGCGCGCCTCGACCTCCGACTGCGCCTCGGGGTAGCGCTGGCGCGGGTCCGGCATGCCCTCCCGGCATCCATGCTCAATCAGCTCGGAGCGCAGGCGGCGCATGACCCCGATCCCGCCGTGCGCCATCAGGTCCGCGCGTGTCTCGCTCCACCGCGCCACCAGCCCCCGGTCCACGCCCAGCAGGTCGCGCAGCGCCACCTGCCCGACGCCGACCGCCCCGATCCCGAGGCGGGCCAGAGCCGCGTCCAGATCCTCGCTGTGCAGCGCGATCACCCCGATCGCGCCGGGCGTCGCGGGCGTCTCGATGGAGAAGCGGGCCTCGGGCACGGGCTCAGTCATCGCCCTCGTCGGCGTCGGCCAGCGCCCCCACGCAGCAGGCGTGGATCCCGATGAGCTGCAAATCAGGCACGAAGTGCTCGATGAACCCGTCGTCCTCGAGCACAGCCATGTCGCCCCCCGTCGCGATCACCTGCGGGTACCCCTCAAACCGGATCGCAAGCTGCTCGATCGCGGCCCGCACAAGCCCGCGCAGCGCGGTCGTCACACCCAGTCGCATGGCGCTGGGCGTGTCCGTCCCGCACGGGCCGCTGTCCGGGGCGGGGCGCTCGTACTCGAGCGCGGGCAGGGCCGAGGCGTGCTCGCCGAGCGAGGTCAGCATCATGCGCAGCCCCGGCGCGATCAGCCCGCCGCGGAACACGCCGTCCGCGTCCACATAGTCGATCATCACCGCGGTCCCGGCGTCCACGATCACGCACGCCTGACGCGCCCGCGCCGAAGCCCCGATCGCGTTGAGCATCCGGTCTTGCCCCAGCGTCGAGGCGTCCTCGAGCGTGTGGACAAGCGGTATCGGCACGTCCCGCCCCATCCGCAAGGGGGCGCTGGGCAGACGCTCGCCCAGCGTTGTCTCAAGAGCGTCGGCGACCTCGTCGTTGACCGACGCGATCACCATCACCGCGCCCTCACCCGACCCGAGCTCGGTCAGCGCCGACACCAGGGCTTGCATGTCGGCGTTGTCCATCGAACGCGGGTCGTCCAGCTCGCCCGAGACAAACACCCCCAGGCGGGTCCGGGTGTTGCCCACCGCGACCACAACCAGACGCTCGCTCTCCACAGCATGATGTTCCGGGCTCTCGCTCATGCCCAAGGATATCCGTCCCGGGTCGCCCCGCCCGCCCGACGCTACCCTCGACCGGACGGGGAAACGCCCCGAGAGCCCGCCCAGAGCCCGCACGAGAGGACCCCCGCACCAGATGACGCACTGCCGAGTTGACCAGAGCCTCGAGCGGGTCGTGAGCAACGGGATGTCGTTCCCGCTGGGCGTCTACCCCGTCGAGGAGGTCCGCCCCCGCCAGGGATACACCATGGAGTTCGAGGCCTCCGACGGCGACGAGACCGGGGGCGACTGGGAGGCGTGGCCCGACCGCTATGTCTTTGACATCGTCATCACCGCCGAGCGTCTCGAAAGCCTGTGGCGCCAGCTCTTCGCCCTCCTGCCCGGGCGGATCTTCCCGATCCTCGACTACATCGGGCACGACGCGTACCGCGAGATCGACCCCTACATCGCCTACGAGCTGGTCGGGCAGGACCGCGTGCTCGACGCCGTGCGCCGGTACCGGGAGTTTTTCCTCGAAGACGGCATGATCGGCTTCGGCGCCATGTGCGACGACCCCTTCATCTACATCTTCGTCGATGAGCACAAAATCATCACCGTCCGCGTCACGCCCGAGGACAAGCCCAGGGTCGAGAGGATCCTCGCGGCCTTCGACCTCGACGAGATCGACGAGCCCCGCGGCGCCGACGCGAGCGCCCACGAGCACCGCGGCGTCCTCCTCGCCCCGCCCGACCGCCCGGATCTGCTCGTGGGCGAAGAAATTGTTGAACGCCTGCGCGACGAGTGGCGCCTGATCCTCAACGTCGATGCGGAGGAGAACCTCGACGACGAGGGAAACGAGCTGGGGCAGACGGACTGGCGTTGCCTGGTGCGTTGTTCGACGGAGAAGGAGCCTCGCGAGCGGTACCTGGAGGTGGTGCTGCGGGCGTCGAGCCTGAGCGAGGCCGAGGAGGTGGCCTCGGAGGTCGCCTCGGGGCGGATCGACCGCGACAGCGCCGGCTCGTGGGTGGACCTGATCATCATCGCCTGCGACCGGATGCGCCCGGAGCAGACGAGTGAGCTGCTCCAGGCCTCCGCGGGCGAGGAATCGTCCATCCCCGAGCACGATGTTCTGTCCGTCCGCTGGCTCTGACCCAAACTGCCGGAACCGGGCGGCGTCGAGCGTCGAAGGGGACTGAAAGAAGGTTCTCGGCCCCGCTTTCGAGAACCGAACAAAGGCCGATCACGGAAATCGGCTTCGACAAAGGTTTGCGATCCCTAGTCAACGCCGCTATCTTCTCGGCCCTGGGCCGAAAGGTCCGCGTCACGGGTGGGACGGGTCAATCGTCGGGAGGCGACAGGCCCACACGCAGACGCCGCGGGTTGGGTCGGGCCTGCAAACACCGACCTGTCCGCCGAGCGGACGTCCGCTCGGTTCAGGGATGAACCTGCACGAATCATCCGGCGCAAGACCCCGCGTCGGCACACACACCTCCGTCCTGTGGAGCTCGGGATGACCAATCACGCGTATCAAACCGCCCGCTCACTCGTCCTGGCCGCCTCGGCGTTCGCCATAGGCGGCGCGGCGACAACCGCACTCGCCGAGCCCGAGGCGCCCGCGACCGAGACGGCCAGCGCCGCGCTCGGGACGAACGCGATGCTGTCGCGGGCCAACGACCTGATGGTCCAGGGCAAGCTCGTCCGCGCCAAGGCGATGCTCATAGAGCTCTCACGGGGGAGCTCGTCGGTCTCGCTGACGGACAAGCAGAGCCTGCGTCTGTTCCAGCTCCTGTCGTCGATCAACACCCGCCTGCAGTCGGCCGACCCGGTTGACGTCAAGCTCCAGAAGGCCGAGCTGGCGATGACCCGCCAGGACCTCGTTTCTGCTGAGCGGCATGCCAGCCAGGTTCGCCAGGCGCCCGACGCCAGCGCCGAGCAGCGCGAGGCGAGCGAGGCCGTGCTGATGCTCGTCAAGGGGCAGCGCCTGTCGATGCGCGCCCCGATGGCCCGCTTGGCCGAGCAGGGCGAGCTGAGCTTCGAGGCGGGTCGGTACGCCGAGGCGAAGGCCGCGTTCGAGCGGGTCAAGAATGTCGGCGCCGACATCGGCTCCCAGCGTCAGAACAAGGTCGAGCGGTACATCGGGCGGATCATCGAGCTCGAGCAGATCAACGGCTCCCTGTTCGACACCTCGGGCGTGAGCCTGGGCGTGTTCGAGGGCGGGCCTGCTGAGGACGCCGACTGGCTCCTGAGCGAGCAGCCCGACGACGACATCACCGAGATCACCGGGTCCGACCTGATCGATACGCAGCCCGCGCACACCGAGCCGGCCCACACCGAGCCGGCCGGGACGCCCTCGGTGGATCTGGTCGAGGTGGACGTGCAGCCGGGCGACGTGATCGACCGGGCCGAGGATTACCAGGCGAACGTGCTGCTGGGCGAGGCGGACAGCGCGTTCACCGAGCGCCGCCTGGTCGAGGCGGGCGACAAGTACCGCCAGGTGCTCAGCGTCTACAGCTCGCACATCACCGCCGACCAACGCTCGCATATCCAGAACCGCCTCGACGAGATCGCTGTGAGCCTCGGCGCCCAGCCCGGCGGGCGGACGCCCCTGGATGAGGTGCGTGAACGCAATGACCTTGTCGAGCAGCGCACCGTGGCCCAGTTCCTCAATCAGATGGAGCAGGCCCGCGCGGCCCTCGCCTCGGGCGAAGTCTCTGCGGCCCGCAACCTCACGGCCCAGGCCCGCCTGACGATCAACGAGGGCTCCTCGGCCCTGACCGAGTCGGACCGTGAGGGCTACTTTGACGAGATCGACGAGCTGAACTCGCTCATCGCCCAGAGCGAAGAGCAGATCCGGATTCAGGAAAATAAGGATCGCGGCGATAAGATCGCGGCCCAGCAGGCGAAGCTCACCGCCGCTCGCCAGTCCGCCAACGACAAGCTGATTCTCGACGCGATCGAGCGGATCCGTCAGCTCCAGCTCGAGCTCAACTACGAGGAGGCGCTGCAGGTCGTGGACCAGATCCTGTTCATCGACCCGCAAAACCCGGCGGGGCTGCTGCTCAAGGACATCCTCGAAGACACGATCATCTACCGGGTGTGGACGGATACCCAGCGCAAAAAACGCAGGAGCTATTCCAAAGAATCGCTCCACAACGAGGAGGCGATGATCATCCCCGACCGCCTGATCGGGTACCCGGACGACTGGCCCTCGATCAGTTTCCTGCGCGGTGAGCCCTCGCAGTTCGCCGAGAGCGCCGCCAACCGCGCCACCCTCGCCTCCATCGCCGACAAGTCCATGCCCGTGAACTTCCAGGACAACGCCCTGGTCGATGTGTTCGGCTTCATCGAGAGCTTCGCGGGCGTGAGCATGGACGTGGACTGGCTCAGCCTCGACGACATCGGCATCGACCAGGAGACCACCGTCAACCTCACGCTCAGCGCCGTGCCCGTCGCGACCGTGCTCGACCGCGTGCTCGATAAGGTCTCGGACCCGGACCTGCCCGCGGCGTGGGCCATCAGCGACGGCATCCTGACCATCGCCTCCGACGAGGTTCTCCGGCGCAACACCAGCCTCGAGATCTACGACATCCGAGACCTGCTCATCGAGATCCCCGATTACGACGACGCCCCCAACTTCAACCTCCAGTCCGTCCTCCAGGCCAGCAGAGGCGGCGGCGGCGGCGGGCAGAGCCCCTTCACCGGGCAATCCGCCGATCGCGATCGCGTCCCGCTCGGCGATCGCGTCCAGCAGATCACCGACATCATCCAGAACGTCGTTGATCCCGATGGCTGGACCGACCTCGGGGGCGATACCAGCTCTATCCAGGAACTCAACGGCAACCTCATCATCACCACCACACCCAAGATCCACCGCGAGATCATCGGCCTGCTCGGCAAGCTCCGCAAGGTCCGCGCGATGCAGATCAACGTCGAGACTCGCTTCCTACTCGTCAACCAGGACTTCTTCGAGCAGATCGGCTTCGACCTCGACGTCGTCTTTGGCGCCAGCAACAACGAGGTCACCCTCGCCCGCCTGCTCGACCCCTCCCTCACCGCCCAGGACTTCTTTGACCCCAACACCGGGCGTCCCCTCCGACGCGTCGGCTCGGGCAACTTTGACCTCAACGGCGACGGCACGATTGGCGGTGTCGGCACACCCGGTGCGCCCGGCGACTTCGTCCCTGTCTTCGCCCCGGGCCTCCAGGGCGACGAGTTCACCGTCATCCCCGTCAACCAGAACTCCTTCGGCATCACCAACTCGCTCGCCTCGGCCAGCGCGTTCGCCGGCAACATCCTCGCCCAGCAGCCCGCGCTGCAGGTCGCGGGCATGTTCCTCGACGACATCCAGGTTGATTTCCTTGTCCAGGCGACTCAGGCCGATCAACGCTCGGTCTCGCTGACCGCCCCGCGCCTGACCTTCACCAACGGGCAGACGGCCAACATCATCGTCGCGACCCAGACCGCGTTCATCTCGGGCCTGACCCCGGTCGTCTCCGACTCGGCCGTCGGCTTCGACCCCCAGGTCGCAACCATCTCCGAGGGTGTCCGCCTGCTGATCGACGGCGTCGTCAGCTCCGACCGTCGCTACGTCACACTCAACGTCGATGCCCAGATCGCCGACCTCCAGGGCTTTGAGGAGCGGACCATCACCGCCGTCGCGGGCGGCCAGCTCGTCAACTCGGGCGAGACCGGCTCGGTCATCCAGCTCCCGACCGTCACCGTGACGGCGGTCCAGACCACCGTCACGGTCCCCGACCAGGGCACGATCCTGCTCGGCGGCCAGCGGATCCGAACCGAACTCGAGGTCGAGTCGGGCGTGCCGGTCCTGAGCAAGATCCCGCTGCTGTCGCGTTTCTTCTCCAACCGCCTGGAAGTGACGGAAGAGCAGACCCTGCTGATCCTCCTCAAGCCCACCATCCTCATCCAGAACGAGGAAGAGGAGCGGAACTTCCCGGGCCTGCTCGACTCGCTCCCCTACTGATCGACGCCTGATTGATACCTGATCGCAGGCGACCCACCGGCACCGGGGCTCTCCCCGGCGCCGGTTCTTTGCGCCTCGATCGCACAAATTGCCCCGGGGCGTCGCGGGATGGGAGATCGTTCTATAGTCTGGGCCTCGCCCGCCTGCAGGGCGCGATGACGAGCAGTCCCCATGCACCGGAGGCGCCACATGGCGGCCGATTCCAGACTCCGTGTCCAGTCCATCGAGGGCATTACCCAGGTCGAGTTCATCGACCGGAACATCCTCGACGAGGCCAACATCCAGGCGATCGGCGACGAGATCTCCGAGCTGATCGATCGGGCCGACGTCCCGAACCTGCTCCTGAGCTTCTCGAACGTGGACCACCTCTCCTCGGCGGCCCTTGGCGCGCTCATCACCATCAACAACAAGGTCAAGGACAAGGGCGGCTCGCTCCGCCTGGCCAACATCGACCCCCAGATCTATGAGGTGTTCATGATCACACGCCTCAACAAGCTCTTTGACATCCACGAAACCACCGACGACGCCCTCAAGGCCTTCGCCTGAGCCCCCCACCCGTCGCATGAGTACCAGCAACGGTTCCAACCCAGGCGCCCCGCCCGAGACGGCGACCGTGAGCCTGCCTCACGATCGCGACCGGATCGACGCGTTGCAATCCGCGCTGATGTTCGCGGTTGAGCGGGCCGGGTACGCCAAGCCGTCGCGGTTCGCCATCAAGCTCGCGTTCGAGGAGGCGATCATGAACGCCTTCCACCACGGGCACAAGGGCCTGGACGAGAACCTTGAGATCCGGGTCGAGTACGCCGTGGCCCCGGGCGAGGTGCTCATCGTCGTCGAGGACCAGGGCCCGGGCTTCGACCCCGACTCCATCCCCGACCCCACCCTCGACGAAAACCTGGCGCTCCCGTCCGGGCGCGGCATCATGCTCATGCGCGCGTACATGACCGAGGTCGCCCACAACGCCTCGGGCAACCGTGTCGAGCTGCGCTACGTCCGCCCGCAGGACTGAACCCCTCGCCCGCCTACCCCCGCGTGTTGCCGGGTCAGCGGCGCCCTCCTACCATATTCTGGAATGATTCTAAGACTCAGGACGAAATGGTCCTGAATACGCCTTGGCGGCGCGTCAACAACGCGAGCCGACTGTGGCGGGAGCCCGACCGATGACACTCAAGCTGCCCATCTACCTCGACCACGCCGCCACGACGCCCTGCGACCCACGGGTCGTCGAGGCCATGCTCCCCTACTTCACCGAGAAGTTCGGCAACCCCGGCTCGCGCAACCACTCCTTCGGGTGGGAGGGCGAGGACGCGGTCGATACCGCGCGCCGCCAGGTCGCCTCGCTGCTCGGCGCCGACCGCAAAGAGGTCATCTTCACGTCCGGCTCGACCGAGTCGAACAACCTGGCGATCAAGGGCGCGGCGAACATGTACCAGAAGGCCGGCCCGGGCGAGGGCAAGCCCCGAGGGCACATCATCACGGAGATCATCGAGCACAAGGCCGTGCTCGACCCGTGCAAGCGCCTCGAGAAAGACGGCTTCGACGTGACCTACCTCGAGCCCGGACCCGACGGCGTCATCACCCGCGCCATGGTTGAGGGCGCCTTGCGCGACGACACCATCCTCGTCACCATCATGTGGGCCAACAACGAGATCGGCGTCATCAACGAGATCCCCGAGATCGGCGCGCTCTGTCACGAGAAGAAGGTCGTCTTCCACACCGATGCCACGCAGTGGGTCGGCAAGGCCCCCACCGACGTCAACAAAGACAACATCGACCTGCTCTCCATGAGTGGGCACAAGATCTACGGCCCCAAGGGCGTTGGCGCGCTGTACGTCCGCCGGCGTCGCCCGCGCATCCGCCTCGTCGCGCTGCAAGAGGGCGGCGGACAGGAACGAGGCTTCCGCTCGGGCACGCTCAACGTGACCGGGATCGTCGGGCTCGGCGCCGCGTGCGAGCTGTGCGCCCAGGACATGGACTCGGAGCGTGAACGCCTCCTCGCCCTGCGCAAAAAGATCGAGGCCAAGGTGATGAGCGAGCTGGATGTCGTGCAGATCAACGGGCACGCGGAGCGCCGGATGCCGCACCTGACGAATATCTCGTTCGGCTTTGTCGAAGGCGAGAGCCTGATGATGGCGACCAAAGAGATCGCCATGAGTTCGGGCTCGGCCTGCACCAGCGCCAGCCTCGAGCCGAGCTACGTGCTCAAGGGCCTGGGCGTGGGCGATGATCTGGCCCACAGCTCGCTGCGGATCAGCCTCGGGCGCTGGACCACCGAGGAGGAAGTTGATTACGCCGCGGACAAGATCGTCGAGGCGGTCCGCAAGCTGCGTGATCTGAGCCCGCTCTACGACATGCACAACGAGGGCATCGACGTCTCGAAGATCGAATGGAACGCCCACTAGGTGTTCATCAGAAAGCGCCCCTCGGCGCAAGGAGCCTGATATGGCGTACAGCGACAAGGTCATCCAGCATTACGAGAAGCCCAACAACGTTGGCAACTTCGGCACCACCGCCGAGGTCAAAGAGCGCAAGGACGTGGGCGTGGGCATCGTCGGCGCGCCCGAGTGCGGCGATGTCATGCAGCTCCAGATCAAGGTTGACGAGCAGGGCAACATCGAGGACGCGAGGTTCAAGTGCTTCGGGTGCGGCTCGGCCATCGCCTCATCCTCGCTGGCCACCGAGTGGCTCAAGGGCAGGACCGTGGACGAGGGGCTCGAGATCAAGAACACGCAGATCGTCGAGGAGCTGAGCCTCCCGCCGGTCAAGATCCACTGCTCGGTCCTGGCCGAGGACGCGATCCGGGCGGCGATCGCCGACTACAAGAAGAAGAACGGGCTCGAGGAGGCTGGCTGACCCGCCCCCCCGCCGCCGGCGTTCTTCTCGGACCGAGCCTGCGATCCAGACGAGGCGTGAACCGGTCGATGCAGGGTGCGTAGGATTGCAGGCAAACGCACGGAGAACGACGCATGAGCACCGAGACCGCGACCACCACCGACACGCAGAACGACATCATCCTGACCGAGGGAGCCGCCCGCGAGGTGATGCGCATCGTCAGCGAGCAAGATCTCGACGCGAGCAAGGTCCGCCTGCGCGTGGGCGTCAAGGGCGGCGGGTGCTCCGGGTTCAGCTATGTGCTCGACCTGACCGAGACCCAGAAGGATTCGGACGAGGCCTTCGTCCAGCACGGCGTCACGATCATCTGCGACCCCAAGAGCCTGCTGTACCTGGGCGGGACGACCGTGGACTTCAAGGATGAGATCATGGGGCGGGGCTTTGTCTTCTCGAACCCCAACGCGACCACCTCGTGCGGGTGTGGGTCGAGCTTCGCCGTCTGAGGCGTTGGCCCGCTCAAGCGTGGAATCGATCCAGGCACGCCCCGATTGGGCGTGTTTTTTCTTGCTCGGAGCTTGTCCGGGGCACGGCGACTCTGGTACATTGGGGTGTTGGCGCGGAGGAGCAGGGATGTCTCCTCGGGGTGGGTGTCCTTCCCGGGGTCTTTGAGCGCGGGCGTTTCTGCTCGGCGCCGTATTGCTATCGGGAAGGGACGCGATGAGCAGCGAGGCAGTGGCGCCCGAGACCGCGCGTGGGTTTTCACCGCCGACCGTGACGCAGTTCAGCGTTTTCCTCTCCAACAAGGTCGGCAAGCTGCTGGACCTCGTCGAGAACTTCGAGGAATCGCCCTGTCACATCTGCGCCCTGTCGGTGCACGAGGCCTCGGACCACGCGGTGGTGCGTCTGATCGCCAACAACGCGCAGATGGCCAAGAAGCTGCTGCGTGAGGACGGGCTCCCGTTCGCCGAGCACGATGTGCTTGTGGTCGAGCTGGGCGAGGGGCACTCGCTGTCGAGCATGTGCCTGAGCCTGCTCGGAGCGGAACTGAACATCCACTTTGCGTACCCGCTGATGGTCAAGCCAAACGGGGCGGCGACCATCGCCCTGGCCGTGGACGACCCGACCCTGGCCGGGCAGATCCTCCGGCGCAAGGGCTTTCGCCTGTTCGGCGAGAACGACCTGCCCACACACACCTAACAGGCCTGCGGGGGTTTTTGCGGGGGCGTCAGGTTCGTCCGGATTTGTCCGAACACCACGCCCGGGCGCAGCGGTACGATGTTCGCACCGAGACGCCTCTGCGAGAGGGCGAGCGTGCAAGGCGACCATCGCCCCACAGAAGACGGGGCTGGCCGCCGGCCCAACCCGGCCCCCCCACACCCCCACACCCCCACACCCCAAGGAGCATCCGATGACATCCCGTCTTTCCGCCGTGCTGCCCGCGACCCTGATCGCCCTGAGCGCGATGCTCATCGCCCCGGCCCGGGGCGGCCCCGAGTGCGGGCAGGACTGCGCCAAGCCCTGCTGTGCTGAGAAAAAGGAAGCCTGCGCCGACGGCTGCACCAAGCCCTGTTGCGCCGAGAAGAAAGAAGCCTGCGCCGACGATTGCGTCAAGGCGTGCTGCGCCAACCTCGAGACGATGATCCCGGGCTTCAAGGCGCCCTCGCTCTGGATCGGCGACGAGGCGCCCAAGCTCCAGATCGCTCAGTTCATCAAGGGCGACTCCGTCGAAAAGTTCGAGGAAGGGCGGGTCTACGTCGTCGAGTTCTGGGCGACGTGGTGCGGCCCGTGCGTCAAGGCCTTCCCCCACCTCTCCGAGGTGCAGGAGAAGCTCCGCGAGAACGTCACGGTCATCGGCGTCAACATCAGAGATACCCAGGAAGGCGAGTCGCAGGGCGCACGCATCGAGCGCGTCTCCAACTTCATCAAAGAACACAGCGATAAGATCTCCTACACCGTCGCGATCGAGGTTGGGGACGAAATGCACAAGACCTGGCTCAAGCCTGCTGTGCAGAAGAGCATCCCGGTCGCGTTCATCGTTGATGGCGACGGCACGATCGCCTGGATCGGACACCCCGCTTCGATGGATGAGCCGCTGGAGCAGATCATCGCCGGCCAGTACGACCGCGAGACCGCCTCCAGGGAAGTCCTCGACGCCATGATCGTCCGGGCGGGCTGGAAGGCGTTCGCGAAGGGGATCAAGTCAGACGAGAAGAGCGAAGCCGAGAACGGCTATCGCATCGGTCGCGCCCTGGCGGCCCAGCACCTGGGCGACAACGCCCAGGGCCTCAACGCCATGGCCTGGCCCGTGCTCTCGAGCGACCAGATCCCACACCCTGATTACGGATTCGCCATGGATCTGGCCCGCAAGGCGGGCGAGCTGACGGAGTGGAAGGACGCCGGCGTGCTCGACACCTACGCCATGGCGCTCTACAAGACGGGCGACACACCCGGCTCCATCGAGTACCAGACCAAGGCCATCGAGCTCACCCCCGAAGACGCCGAGGCCCGCGCCGAGATGGTCGAGCGTCTCGAAATGTTCAAGCGCGACGGCTGAGCAAATCGCGGCTGAGAAAGAAAGAACAAGGGCGGGAGATGATGGTCTCCCGCCCTTTCTCATGCGCTGATCTGGGCGTGCCAGTGCAAAACCGAGCCGCGAGCGTAAGCTCGCGAAAAAGCGGGGATGCCTGCGCGAGCTCACGCTCGCGGCTCGGTTTTGCTTGGGATCAGAGCAGCCCGCGCTCGCCCAGATCATTCTCGGCGTCCAGGGCCGCCTGGCACCCCATCCCGGCCGCCGTCACCGCCTGGCGGTACGTCGCGTCGGCGACGTCCCCGGCGCCGTACACGCCCGGGATGCCCGTCCGGCTCGACCGCCCGGGCAGCACCAGGTATCCCGCGTCGTCAAAGCTCAGGGCGGTGTCGCGCAGGAACTTGGTCGCCGGGGTGTGCCCGATGGCGACGAACAGGCCCTTGACCGCGAGGTCGCGTTCCTCGCCCGTCTTGGTGTCCTTGAGGCGAATGCCTGTGATCTTGTCCGAGCCGAAGCTGTCCTTCTCGCTCAGGCAATCAACGACGGTCGAGTTCCAGACCATCTCGACGTTGTCCTTGGAGAGGACGCGATCCTGCATGGTTTTGCTGGCGCGCAGCTCGTCGCGCCGGTGGATGACGTAGACGGTGCTGGCGAACTTGGTCAGGTGGTGGGCCTCTTCCATGGCGGTGTCGCCGCCGCCGACGACCGCCAGGGGCTGGTCGCGGAACATGGGCAGGGCGCCGTCGCACACGGCGCAGGCGCTCACGCCCCCGCCGGTGGTCGCCAGGCGCATCTCGCTCTCGAGCCCGAGCCAGTTGGCCGTGGCCCCGGTCGAGATAATGACCGCATGCGCCCGGACCGATTTCCCGTCGGAGGTGTGGAGGGTGTGGACCTTGCCCTCGGGGTCAAACTCGCAGCGTTCGACGTCCTCGCCGACGATCCTGGCGCCGAAGCGTTCGCCCTGCTTCTGGAACATCGCCATCATCTCGGGGCCGGAGACGCCCTCGGGAAAGCCCGGGTAGTTCTCGACGTCGTTGGTGAGCATGAGCTGCCCGCCCGGGAGAACCGGGCCTGGGTCCTGCTTGGGCACGCCGACGTAGATAATCGGTTCGAGCCCGGCCCGGGCGGCGTAGATCGCCGCGGTCCAGCCCGCAGGCCCGGAACCGATGATGACCACCTTCTTCACATCAGAGTCGCTCACACGCCGTCCTTTCCGCCTTTGGGCGCCCATCGGGACGCCGTGATCCCGCACTCGGGCCAGTGTCTAGCCCGCTCGAGCCCTCGGGTATTCCGTCGAGCGGTGATCTTATCGCGGGCGCCGGCTCGCGGACGGCGTGTCGTCAGTTTGCGCAAGAAAGACGGGGCGCCCGGTCAAGGGGCGCCCCGCTCGGGAATGTTGAGATAAAAAACCTGCCTGCTAGCCCGCGGCGACCCGCCCTGCCCCGGTCTGGCCCAGGCGCCTGAGCGGAGCGTCGGCCTCGGACCGTTCGTCCTCGATCGGCGTCGCGGCCCGCTTGAAGAACCGGCTCGGCTTGTCGTCCGTCAGGCGGTCGTGCAGGCGACCGAGCGCCTCCTCGACAATCTGGCGGACACGCTCGCGCGAGATCCCGACCTGGTCGGCGATCTGCTTGAGCGTCAGCGGCTCCTGCCCGTCGAGCCCGAATCGCAGACGCAGGATCGTCGCCTCGCGGTCGTCGATCGTCTCCATCAGGTTCCGGAGGATGCCCAGCTCCTCGGCGTGCAGCGTCCGGTCGTCGGGCGTTCCGATACGCTCGTCGGCGATCAGCTCGCCCATGCTGACCAGATCGCCGTCGGAGTTGGTGGGCTCCTGGTTGGGCGTCTTGAACGCCTTGACGGCGCGCTTGATGATCTTGACCTTCTTGATGGGAAGCTCCATCGAGTCGGCCAGCTCTTCGATGGAGGGCGTGCGCCCAAGCTCGGCCTCGAGCTTGCGCGACGCCTGCTTCCACTTGGCGATCAGCTCGACCATGTAGGCCGGGATGTGGATCGGCTGGGTCGCGTTGATGAGCGCCCGCTTGATTCCTTGCTTGATCCACCAGGAGCCGTAGGTGCTGAACCTCGCTCCCTGGGCCGGGTCGAAGCCCTCAACGGCGCGCAGGAGCCCGATGTTGCCTTCCTCGATGAGGTCGGTCAACGGCAGCCCGCGCCCGTTGTAGTTCTTCGCGATCGACACCACCAGACGCAGGTTCGAGCGGATCATCCGCTCTCGCGCCGCGGGGCAGTTGTCGTTGATAATTGCCCAACCGAGCTCTCGCTCCTCCTCAGCGGTGAGGAGCGGAGTGCGGTTGATTTCACGCAGGTAGATCTGCAAATCAGATTGCAGACCCCTTGCCCGGGTCGGCTGACCAGTTGAACGGCTCACGATTTCCTACCCACCTTTCCGCGGTCTTCACCGCGGTTACTTTCTCTCCGGGCCGGCGCCCAGACTCCTACCTGTCGATTCGCGAGCATAGCCACACCGGTTCATCGTCCGCCACACTTTTCGACTGAACTTTGCCCCTTTCTCGGGGGTTTTTGGGGCCTGAAACCGATGGTTTGAGACAACTGGACCGCTTGCTCTGGAAGGTGAAGAATCTTGGCGTGAATCTGAAAAACCGCTGGCACGCCGTCACGACCGGTGTACCTTTCCTTGTTTTTGCCCCTGCGAAAGGATGCTGCGAATTTATGGAACGCGACCTGTCCGAGGTTCTCAGCGAGTGGCCCTACGAGCCGGGCAAGATCAACGTCCGCCTCATCCAGGGCAGCGACGGCGAACCCCTCATCCAGGTCCGACTCGACCTGGGCTTTCTCCAGATGCGCTCCGAAGGACGCCCCGACGGCGCCATGCCCCACGGCTTCGGCAGCGTCCTGGAGTATCAGGAGGCCCGCCTGGACCAGATCCTCCAGACCGGCGTCGATAGCCCGCCCCCGCCGCCCCCGGGCGCCCCCATCGACGAGCACACCGCCGACGCGCTCTCGACGGGCGATACTCCGCCTGACCCCGACGACCCCGACGACCCGAACCCCGACGCGGAGACGGATGCAGGCGACGGGCTGGGCGCCGACGAGACGGTGCTCGAGCCGGGCGCCGAGGGCGGTGAGACGCCCCGGTTCCTCTCGCCGGACGATTGCCGGGCCTTGCGCGAGGAGGCGCTCCAGTACTACCACCGATATGTGGCGTTGCTGGTGCTCGAGGATTACGACGGCGTCATCCGCGACACGACCCGGAACATGCGCGTGCTCGATCTGTGCCGGGAGGGCGCGATCGAGACGAGCGACCGGCGGGCGCTCGAACAGTTCCGCCCCTACATCCTGATGATGCGCGCCCGGGCGCTGGCCTCGCAGGCGCTCAAGGATTCGGAATCCAAGGCGGCGATCCTCGCGATCGACGAGGGGCTCGATGCCCTGCGGGCGTACCTCAGCGAGGGCGAGGACGAGCCGGACCTGGGCGCCTCGCGCGAGTACCAGGCACTGAAATCCATGCGCGACGCGCTGGTCCCCAAGCTCCCGCTGAGCCAGAAGGCCGAGCTTCGTCAGCGCCTGAGCGACGCGCTGGCGGCGGAGAACTACGAGCTGGCCGCGATCCTGCGCGACGAGCTGCGGATGCTCCCGCACACCGGCGCCTGAGTCTGTGCTGCTGACCCGTCTTCGGGTCAGTGTAGATGCACGGGTGGCGTGCAGACGGCGCCAGCCTTCTGCACGGTTCGTGTTCGTTCGTGGAGAAGCCGAAGCGGCGTCTCCACGGCACCCGGCGCCTGAGACCCCGCCCACGGGTTCAAGGCGCCGATCAGGACCTTATTCGCTCGTCTTGATCTCGAGGCGCTTGAGCACGCGCTGGGCCATCAGCTCGGCCCCGGCCAGCTCCTCGACCACCACCTCGTCGGCGCCCAGCTCACGCGCCTGCATCGACTTGCTCACCACCCCCGTGCGGGCCGCGATCATCACGTCCGGACGCATCGACCGGACCGTGCGGACCGCCCGCAGCATCGCCTCGGCGTCGAGCATGGTCAGGATCACTGCGGGCGCCCGGAAGACGCCGGCGTGTTCGAGCACGTCGCGGTTGGTGATGTCGCCGTAGTAGGCGACGCGTCCGAGCTCGAGCTGTGTGCGCACGGTCTTGGCGTTGAGCTCGATGATGGCGATGGGGACATTGGCGCGTTCGAGGCGTTCGGCGCAGGCGCGCCCGGTGGGGCCGAAGCCGGCGATGAGCACGCGCCCCGGCGCATCGTCGTCCGAATCATCATCGCTGGACGCGGGGGTCTCTCGGAGCGAGGCGCCGCCCCAGGGCGCCATGGGCGCACGCGAGGCCAGGCGCCCGACCACCCCAGACCGCCCGATGAGCGCGGGTGTGACGACCAGCGAGCACGCGATCACGCCGATCGCTAGGCCCTCGGTCCCGGGCGAGAGCACGCCCGCCGCCGCCGCGACCGAGAGCAGCACGAGCGAAAACTCTCCACTCTGTGCGAGGCAAACGCCTGTTCGGGCCGCGATCATGGGCGATGTGCCCGCGACCCAGGCGGTCATCGAGATGACCACACCCTTGATTGCAATAACGCCCAGCGTGAACAGCCCAACGTTCTACCACGACGCGGCCAGTTCGGGCAGATCGACGCGCAGGCCGACGGTGGTAAAGAAGACGGCCATGAACAGGTCGCGCAGGGGCGAGATCTGCCCGGCAAGCTGATAGCGGAAGGGTGTGCCCGCGAGAAGGAACCCGGCCAGGAAAGCCCCCAGCTCGGCGCTGAGCCCGCAGGCGCCCGTGACAACCGCCGCCCCGAGCGCGGCGGCCACCGCGACAACCAGCATCACCTCTGTGGACGACGACTTGGACGCCTCGTGCATGATCCGGGGCAGCACGAGCTTGCCGACGAGCACAACGCCCAGCACACCCGCGACCGAGAGGGCCGCGTCGCCCAGGGCGAGCAACGCGCCATCAGGATCCACCGATGCGGCGATCGGGATACTGGTCGGGGCCTTGTCGAGCAGCGGCACCGCTGCGAGCATCCCGATGACCATCAGATCCTGAACCAGCAGGACGCCCAGGCTCACCCGCCCGGCGGTGGTGTACAGCTCACGGCGCTGCTGGAGCACGCGCAGGACCACGGCGGTGGACGAGAGCGACATCGCCATGCCGATCACGATGCTCTCGCTCATCCCCAGGGCGAACAGGCGCGAGCAGAGCATCATGATCGCCCCGGTCGCCAGGGTGCTCACGACGCCGATGGTGAGGATGGTCCCCGCGCCTCGGCGCAGGACCGAGGCGTCCAGGTGCATCCCGATGCCGAACATCAGCAGCACCGTCGCCAGCGAGGCGATGCCCTTGATCTCGTCGGCGTCGCTGACAAGCCCGATCGCATCCGGCCCGATCAGGGCGCCGGCGACGAGATACCCCGGGATCACCGCGATGCCCAGGCGCCCGAAGACCACCGCGACCAGACCCGCGCACGCGAGAATCATCAAGAGGTCGATCGCCATCGTCCCGCCCGGGGCGCCCCCGGCCGCGAGCGTGAGCATGTTGGTCGTTAGCAACGTCGGCACGGACCCATTCTGACCGATCAGACGCCGGCCTGCGCTCGCACGCCCCCGCCCGCCCCGCGCCCGCGCCCCACGAGCACACTGAGCAGGATCAGGTCCGCCGGCGTGACACCCTCGAGACGCCCGGCCTGCCCGTATGTCTCAGGCTGGAACCGTGCCAACGCCTCGCGCGCCTCGGCGCGCAGACCCTCGAACGACCCGTACTCGACCCACCCCGGAATGCGGCGTGATTCCATCTCTCGCTGGCGCCGGATCTCGCCGCGCTGGCGCACGATGTACGGCGCGTACAGACGCTCGGCGTAGGCCGTCTCCCACACCCCCCGCGCGACCGTCGGATCCAGCTCCACATCCGCAAGCGCCTCGCGCAGCGTCCCGACGCCCGAGCCCGGGCGCCGGAGCACCAGGTCCAATGGCTCCGGGGCGGCGCTGGCCCGGTCGATCTCACGCCGGACGCGATCGAGCGCCTCGGTCCGCCGGTCAAAGACCTGCCCTCGCAGGGCGCCGAGCCCGGTTGATGACAGCAGCCCGAGCTCGCGCGCGATGGGTGTCAGGCGGTCGGGCGCGTTGTCGGAGCGCAGCAGCAGCCGATGCTCAGCCCGGCTCGTGAACATGCGGTACGGCTCGACGGGCGTCCGAGTGACGAGATCGTCCATCAGCACACCGATGTACGCCTCGTCGCGCGCCAGCGTCCAGTCGCCCTCGGCGCGCGCGCGCCGAGCGCCGTTGACGCCCGCGACAAGGCCCTGAGCCGCGGCTTCCTCGTACCCGCTTGTGCCGTTGATCTGGCCCGCGAGAAACAGGCCCTCGACCGCCTTGGTCTCGCCCGTCGCCCGGATCTGATGCGGGCGGACCGAGTCGTACTCCACGGCGTACCCGTACTGAATGATCTTGGCGTTCTCACACCCGGGCATCGTGCGCACGATGACGTCCTGCACATCGGTGGGCAGGCTGGTGGCGATGCCGTTGCAGTAGACAGAGTCGCACGAGAGCGATTCGGGCTCGAGGAAGACGCCGTGGGATTCGCGGTCGGGGAAGCGGACGACCTTGTCCTCCACGCTCGGGCAGTAGCGCGGGCCTCGGGAGGTGATCTGCCCGGAGAACATCGGGGCGCGGTGGAGGTTCTGGCGGATCGCCTCGTGGGCCTCGGGGCTGGTGCGCGTCTGGCGGCAGGCGATCTGCTCGATGAGCGGGAAGCGATCGAGTTTGAGCCCCCCCACGCCTCCCGCCGACCATGAGGCGGGCGCGAGATCGGAAAACGGCGCCGGATCATCGTCGCCCCACTGGGCCTGGAGCGAGTCCCAGTCGATGGAGCGCCGGTCGAGCCTGGGCGGGGTCCCGGTTTTGAGGCGTCCGAGCTCGAAGCCCATGGACTCGAGGTCGCGCGATAAGGCGCCGGAAGTGGGCGCGCCGGCGCGCCCGCCGGGGGTGCGCGTCTCGCCCGTGTGCATGAGCCCGCGCATGAAGGTGCCGGTGGTGAGGATGACGGCGCCGGCGCGCAGGGAGATGGTCTGATCGTCGGCGCCTTGCGTCAGCTCGACGCCGACGGCGCGTCTTCGTGACGAGCCCCTGATCGGCTCGGTGATGATGCGTCCGACCATGCCGGGGATGATGTCGATCTCGGGGCGGGACTCGATCATGGCGCGGACGGCGTGGGCGTAGGCGTGCTTGTCGCTCTGGCATCGCGGGCCTCGGACGGCCGGGCCGCGCGAGCTGTTGAGGACCTTGAACATGATGCCCGAAGCGTCCGCAGCGAGGCCCATGAGCCCGCCGAGAGCGTCGATCTCGCGGACGAGCTGGCCCTTGGCGAGGCCCCCGATGGCGGGGTTGCAGCTCATGACGCCGATCGAGGCGGGGTCTGGCGTGACGAGGGCGACGCTGCCCGCGTTCGGGAGGAGATTTGCAGCGGCCCAGGCCGCCTCGGCGCCCGCGTGCCCGCCCCCGATGATGATGACCTCGTAGCCACAACGCATCCCCCATCGTACGCGGAAGAAACCCCGCTGACGCCCCGGAAGCGGGGGCGGCTCGGCGTGTGTTTGGTTCTGGGGAGGCTCTCATGTAGACTCACGGATGGGCGTTCGCCCCTTTGGCCAGACCAGGATTCCGCAGGAGAACTCGCGATGACGCGCCAGAACCGACCCCGTGCGTTTGCTCGGACAGCGCCGCTTGTGCTGCTGATGATGCTCATGCCGCTGGGCGTATTCGCCGGGGGCGCGCTGGCCGACGACGTCATCATCACAACGACCGGACGACGGTACGTCGGGACGATCATCCTGCAGACCGCCTCCAAGGTGCATATCAAGACGGTGCTGCACAACATCTCCACCACGGTCAAGCTGCGGCGCAGCGAGATTGCGCGGATCGAGAAGACCAAGGACGAGGCGCCGAAAGCTGATACCGGCGAGGACGCGGAAACGAATACAGAGAAAGAAGTAAAGAAGGAAGCAGAGAAGGCGGTTGAGAAGGAGGCGCCGAGCGCGACCGACGCGGGGGGTCCGTCCGCGGCGCCCGCGGAGGACGAGGCGCCCGTGATCCTCAGCGATGAGGGGCCTTCGACGTTTACGCGCACGCGCAGCTCCAGCCTGACGCGCGGGCTGAATGTGACACCCGCGCCCGCAAAGCGCGACGGCATCCCGATGTACCTCGAAATCCCGCTTCAGGGCACGTTCGGCGAGGATATCTACCCCAAGGGCGTTGGCGAGGCGCTGCTGTGGGCCAGCGACAACGGCGTGACTGACATCGTCT
Organism: Planctomycetota bacterium; assembly: GCA_024276195.1. GTDB lineage: Bacteria > Planctomycetota > Phycisphaerae > Phycisphaerales > UBA1924 > JAJRXR01. The sequence goes on from JAJRXR010000032.1 coordinate 37,378, forward strand.
TCCGCATCGAATCACCCGGGGGCGCGGTGTGGGTGGCCGAACGGATTGTTGAGCTGATGAACGAGCAGCGGGGCGACCTGACCTACCACGCGCTGATCGAGCGGTCGATCAGCGCGTCGATCTGGCCGAGCTTTGCGTGCGAGACGATCTCGATGGCGCCGCGGAGCGATTTCGGCGGGGCCGTGGCGTTCCGGATGGACGCGGCGACCGGATCGGCGGAGGTCGATATGAAGATGAACTCGATCCGCATGGCGGATGTTGTCACCGAGGCCGAGGAGAACGGGCACTCGGGGCCGGTGGTCCGGGCGATGATGATCTCGGACCAGGAGCTGTACGCGGTGCTGCCTGCGGGCGAGAGCGAGTGGGAGCTTCGCGGGTCAGAGCCGATCGACAAGAGCCGGTACGACGATTATGAGGCGCTCGACTCGGGCGAGAGCATCCTGACACTCACGGCCAACCAGGCGGAGCGGTTCGGCATCGCGCCCAAGCTCAAGAGCGAGCGCGCCGACGCGCTGCGCGAGCGCCTCGGGATTGAGGTGTGGGACGACGCCGGGCCTGCGGGGTACGAGCTGACCGAGCACTACGCCAAGGCCTGCGACGACATGATGGGCAAGATCCAGGCCCAGTCGGCGACGATCAACTCATCGATCGCCCGGTACCTAGCGTCCAAGTACGTCCGCCCCTCGATCCGGGCGCTCGAACAATACAAGAAAGATGTCGCGGTGTTCGCCCGCTTGAGACGTCAGGCGCAGGAGCTGGACCTCGGGGTGGTGATCTCCGAGATGGACTCAAACTGGCGGCAGTACAACTCGCAAGAGGTCGAGCGGATCCTCAAGGTGCTGCGTCGCCAGCTCCGCGGCCCGTGATCTGGCGGACCAATCGCGTGTGGCTATGAAACAGGGCGCCCGATCGGGCGCCCTGTTTTTTGGTTGATCGGTTGCGGGCGGGGCTGTTGCTCAGGGATCTCTGCGGGGCTGGCCTGTGTTGATCTCGGAGCCGCCGTAGTCCACGCCCCGGAGCCCGCCGCGGGTCCATTTGTAGTGCCCGATGACATGGTCGAAGCCGTCGGAGCCGGGCATGGCGGGTGTCTCGAAGGAGAGGTCGGGGCGGTACCGATATGTGGTGGGGACATTGGCTCTGGGCTGGTTGGGACGGAAGCCGGGGTTGGACTCGCTCGTCACGAGCGCCCGGACAGAGCCATCAAAGAAGAGCTGCGAGGCCTTGGCCTGCTCGTGGGCGTGGAAGAAACCGAGCGCCGAAGAGTGTCGGTCGTGGAACTCGAACCACGCGACTTTCTGTGATGGGAAGCTGACCTGGGTGAGCTTGCGTCCGCCGAGAGGGAGAAAGCCGGGGAGGTAGAAGTTGTGCCCGCCCGGAGCCTGCTGGATCGTGTTCAGCCAGCCGCCAGTAGAACTGCGCCGTTTCTGGTCCTGAGCCCAGGCGAAGGGGATGACCTGGTAGGTCGAGCTGTAGGGCCACATGCGTTTCCAGGATTCAGAGCCGTCGGGACGCTGCGGGTATTCACCCCGGTCGTACGTCCCGATCGGATCTTCTTGCCACTGGAGCAGGACACGATCCTCCGGACAGGCGGCGATGGCATCGGGCATGGGCTCATCGCGGTAATCAAGCAGGACAAGGTGCGAGTAGCGCCGGTGCGGGTAGCGATCGATCAGCGGGGGGAACTGGTCACGCCCGGTCAGGCGGCGGATGATGTCGGTGGACTGAAGCATGGGCGCAACATCGTTGCTGGTGTTGCCGTTGAGATCGGGGAACGAACTGCGGTAGTTGCCCGGGGCCCAGGAATACGCGGCGACGAGATCGTTGTAGTCGGTCCCGTAGCCGATCATGAGGATGCCGTACTGGCGGAGGTTGGAGATGCAGACGGAACGCCGGGCGGCTCTGCGGGCGGAGCCGAGCGCGGGCAGGAGGATGCCGATGAGCAGCGCGATGATCGCGATGACCACCAGCAGCTCGATGAGCGTGAAGGCGCGTTGACGTTTCATGGGAAGATTCTAACCGATTGCGGCGTGAAAGCCTAGGAATCAGGGGACTTCGCGGGGCTGGCCGGTGTTGATCTCGGAGCCGCCGAAATCAACGCCCCGGAGTCCGCCGCGGGTCCATTTGTAATATCCAATAACGTCTTCGCGCATCTCGCCCGAGAGCGTGGGCGGCTCGAAGGTCAGATCCGGAGAGTACTTGTATTCCGTCGGATCGGGCAGACGCGGGAAGTTGGGGCGCCCGCCCGGGTTGGCGTCGGCGGTAAGCCGGGCGCTGCACGAGCCGTCAAACATCTGCATGGAGGCCTTCGCCTCGGGGTAGGCGTGGAAGACACCCTCGCCCGAGACGTGGCGGTCGTGGAACTCGAACCAGGCGACCTTCTGGGCGGGGAATCTGACTTGGGTGAGCTTGCGTCCGCCGAGAGGCGTGTCGAATGGCTGGAGCGAGTTGTGGTCGGCGGGAGACTGCTGGATGGTGCGGATCACCACGCCGTTCGGAGCGCGTCGTTTCTGGTCCGGCGCCCAGGAGAAGGGCACGACCTGATAGGTGGTGCCGTAGGGCCACATCTGGGTGTACGACGGCGAGTGCTGGTATGAATCCGGCACGGGATCGATGTTGAGCGGGTCCGATGCCCAGCCGATCTGGATCCGGTCCTCCGGGCACGCGGCGATCGGATCGGGTAGGGTCGCGTTGTTGTAATCCATCACGATCAGATGGGTGAAGCGACGGTGCGGATAGCGCTCGCTCAGCGCCGGGAATGTGTCGCGCCCGGTCAGACGCCGGATGATGTCGGTGGACTGGTAGCCCGAGGCCACGAGATCGTTGCCGGGGTCTTCCAGATCGACGAACCGGGTCCGGTAGTTGCCCGGCTTCCAGCTGTAGGCGGTGATGAGGTCGTCGAAATCGGCGCCGTAGCTCGCCATCGCGACGGCGTACTGACGGATGTTCGACAGGCACTTGACACGCCGGGCGGTCTTCCGGGCGGAGCCGAGGGCGGGCAGGAGGATGCCGATAAGCAGCGCGATGATCGCGATGACAACCAGCAGCTCGATGAGTGTGAAGGCGCGCTTGGGTCGCATGGGAGGCTCGTCTCCGTCGGCGGGCGTTTCGGGAAAGGTCAGGGGCCGTTGCGGGGCTGGCCGGTGTTGATCTCGGAGCCGCCAAAGTCAACGCCGCGGAGGCCGCCGCGGGTGAGGTTGTAGCGCGTGGGGTACAGCATGTTTGGATCACCCTGCACTGGCGGATCGATGTTGAGCGGGTGGTATTCTTGCATGAACGAATCCGGGTTCGTTGGATCGTTCGGGTTGAACCCGGGGTTCGCTTCGTTGGTCGGACGAGCTGAAACCGAGGCATCGAACATCAGTATTGAGGGGTTGGCGCCGTTATAGAGATAGGAGAGCCCGGCCGCCGAGGTGTGGCGATCATGGGGTTCGTAGATATGGACTTTCGATGACGGGAAGTTGACTTCGACCAGCTTCCGCTTGCCGAGATCCTGGTTGCCCATGTCGTAGGTAAAGCCGTTGGGGTCAACAGGGTGCACCGATTCGGCACTTCCCCGGGTCATGTCCACGGACCACGACGCCGGGACACTGAGGTAGGAGGACGAGAAGGGGTACTTCTGCGCAATCCCGGCGCGTGTAACGAACTCATTGATTTCCGAGTTCTCTGCGCTGGGCGGGTTGCCGTCAAGATCGATCGGGTCCTCCTGCCAAGCGATTCGTCCCTTGTCCTCGGGACAGGCGACAATGCGCGCTGGCAAACGCTCGCCCATGTAGTCGAGCAGCGGAAGATGGCTGTAATCAAAGTGAGGGATGAGGGCGCCAATGACCGTGATGGAGTTTTCGCCAGAGATCCTACCTGTCTCCCGGCGAAGGATGTCGATCATCTGATACAGCGCCGCAGAGTTGCGATTCTGGGGGTAGACGGTTCCGAGGCCCACGACCTCGTATATGCCGCCTTTTTCCCATGTGAAGTTGGCGATTCGGTCCTTCTCGTCCGCGGCGTAGTTCGCCAGGGCCACGCCCTGCTGCTGGAGATTCGTAATGCAGACGGTGCGCCGCGCGGCGCGCCGGGCGGAGCCGAGGGCGGGCAGGAGGATGCCGATGAGCAGCGCGATGATCGCGATGACAACAAGCAGCTCGATGAGCGTAAAGGCGCGTATGCGTTTCATGGAAAGATTCTAACCGATTGCGGCGTGAAGGCCTAGGAATCAGGGCGTAAGACGAGGCTGGCCGGTGTTGATCTCGGAGCCACCGAAATCTACGCCGCCCAGGCCGCCGCGGGTCCATCGGAATCGCCCGGGCAGGAGGCGGCTGGAGTCTCCCAGCACAGGCGGATCGGTCGAGAGCGGCGAATACCGGACCTCAACGGGGTCTGGAGAGGACGGATCGTTCGGATCGAACCCGAGATTGGACGCCTCGGAACGCAACGCCCGGGCCGAGCCATCAAAGAACGAGAGCGAGCAGGTCGCCTGCTCGTAGGCGTACCAAGCCTGGGTCGCGGAGTGGCGGTCGTGCGCCTCGTACATGTGGACCTTCTGGGCGGGGAAGCGGACCTGGGTGAGCTTGCGTCCGCCGAACGGGAGCGAGCCGGGCGAGACGGTCAGGGAGTTGGGTCCTGGCCCGAGCGTGCGTCGTGGGCCGCGCCTCTGGTCCTGCGAGAAGGACGCGGGCGTGACGATGTAGGTCGCGGAATAGGCCCAGCGCTGCGCGATCTCGGGACGGTTGATCAGGCCCGCTGCGATATCCGACGTCGGGATATCGCTCAGGTCCAGCGGGTCCGCGGCCCATTGCAGACGCGAGCGATCCTCCGGGCAGATCGCGATCTGGGCCGGGAGCTGGCGGGACATGTAATCGAGCAGCACGAGATGCGAGAACATCGCGTGCGGCAGAAGGAACGAGGCGTTGCGGATCTTGTTCTCGCCCGTGGCGCGCCCGGTGCGCCTCCGCAGAATGTCGGTGTGCTGCCACTGGGCGCCGGCGGTGTGGCTGATGGGTGTCACCTCGCCCTGGGGATGCCCGAGCACGGGGTAGGTCTCGCCGCGCTTCCAGGAGAAGGACGGGATGAGGTCGTCCGTGTCCACGGCGTACGAGCCGTTGGTAATCCCGAACTGCTTGAGGTTTGACAGGCACACCGTTCGTCGGGCGGCGCGCCGGGCCGAGCCGAGCGCGGGCAGGAGAATGCCGATGAGCAGCGCAATGATCGCGATGACGACAAGCAACTCGATCAGCGTAAACGCACGTTTGCGCATGGAGACCCATCTGGCGATGTAAGAATGATGCGATGACTCAAAACAGACCCAGAGAACACAGCGCACCCGAGACCGGCGCCGATCAGAAACTCATCAAACGCCCAGTATCTCGTGAAAGAAACGCTCATGCAAGCACGGCGTTGAGCACACGCTCAGCGCAAGAAAGCGGCAGCCCCAATGAACAGGGCTGCCGCTTGAAGATGCGTCGAATGAATCAGGGGAAATCCCCGGTATCACGCTGGTATCACGGGACGATCAAGGCGTCGTGCACAAGCCGGGGACGTACCCGCGGGTCTGGCCTGTGTTGATCTCGGAGCCGCCGTAGTCAACACCCCGGAGCCCGCCGCGGGTGAAGCGGTACCAGACCTTGAGGAGCTGGGTCCCATCACCAATCGCCTGGGGGTCGGTCGTCAGAGGGACGTACTGAAGACACGGGGTGGTGTCCGCCGTCGGATCGTTCGGGTTGAAGCCGGGGTTGGACTCGCTGGTGACCAGCGCCCGGACAGAGCTGTCGAAGAAGAGCTGCGAGCTCTTGGCCTGCTCGTAGGCGTAGAAGAGGCCGTCCGAAGACGTGTGCCGGTCGTGCAGCTCCCACATATGGACCTTGGAGGAAGCGAAGCTGACGTCGTTGTATCCGCGCTTGCCGTAGGGCTGGTTGCCGCCGACGTAGAAGTTGGTGGTGCCGGGTGCTGGGGCGACTGTCGTCGCGGTGCCGCGGGCCATGTCCTGCGACCAGGCGGCGGGAACGACCTGATAGGACGAGCTGTAAGGCCAGCGCTGGATGAACGGGTCACTCGGGCCGTCGCCGTCGAACTGCGAACCCGGCTCGGACGGGTACGGGCCGTTATCCTCGAAGAGGAGGGGGTCGGAGGCCCAGTCCTGGGTCTGCTTGTCCTCGGGGCAGACGGCGACGGGAGCGGGCATCTGCTCGCCCATGTAATCGAGCATCACTAGGTGTGTGTAGCGCCGGTGGACAAAGAACTGCTGGGTGATGAGCTTGATTTTCCGATCCCCCGTGCGCCGCCCGGTGGCCCGCCGGAGGATGTCGGTGTTCTGGTACATCGGGCCTTCGATATCACCCGCAGCTGATGTGCGGATAGTAATGGGTGCTTCCTCCATCCCGCCGAAGCCCGCGAGCGGGTAGGTTCCGCCACGCTCCCAGCTGTAGGCGGGGATTTTGTCCTTGAAGTCGGCGGCGTACCCGGCGGAGCCGATGCCGAACTGCTTGAGGTTCGACAGGCACACGCCGCGTCGGGCGGTGCGTCGGGCGCTGCCCAGCGCGGGCAGCAGGATGCCGATGAGCAGCGCGATGATCGCGATGACCACCAGAAGCTCGATGAGTGTGAATCCCTTGCGCTGCTTCATGTGACAGCCTCCTGTGTTCGTCCGGCTTCGTACCGATGCCGGCGTTGTATTTCCCAGAACCCAGCACATGAGCGTCTAAAACGCCGCAGGAGCCCGGCTCAGTTGTCGATTCAAGCAATGCGCGTCGGGGCGGTTGTCAGCCCCGAGACCCGTGCACTGGAATGCGCTCGCCCCTCTCTCGAGAGGCGGGCGAGAACGTTCGTTATTGACACACGCCGGGGATGTACCCGCGGGTCTGCCCTGTGTTGATCTCCGAGCCGCCGTAGTCAACGCCCCGGAGCCCGCCGCGGGTGAAGCGGTACCAGACCTTGAGGAGCTGGGTCGGGTTGCCGATCGGCTGAGGGTCGGTTGTCAGTGGTGTGTACTGAAGACACGGGGTGGTGTCCGCCGTCGGATCGTTCGGGTTGAAGCCGGGGTTGGAATCGCTGGTGACCAGCGCCCGGACGGAGCTGTCGAAGAAGAGCTGCGAGCTCTTGGCCTGCTCGTAGGCGTAGAAGAGGCCATCCGCGGTGGTGTGCCGGTCGTGCAGCTCGAACATGTGGACCTTGGACGAGGCGAAGCTGACGTCGTTGTAGCTGCGATCGCCGAGGTTGGTGGATCCGACCGTGAACAGGTTCGTGGTCATGGCCGGGCCAACGGTCGCGCCGCCGCTTCGGTTTGAATCCAGCGACCACGCCGCGGGGACAACCTGGTAGCTCGAACTGAACGGCCAGCGCTGGACGATGGGGTCGGACGTTCCGTCACCGTCGAACTGCGTGCCCTGCTCGGCCGGGTACGGACCACTTTCCTCGAAGAGGAGCGGGTCCGCAGCCCAGTCCTGGGTCTGCTTGTCCTCGGGGCAGATCGCGACCGGCGCCGGCATCTGATCGCCCATGTAGTCGAGCATGACGAAGTGCGTGTAGCGCCGGTGCGGGAAGAGGTTCTGGAGGCGTCTGATCTTCCGATCCCCAGTACGGCGACCGGTCGCTCGGCGGAGGATATCGGTGTTCTGCCACTGGGCGGCATCTCGCTCGCGTGCGTTGCCATTGGCGTCCGGTGGGATCGCTATCGGCCCCTCTTCTTGACCGCCAGCGCCAGCGACTTGGTACGTCTGTCCGTCCTCCCAGCTGTAGGCGGGGATCTTGTCCTGGAAGTCCGCAGCGTATCCCGCGGCGCCAACACCGAACTGCTTGAGGTTCGAGAGGCAGACGCCGCGTCGCGCCGTGCGCCGTGCGCTGCCCAGAGCAGGCAAGAGAATACCGATGAGCAACGCGATAATCGCGATGACAACCAGCAACTCGATGAGCGTGAATCCCTTGCGTTGCTTCATCCGGAAGCCTCCTCGTTCGCCGCAGACGCCGGTTTCGAGAAACGGGCGTAGACAGTCTCCATAATCGTAGGTCAAACTTCACCCACAGCGAGAGCGAAGATCCTCACCCAGATTGTCTGTCTCTTCGAGGAGAATTGCAACCGGGTTCCCGAACCCTCCAATAAACGGCGACCATCGACACGAACAAAGACCGAGTTTCAATGGGCCGCAACGGGGGATCCCCGGTGCAGCCCAGGAGAGAGGAGGTCAATCAATGTTCGGCTCATGCTCGGCCGCACGAGCCATCGTGCCGCAAGCGCCCCGGGATCGAGTCACAGACGAGTATCGCCGCACGGACAGCGGGCGCCCGGATGCGCACATGTCAGGATTGGTGGGGCGAGCAGGCCAGGAGGCGCGAGCGAGAGGGGTCAGTCGCCGCGTTGGCCCGTGTGGATCTCGGCGCCGCCGTAATCCACTCCCCGGAGGCCGTCCCGCGTCCAGCGGTACTGGCCCTTGAGCGTGTCCCCGGAGGGATCGTGGAGCGGCGGTGGGTCCGCCGATCCGGGCGCCGGGTCGTATATGACCGCGGGCGCTGCGCCTGTTGGGTTATTCGGATCGAAGCCGGGGTTGGATGCACTCGTTCGCTCAGCCCGGACCGAGTTGTCAAAAAAGAGCTGATTGCTTCGGGCCTGGGGGTAGGCGTAGAAGGCGTCAGGCCCGCCCGAGTGTCGGTCGTGGAACTCGAAGAAGAAGACCTTGGAGGCGGGGAAGTCCACCTCGGTGTACTTGCGCCCGCCCAGGCGCAGGCCCCGGTCGATGCGGTTGAACAGGTTGTAAAAACGCTCGACCGGCCCGACGGTGAGCATGTCGCCCACGCGCGTGTCCGGAGCCCACGACGCGGGAACCGCCTGATAGGTGGAGGAATAGGCCCAGCGCTGGCGGATCTCGATGCGGCTCTCGGTGCTCGAATCGTCGTCGGCTGCCGTCGGCACCGTGGACATGTCCATCGGATCGCTCGCCCACTCGAGCAAACGCCGGTCCTCGGGGCACGCGGCCCGCGGGTCGGGCAGCGACGTGTCCATGTAGTCAAGCAGCACCAGGTGCGTGAACCGACGGTGCGGGTAGCGGAGCGTGTTGTTGACGATCTTCTCGGGCGCCTGCCCCTCGCTGCGACCGGTGCGGCGGCGCAGGATGTCCGTCGCCTGGGCCTGGGCGCCGTTGAGCGTGTCCGAGTTTGCGCGGTTCATGAAGAAGTTGAGCCCGGCCCACTGGCTCGGGTTGGAACCGGGCGCCCACCAGAACGAAGGGATCAGGTCGGGCGAGTCCACCGCGTACGACGCGCCGGCGATGCCGAGCTGACGCATGTTGGACTTGCACACCACGTTGCGCGCGATGCCGCGCGTCCGGCTGATCGCGGGCAGCAGCAGCGCGATCAGCGTCGAGATGATCGCGATCACGAGCATCAGCTCGATGATCGAGAATCCCGCTCCGCGCCGAGCGCAGCATGTCCGCCTTGTCCCAGCCAGCATGTGCAGACCCCTGAGACCCTCATCCGGAGGGTACGAACGCGAGTTCGTTATACGGGCTACGCCTCCCGGACGCAAGAGATCAGCCCCGAGCGGCAACCTTGAACCACGCCACATGCCACAATACCCAAGCACAGCCCTTACACGACTGCCCGCGGCGTCAGGAAATCAGTGGGCGTTGTGATTGACAAAGCCCTTGAAGGGCGTGAGGAAGAGAATGCGGATATCGAACCAGATCGACCAGTGACGGACGTAGAAAAGGTCGTACTGGAGGCGTTTTCGCAGTGAGGTGTCGCCGCGGAGGCCGTTGACCTGGGCCCAGCCGGTGATGCCTGCCTTGACGTGCTGGCGCAGCATGTACCCGCGCCAGTCGTCGCGGAAGCGGGCGATGAGCTCGGGGCGCTCGGGGCGTGGGCCGACGAGGGCCATGTCGCCCTTGAGCACGTTGATGAGCTGGGGCAGCTCGTCGATGCTGGTCTTGCGGAGCCAGGCGCCGACGCGGGTGATGCGCGGGTCGTTGCGCTGCGTCCAGGCGGTGTCGGGCTGCTCGTCGTCGATGTGCGCCATGGTCCTGAACTTGTAGATTTTGAAGACCTCGCCTGCGAGGCTGACGCGGCGCTGCTTGAAAATCACCGGACCCGGGCTCGTCAGGCGGATGGCGATCGCGATGCCGATCATCAGGGGCGAGAAGAGCACGAGGGCCGTCGAAGCGCCGACGATATCGAGCAGTCGCTTGGAAAACCCGCCCAGGCCCGTGATCGGGCACTCGCGGTAGCTGAGGATCGGCATGCCCTCGAGCTCGTTGACCGTCATGCTCTGCGGCACATACCTCGGGTGGACATCCGGCACGATGCGCACATCCACCGCGAACCGCTCCAGACGCTTGAGCAGCTCGGGCACACGCCCGCCCTGCGAGCTGGGCAGCGCAAGATACACCGCGTCGGCCCGCTTGCCCTCGAGGATGCGCTCGAGATCATCGAGCCCCCCCACCACCGGCTTGCCCATGCACGTCTCGCCCCGGGGCTGGTCGTGGTGGGAGATGAAAAAGGAGACGTTGATCCCGGTCCAGCTGTTGCGCCCGAGGGTGCGGGCGGTGATCTGGCCCAAGCGCCCGACGCCGATGATTGCGACGTGGCAGAGGTTGTACCCCCGCCTGCGGATGAATCGCAGACCCGAGCGGAAGATAAACCGTTGCCCCCCGATCAGGACCGGCATCGTGATCGCCAGCACCAGCAGTTGCAGGCGGGCCGGGTCCGTGATCAGGCGCGAGCCGATCCCCCACAGCTCCGCATCCTCGATCCGACCCCGGTTGAGAAAGTCCGAGCCCACCGCCCAGAGCGCCACCACCAGCACCACGATCGAGACGAACGAGCTTTTGAGGATCTGGCCCTGCTCGTTCCAGGGGCTCCGGTCTCGCTTGGGGCGGTACAGGCGGAACGCGGCCATCGTGTAGAGCACGATCGGCAGCGCGAACAAAACCAGCGGCTCTTTGAAGTAGCCCTCCCAGTCCGCCGGGGGGCTTTGCTCGAAAACCCACAGACGTGAGGCCCAGGCGATCAGGCAGGCAAGGATGACAGCCGCCGCGTCGGCTCCGACAAGCAGTGAGACAAAGAGTTGATGACGCTGTTTGAGCACGGACGGACCGCTCCCCTCATGGCGCTGATCGTCGGTCGCGAGGGCACTATTGGACATGCCCGGCGCCCTGTCAAATCGGGCCGATATACCCGATCGAATGAATCCCGGATCGCGTCAGGACGGGCGATCCGCCTCGCGGATGTTCCCCTGGCGGGCGGAGAGCGCCTCCAGAGCGTTTCGGAGCTGATCGTCCACGAGCGAGGGGTCGGGCGGGATGATCTTGACCTGGGCGTACAGATCGCCTTTTTTGCCGCTCGCGTCCTCGAGCCCTGCGCCCTTGACGCGCAGGCGGGCGGCGCTGGGCGTCGCGGGGGGGATGGTGATGGTCACCTCCGAGCCGAGCAGGAGGGTGAGCGAGACCTTGGCGCCGAGGGTCGCCTCGCTGATCGTCAGGGGCAGGTCGGTGCTCAAGTCGAGGCTCGACGCGCCCGCGCCGCGGGTGAAGCGCGGGTGCGGGCGGACACGGATGGTCAGGATCAGGTCGCTGGGTGTGGCGCCTGGCGCGCGCGCGGGCTGGCCCTCGCCGCGGACGCGGAGGCGGGCGCCGTCGCCGACGCCCTTGGGGATGGTGACGTCGATGGTGCGGGACTGATCGCCCCGCTTGATGACGATCCGCTGGGAGCCGCCGCGGGCGGCGGTCTCGAGGTCGATGGTGGACTCGTGCGTGAGATCGGGCGGGCGCTGGGGCGCAGCGCGGGGCGCCGACCGGGTTCGAGCGCCGTGCGTCGATCCAAAGCCCCCGAAGCCAGCGCCGACATCGCGGGCGCCGAAGAAGGTATCGAACATCGAGCCGAAATCATCCAGATCGGGCGGGGCGCTCTCCGCCCAGGCGCCGCCCGCGGGCGGGGCCTCGAAGCCGGCGTGCCCGGCGCGGTCGTACAGGCGGCGCTTGTCCGGATCGGACAGCACGTCGTACGCCTCTTGCACCTCGGCGAAGCGGGCGGCCGCGTCCGGGGCGTCGTTGACGTCCGGGTGGAGCTTGCGGGCCAGCGCGCGGTAGGCGGCTTTGATCTCGTCGTCGGAGGCGGTGCGAGCGACGCCCAGCGTCTTATAGAAATCGGCTTTGCTCATGGCGAGGACTCTATGGGCGCGCACAAGAACGGGCGACGCCCGAGAGCGCCGCCCGCAAGGAAAGGCTTCAGATATCCGGATCGATCTACGGGTGGTTGTGCCCGGTGTGGTCAATGCCGTCGCCCTGGGTTCCGCCGGCGGGCTGTACGCCCTCGCCCTGGCCACCCTCGCCCTCGGCGGGCGTCTCGGGGTGCTCAAGGTAGAGGCACTCGATCTGGAAGATCAGGTCGGCCTGGCTGGGGATTTTGGCGGCGGGGTTGCCGCGCTCGCCGTAGGCGACCTCCCAGGGGAGGTAGACCTTGCGGTGGGTTCCGACGGAGATCCCGTTGATGCCCGTGGACCAGCCGGCGATCATCCGCCCGGCGGGGGCGGGATGGTCGAAGATGAAGGCGCGACCACGATCGCGGGAAGAATCGAACTTGGCGCCCGTGGCGAGCCAGCCGGTGTAGTGGGTGTGGACCTTGTCGCCAGCGCGGACGACATCCTCGCCCGGGTTGACGAAGTCGATGACGATGATGCCGTCGGCGCGATGGTCGGCGGCGACGAGCGGGTCGATGCGCTCAAAGGTGTAGGTATCGTTCTCGCCAGCGCCCCAGACGATGTTTCCATCGGCGTCGAAGCCGCGGTCGGCGGTGGTGAAGCTCGTGGGGCTCAGCGAGACCTCGCTGGTCATCTCGACCGCCCCGCCGATGCCCGTGGGGTAGGGGTAGGGCGTGGAACCGGCGTAGGCGCCGTTGCGCTCGGTCAGCGTGACGTCGAGCGTCGCGATCAGGTCGTCGCGGGTCAGCGCGGGGAAGAGCTCCGGGGCGGCGTACAGGCCCGCGAACATGCCGCGCGTGACGTCGTCGGTCAGCAGCTCGTAGGTGCGCAGGCGGAGATCGCCCTTGAAGCGGTAGACCTGGAAGATCGCCTGGCGGTAGGGCGCGTAGAGGGTGTCGGACCGGGCGGTCTCGACGTAGAGCGTGTCGCTGGCGCCGTCGATCGCGATGGGCGAGATGCTCATGACAATGTCGGACTGGCCCGCGTCGCCGAACTCGGCCACGGGGCGGGTGGTGCGCCAGGTTCCAGCGAGCATGGTGGCGACGCTGGCGATGCCGTCGTCGCTCCAGGTCGGGGTCCACGCCTCGGCGGCGTCGTCTTGCGCCACAGCCGGGGCGGGGGCGCTCAGGGCGGGGGCGCCCAGGGCCGCAGTCGCAAGCAACGCGGCCGCAATGAGTCCTCGTCGATCCGTCATCGTGTCCTCCATCCCCGGTGCTCGGGGGTGCTGTATCCAGTGAAATCAGGCGTCAACTATAGGCTCTCGCGGGCGGGGTCCGCCCGGCAATCGAGGCCCGGATTCGAGCGTTCAGGCGGGGACGAGCCTGGCAGTCGCCCGCGAAACCGCACTGAACGGGAACCGAATCACTCATCAGAACATCGGTTCCGCGCCGTCGTATACGATGATGGTGTACGGCACGGGGTTGGGGGGAGTTGCACCTATGGGCGAACGTCGGGACGAGCCTGATCTGTCCGACACCAACGCGGACCTGAGCGAGACCGACCCGGCGCTCGACGACACCGTCACCGATGTCGAACTCGACGAGGCGCTCGACGAGATCGAGACCCGAGCGACGCCCGGCGATCACGACGCCGAGCTTGATGATGGCTCGCGCCTGCTCGAGGGCTTCGACCCCGAGGCCCACCACAGCAACGTCTCGCAGAAGCGCTCGGTCAAGCGGGCGATCTCGAGCGAGGGCGGACGGTTTGTGATCGGGCTGGTCGTGCTGGCGTTGACGCTGGGGCTGCTCGCGCTCGCGGCGACGATCCGGACGCAGGCGTGGTACATCGCGGCGGGGGTGATCGCGCCGCCAGCGCTGCTGTGGTTCTTCTTCAAGTGGAAGAAGTGGCTGGCCGGAGCGCCGTACGCCTATCGCCTGCTGACCTCGCTGGGTGAGGACGCGGACAACCTGCTCGATGAGCGTCGCCAGAAGATGCTGCGTCAGGGGATCGACCCGGACGAGGAGTAGCTCGGGCAAGGAATAGTCCGGGCGAGGACAAATCGCGCATCGACGCCGGGGGCTCCCCCCCAGGGGCCACCCGGCGCCGAAACGCGGCGCGTCACCCGTCTCTGCGCGGACGCCCCCGATCTCTCAGCACACCAACAAAAAAACCGCCCGCAAATCGCGGGCGGTCTCTGGTTCGTGATCCGATCGCGTTTACGCGAGGTCGGGGAACATCGTGGTGACGACGTTCACGAGATCCTGGACGTGACTGGCCGACTCGTCGAAGAGCTTCTGCTCAGCCTCATCGAGCTTGAACTCGACAATTTTCTCGACGCCATTGGCGCCGAGCATCGCGGGCACGCCCACGAACAGGCCCTTGGCCCCGAAGTTGCCGTCGCAGTACGCGGCGGAGGGGATGATCCGCTTCTTGTCCTTGATGATGGCCTCGACCATCTGGATCGTCCCGGCGGCCGGGGCGTACCAGGCGCTGGTGCCCATGAGCTTGACGATCTCGCCGCCGCCCTTTTTGGCGCGATCGACGCAGGCGTTGATGGTCTCGGTGGAGAGCAGATCGGTGACGGGGATGCCGTGGACGGAGGTGCAGCGTGGGAGGGGGACCATGTCGTCGCCATGCCCGCCCAAGAGCAGCGCGGAGACATCCTCGACCGAGCACCCGATCTCCCAGGCGATGAAGGTGCTAAAGCGGGCGACATCGAGCGAGCCGGCCTGGCCCATGATGCGGTTGGTCGGGAAGCCCGTCGCCTTCCAGGCGGTGTAGACCATCGCGTCGAGCGGGTTGGAGACGACGATGACCTTGGAATCGGGCGCGAACTCGGCGACCTTCTCCGAGACGCTGCGCACGATCTTGACGTTGGTCTCGATCAGATCATCGCGGCTCATGCCGGGCTTGCGGGGGATGCCCGCGGTGATGACGACAACGTCGGAGCCGGCGATGTCCTTGTAGTCGAAGGTGCCGAGGATGTTTGAGTCGAAGCGTTCGATCGGGCCGCAGCAGGCGAGGTCGAGCATCTTGCCCTTGGGCATGTGCTGGTCGGGCTGGTCCTTGCGGGGGATGTCGAGGACGACGATGTCGCCGAGTTCTTTGGCCGCGGCCCAGTGGGCGCAGGTGGCGCCGACGTTGCCGGCTCCGATGATGCTGATTTTTGCACGCTTGGGCATGGCCTGTCTTCCTCCGGATCTCGGGTGTTTTTGCCTTGGGTTGGGATGCTAGGCCCGCTCGGGCGTCTCGCTGCTGGGGCTGAACACCTCGACAGCAACCGGCTCGATCCGGGCGCCGCCCTTGGCCTCGGGCGCGACCGAGCAGGCCTGTCCTCGCTCCATCGCCAGCACCAGCAACGGCTGGCCCGGGGGCAGATCCTCGTTCATGGGGATGACGAGGTCTCGGGTGATCGAGCCGGTCGCAAAGTCGAGCTGGCGGTAGACCTGGCGCGGGACGCCGATGCGTTCTGGGGGTGAGACCTTTCCGCCTCGTCGTGTGAGAAACGACTCGATGGCTTTGGTTTCGCTCTCGGTTGTGGGCGAGCCGCCCGGTCCCCGGGCGAAGGCCGCGACTGAGCCCTTGAACAGAGGCACGCCGGGCGCCGGCAGGAAGAGATCGCCCGCGAACCCCAGGGCGCCCAGCTTCTCGCACAGGTCCGCCGGGTGGGGGGCCTGGAGGCGCTCGGAATCGACGAGCCACTCGACGCCCGCGTTGGCCGCGAGCTCGAAGGCGATGCGTGAATCTGTGACCAGCTCCCCCAGTTCTGTGGGCAGGGACTCGCCGCGCCACAGCTCGTTCAGGCGAGCGACGGACTCGCGGCACGCGATCTCGGCCCGGTCGAGCGCCAGCGGACGCTCGCCCGGGTCCAGCTCGTCAAGCTCGCCCAGGGCGTGGGTGATGGCCTGGAGGGTGATGATCGGGGCGACGCTGTCGCGCCAGCGCCCGCCGTCGCCGTCCGTTGGCAGCGCGACGGCGGCCTGGGCGAACTCCGTCCACTTGCCCAGCAGGGTCGCCCAGGTCAGGACTCGGTCGGCGCTGTCCATGGGGCGAGGGTAGGGGCGGACGCCCCCACCATCACGAGCCGGTTGGAAACCGGCTCTACCGGGAGTGGGTCAGGCGGCTTCTTCTTCGGTGCCGGCGACGCCGTCGCGGGTGACGTAGAAGAGGTTTTTACAGATCGGGTACGGCATGCGCTGGTAGTCCTCCTCGATACGTCCGCTCAGGCGGCTGAGGAAAGGCTTGGGCTCGCACGACAGCGCGATGAACATATCACGCGCCGGGGTGGCGACGTAGAAGTCGCCCCCGAGCTGGGGCGCGAGCTTGCCGAAGAGGTCGCTCATGAGCAGGCGCGCGGCGTCGTAGCCGTCCTGCTCGGCGACGATGACGGCCCGACCGCCCTCCTTGGACTCGATGATCTGCATCTCAAGATCGGGCGCGTACCGGTCAAGATTCTCGCGGGCGACCGTCTCGAGCTCGTCCATGTCGATGCCCCAGCGCAGGACCTGCTCGGTCGTGATGCTGACGGTCATGTGGGGCAGGTCCGTCACGAAGACAACGACGGTGTCGTTGACGAAGGGGACGTGGGCGACAAGCTCGCGCGAAAGGTGGTCGAAGATCGACTCCGGCTGGATCCGGGGCATGATGCGGGCACGGGCAAACTCGTATGGGACTTCGGTCATATCGAGTGGGTCGCCAGCGAAGAGCTGGTCCAGAAAGTGCTCCACGATCTCTGTCCCACGGTCCGGCTCGTGCTGGACCATGCGAAAGAGGTTGTCAAGGTCCAGGCGGCGCCCGTTGACGAGCAGCTCTCGAGGCCCGGTGAGGTCGATCTGAAAGCCCGGCTGCATACGCCGGACGAGACCCGCGACCTGCTCGGCAAACGCCTCTGGTTCCATCGGCATGTACGCCATTGACGCCTCCGAAGATTCCGGGATCTGGCCCCGGGCGGCCCCGGGCTCCCTCATGGAGGCCCGTCCGCCTCCGATCGACCCCACGGCGAGCGGGGTCAAGGGGTGTTGGGGGCGTTTTGACGCCCCGGGGGCGTGGTACGGGGCGCGTGCGGCGCATCCGTTCCGACCGGACCCGGGCAGGTCCGTTTCCGGGCTGGCGGGCGATGGGTAGAGATAGCGGGTGTGTGGACTTGGCGGTCTGCGCGGGCGCAGGCTAGAATCGTCGAGGCGGGCTTGGAACCGCCCGTGCCGAGCCAGGCTGGACCCGTGGGCGTGACCCGGGAACCGGGGGAGTTCGACGACATCTGCGGAGAACCGAGCGTGACCGAACAAGAGATTGAGGCTAAGGTGATCGAAATCGTGGCCGAGCAAATGGGCGCCGACCGCGAGAAGATCTCCCGCGAAACGAGCTTCGTCGAGGACCTCAACGCCGACAGCCTCGACACCGTCGAGCTGGTGATGGAGTTCGAGGACGAGTTCGAGACCTCCATCCCGGATGAGCAGGCCGAGAAGATCCAGACCGTCGGCCAGGCGATCGACTTCATCAAGCAGGCCCAGGGCGTTGACTGACCCGATGGGCGCGTGATCTCTGGCGGCGCGCCCGTTCTGACGGGCAACGCGTCGAAGGGATGAGCGAGTGAGGCGGGCGGATCTTCCCGGGTCCGCCCATTGCGACTTGATGAGCACCAACGCAACAACCCATGACCCGGCCCGTCGCGTGGTCATCACCGGCATCGGAGCCGTGACCAACCTCGGGATCGGAGCCGGGGCGACCTGGAACGCCATGCGCGAGGGGCGCTCGGGCATCAGCGCGATCGAAGAGTCGATGTTCGAGCGCTACCCCGAGCCCTGGGACGTCAAGATCGGCGGACAGGTCAAGGACTTCTCGCCCGAGCCCGTGCTCGAACGGCGCGAGGCGCGCCGCCTGGACCGGACCGCGCAGCTGGGCATCGTCGCTGCGGCAGAGGCCGCGGCTGATTCCGGGCTGGACTTCGGCTCGGGCGACTTCGAGCGGCGCGGGACGGTCATCGGCTCTGGCATCGGCGGCATCCGGACCATAGAGGATGGGCTCAACACGATGCGCGACCGGGGCTGGTCGCGCATGAGCCCGTTCACGGTCCCGCGTCTGATGGTCAACGCCGTCACCGGGAACATCTCGATCCGGTACAACCTGCAAGGCCCGTCGGCGGCTCACGCAACGGCCTGCGCCAGCTCCGGGCACGCCATCGGCGACGCCATGGGCTACATCCAGCGGGGCCTGGCCGACGTCATGCTCGCGGGGGGCTCTGAGGCCGCGGTCTCGCCCCTGTGCATCGGCGCCTTCTCCACGATGAAAGCGCTCTCCAAGCGCAACGACGACCCGCAACGCGCGTCGCGCCCGTTCGACCAGGACCGCGACGGGTTCGTGCTCAGTGAGGGCGCCGCGGTGTATGTGCTCGAGTCGCTCGCGCACGCCAAGGCCCGCGGGGCGACGATCTACGCCGAGCTTGTCGGGTTCGGCAACTCGTGCGACGCGGGGCACATCACGGCTCCCGACGCGGAGGGGCGCGGCGCCGGACGCTCGATGCGCCTGGCCATGCGCGACGCGGGCATCGAGCCCGGGCAGATCGGGTACGTCAACGCCCACGGCACCTCGACCTCGCTCGGCGACAAGGCCGAGGTCGCGGCGGTGCTCGAGGTCTTCGGCGAGCACGCCCGCGCGTCCAGCGGCGGCACGCTGATTATGAGCTCGACCAAGTCCATGATCGGACACTGCCTGGGCGCTTCGGGCGCCGTGGAGATGATCGCGTGTGTCCACGCGGTCCGCGACAGCGTCATCGCCCCGACGATCAACCTCGACAGCCCGGACGAGGGGTTCGACCTGGACTTCGCCGCCGGTGACGCCCGCGAGCGCCCCAGCCAGTTTGTGATGAACAACACGTTCGGCTTCGGCGGGCACAACGTCTCGCTGATCGTCGCCCGGTTCGACGGGTAGCGCAAGGCCCGCGCGAAGCGCCCTTCACACATCGAATACACCCGCCCTGGAGCGATCCCGGGCGATGGCACGCGGGTTGCGATTCTCCGTCGGGCGAGCGTGCGCGCGTGGGTCAAGGCGCGTCCGGGCTAGTCCGATGGAGGCAGTATGGCGTCGCCGATCGAGTCGTATTCAAGCCTCGAGGTCCCGATCATCGTCCGTCTGGGCGAGCGTGAGATGCCGATGCGCGAGGTGCTCAAGCTCGTGCCCGGGTCGATCATCGAGCTGCCCAAGAGCACGGACGAGGAGCTGGATCTGATGGTGAACAACCGCCAGATCGGCAGCGGGACGGCCGTGAAAATTGGCGAGAACTTCGGGATCCGGATCAGCTACGTCGGGCCAGAGATCGAGCGGGCCAGAGCCGCCAAGGGCGAAGACGACGACGACTTAGGCGCCGCGCTCGGCTCCGACCCGAGTATTGAGCAACTCGCCAATCAGTTGATGTCGGGCTGATACTCGCCGGGGGCGTTGGCCAGTGACTGCGGGCAAGCCTCGGTTCACACCGGCGAGATCGCGTTCTTGATATCGCCCGGGATTCGCGGACCGGAGATGGCTCGCGGGGATCGGATGGTCGATATCCTGTGACGGGTCGGCGATCGCCAGCCTTACATATTCCGAACCTGCTCGCAAGGACTGCGCATGCCCCGCGATATCCCCGTCGGCAACGGCGACCTGCTGATTACCTTCGACCACCTGTACCGGGTGCGGGATCTGTATTTTCCGCGTGTGGGCAAGCACAACCACACCGCTGGGCACGTCCAGCGGTTCGGGGTGTGGGCCGACGGGCAGTTCGCGTGGATCGAGGACGAGGGGTGGACGCGTGAGCTGCGCTACAAGGCGGACACGCTGGTGACGGATGTCCACCTGGTCCACGAGGAGCTGGGTCTTGAGATCACCTGCAACGACGCCGTGGACTTTCACGAGCCGGTGTTCTTCCGCCGGATGACGGTGCGAGATCTGAAGAACAAGCCGCGCGATGTTCGCCTGTTTTTCCATACCGACCTGTCGATCAACGGCAGCGCCGTTGGCGACACGGCCAACTATGACCCGACAACGCGGGCCGTGGTGATGTACAAGGACGACGCGTACTTCCTGATCAACGCGGGCGACAAGCAGAAGTGCGGGATCGACCACTGGGCGATCGGCGCCAAGCGTGTGGGCGGCGCCGAGGGGACGTGGCGCGACGCCGAGGATGGGCAGCTCGGGCGCAACGCGATCAGCCAGGGCTCGGTGGACTCGACCGTCGGGTTCAACCTGCAGGTGCAGCCCGGGGGCGAAGCGACCGTCACGTCGTGGATCGCGTGCGGGCACTCGTACGACGATGTCCGCAAGCTCAACGACCGGATCTGGACCAAGGGAACCGACAAGATGATGGGGCGGACCGAGGCGTACTGGCGCCTGTGGTGCCGCAAGGAGCCGGTGGACACCGCCCCCCTGCCCGAGCCGGTGCGCGACCTGTTCTACCGCTCGCAGCTGATCCTGCGCACACAGATCGACAACGGCGGGGCGATCATCGCCGCGAACGATTCGGACATCACGCACTTCGCCGGGGATCACTATTCGTACTGCTGGATGCGTGACGGGGCGTTGGTGGCGCACGCGCTGATCGCCGCGGGCCAGAGCGAGCTGTCGCGGTCGTTCTTTCGGTTCGCGTCGGATTGCATCGGGGACCGCGGATACTTCCTGCACAAGTACACGCCCGACGGGCGACTGGCCTCGAGCTGGCACCCGTGGATGCTCGATGGCAAGAAAATCCTGCCGATCCAGCAGGACGAGACGGCATTGGTTCTCTGGGCGCTGCGCCGACACTTCGAGAAGTTCCGCGACGTGGAGTTCATCAAGCCGCTGTACTCGCGCCTGATCGCGTGGCCCGCGGAGTGGATGCTCGAATACCGAGACCACAACGGGCTGCCCAAGCCCTCGTGGGATCTGTGGGAAGAGCGGCGCGGGGTTCACCTGTTCACGTGCGCCTCGACGATCGGGGCGCTGGTGGCGGCGAGCGAGTTCGCCGAGGACTTTGGCGAGCCCGAGCGGGCCGTCGCGTTCCGCGAGGGCGCCGAGCGGATGCGCGGCGCCGTCCGCCGGCACCTCTGGCACCCGGAGCGAAAGTGCTTCGCCCGGATGGCCGTCCCGCTCGAAGACGGGACGTACCGCCTGGACATGACCCGCGACAGCGCCAACTACGCGCTGTTCGCCATCGCCGGCTTCGATATTGACGACCCGATGATCGAGGCCGAGATGCGCTCGATCCACGAGCGCCTCGCGGTGCGCACCGACGTGGGCGGCATGGCCCGATACGAACGCGACTACTACCACCAGGTCGAATCGGAAAAGGTCGAAGACGTCCCGGGCAACCCGTGGGTGATCTGCACGCTCTGGCAGGCGCTGTACGAGATCGCCAAAGCCAAAGACGTTGACGAACTCAAGGGCGCGATGGACCGCCTGTCGTGGGCGGTGGACCGCTCGCACGACTCGGGCGTGCTCGCCGAGCAGTACCACCCGTACTCGGGCGACCCGATCTCGGTCTCGCCGCTGACGTGGTCGCACTCGACGTTCGTCGTGACGTGCCTGCAATACCTTGAGAAACTGAGCGAGCTGACGAACGCTCCGAAAGACGCGAAGGCCAGCAAAGCCTGAGAGCGCGCCGCCCGGCGACGCGCAAGCGTGCGCCTTGTCCGAGCCGCGAGCGTGAGCTCGCGGAGTTGGCGTATTCAGCGCGAGCTCACGCTCGCGGCTCGGATCAGAGGATCCGAGAGGCGCCGGCGCCCGCCGGGGGCTACTTCCCGTTCGAGGCCTGGCCCGCGAGGCGCCCGAGCCCCTCAAGATCACGGTCCCGCAGGACCTGCTGGATCTTGGACTTGTTCAGCCCCGAGCGGGCCAGCGCCTTCTCGGCACGGATCCAGAGCTGGTTGGTCTTCTTCTCGTTGCCGAGCGCGAGGAAGATCTCCGTCACCAGCTCGCCGAGGCGCTGGGCGACGATGGTGTCCTGGTTGTCGTAGTAGCGGTCGATGATCTTCCGCTGGGTCTTTGAGAAATCGCGTCCGGTGGCCATTGGTCGTGTCCTTCAGGGTGTGGTTCTTGGAGGGTACCAGTCCGAATCGATGATCGGTATGGTGTGCCGCTCAGCAAAGGAGCGAAGCTCGCTTTCCGGGCGAGGTTCGAGAGAGTCATTCGTCAGCCCGACGCGATACACACTGCCATCATCAAACACGACGACCATGTGCCTATCCTGTACTTCACGTCCGTTCGGGGCCGTGTGCATCCGCACCCGGTAGATGCCAGCGACCGATTCGGCCAAGTGAGTCCGGACTCGGAGGGAATACCAGCGGCTGGCCGTGATCGAGTCCGCATCAATCCTGATGAACCACGTCAACCCGATCAGGAAGAGCGGCAAAACGCTCAACGAGATAAACACAACCAGCCCGTTGACGAGGCGGAGCATCCCGTGAGCGCCGCGTTTTGAGCCCGATTTCGACGCCGACGCGGCCATCAGACGCGGCGCCTCCGCGAAGAGTATCCTCGCACCCAGATCGATCAGCGCGGTAGCGTGGATCATGCCCAGGAATAACGCGGGAATCACCCAGTAGCGCACGCCCGGGGTGCATAGGACACCACTTCCGGACGCCGTGCTCCACACGAGCCGAGCCACAACAACGAGCACGCCCAGCCAGACGCTCCCCACCACCGCAGCGGAGCCAAGAACCAGCAGTACCATCGCCATGTTGTATACCGCGAGCGCCCCCGCAGAGGGTCGGTCTGTCTCGTCGTACGCGTCGATGTCCCGCTTGATCCGTCCGAGCGTGCGCCAAATGAATACCACACCCACGATGTTCAGTCCGGTGATGGCAACAAATCCGAGACCGATTGCCCACCACGTTGGCACAGTCAATCCTTCAACCTCACCCGCCCCTGACCCTTGGTGATTGTGCCCAGGCGGTAGACCCGCTCGCCGAGCTTCTCGAGCCTCCGCGCGATCGAGTCGGCGAAGGTCGGGCGGACGATCAGGCAGTAGCCCACGCCCATGTTGAAGACTTTGGCCATCTCGTCGTCGCTGACGCCGCCGCGGGCTTGCAGGAACGGGAAGATCGGGGGGACGTCCCAGGCGCCGGGGTCGATCACGGCGTCAACGCCCCCGTGCAGCGCCCGGCACAGGTTGCCCGCGAGCCCGCCGCCGGTGATGTGGGCCATGCCCGTGACTACTTTTTTGACCTTGTACGCGCGGAGCGTGCGGACAATCGGCCTGGCGTACAGGCGCGTCGGCGTCAGCAGCACGTCGCCCAGCGTGGGCGCGTCGCCGTTGTCCCCGCCCAGCTCCGGGTAGGCCTTGCCAAGATCCAGCTTCGCGTGGTCCACAACGTTGCGCACAAGGCTGAACCCGTTGGAATGCACCCCGTCGGACGCAAGGCCCAGCACCACGTCGCCCGGCTCGACCCGCGCCGTGTCGGTGGCGCGCTTGAGCTCGACCACCCCCACCGCGAACCCGGCCAGGTCAAAGTCGCCCGGCGCGTACAGGTCGTTCATCTCCGCCGTCTCGCCCCCGATCAGCGCGCACCCGGACAGTTCACACCCCTTGCCGATGCCCGCCATCAGCTCCGTCAGCACCGCCTGGTCCACCGCGTTGACGGCGATGTAATCCAGAAACAACAGCGGCTCGGCGGATTCAACCACCAGGTCGTTGATGCTCATCGCGACCAGATCGATCCCGACCGTGTCGTAGCGCCCGAGTTCGATCGCCAGGCGGAGCTTGGTGCCCACGCCGTCGCAGCAGGCGACGAGCACGGGATCCTTGAAGTTGTGCTTGAACAGGCTCTCGTTGTAATCGAGGCGCACGAGACCCGCAAAGCCCCCGCCCCGCTCGAGCACGCGAGGCCCGAACGTGCGGCGCATCATCGACTGGATCGATCCGGCGAACCGGTCGCCCGCCTCGATGTCCACGCCCGAGGCGGCGTACGTCAGCCCGCCCGGACGCCCGGGCTTGCTCTGGTCCTTGCTCTGGCCCTTGTTCTGTCTGCCGCCCGATCCGCCCATGGGCAAAGGATACCCACGCGCCCGACCCGGGCGCAGCGGGCATAGGATGACTCTCTCAGTCCGCTTTCACGCCGCAGGAGCCACCATGCCCGCTCAGCTTTTCACCTCCGAATCCGTCTCGATGGGGCACCCCGACAAGGTCGCCGACCAGATTTCTGACGCAATCCTCGACGCGATGCTCGAGCGGGACCCGTACTCGCGCGTGGCGGTGGAGACGATGGTCTCGACGGGCATGGCCGTGATCGCGGGCGAGGTGACGACCACCGCCTATGTGGACATCCCCGAGATCGTCCGCGAGACGATCCGGGCCATCGGCTACACCGACGGCGCCATGCGCTTCGACGCCGAGTCCTGCGCCGTGCTCAACTCCATCGACCGCCAGTCGCCCGACATCGCGATGGGCGTCGACAAGGAGGGCGCGGGTGACCAGGGCATGATGTTCGGCTTTGCGTGCAACGAGACGCCCGAGCTGATGCCGCTGCCGATCCAGCTCGCGCACCGCCTCGTCGAGCGCCAGGCCCATGTCCGGGCGGACGGGCTGATCCCGGGCCTGCGCCCGGACGCAAAGAGCCAGGTGACGGTAGAGTACGACGCCTCGCGCCCCGTGGGCGTCAACACCGTCGTCCTCTCCACCCAGCACGACAAGACCTGGAATGACCGTCAGGATGAGCTGAAAAAACAGATCACCGAGCACGTCATCAGGCCCGTCCTCGGCGAGCACTGGAACCCGGGCATCACCATCCACGTCAACCCCACAGGACGCTTCGAGATCGGCGGCCCCCACGGTGACTGCGGCCTGACCGGACGCAAGATCATCGTCGATACCTACGGCGGACGCGGGAGGCACGGCGGCGGCGCCTTCTCCGGCAAGGACCCCACCAAGGTTGACCGCTCCGCCGCCTACATGGCCCGGTACATCGCCAAGAACATCGTCAGCGCGGGCCTCGCTGACCAGTGCGAGATCCAGCTCTCGTACGCCATCGGCGTCGCCGAGCCGACGAGCGTGTATGTGGACTGCTTCGGGACAGAGAAAGCCGACACGGGCAAGATCTCGTCCGCCGTGCGCGAGATTTTCCAGCTCACCCCCCGCGGCATCATCGAGCAGCTCAACCTCCGCAAGCCCATCTACGCCCAGACCGCCCGCCACGGGCACTTCGGGCGCCAGCCCCAGGGCGACTTTTTCACCTGGGAAAAAACGGACAAAGCCGACGCGCTCAAGTCACTCGTCGGCTGAGGCTTCAACAGGCGGATACAACCCGTGCTCGACGATGTACGCGCGGACCCGCTCGTCGAGATGCTCGATCGGCTTCTCACGCTGCGCCGGGTCGCCCAGGGCATCGCGGATCGCCGTGGCGCTGACCTCGATCACCGGCGTCCGCACGAACCCCTCCCGCCAACGCTCCAGCTCCCCCTCGGACCACACCCCGACGCCCCGCATCGCCTCGACGAGCGCCCCGGGCGAATCCAGCCCGCCCCGGGGCAGCACCAGCGCCCGGGCAAGGCCCAGGATCCGGCGCGCCTCACGCCAGCGGTGGAACGCGAGCGCCTGGTCGGCGCCGATGAGGAAGCGAATGTCAGCGGCGCCCAACGCCGCAGCCCGCTCGAGCGTGTCGATCCAGTAGCTTGCCTGGGTCGCTGAGGACCGGTCCAGCTCCTCGGTCCAGATGCTCGCCCGGTCAAGGTCAGCGATTGCTAGGCGGAGCATCTCGACGCGCTGGGCGTCGCTGGCCTGCGGCGGCTGGCCCTTGTGCGGTGAGCGAGCCGCGGGAACAAAGACGATCGTCCCGCGCCCCCCCATCGCCAGGCGCCGGGCCTGGTCGGCGAGCGTGACATGCGCCTCGTGGACCGGGTCGAACGTCCCCCCGACGAGCAGGACAGGCCCGCCCGCCCAGGCTGGGACGCCGGGGGGGACAGGGGAGACGGCGCGGTCGGGCTGGAAGGGCGGAAGTTCCATCGATCGATGCTACGCAGGCGTGAAGATTGCCCGCCCGGTGGCTACCATGGTCCCGCATCGGCCCCATCGTCTAGTCTGGTCCAGGACACCAGGTTTTCATCCTGGTAACACGGGTTCGAATCCCGTTGGGGTCATTGAGCGGAACGCGGGCGCGTTCCGCTCGTTGCATTTTTGGCAGCACAGAAATGCCGCCCGAGGGCGGGTCGGCTCATCGCTGAGCGTCCCCGCCGCCCGGGCGGCACAGGTGATTCGAGGGTTGGGCTCGGGCTTAGCGCCTGCGTCGGCGCGTCGCCAGGAGCAGGCCGGCGCCGAGAGTCGCTACGCCGCCGGGGGCGGGGATGTAGACCATCATGGCGCCGTCGAAGTCGCCGACATCGCCATCGTTGAAGTTGTCGCTGACGATGCCGAACTGCGTGGCGTACATGGACATGTCGAAGCGGTTGTCGTCGGTCCAGATGAGCTGGTCGTTGTAGTAGTAGGTGGCGGTGTTGGCGCCGCCGGTGTAGTCGATCTCGACGCGGGTCTCGCGCCACTCGCCCGGGTCGTACTCGAAGCCGGTATTGACAAACTGACCGTTGTCGAGCACGAGGATGCGCCCGGTGAACTCGAACTTGACGCGAGCCGCGGGGGCGGGGCTGTTGCTCGGCGACTGGAGGAAGAGGTCGTAGTCGGCGCCGTTCTTCTGGCTGATGTTGACGCCGACCTTGAAGATGAACTGCTCCAGATCGTCGGGAACCTCGAGATCGGGCGAGAGGATGCCAACGTCGTTGTTGGTCGAGAGCGTGCTCTCCTTGCCGATGCGCAGGTGCTGGGCGCCCATCCAGGGGTTAGCGCTGGAGACGATGGGGCTGTTGGGGCCGCCGAGCGTTCCCCAGGTCTCGGGCGCGTTGTCGGTGAACAGGCCAGCGCCGAAGCCCTCGCCCACCTCGAAGCCGACGGAGAACATCGAGACTTGGCGTGTGCCAAGCTCGCTCATGCCGGGCACGGTCAGGATTCGCATCGGGTCATCATCTCGCGCCGAAGCGCCGGACGCGCCGAGTGCAAGAACACCAATCGCCAGAGCGCGTGTGCAAGTCTGCTTCTTCATCGTGATACCTCCCACCCGCTGACCCGAACCGGCTGGCGTCGTGCGCTGGCGGCGTCTCTTGAACGAGACCCCGACCCGCTGCACCGATCGCCTCAACCCGGCTCACACCCTGGCCCGCGAGGAACTGATGTCCAACTGGGTGGCGGTACTCCCCCCCCCCCCGGCCCCGAAACGAACGGCCCGAAAGCCGTGCGACTCCGTCCCGGTCCAACCGGAACAGACCACACAACCGGGCGCGCAGCCACCCGAGATCAGGAATTTTCGCGTCAACAGGGCGGATTTCGGGATCCCGACACCCAGAAAGGTGAAGGTCGGACCCGCTTACAAACAGAACCCGCCCCCTTTCGGGAGCGGGCTCTTTGTTGTGCAGTCAACCAGCCGGGGGCAGGCCCCCGTGGTTGTGGCTCGCCGTATTACGGACGGGCCATCTTGTTGCGGATGGTGGTTCCGCCGCCGCCGGTGTTGGGGCCAGCGGCCTCAGCGACCTCGTGGGTCCACATGCGGAACGCGAACTCGCGGGGCACGCCGGCGAGACCCGGGTCGGAGACGGGGGTGAAGTCGTCGTAGCCGAAGAACTTGTTCTTGTACTTGCCTTCGCGGATGTAGATGTCGCAGGGGAGGTCCTGCGCCTTGAACAGGAAGATGCCGCGCTCACCGGCCACACCCTGGCCCTGGGCCACGATGGAGAGCCAGTAGTTGTCACCCTCGCGGAGGGTCACGTCGGGGTTGCTCCAGACGAAGCAGTAGACGGGCATGCCGTCGAAGACGTCGCCCGTGTCGTAGACCTTGTCAACATCCAGACGCTGCGGGGTGCCCGAGGGCATGTCGCAGTCGTTGTTCCAGATCTCGGCGAAGGTGTTCTCGAGGAGGCAGTTGGTCGCGAGGTAGGCCTCGAGACGGCAGATGGTCTGATCGGCGCCCGGGGGAACCTGGAACTGATCGACCGAACGGGAGCTGAAGAGCGAGCTGCTCGGGAAGTCGAGCGAGCTGAGGCCGGCCAGGTCGTACTCGCCCTGGTCACGGAGCAGGCAGCAGCGCCTCGCGTAGACCTTGAAGCACATGTCCTGGCAGTCGATCTTCGGAGAATCGATATCGTCGTTGTCGATCCAGTTGGGGTAGCCGAGCTGGGGGCTGCGGAACTTGCCCTGCGAGCCCTGGATCTTCTCGTTGTTGGCTGTCACCCAGTAGTACACGCCGTTGGAGCCGCCGATGGGCGAGATCCAGTAGCGGGTGTCGCCGGTCAGGAAGAGCGGGCAGGTGTTGCCGTAGTAGTCGGGGCTGACCTCGGGATCGAAGCAGATCTCGTAGAAGTTGGTGTCGCCGAAGATCTCACCCGAGCCGGCGCCGATGAAGGTCGCCTCGGACATCGGGAACGAGTACTCCTGCACATCAGGGCACCCGTCGCAGTCGGACCACATCAGGAGGCTGACGTCCAGGTTTTCCATGGTGACGTTCGTCGAGACCGCCATCACGACCGAGATCTTCTCGAATGACCACCACTCGCCGTTCTTGATGAAGAAATCATCGGCGGAGTAGGACTCGAAAATGGCGGGCTCACCCTCGGCGCCGGGCCAGACCTGCGACTGCAGGCCAGCGGCGGCGTCGTTGATCGAACCAGCGTCGTTCACGTCGCACTCGCCGTTGTCCCACACGAGCTCGACGCCATCACCAAGGGTTTCGGTCCCACGAGCGGCGCTCGTGTTGACCATGTTGACGCTGTCCCACTTCAGGACCGCGGGCGCCGTCGGCTCTGCCAGGGAAACCCCGGCCGTCGCCAGCAGCGCAGCTGCCGAAATACACATTCCACTTTTTTTCAACATCGCAATATCTCCTCGCGAGTACATGTGACACTCCGAAACACACCCCTTGGACGACAAAATGTCGGCCAAGACCTGCGTCACGTCACCGGATCGGTCTCGGAATGCACACTCACCCTATAGAGGGTTGGAACCGCACTCCCCAGACCGGTCCCGAGACGAAACGCACTGTCAGCAATAGTCATATTAGGACGAACGCCCCACGGCAAGTCCTGCGCCGGGGATTTCAGCCCTATTTCAACTCAGCGTCTCCAACCGAGCCAAACCCACAACTATCCAGAGCGCTCGATACTCATCGAGCGCGCTCTTCAGTTGCGCAAAAACCTGACAGCTCACACCCACGCGACATCTTCTGCTCTCGCCGCAACTCGTTTCACCCCTTGCCCTTGCGCCGCGCCCCTTTAGCAACACCCCGCGCCACTTTGCCGCCCCGGGTTCCGCTTGAAGTCAGGACAATCTCACGCTGGTCAGCCTCTTTGTCATACATGTCAAACTGGGCAACTTAGACAATGCCTGCCTGTCCTCGGGTCCGAGAATCTCGGTTCCACCCCCGCCAGAACTGCTGACCGTCGAGCCCGTCAAACGCCGCCCCAATCGCACCGCCAGGCCCCAAGCGGGCAGGCCCAGAGGCCGAATGTGATCGCATGGCGCCCCACCCCAGCCCCGCGCAACGCACGCCCTCGGCGCCACCGATGGAGGCGCACCGCACGCTCGCGTCTGCGCACGAGAATCTACGCCTGACCACCGACGACGATGCGCCGCTGGGCGAGCACCGTCTGAGAGAACTCAAGCACGCACACAGGCGCGCTCGCCCGCTGCGGCGTGCCGCCCGGGCCGCTTCGATCAGCGCCTGGTCCACGCTTGTGCTCGGGATCGCCGCGCTGCCGTTCGCGCTGGGTGATATAAAAACAATGGCGCTTGCGTTCGCGCTCATCGCGATCGGCTACAACGAGCTGTGCGCACGCAGGGCGTTGTTCCGGTTCGAGATCAGCGCCCCGGCGCGTCTGGCGATCAACCAGCTCATCCTCGCGGGCGTCATCATCGGGTACGCGGTCCTGAGCATATTCGACCTCGGCCCGATGAACCTCTCGACCGATGCGCTCGACCCCTCGATGATCCAGAACGGGAGCGTCGATCAGGAGTCCATCGAGGCGCTCTCTCGGATGCTCTCGGCGGCGGTGTACGCCGGGCTCATCGTCGGCACGGTCCTGTTCCAGGGCTCGGCCGCGATCTACTAC
>JAJRXR010000005.1 GCA_024276195.1 Planctomycetota bacterium
AACTTGACGCGCTCGAGCAGCGGCGTGCGCTCGTCCATGGCCTGCGACAGGACGCGCCGGTTGAACTCGAGCCATGAGATGTCGCGGTTGAAATACCGGGCCTCGGGGGCGCCCTCGGGCGAGGGCGGGGCGCCGAGGGGGGTGACCTCGCGCGACTGGCGGCGGTCTTTCTTGTGCTTCTTCGAGCCCTGGTCTTTGGGCTTGTTGTCTTTGGATGATGAACTCACGCGCCGCCCTCCGGGGGGAAGTAGGTCGCCTGGCACCCGGGGGCTTCGGTGACGCTGACGCTTTTGACGCGGGCGAGGCGGGGCAGGGCGCTGCCCAGGCTTGCGATGAGCTGGTGTGCGATGTGGGCGGCGACACCTTCGGCGCTGGGGTTGATCGAGCCCGGGGAAGATTCAGCGAACGGCGGGGCGTCGTTGAGCGTGGTGTTGTTGAACGACTCGCAGATCTCTTTCAGGGCCGCCTCGACGAGATGGAAATCGCACAGCAGGGCGTCGGCGTCGAGGGCGGGGCCAGCGATGGTGACGCGGACGCGCCAGTCGTGCCCGTGGAGGGGCTCGCGGGCCGGGCCGATGGTGAGGGCGTGGGCCGCGGAGAAGGTGTGCTCGACGCGGATCTCGTACATAGGTGGGGGAGTGTAGGTGTGGATAGAGTGTGGAAGTGAGGCATCAGGGATCGGGCATCAGGCAGCAGGACGAGGAGTTGTGATGGGTGAGTCGGGATTGATCTTGGGGGTGAGTGGGCTGCGGGGGATTGTGGGGGAGAGTTTGACGGTGGAGGTGGCGGCGAGGTACGGGCATGCTATCGGGTGGTGGTTGCGCAGCAAGTGTGGGCCTGTAGGCACGATCGTGATTGCGGAAGATGGTCGGCGGGGTGGGCAAACAATCAAACTGGCAGTCGCTTCGGGATTGGTATCGAGCGGCTTCCCAGTGGAGTACATCGGCATCGCGACAACTCCGACGGTCGGAGTCGCCGTTGATCAGCTCAATGCGGTAGCCGGAGTACAGATCACAGCGAGCCACAATCCGCAGGAATGGAACGGAATCAAGCTGCTCCTCAATCTTAGAGCCGACCTAGATGACAGACTCTCGGAGGGGGCGAGTGCTCCACCGGCCCAGATCGCCCAAGAGATCATCGAGTTCTTTCAAACGCGATCATGGAGAGAAATGCCATCTTCGGATCATTGTTCGTACTTGATGGGTGAAGATCATGCTCACACTCACATGAATGCCGTGCATGACGCGATGTGCAACTGTGACATGGATTGCTTCGATCACCCGGATGAAGACCGCATGATCAGCATCGATGACAACGCATATCGGATCTGTGTTGATTCGGTCAACGCGTCGGGAAAATGTGTTGTTGATGAACTTGCCGCGAGGTTCGAGTGCGAGTTGATCCAGATCGCCGGCCTGGACACCGGAGTCTTCCCGCACACACCTGAACCCACGAGAGAAAACCTCTCCGGCGAGGGTGGGCTGTGCGATGTGGTTCCCGGCGTGAAAGCTGATGTTGGCTTTGCCCAAGATCCCGACGCCGACCGGCTGGCGATTGTCGATGAGCTCGGGAACTACATCGGCGAGGAGTACACGCTGGTGCTGGCTGCGGTGAGTTTGCTTGAGGCGAGGAAGGAAGGAAGCGGAGAGGACGAAGCCCCTCACCCCGGCCCTCTCCCCAGGGGGGAGAGGGAGGAAGAGGACGAAGCCCGGCGCCCCGGCCCTCTCCCCAGGGGAGAGAGGGAGGAAGCGAAGGCTGTCATCGTCACGAATCTGTCAACGTCGCGGATGATCGATGATGTCGCGGCGAGGTACGGGGCTCGGGTGGAGCGGACAGCCGTGGGTGAGGCGAATGTGGTGGAGCGGATGAAGGCGCTCAAGGCCAATGGCGAAGACGTGATCCTGGGCGGCGAGGGCAACGGGGGCGTGATCTGGCCCGAGGTGGTGTATGTGCGCGATTCGTTGAGCGCGATGGCGCTGACGCTGGCGCTGATGGCGCGCACGGGAAAGACGGTGTCTGAGCTGGTGGCGCAGATTGACTCGATGGCGGAAGGTGGGGAGAGGAGAGAGGGAGGAGGTACGGGCGGGACGCCCGTGCCACGAGGGGGGAGAGGTGGGGGTAGGGGGTACACGATCATCAAGCGGAAGGTGGAGATCCCGAGCAAGGACGCGGCGGCGCCGGCGGTCGAGGCGGTGCGACGCGCGTGCGAGGGCGAGGCGGGGGCGGTCGTTGATCTTCAGGACGGCGTCCGGGTGGACTGGCCCGCGCAGCGGGCGTGGGTGCATGTGCGCGCGAGCAACACCGAGCCGATCATGCGATTGATCTGCGAGGCGGGCTCCGAGGGCGAGGCGGAGGCGCTGCTGGCGCGGGTCGAGGGGATGATCGCCAGCGGGTGAGCCTCGGTCGGGTTTGGTCGGGTAGACAGATGCTACGGGATGATCGGCGCATAGACGGTGATGGTCTGGTTGACAGGGATGTCGTCGAGGCGGACGAGCGTGCCGTCGTGCCACTCGACCTCGAGGGTGACGCTCTGGGCAAAGGCGAGCCCGAAGTGGGCGGAGTGCTCGCTGTTGCAGAGGTACTGGCCCGCGATATCGATGTAGCGGAGCTGGGTGGCGTCGGGGGTGATGGCGCGGACGCGGGCGCCGATGCCGTGGGGCGCGAGATCGGACCGAGCGGAGGTATCGATAAAGACGCGCAGCCAGTTGACGCCCGAGGCCTTGGTGTCGAAGATGTCGTTGCGGAGCAGCGTGAGGCGCCCGGCGTTGGCGATGATGAGGATGTCCTGATCGCCGTCGTTGTCGAAGTCGAGTCGCGCCAGCGCTCGACCCTGCAAGAAGTGGTGGAACCCGGTCTGTGCGGCGACGTCAGTAAAGAACGCGGCGCCGTCGTTGAGGAAGAGCTTCGACGCCTCTGCGAGGAAGTCGGGTTCGGAGGCCCAGCCGTTGGTCTCGGCGAGGTCGAGGTCTCCGTCATGGTCGATATCGACCGCGACGGTTCCCCAGCCCCACCCGCCGTCGTCGGTTCCTGTGGGGGCTGAGACTTCGGTAAAGATGTGAGATCCGAGGTTCATGTAGAGCTTGTTGCCCTCGCTGAGGCGCGGGGGCGTGGGGTCGTAGATTGAGGAGACGTACCAGTCGATGAGTCCGTCGTTGTCGAGGTCTCCCTGGGTGTTGCCCATGCCGAACTCGTCGTGCCCAACGCCGGCGCTGGCGGTGTGGTCGGAGAACGTGCCGTCGGTGTTGTTGACGAGGTACTTGCTGGTGCCGAAATCCGCGACCCAGAGGAGTTCGGGGTACCAGTCTGCGTCAGTATCGACGAAGCTGGGGGAGAAGCCGCGGACGGTGGTCATGTCGGCGTCGATCATGGCGGTGGCGTCGGTGAATGAGGTGAGCTCGCCCTCGGCGGCGCCGTCGTTCCGGAAGAGGCGGTTGCCGCTGGGTGGTGAGAACCATCCCGCGACGGCGAGGTCGAGGTCGCCGTCGAGGTCGTAATCGCCCCATGCGGATCCGAAGCCGTCAGCGATGGGGCCGATCGAGTTGACGCCGACTTGGGCGGCGACGTCGGTGAACGAGAACATTCCTGCGGCGTCGGGGCCGTTGTTCTGGTAGAGGATGCACTTGCCCGGCTCTCCGACGGTTCCGGGCGTGCCGTGGCTTGTGATGTAGATGTCGATATAGCCGTCGTCGTTGAAGTCGGCGGCGCAGGCGCCGGAGCCGATGTGGGTGGCGCCGACGCCCCAGGCGACACCCTGCTCGGAGAACGTGCCGTCGGTGTTGTTGATGAAGAGCATATCTCGCTCCCCGCCTCCACCGAGGAAGAAGATGTCCTGCCAGCCGTCGTTGTTGAAGTCCCCGATGGCGCCGCCCCCGGTCATCGGGTCTGCGCGCGGGAGGACACCGGCAGGCATGACGTGGTCAACGTCGAGCCCGGCCTGGACAGTGATGTCGGTGAAGGCGGGGCGGCGGGTGGGCCTGGCGACATCCGCCGTCTGACCCGCGGTCGTCCCTGTGAGACACGCTGCGGTTGCGAGCACGATCGTGGCGGCACGCTGCATGTGTTGATCCCCCAGGCCACAGCGGCTCCCCCCCCGGGGATCCTGAGCGGCCACGCACAGGATACCGGGATCTGTTCGAGATCCAAAAGCAAGACCCGGGAAGAGGCGATGTCTCTGCGTGAGGGGGCGTAGCGGCCCTAGAGTGGGGGCATGAGGACTTCTGTGGAGCTGGGCGAGGGTGTTCGGGTGCGGATCACGCAGCAGGTGCCGCGCCTGAGCGGGACGATGAGCACGAGCGTCGAGGGCGAGATCCTGCGCGTCGGGCAGCAGAAGACGGGGTCGTGGTTCGCCCACAGCAAGGACAAGAAGCTCTGGATCGACCGCGTCGAGCTGCGCAAGGACGACGGCGAGATCGCCTTTGTCAACCTCGACCAGAA
The DNA here is from genome assembly GCA_024276195.1 of Planctomycetota bacterium. GTDB lineage: Bacteria > Planctomycetota > Phycisphaerae > Phycisphaerales > UBA1924 > JAJRXR01. The sequence continues at coordinate 4,435 of JAJRXR010000005.1, forward strand.
CTCGCACGTTGAGATTCTCAGCGGCGAGGACTGATCGGCGGTTCGATCTGGCTTGGACGGCCCCCGCGGTTGCGGGGGTTGTTTCGTTTTTGGGCAGGGCGGGGTTTGTGCGCACGGGATGGTCTTGGGCGCGGGGAGCGCACAGAGAAATCTGAAGTTTTCTAGCCGTTGGTTCGGGCTGGGGTTGCGCGCCGGGCGAGGGGCGCCAGGGCGCTGGTGCGCGCGCACGGAGTGGGATCGGGGAAGCAGAGGTGAGGGCGGCGAGCAGTGAACGCCGCGGGACGATCAGGCAGTTGGTAGCGCCGAGGCCACACAGGACCGGCGCGGGAAAGTGGAGGGGGCGGCCCATGTCCTACCGGCTCGACGTGTTTTCTGGGGTAGGCCTCGATGAGGCAAGGCTGGCGCTCGCGATCGACGGGCGGCGGGCGCGGGAGCTGCCGCGCCTGGAGAAGCTGTGGAGCTACTTCCGGAATCCGCTCGAGCCGGTGGGGGTGGGCGGCGCAGCTGCGGGATCGTGGCGGGGGTGGTATCGCCAGGCGCAGGAGGTCGGCCTGCCCGACCGGGTGACCGGGAGGCGGCGCGACCCGGGCCTTGATGACCGGGCCTCGGGGCGGCGCGAGGTCGTGATCGAAAACGACATCGCGTGGCGCGTGCAGCTCATGGTGGACTTCCTGTTTGGTAAGTCGATCCGGGTCCTGAGCACGAGCGAGGACGAGGCGACACGGGAGCGCGTCGAGAAGGTGATCGAGGCGGTGTGGGAGGCGTCGGGCGGGATCGCGATGCTGCAGGACGCGGCGACGCTCGGGCATGTGTACGGGCACGTGGATCTGGTGGTTCGGATCGACGAGGAGCGGTTGCTGGGCGCCGCTGCCGGCGATATCGCGGCGATCGCGGACGCGATCCGGATCGAGCCGATCGACGCGACGCGCGGGGCGCCGATCGTCAACCGAGATGATTACCGGGAGCTCGACGCGTACGCGATCTGTGTTGAGCGCGAGGCGCCGGGCGCGAGCGCCGAACAGGAGCCGGAGCGCCGGATGCGTCTGCGCGGGGGGCGGCGCTCGAGCGGGCGGGCGCAGGCGGCGCGGGAGCGCGTGCTGAGCCTGGAGCTGATCGGGCCGGGCGTGCGCCAGGTGTACGAGGACGGGATGCTGGTGGAGGAGTCGCGGAGCGTGCTGCTGCCCGAGACGCTGCCGATCGTGCATGTGCAGAACGTGAGCCAGCCGTTCCGGTACTCGGGGCTGAGCGAGGTGGAGGCGTTGATCCCGCTGCAGGACGAGCTGAACACGAGGCTGAGCGATCGGGCGAGCCGGGTGACGATGCAGAGCTTCCAGATGTATCTGGCGAAGGGGATCGAGGGGTTTGACCGGGCGCCGGTGGGGCCTGGGGCGCTGTGGCAGACGGACAACATGGAGGCGTCGGTGCAGGCGTTCGGGGGTGATTCTGCGAGCCCGAGCGAGACGGCGCATATTTCGGAGATCCGCGAGGCGATGGACAAGATCAGCTCGGCGCCGCCGCTGGCGGGGGGGGTGTTGCGCGGGCGGGTCGGGAACCTGTCGAGCGCGACGGCGCTGCGCGTCACGCTGATCGGGCTGCTGTCGAAGACGGAGCGCAAGCGGGTGACGTACGGGCGCGGGATCACGCGGGCGAGCCGGGTTGTGCTCGAGGCGCTCGACGCTGCGGGTGTTGTGCGCACGGGGGCGGGGGACCGGGGCGTGCGTGTGGCGTGGTCTGACCCGCTCCCGAGCGAGGAGCGGGACGACGTGGCGGCGGCCCGGGCGAAGGTGGAGCTGGGCGTGCCCGAGGAGCGGGTGCTGAGTGAACTGGGGTATGAGGCGACGGATCCGTCGATCCGCTGAGCGGGTTGGGGGCGCCAGAAAGGAGCGAGGGATGAAGGGTGGACAGGCCAATGAGCCGCTCGGCGGCGCGGGCGGGGGCGAGGGCGAGGGCGGGGGGGCGGATGTGAGCGCGGAGCTGCTGATGCAGGCCCGGGCGGAGGAGGCCGAGTCGAAGTGCGCCGAGCAGGAGGCGAGGATCAGCGAGCTCGAGGCGAAGCTGGTCGCGGCGCGGGAGGCGACCGACGCGAGCGAGCGCCGGCGAGAGATCGAGCGGGCGCTGGGCGAGTCGGACACGGTGGACGTGGAGACGGCGCGGTTGCTGACGGAGGCGGCGGTGGCGCAGATGGACGAGCCGGACGTGGCGTTGGCGGTGGATGAGCTGCGCCGGCGCAAGCCGTTCTTGTTCCACGGTGAACCGGCGGCGGCGCAGATGCGCGGGATCGCGATGCGCCCGGCGCAGGAGATGATGATCGGCGATGGCGCGCTCGACGGGCTGGCCGACGAGGCGAGGCAGACGGGAGATCGGCGGGTGCTGCTGCGATATCTGCGACAGCGTCGGTGCGGGTACTGAGCGGGCTTGAAGGGGTTTCGAGCGGGTTTGTGGGTTGAGTTGAGCAGAGCAAAGGAGAGACGATGGCTTTTACAGGCAAGGCGACGTACGGGGCGGGGGTGGACCTGCCCGAGCTGGTTGAGGACGTGTCGGATGTGATCGGGATTGTGAGCCCGCACGAGACGGCGCTGCTGGATCATCTGGGAGATCCGAAGCGGGCGGCGACCTCGACGGTTCACGAGTGGATCGAGGACACGCTGGTGTCGAACACGGGGATGCTGAATCAGACGGTGTTCACGCCGAACCCGGAGTCGGCGCCGGCGCTGACGCTCGATGATGTTTCCGGGTTCCGGGTGGGGGATCTGGTGCGACCGGCGGGGTCGAGCGAGGTGATGCTGGTGACGACGGTGGACCCGGGGACGGAGACGCTGGTGGTCACGCGAGGGTACGGCGGGACAGTCAGCGCGACGCTGGCGGACAACATGGAGCTGACGATCCTGGGCAACGCGGCGCTCGAGGGCGACGGGGCGCCGGACGCGAGGTTCACGGACCGGGTACGCCAGCGGAATTTTACCCAGATCTTCACGGCGAGCGTGGATGTTTCGGGGTCGATGCAGGCGGCGCGGGCGTACGGGATTGACGACGAGGTTGATTACCAGAAGCAGGAGCGGATGCGCGAGCTGCTGCGTGATCTTGAGAACTGCGTGATCAACGGCGCCGCCCCGAGCGCCAACGAGCAGGGGACGAGCGGGGTTCGGCGTTCGCTCGATGGGATGATCCACTCGATCGGGACCAACCAGTTTGAGCCCGGGCTCGGGGGGATCCCGATCGGGGATGGCGCGGGATCGGATGAGCTGAACGAGTCGGTGCTCAACGCGGCGCTCAAGCAGATCTGGGATCAGTCGTCGGGCGGGGTGGACACGATCGTCGTGGGCGGGGCGCAGAAGCGCCGGATCAACGGGTTCGCGTCGGGCTCGCGGGCGTACCTGCCCGAGGACACGGCGTTCCGAGATCTGGTGAGCGTGTACGAGAGCGATTTCGGGGTGTGCAAGGTTGTGATGAGCCGGTGGATGCCGGCGGACTCGCTGCTGCTGCTGGATTCGACGCGGGTGCAGGTGATGCCGTTGCAGGGGCGGAGCTTCCACTTCAAGCCCCTGGCGTCGGATGGTGATTCGATCCGCGGGCAGGTGATCGGGGAGTACACGCTGGAGTTCAAGAACGAGAACGCGCACGGGCTGATCAGCGGGCTGGGCCTGTGACGGGTTGATGGGGTAGGGCGAGTCGGCGGGGAGAGGGAGACACCCCTCACCCCGGCCCTCTCCCCAAAGGGGGAGAGGGAGGAAGACGAAGACCCCTCACCCCGGCCCTCTCCCCAAAGGGGAGAGGGAGGAAGACCTTTCACCCCGGGTCTTTTCTGGGGGAGAGGGAGGAAGAAGGTTGGCGTTGGGTTCGGGGGGACCTTGCGTGCCCGCGCCGGGGGGAGACCGGCGGCGCGGGTTTGGGGAATGGGGAGTGAAAGGCATGACAGGCGGGACGCCTGTCCCACTGTGGGGGGAGGGTGAGATGTTTGTCACGGACAGGGATCTGCTGGTTTTGGAGCCGGGGGTGTTTCGGGATGTGGTGTGGCTCGGGCAGCGCCTGGTGCGGGGTGTCGGTTCGGTGAGCGGGACGACGCTGACGATGACGAGCCAGGACACGGGATTTGATGACGCGGGGGTCGGGGCTGGGAGCGTGGTGGTGATCGACGGCGTGGCGCTCGAGGTGCTCTCGCGGACGTCGGGCAGCGAGCTGGAGGTGTCGCGCTTGCGCGAGAGCGTTTCGGGCGCGGGGGTCGGGGCCGGATCGATCGTGAACAAGGTGGTGGATGTCTCGACGTTCGGGGCGCAGGCGGCGTTGGTGCATGCGCAGGTGCTGCGGATGCTGGGGCTGGAGGCGTCGGGGAGTGCGCTCGATGCGCCGGGCGAGGACGACGTGGTGAACCCGCAGGACTTTTCGCTGGTCGAGGCGCTCGGGACATTGCATGTGGTGTATGCGTCGGCGAGTGCTGCGGGCGCGGGGGATCTTGCGGGCAAGGCTGCGATGTACCGCGAGCGGTTCGCGGCGGAACGCCAGCGCGTTGATGCGCGGATCGATCTTGATGGGGACGGGGTTGCTGACGCGACGCGGAGGATGAATGTGGTGCAGTTTGCGCGGGCGTGATGGGGGTTCGAGCCGGTTGGAAACCGGCTCCACCAGGGCATTGAGCCGGTTGAAAACCGGGTTTACCAGGAGGGGAGGCGGCAGATGCTGGTGTTGAATCCGAGGCAGGTTGAGTTTGGGGCGAGCACGTGGACGAACGTGACGAGCGTGTCGGTCGGGCGGTCGGCCAGGCACGTGCTGACGGAGTGGTCCGACAGCGGGCCTTACACGGTTCTGGTGGATGTTCCCGAGCAGCTGGTGACGGTGCGCGTGGTGCAGGAGATGCTCGCTGATGACATGGACGAGGTGCGCCCGAGCGAGACCGGGACGCTGACGTTTGTGACGGGGCAGAACTCGTCGGACGCGGGGACGCGGCTGGTGACGGTTGAGTGCGTGGCGAAATCGGTGAGCTACGAGACGTCGGTATCGCGCGGATCGCGTCGGTTTATTGAGCTGATCGCGGTGTCGAGCGATGGGGTGGCAGATCCGGTGGACGTGAGCGCGGCTTGAGGCGGGCGCACAGGGGAGGAGGGGAGCCCCTCACCCCGGCCCTCTCCCCAGAGGGGAGAGGGAGGAGGAGGAGTGATGGCGAGTTCGTTCAAGGGGTTGGACCTGTTCGGGTCGGGGGCGCACCGGTTCGCGCTGGGGCGACAGGGGTTGTACGCGGTGCCGTTGTCGGTGGTGGGGGGGAACGCGACGCTGGCGGGATCGAGCTGGTTCGGGGATCTGGAGCTGGAGGTGCATGTGCGCGGGCGTTTGGTGGCGGCGAGCGAGTCGGCGCTGTGGACGCTGCGCGACGCGGTGAGCGCGCAGTCGGCGAGCACGGTTTCGCCCATACCCGGGGTGCTGATTGATCTGCACGGGCGGACGTGGGCGTCGATGTCGTTCTATCGGTACGAGGAGGAGGACCACATCGACCGGGGGCGGGTGTGGTCGGTGGGGTATCTGGCGCGGTTCAGGCGGTTCATCGGGACGTGAGCGTATTTGGAGGGGGCGGTTTCCAGCCGCCTCGCATTGCGTTCGGTTGCGCAGCAGTCGTGCGGCTGGAAGCCACACGCTCCGGGAGGCGGTTGATGATGGAGGCGGAAGTGGCGGCGGTGCTGGCGCAGTTCGGGGTGGCGGGGCTGATCGGGTGGATGTGGATGACCGAACGCCGGGCGTCGTCGGCGCGGGAGAAGCAGATCGGCGAGTTGCACGACCGGATCTTGCGTGAGCGGACGGAGCTGGAGGTGCTGGTGACGGTGGTGAAAGAAAACACGAGGGCGCTGTCGGCCCTGGAGACGGGGCAAAGGGGGCTGGTGGCGCTGCTGAGCAGGATGGCGCCCGGGCGCCAGGAGGGGGCGGAGGGTTAGACTCTGGGTATGAGGCTGACTTTCCGATCGGTGCTGGTGGGTTCGGCGGTGTTGTGTGTGATGCTGGGCGGGTGCGCCAGGCCCGGGTCAACGCCCAAGGCGGCGATGCCGTCGGCGGGGCAGTTGACCGGGGGGGCGTTTGCGCCGGCGAGCATGCGCGTGTACCCGTTGACGCACATCGAGGCGGAGGGTGAGGATGGGGCGAGGCTGGTCTTGCACCTGGAGCTGCGCGACGCGTGGGGGGACACGGTCAAGGGTGTGGGGAGCTTGCAGGTGCAGCTGCTGCGCGGCGGAGACCTTGGCGGGGGCGGGCGCGACGAGCGGATGTGGGAGGTGGACATGCGCGACCCGGAGGTGAACGCGCTGTACTACGACCCGGCGACGCGGACGTACCGGGTGCAGCTGCGCGACCTGCCACGCTGGGCGGTGGAGCAGAGCAGGCAGCGGGGCGGGCGGGTGCGGGTGCTGGCGGTGCTGACGACGCCGGCGCCGGACGGGAGCGAGCGGTTCCTGCGCGATGAGTACACGATTCAGAACTAAGGGGTGTTCCGGGGGTGAGTTGCGTACGGGCTGGAAGCCCATACCACCAGACCTGTTTGTGTACGGGCTGGAAGCCCATACCACCGAGTTTAGTCGTCTTTGATGATGCCGAGCTGTTGGTATTTGTCGCGGTACTTGTCGCGGAGCTTGGTTTGTTTGTTGGTGAGGTCGATCTCGCGGCCGTCGATCCAGGCGCGGGTGACGTTGGAGGTGACTTCGAGGATGTCGGCGTCGGTGAGGATGAGGGTGGCGAGCTTGCCGCGCTCGATGGAGCCGAGGTCGCCATCGACACCCAGGATCTGCGCGGGCCAGAGGGTGATCGAGGCGAGGGCGCTGTCGTGGTCGAGCCCGAAGGCGACGGCGCGCCCGGCCTCGTGGGGGAGGTTGCGGACGTTGCCGTCGCGGTCGGCGGTGTTGAGGCACCAGCGAACGCCGGCGTCCTGGAGGCGTTTGGGCAGGGTGAAACGGGTGTCGAAGGGGGAGTCGGCGCGTTTGGGGAAGGTGTGCGTGCCCGAGACGATGACGGGGACGTTGTTGGCGTTGAGCAGGGCGGCGCAGAGCGGGGCGTCGCGCCCGCCGACGATGACGGCGCGGAGCTGGCGCCCGGCGGCCCAGGTGACGGCGGAGACGATCTGGTCCACGTCGTTGGCGTTGATGAAGACGGGCTTCTGATTGGCGCCCGCGCTGGGCATGACCTCGAGCATCGCCTCGTAGCGCAGGTCCTGCGGTGCGTTCGGGCCAGCGGCGCGGGCGCTGGCGTAGGCCTTTGCAGCGTCGAAGAGGTCGTCGATGGCTTGCAGGTTTTTGCGGACGGCGTCGGTCCGGTCGGATTTGGAGCGGGTTTCAAACGGGCCATCGGAGAGGCGGACGGAGGGCCAGTTGATGACAAGGCCAGCGCTGTCGTCGATGGACATGGATTCCCAGGTCCAGGCGTCGGCGCGCATGACCGAGGCGCGTCCGGGGACGCGCCCGCCGGTGGGGAAGGCGGCGAAGGTGAGGATGCCGCCCGAGCGGGCGACGGGGATCAGGGCCGAGTCCGGGTTGACGGAGACGGCGGCGCGGACCTCGGGTGTGACGGAGCCGACCTCGTTGTGATCGAGCGAGGCGCGGACGGCGTTGATCTCGGTCAGGCCCAGTCGAGTCATGCTGGCGATGAGGCCCGGGTAGAGGTGCATGCCGGCGGCGTCGATGACCTCGGTGTCGGCGCTGAGGCGGATGGTCTGCATGATCTTGTCGTCGGAGATGATGGTCAGGCGTCCGTCGGTGAAGGCGACGACGCCGTTGTCGATGGTGTCGCCCGAGATGGTGTGGACGGTGGCGCCGACGATGAAGACGGGGTGGTCCTGCGGCGGGGCTTTGTGGGTGAGGTCCTGGGCGCTGGCGGGCAGGGCGGCGAGGGCCAGGGCGGCGAGGGTCGCGGAGATGCGGTTCATGTGTGTCATCGCGGGGGTGCTCCTGGCTTAGCGGTCGTTGAACTGGAGGTTGTGGTTGGATGCGCTGCATCCGCAGTCGCCCGGGCGCATGTACGGGTCGGTCGTCAGGTCGTCGAAGGCGAAGGGGGGTGAATCGACCATGTAGATATCGACCTCGCCTTCATCCTTGTTGTCGGCGTCTTTGGATTTGTCGTCGGCGGGGATCGCGAGGATTTTCTTGATGAGGCGCTCGCGCTCGCCTGCAATGCGCGAGCGGTGGGCCTTGTCGCGCTCGAGCGAGAAGTATTCGCGCCCGTCGATCCAGACGCTCTCGGGGCGGGAGAAGGAGCTGAGCGGGTCGCCCGACCAGATGACGACGTCGGCGTCCTTGCCGGCTTCGAGCGAGCCGATGCGGTCATTCACGCCCAGCATGATCGCGGGGTTGATGGTGACGAACTTGAGAGCCTCTTCGGGGCTGACGCGCCCGGAGGAGTACTTGACGGCCTTGGCGGCTTCGAGGTTCATGCGCCGGGCGAGTTCGTCCGAGTCGGAGTTGAAACTTGTCAGCAGGCCAGCCTCGTGGTTGATGGGGCCGGCGTAGGGGATGGCGTCCTGGACTTCGAGCTTGTAGGCCCACCAGTCACTGAAGATGGAGGCGCCGAGGGCGTGCTCGCGGACGGTCTCGGCGACCTTGTACGTCTCCAAGCCGTGCTGGAAGGAGCCGATCTTGAAGCCGAAGTCCTCGGCGATGCGGCAGAGCATGAGGATCTCGTCCTGGCGGTAGGAGTGGCAGTGGACGAGGCGATCGCCAGCGAGGATCTGGGCGAGGGCTTCGAGTTCGAGGTTGCGGCGGGGGAACAAACGCTGAGAGAGTTCCTTGTAGGCGAGTGCCCCCTCGGAAGGTGTGAATGGCTGATACTTGGTTCTACCGTCTGGGGCTCGGGCTCCCCCATCGCCACCTTCGCTGAAGAATTCCTTGGCGAGTTCTAGAACAGCCTGGCGACGCTCATCTGGCACGAGATTCGAGTCAAGCAGGTGGTCCATGTCTTGGAGAGCTTGCCTAGCTCGCTGATGACGCTCCGCGTACTCCTTTGCGGCCTGGAAGCGGTCGCGGATGATGGTTTCGACGCCCATGCGTGTCTGGGGGTAGCGGGTGGTTTTGTTGTCGCCCCAGTTGGATTGTTTGACGTTCTCGCCGAGTGCGAACTTGATGCCTGGCTTGGCGCCGTCCATGAACATGGCCTCGGCGTCTTGCGCGCCCCAGCGGACCTTGACGATCTGGCTCTGGCCTCCGATGGGGTTGGCCGAGCCGTGGAGGAGGTTGGCGGTCGTCACGCCTCCGGCGAGCTGGCGGTACCAGTTGATGTAGCCCGGGTCGAGCGAGTCGCCGATCCAGCACTCGCTGGTGACGGCCTGGCCCGATTCGTTGACGCCGAAGCGGAAGAGGCCCGTGTGTGAGTGGGCGTCGATGAGGCCGGGGGTGACGTGCTTGCCCTCGGCGTCGATGCGGACGACGTTGGTGGCGTCGGCGGGGAAGCGGAGTGATTTCTCTGGTCCGACGTAGTCGATGAGGCCGTCCTTGAGGACGACGAGGGTGTCGGTGTCTTCGGGGCGGAGGATGCCGTCGGGTCCGCAGGTCCAGACGGTGGCTCCGGAGATGACGACGTAGTCGGGGCGTTCGGGGAGCGCGGGCATGGTGTAGGAGCCGAAGGGGGCGCCGAGGATTTCGGGGATGTCGGCGTGCTTGGGCTCGTCCTGGGTTCGGGCGCCGGTCATGGCGTAGGAATCGTCGTCGGGGCTCAGGACTTTGCCGACGATTTCGCCGTCGATGAGTACGCAGGTGATGGTGAAGACGCGGTCATCGCCGAAGGGGTCGTCCATCGTGAACGAGACGCGGTCGCCATCGAAGGCGATGTCGCGCGCTTCGATGGTCTTGTCCTCGAAGAAACCGGTGATGGTCTCGCCCTCGACGCTGAGTTTTATGGTGGTCTGGGATTCGCCCATCGTCAGCGTCCAGTCGCCCTCGAAGGCGCTGGGCTCGGGGTCGGGCTGGCCCGGGCGAGCGCGGACGGCGCGCCACTGGGCGGGGGCGCCGCGGGGACGCATCATGGCGCCCATGAGTTCGCCCCGGGTGTGGACGGCGGAGAAGATGATGGGCGAGTCGCCCGCGAGGGCGGGGACGATGACGCTGAAGCTGATGGCGCTGTCGTCGATGGAGGCGTTGGCGCCCTTGTGGGCGGATTCTTTGCCCGCGGCGTCGCTGACGTAGAGGGTGATGGCGTTGTCGTCGTCGATTTCGAGTCGGGCGGAGAGGGCGTTGTCGATGGTGACGTTCCAGTCGCCGGCGAGGTCGTCGCCCTTGGGCGGGTTGACCATGTGGCGGGCGCCGTGGGTCCAGACGTCGAGGATTTTGGTGTCTTTGTCGAAGATCGGTCCATCGGCGATGATGAGCGAGGCGGCGAAGCCCGGGGCGACAGCGCCGAGGGTGGTGTCCATGCCCAGGATGCTCGCGGGGGCAGTGGTGAGCATGGCGAGGGCGTCGTCTTCGGAGAGGCCGTGCTCGATGGCGCTGCGGAGGTTTGTGCGGAACTTCTGCCCCTTGGGGAGATTGCTGGAGGTGAGGGCGACGCGGAGGCCGGCGTCGTGGAGGCGCCTTGCGTTGGTGGGAGCCTGCTCCCAGGCCATGAGGCGGTCGAGGCTGGTGGCGTCGGCCTTGCCGATGCTCGAGACGTCGGGCTTGCTCGGGAATCGCAGGGGGACGATGAGCGAGGCGTCGAGGGTTGAGATGGCGTCGAGGCGCCTGAACTCGGAGCCCGAGCCGACGAGCAGGATGTGCCCGGTGTTCAGCTCGTTCTGGATGCGCCGGGCGAGGAGGGTTTCCAGCTCGTGCGTGGTGACAAAGCAGAGCGGGGCGTCGGCGGTGTAGAGGGGCGTGAGCGCGTTGATCGCGTTCTTGTCGGCGCCCTCTTGCCAGTCGGCGTCGAGGAGTGTCTGGCGGTAGAGGGCCATGACGCCCATGTGGCTGGTGGGGTACTCGCCGCTGGACCAGCCGGATTTATCGAAGGCGAGGGTGTGGTAGGCGTCGGTGTCATAGATATGGGCTTCGCCCAGGGAGCGGTCGCTGTGGTCGGTGTCGAGCGAGACCAGGGCGGACAGCCCGCGGAAGACGCCGCCCTTGGGCGCGACAGCGGCGGTCGCGAAGCCCATGGCGCGGAGGTCCTTCTTGGCGTCCTCGCTGAGCCCGGGGCCAGAGAGGACGGAGCGCTGGGGGGTGACGCGCGAGTTCCAGTGAAGCCCGGGCGAGGCGGCGTCGGGCGTGGGGGTGTCAACCTCGACGAAGGCGTCGATGAAGGCGGCGTAGACGTGCAGGCCGGTCGCGTCCCAGATGCGGGCGCCGTCGGGGGGGGCGCCCGCGCCGACGGAGACGATGACGCCGTCGCGGAATACCACGGTCGCGCGTTCGAGCGTCTGGCCCGGGCGGGTGTGGACGGTGGCGCCGACGATGGCGTGCCAGCTCGGGTCGGCGTGCTTGGGGCCGTTGGCTGGGGGCGCGAGCGGGGAGTCGCTCGTGGGCTGGGCGAGCGACGGGCTGGTGAAAGCGGTCGCCAGCGCCATCAGGGCGCCGACCGCGACGGAACGTCGTGTGGGCATGGATGTTTCCTCGTCGAGGGGAGACTCGAGCGTATCGGCAGGGCGAGCCCGAGGGAATACGCGCCTGCCGGTTCGGTCTACCGGCGAGGGAGGGGTCGGAGGCGCCTGTGGGTGTGGGGCGGGCTGGCTACGCTCCGGGTGGGGCGTGTATAAGGGAGACCACCTGTGCCGGAACTGATCCAGGGAAACGCCGTCATCGGGCAGTCGGGCGGGCCGACGGCTGTGATCAACGCCTCGCTCGTCGGGGTGATCGAGGGGCTGCGCCAGGGGGGGGCGGGCTCGCCCGGGAACCCGATCACGAAGATCCTGGGCATGCGCCACGGCGTGAGCGGCCTCGTCCGGGGCGAGTTCCACGACCTGACGAACATCTCGCCCGATCGTCTCGACCGCCTGGCGGCGACGCCCTCGGCCGGGCTGGGCTCGACGCGCGACAAGCCCGATGCGCCGTACTGCGAGCGCATCTTCGAGGCGTGCGAGAAGCACAACATCCGGTACTTTTTCTACATCGGTGGCAACGACAGCTCGGACACGTGCCGCATTGTCAACGAGCTCTCAAACGAGCGAAACTACGAGCTGCGCTGCTTTCATGTGCCCAAGACGGTGGACAACGATCTGGTGGGCTCGGACCACACGCCCGGGTTCCCCAGCGCCGCCCGGTTCGTGGCCAAGGCGTGCATGGCCGACTTCATGGACAACATCTCATTGCCCGGGATCAAGATCAACGTGGTGATGGGTCGGCACGCGGGTTTTTTGACCGCGGCCAGCGCGATGGCGCGGCGCGGGGCGCGGTTCGGGTTTGAGCCGGCGGGCGATGGGCCGCAGTTGATCTATGTTCCCGAGGTCGCGTTCGATCTGGACCGGTTTGTGCAGGATGTCGCTCAGGTGTACGACAGGCAGGGGCGGTGCCACATCGCGGTGAGCGAGGGGATCCAGGATAAGGAAGGGCAGTCGATCGGGGCGATGCTGATCCAGGGGCAGGTCGATGACCACGGCAACGTCCAGCTCTCGGGCTCGGGCGCCCTGGGCGACCAGCTCGCCGGCGTGCTCAAGGCCCGGCTCACGCCCGAGGGGGGCACGGCGCTGCGCGTGCGTGCGGACACGTTCGGGTATGTCCAGCGATGCTTCCCCGATCAGTCGCCCGTGGACCTGCGCGAGGCGCGCGGCTCGGGTCGGTTCGCGGCCAGGCTCGCGACCTCGGGCGACCTGGACGGGTCGATCGCGATCGTGCGCACCAGCCCGATCGGCGTCGATCAGCCGTACGCGGCCCGGTACGAGCGGATCGATCTCTCGGTGGTCGCGGGCAAGACGAGGCACATGCCCGCGGAGTTTCTCGACGGGCACAACAACGTGAGCGAGATGTTCTTGGACTACTGCAGGCCGCTGGTGGGGGAGCTTCCGAGCTACGAGCGGTTGTAAGAAAGTCCAGGAGGTACGCGGAGAGCGCGGAGGAGGCGCGGAGGCCGCAGAGGGATACGTCAGGTTTTGGATCTGACCCTCTTGGATTTCTTTGCGATCTCTGGTTGTCTCTGCGATCTTCGCGTTCGTATTTTGAAGGCCCCGTGGTCGCTTGTGCTCTCCGGCTCGGTTTGGGGGGGGAAGAGGTACACGGAGGGCGCGGAGAGAGCGCGGAGGGATTCGGGGTATTGAAAAGAGACGCCGCCCGGGCGTTGGCCCGGGCGGCGGATGTTGAGCGTGTTGTCATCGGCGCGATGTCGACGGCAGTGGTGTGTGTTTAGCCGCCGCGTGAGCCCATGCCGCCCATGCCGCCTTGCTTGCCGTGCTCGTTGTGCTTGTCGTGCTCGCCCTGGCCGGTGCGTGTGTAGGTGATCTGACCAGACTGGACCCATTCGTCGGCGTACTTGTCGTAGAAGGTGTCGATCATGGTGTTGGCGTCGGGCTGGGCGGAGACGATTTTCATTTCGTGCTCGCCCATGGGGCCGGCGGCCATGCCGGTGAGGACGAGTTCGTCGCCCTCCATGTTCCCGGTCATGTACAGGATGGAGGTGCCGAAGGAGTCGGCCCAGACGCTGACGTACTGCTTCTTGGCGTTGTCGTAGCCGGTGATGCTGACGCCTTCGAAGTCCATGCCGGCGAAGCCGCCCGTGTAGCGACCGAGGGTGAAGCGTCCGCCGAGGATTGTTTCGAGGGACATCACACCCTCGCCCTCGGAGGCCTCGCCCGGGCCCATGGAGAACTTGGTGTGGGCTTTCCAATCGCCCGCGTTGGCGGCGAGCTTGGCGTGATGCTTGCCGGGTGTCGCGGCTTTCTGCATCATCTTCATCATGGCGTCCATGCCCATCTCGCCCTCGGGCTGGGCGACGAGGGTCATGCTGGGCGCGGCGGATGAGCCGGCGTGGTACGAGGTCAGGCCGACGCCTGCGAGCAGGGTGAGGGCGGCGGCGCCGACGAGTGCTGTGCGAATCATGTCGATCTCCTTTGTGGGGTTTTGAGGCCGGGGTCCGGGTCAGGAACCGGGTCAGGAACTGGGGTTGGGATTGGGGTGTGTCATTGTGCCTGTCCGCAGTTGTGCGGCGGGGCGCGTGTGTCGTGGTCACCGTCACATGAGGCGGTACCAGAACCCGAACATGCTTGCACATCTTGACATGGAAAGCAAGCAGGATTTTCGGACGTACCCGGAGAGCGATCGCCCTGAATCAGGCCAGGGAGGCTTTGGAGGGGGTTTCAAGCTCGATAGGGGTGGTGTCAGAAATCTCAAGGCCGAAGGCCTCGAGCCCAGGGAGGGCCTTGGGGTGGTTGGTCAGGAGGTTGAGCTTGGACAGGCCCAGGGCGCGGAGGATCTGTCCGCCGACGCCGAAATCTCGCTGGTCCATGGGGACGGCATTGCCCGCGATCGAGTCGGGTCGGGTCAGGTCGGGGGTGTCGGCGCCGGAGTCGAGGGCCGGGCGTCGGATGGCGCTGAGGCGGTCGCTCAGGGGCGTGTCGGCGCCGTCGATGCCCTCGGGTCGGAGGTAGACAATGGCGCCGCGCCCTTCGCGCTGGATGGCGCGCATCGAGGCGCGGAGCAGGTCGCTGGTGGGCCCGTCGGAGGAGGCGTTGAGGTCGGAGAAGATGTCGCCGAGCAGGTTGCGTCGGTGCATGCGCACGAGGGTGGGTTCGGGCTGCTCGATGACGCACCCGTCGGCGCCCAGCGCGCCGACGCCGCCGACGGTCAGCGCGAGGTGCGCGAGCGGGTCAACGACGCTCTCGAAGGCGATGAGGGTGAACTTGCCCTCGGGCGTGCGGATCGTTGTTCCCGCGGCGGGGTCGAGGCGTCTGACGAGCGACTCGCGCGCGAGACGATACTCGATGATCGCGGCGATGGAGCACATCTTGAGGTCGTGCTTGGCGCAGAACTTTTCAAGGTCGGGCACGCGGGCCATCTCGCCGTCGGGGCGGCAGACCTCGATGCCGACGCTTGCCGGGTAGAGCCCGGCCAGGCGGCACAGGTCCACCATCGCCTCGGTGTGCCCGGTGCGGACAAGGACGCCGCCGTCGCGTGAGCGGAGTGGGTTGATGTGCCCGGGCCTGACGAAGTCGTCGGGGCCGGAGGTGGGGTTGAGCGCGAGCTTGATGGTGTTGGCGCGTTCGGTGGCGGAGACTCCGGTGGTGAAGCCGTGCTTGGGGGCGCCGTCGATGGTGACGGTCAGCGGCGTGCCGCGGGCGGAGGTGTTGACGGGCGTCTGCCCGTGCAGGTTCAGGCGGTCGCAGTCGTCGTTCGTGAGCGAGAAGAACATGTACCCGCCGGCCTGGCGGACCATGAAGTTGACGCCCTCGGGCGAGATAAACTCGGCAGCGATGATCAGATCACCCTCGTTCTCGCGGTTCTCGTCGTCGGTGACGACAACCATCTTGCCGGCGCGGAGGTCTGCGAGGATGTCGTCGATGGGGCTGAACATGGGGGATGGTAGGGGGAGGGGGGTGAGTGGCGAAATGGCGAGGTGGTCAGATCAGTCTTTGGAGGCGGGGGCTTCCAGCCCCTGCGCCCTTGCGGGTGGGCTGTCCTGAAGTGGAGCCGGTTGGAAACCGGCTCCACCAAAGCAGGGCTTGCTACCATCCCCGCCTGCGCCGCCCACGCCGGGCGGCGATGGAACCACTGAGGGGAACCCCATGTCCACGATCACACGCCGCGTCTTTGCTCTGGCTGCTCTGTTTGCGATGTCCGTCCTGCTCACCGGGTGCGGCGGGAGCCCGTTCGAGGGCGAATGGACCATGGATAAGGACGCGACGCGCCCGATCATCAAGAGCGCGATGGAGAAGCAGATGGCATCCGAGGCTGGCGAATCCGGCGGCGCGGCGTTGGACATGATCGACGGGATGCTCGACAAGATGCTCGACGAGATGGACGCGACGCTGACGGTCAACGCCGACGGCACGTTCATCGGGACGGGCAAGTTCGGCGACAACTAAACCCTCACCGGGACCTGGACCGAGACGGACGGGACCGTCACCTTCGACGCGGCGGGCGAGCAGGACGACTTTATCGGCACGCTCGACGGCACGTCACTCCGCTTCGCCCCGGCCAACCCCGAGGAGGGCATGCCCGAGGACTTCGCGATGATCTTCACCAAGAGCAAGTAAGGGCACGAACCAATGCACACCATAACCCGCCGTTTCTTTTCATTGGCTGTCGTTCTCTCGATGGGGTTCTTGCTGACTGGTTGTGGCGAGAGTCCGTTTGTGGGCGCCTGGCGTCTGGATCAGGATCAGACGCTTCCCCATGTCGTTGAGCGAGTCATGAGCGATGTGGCGTCTTCGTCCGAAGAGCAGCCAAGCGAAGAGGCGAAGGACTTTGCCAACGAACTGACTCGTCCGATCTTTGAGGGCATAGCTCGCGGTATGGTTGAAGCCATGGATAGCACGTTGGTGATCAATGACGATGCGACCTTCACGTTAGCAAGCCTCACGGCAGATGTTGAGCCAGTCGTCGGCATCTGGTCAGAATCGGATGGTGTCGCGACTTTCACCTTCACGATGAACGGGTTTGCTTTCAACTCGACCGCGATCCTCCAGGAAGGTTCGCTCCGCTACACCATTCAAGGTCCGCCGGATAAGAAGATGAATGAGCTGCACATGATGTACGTCCGCGAAGTGGAGTGAGCATTCGTCATGGACATGACGCCCGAGCGGTGGCAGGCGACCTGCTCGTACCTCGACGACGTGTTCGGCGTCGAGGACGAGCGGATGTCGTCGCTCATGCGCAGGGCGGTTGAGGCGGGGTTGCCGGATATAGCCGTCAGCGCGAGCGTCGGGCGCCTCTTGCTGCTGCTGGTCAAGATCACCGGCGCGCGCACGATCATCGAGGTCGGCACGCTCGCGGGGTACTCCGGCGCCTGGCTGGCGCGCGGGCTGGCGCCGGGCGGGCGGCTCATTACCATCGAGCCGGTGGACCTGCATGCCGACTTCGCCCAGCGCGAGTTCGATGCTCTGGGTCTGGGCGAATGCGTCGAGCTTCGGCGCGGGCTGGGGCTGGACGTGCTGCCCGGGCTGGTGAGCGAACTGGGCGAGTCCAGCGTGGATGTGGTTTTCTTAGACGCGATCAAGAGCGAGTACCCGGGATACTTCCCGCACGCCAAACGCCTGTTGCGCCCGGGGGGGCTGCTGATCGCCGACAATGCGCTCGGGGGCGGGGACTGGTGGATCGACGATCCCGAGGGCGTCAATGAATCCCGCGACGGGGCTGATCGGCTGAACCGGATGGTGGCCGCGGACGAACAGTTCGATGCGGCCTGCGTGCCGATCCGCGAGGGGGTTCTGGTGGCGAGGAGGAGAGCGGGCAGATGAAGATTCTCACACAAGCCTCACTCACGGCCCTGCTCGCCTGTTTGTTGATGGCAGTCGGTCCCCAGCGACAAGCACAGGCTGACGACATCATGGTTGAGTGGTTGCGGTTCGAGTTGATGACACCGGGCGGCGCCATGCCCTTTGTGGGCGGATTGACGAAGGTCGCGGTGAAGGACGAGAACGCCGTTCTCGGAAAGCGATATGTCCCTGCGTTTGTTATCCGCAACGGCGAAGAGATGATCTGGTCCACTGATGTCGAGATCGAGACGGATTCATATCCCTCGATACATGACAAGCTGGCTGACACGAGAATCATCCGACGGTATCGGGTGGGGTTTCCGCAGTACGCGTCGGAGTTGACGATTGAGATGGTGCGTGGGCGGAACGTGCCTGTATTCGGGCGCGGCGTCTGGCGGAAGCAGCGCGGCGCCGGCTCAGTTGAAGTGCCGTTGATCGCTTTCGCGTCAGAACCAGAGCCGGACAAATGGCCCAGCCGCTTTGAGCACTCACCCGATGAAACAAAGGTATCGGCAGGCGTCTCTGAGATTTCGGGACGCTGGAGAGTTCGCTTCTCTGAGTCCGATGACGACGCCGTCGGTGAGTTCCAGGTGAGCGCGAAAACCGGCCTCGTCACGGGCACGTTCCTCACTACGACCGGCGACTACCGCTATCTCGCCGGGCGGGTAGATGGCAACCTCCTTCGCCTCTCCACCTTCGACGGCGCCCACGCCTTTCTCTTCAAAGCAACCCTCCAGCCCGACGGCTCGCTCAAGGGTGACTTCTGGTCGGGCAACTGGTGGCACGAAACCTGGACCGCCGTGCGCGATGACGACGCGGCCCTGCCCGACGCGATGGATGAAACCGTGTGGCGGGGCGACACACCCCTCGAAGAGCTGGCTTTCAAGGATCTTGATGGCCAGCCCAGGTCCGTCGCCCAGGCGATGGACGCGCTCGACGCGGACGGCGCCAGAGCCACCATCCTCCTCGTCTTCGGCTCGTGGTGCCCCAACTGCGCCGACGCGACCGAGTACCTCGTCGAGCTACAGCAGCGCTACCACGCTCGCGGCCTGCGCGTCCTCGGCCTCGCCTTTGAGCTGACCGGCGACATCGAGCGCGACGCGCGGCAGGTGCGGATCCACCAGGAGCATCACGGCGCCGAGTGGCCCGTGCTCGTCGCGGGGTTGTCCGACAAGGATGAAGCCTCGAAGGCGTTCCCGGTGCTCGACAAAATCCGCTCGTACCCCACGGCCGTGTTCATGGACAGCGAACGCGAAGCCGTCGCTATCTGGACCGGCTTCAGCGGCCCGGCGACCGGGGAGGCGAACGTCGAGCTTCGCCGGCGCTGGGAGGGCGTGATCGAAGGGATGCTCAAGGATTGATGGTGGTGGGGCAGGCGTCCCGCCTGCCGGTGTGCCATCATTCATGGCAGGCGGGACGCCTGCCCCACCCTTTCCTACCCTTGCCCATGAACCGATACGAACAGTTCCAGGCGTTCCGCGCCGAGATGAACGAGAAGATTCTCGCCCGCGGCACCACCACGACAAAGCGATTCTTCAACCTCGACACCAAGGCTTACGAGGCGGGCGCGCTCGACGCCAAGACCAAGGAACTGTTGGGCCTCTCAGCCAGCATGGTCCTGCGCTGTGACGACTGCATCGCGTACCACGTTGATCAGGCGATCAGTGCGGGCGCGACGGACGACGAGCTGTCCGAGACGTTCGACATCGCGCTGATCGTGGGCGGCTCGATCGTGATCCCGCACCTGCGGCGTGCGGTGGAGTTTGTTGAGCAGTGCCGGGCGGCGGGCGCCTCCGACTGAGCCGGGAGCGCCAGCGACCCGGGGTTCGGACGATCCTGAACCATGCGAGGAGAGGCGGTACGCGGAGGTCGCGGAGTTGGACGCGGAGGGCGCGGAGAGGAGAAGATTTGGTTCAAGACTTTGCGGTCTTCCCACAAAGAATCCTCTCCGCGCTCTTCGCAATCTCTCCGCGCCCTCCGCGTACCGCCTTTGAGACGTAGACGCGAAGTAAAGAGAAGACCCTGGGGCGCTGGCGTTTCCGGCTCGGTGGGGCGGGGGGCACTACACTCGCGCGTATGGGCCAGCACGAGGATTCACAGGCGGCGCGGGGCGCCGCGGTGTCGGTGGTCAGGCGTCTGCAGGACGCCGGGCATGTCGCGTACTTCGCCGGCGGGTGTGTGCGAGATGAACTGCTCGGGCTCGAGCCGACGGATTATGATGTGGCGACCGACGCGACGCCGGACGCGATCCGGGGGCTGTTTGCGCGCACGAGCGAGGTCGGCGCCGCGTTCGGCGTGATGATTGTCCGCGAGCAACACCAGAGCATCGAGGTCGCGACCTTCCGCGAGGAGGGGGCGTACACGGACAAGCGGCGCCCGGATGAGGTCCGGTTCTCGACGCCCGAGCACGACGCGAAGCGGCGCGACTACACCGTCAACGCGCTGCTGCTCGACCCGGTCGCGTTGGATGAGCGGGACGCGGGATCTGAGGGCGTCGGCACGATCCACGGGCATGTGATCGATCTCGTCGGGGGCATGGACGATCTGCGCGCCGGGCTCATCCGCGCCGTCGGCGACCCGAACGACCGGCTGGGCGAGGACCACCTGCGCGCGCTCCGGGGCGTGCGCCTGGCGGCGAGGCTCGGGTTCGAGATCGAGGCAAGGACGGCGAGCGCCATCCGTGAGCACGCGAGCGAGCTGGTGGGGGTGAGCCGAGAGCGGATCGGGGAGGAGGTGCGCCGGATGATGGGGCACAGCTCGCGCGCTCGGGCGGCGGGGCTGATGCAGACGCTCGGGCTCGACGGGCCGGTGTTGGGCGAGGCGCTGGGCGAGGCGCCGACGCCGGTGCTCGGGGCGCTCGACGCGGGCGCATCCCCCGCAGCGGCGCTCGGGGCGTGGGCGATCGATCGCGCGGGCGCCGACGCGGCGCTGGGGGCGGTCGGGCCATGGCGTGAGCGGCTGATGCTCAGCAACGATGAGCAGCGGGCGCTGCGGGCGGCGCTCGAACGCTTGGGCGAGCTGCGCCATGACTGGGCGTCGATGGACGTCGCCCGGCGCAAGCGGCTGCTGTGCAGCGCCGGGGCTGAAGATGCGATGGCGCTGCTCGCGGCGATCGACCCCGCGGCGCACGGCGAGATCGAGCGCGATGTTGATGCGCTCGCGGGCGATGGGGTGGGGCTTGCGCCGCTGGCGCTGGTGTCGGGGGATGATCTTGTTGGGGCGGGGTTTGAACCGGGGCCTGGGTTCAAGGCGCTGCTCGACGCGGTGTACGACGCGCAGCTTGAGGGGCGCGTAGGCGGGCGCGACGAGGCGATGGCGCTGGCGGTGGGTGAGGCGGAGAAGTTTGGGGTGACGAGGCGCTGACGGGCGGGCTGGAAGCCCGCCCGTCCGGGACATGAGTCAGGACGCGGCCGGGACGAGCTGGCGGCGTGCGATCTGGTTGTAGACCTCGCACCGGGTCATCAGCTCATCGTGCGAGCCCTGGTCGATGATGCGTCCGCGGTCCATGACGACGATGCGGTCGGCGCCGAGCACGGTGCTCAGGCGGTGCGCGACGACCAGCGAGGTGCGCCCGCGCGCGAACTCGGCGATCGCTTGAGTTATCTTCGCCTCGCTCTCGGCGTCGATCATGCTTGTCGCCTCGTCGAGGATCAGGATCGCCGGGTCGCGCAGGATGGCGCGGGCGATGGCGATGCGCTGGCGCTGCCCGCCCGAGAGCGTGAGGCCCTGCTCGCCGCAGATGGTCTGGTATCCCTGGGGGAGTTGCTGGATGAACTCGTCGGCGTGGGCCTGACGCGCGGCTTGGCGGATGCGATCGTCGCTGACGTCCGAGGCGCCGTAGGCGATGTTGTCGGCGATCGACGCACGGAACAGGACGGTCTCCTGCGTGACGACCCCGATCTGGCGGCGCAGCGACCGGACGTTGTACTCGCTCACGTCGCGCCCGTCGATGAGCACGCGCCCGCGCGTCGGCTCGAACAGGCGCGGGACCAGCGCGAGCAGCGTGGTCTTGCCCGAGCCGTTCGGGCCGACGACCGCGATGGTCTGCCCGCGCTCGACGCGCAGCGAGACGCCCGCGAGTGCCTGGGTGTCGGCGCCGGGGTAGGTGAACTCGATGTCCTTGAGCTCGATGGATTCGGCGTGCCTGGGGAGCTTGGGCAGGT
Source organism: Planctomycetota bacterium (assembly GCA_024276195.1). Taxonomy (GTDB): domain Bacteria; phylum Planctomycetota; class Phycisphaerae; order Phycisphaerales; family UBA1924; genus JAJRXR01. The sequence goes on from JAJRXR010000005.1 coordinate 25,918, forward strand.
GGGCGCCGTGCCCGGGCTCGGGCTCGGAGGCGAGGAGCTGGGCGAGTCGGTCGGCCGCGGCGCCGGACTGCTGGATGTCGTTGACAAGCCCGGTCAGCGGCTTGAGCGAGCCGCCCGCGACGCCCAGGGCCGTGATGGTCAGGAGGAACTCGCTGCGTTCGAGGCGTCCTTCCAGGATGAGCCACACGGCGCCGAGGGTGATTGCGCCCACCGCGATGATCGAGAGCACCTCGACGAGCGGGCTGGCGATGGCGCGGGCGGTGCGCACGCGCAGCTGCTGGCGCAGGAACTCTTTGTTGATCTTGTGGAAGCGCCCTTGCTCATAGCGCTCGGCGGTGTGGACCTTGACGACGCGCAGGCCCTGCATCGCCTCGGTCGAGGCGTGCAGCAGGCCCGCCTGAGATTCGAGCGCCCGTCGGGACGCGCGCCGGATCCGCTTGCCCAGCTTGCGGATGACGGTGACGAGCAGGGGCGCGATGATGAGGGCGCTGAGCGTCAGGGGCCAGTTGAGGATGAGCGCCGCGATGAACGCGCCGATGCCCTTGGTGATCTGGGCGACTGCTTTGGAGAGCATCGCGTTGAGGCCCTGGGCCAGATAGGCCGTGTCGTTGACCACACGGCTGACCGAGTCGCCCGTGCCCTGGCTGACGACCTGGGCGAGGGGGAGATGGACGAGGGTAGCGAAGGCGCGCCTCCGGACGTTGGCGACGGTCCGGTGTACGACGGTCAGGGCGAAGTACTGGTGCAGGAAGTTGGCGGTGGCGCCCAGGACCGAGAGCACCCCGAGCCCGATAAGAATGACAACGATCGCGGTAAATGGCCCCGGGGGCGCGGCGTCGATGAGCCAGTTGGGCACCCAGCCGCTGATCGGTGAGTCGTTGTCGAGCGAGGTGAGCAGCTCGGGCAGGCCGGCGGCTTGCCCGGTTTCGCCCCCGAGGACGATATCGAGCACGGGCTTCATCGCGACGATGCCGATGCCGAGCCCGCCGGCGGAGAGCACGGCGAAGATGATCGCGAGGATCACCAGGCGTTTGTACCGGAGCATGCTCCGAGCGAATGTCCAGAAGGCGTCCATGACGGGGGCTGGTCCTCGGGGCGGTCTCGGGCGGATCGGCGATCCGGGCTTGCCTGCGGACACGCCGGGCGTCGGAAGAGGGACGATACGCTCGGAGTCGCTCGGTGACAGGATAGATCGGATCGGGGGGGCTCACAGGGTTGTCCGCGGGCTCGGGCGGCGCGTCCTGGGTTTTCCGGGTCCGGGCGGAGCGCGTACGCTTGGGGCCATGGGACGTGGGGATCACAGCACGGTGTCACAGTTCCCGGGCGCACCGCCCGAGCCTCCCCTGACCATCAGCGTCGTCACCCCGAGCCTCAACCAGGGTCGATTCCTGCGCCAGTGCGTCGAATCCGTCCTCGATCAGGACTACCCGGGGCTTGAGTATCTCGTCATGGACGGGGGCTCGGTGGATTCTTCGGTCTCGATCCTGCGGACGTTTGAGGGGCGCCTGCGCTGGCGTTCGCAGCCCGACGCCGGGCAGGCGTCGGCGATCAACCAGGGCATCCGCGAGACCCGGGGCGAGTACGTCCTGTGGCTCAACTCGGACGATTATCTCCTGCCCGGCGCCCTCGACGCGCTCGCCCGGTGCGCCCGGGCCAACCCGGACGCGGAGATGATCTACGCCCGGGCGGACATGGTCGATCAGGATGGCGGGCGGATCCGGGCGTACCCGACGTTCGCCTTCCGGCGGTCTGATCTGCGGCGCAAGTGCTACATCTGTCAGCCGGGCGTGCTGATCAAGCGGAGCGCGTTTGAGCGGGTGGGACTGCTGAGCGAGGCGCTCGAGCTGTGCTTTGATTACGAGCTGTGGCTGCGGATCGGGCGCGAGGGGCGCCTGGTGCATTGCGACGCGCTCGTCGCGGCGAGCCGGCACTACGGGCAGACCAAGACGGCCAGCCGACGCCTGCGCGGGCTCATCGAGGCGGGGTACCTGATGCGCGCCCACTTCGGGGTCGCGTCGGCGCGGTGGAGCGTCAAGTGGGTCGTGCGCCGCTGGTCGCTGGACCGCTCGCGGTTCCTGACGCCGATCGGCTGGCTCGCGGCCCTGGGCAGCGCGAGGCGGTACCGGAGGCGGTTTGACGCGCGCCGGGAGGCGAGCGTGCGCGGGCGACGACTCCTGGCGGCCCTTGAACGCCCGCCGATGCTCAGCGTGTCGCTGGCGATCACCCCGGCGCCCGAGCCCAAGCTGGGAACGCCCGCGCCGGCGCCCAAGGGACAAGCGGGGGCGGCGGCTTCATGACGGCGGCGCTGCTCCGGTACCGATCGTTCATCTGGCGGCGTGCGCTGCTGGACATGCGGATCAAGTACGCTGCGGCGGACCTGGGCGTGCTCTGGAACATCCTGCACCCGATCCTGCTGGTGCTGATGTACACGTTCGTGTTTACGTTTATTCTCAAGCGTGGAGACCTGGGCGGCGACGTCCCGTACTGGCTGTTTCTGTGCTCCGGGCTGCTGCCCTGGGTGGCCTTTAGCGAGTGCGTGGTCCAGGGCGCGGGCGGGTTCCAGCGCAACGCGCCGTACCTGCGCCGCCTCGCGGTTCCCGAGGAGGTGTTCATCGCTGAGCGCGCGCTCTCGGCGACGCTGGGACTCGGGCTGAGCTTTGTCGTTCTTATTATCGTCGCGTTGCTGGCCGGACGCGTCCCGACGTGGCACTGGGTGCTGCTGCCGGTGGCTCTGCTCCTGCTCCAGGCGATGGGCTTTGGGATCGGGCTGACGCTCGGGACACTGTGCGTGTTCTTCCGCGATATCCCGCCCACCCTGCCGCTGCTGCTGCGTCTGGGGATGTGGACAGCGCCGGTTCTCTACCCGGCGTCGTTCATTCCCGAGTCGGTGCGCCCGTACATGATGGCGCACCCGGTGACTCCGTTTATGAACCTCATCCGCGGGCTGTTCATCGAGGGGGTGATGCCCGAGTGGTGGGTCTGGCTGATCTGCCTGGGGTGGGTGAGCGTGAGTGTGGTTGTCGGGTCGCTGGTGCTCCGGGCGCTGCGGAGCGAGATCAGGGACGTGCTGTGAACGGGACGGGCGATGACAACAACGTGATCTGCGCGAGGGATCTGGGCAAGACGTACAAGGTCTACAAACGCCAGTCCGAGCGTCTCATCGAGTGGCTCAGCTTCGGCTCGGTCAGACGCCACCAATCATTCGAGGCCCTGCGCGGCATCGACCTGGACGTCCCCCGGGGGCAGTGCCTGGGGGTCATCGGCCTCAACGGGTGCGGCAAGAGCACGCTGCTCAAGCTCCTCTCGGGCGTTCTCTGCCCCACCAGCGGCTCGTTCGAGGTCCGCGGGCGCGTCTTCGCGCTCATCGAGCTCGGCACCGGGTTCAACCCATACCTGACCGGCTCGCAGAACATCGACCTCGCCTCCGGCCTGCTCGGGCTCGACCCGGAGTATGTCCGCCTGCGCAAGGATCAGATCATCGAGTTCGCAGAGCTTGAAGAGTTCATCGACCGCCCGATGCGGACGTACTCGTCGGGCATGCGCGCCCGCCTGTCGTTCGCGCTCTATGCGTTCATGGAGCCGGACGTGCTGATGATCGACGAGGCGTTCAGCGTGGGCGACGCCTCGTTCCGCGAGAAAAGCTACGAGCTGATCGAGCGGATGGTGCGCGACGAAAACCGGACGGTGGTCTTCGTCTCGCACTCGATCGGCGCCATCAAACGCCTCTCGCAGCGCGTGCTCTGGCTCGACAAGGGCCTCGTCCGCCAGATCGGCGACGCGGACGAGGTGACCAAGGCGTACCTCGAGCGCGTCGGGCGTGGGCGGGAGAGCAGGATGCGCTCGCTCGTCCCCGATGACGCCCCGACGCCCGACGCGGACGAATGTTTCTACCGCGCCGCCGGGGCGGACGAGGCCCTGCGCCGCGCTTGGATCGAGCTCCGGGCGGGCAGGGGGGCGCCGCGTGCGCCTGCGTACGAGCGGTTCCTGCTCGGGGCGGTCATCCGCGCCGACGCGCCCGGGCCGTCGCACGCCTCGATGGTGGTCGAGGACGAGTCGGGCGTGCTCGTGGCGCAGGGCGATACCGAGCGTCTGGGTCTGGACCCGGCCCAGCACAGCGATGGCGCCGAGGTGGTGATGCGCTGGCCCTGGCGCCCGCTCGGGATCGCCCCCGGGCGGTACCGCGTTCGGTTCGGGCTCCGGGCGGCAGGGTCCGATACTCCGCCCGGTCAAACGTGGGACGCGGGCTGGTTCGAGGTCACGGGGTCGAGGGTGAGCGACTCTACCTACCATGTGCTCTTGACGCCGCGAGTCCAAGAGCGAGTTGATGGTCGGTGAAGCCGGAGAAAATCTTGTCTTCGTCCTCGGGGTGCCCAGATCGGGCACGACGCTGCTGTGCGCGCTGCTCGCGGGGCACGAGCGGGTGCTGTGCCCGCCCGAGCCGTGGGTGATGCTCGCGCTCGAATCGCTCGGCTCCACCAGCCCGAGCCACCCGGCCGACGCCCAGGTCATCGGGCGCGCCTTCCGCGACTTCACCCGAGGCGCCCCCCCGACCCAGGCCCTGCGCCGCTTCGCGACTGACCTCTATAACCAGCGCCTCGATGGCACCGGCAAGAGCGTGCTCGTTGACAAGACGCCCAGGTACTACCACATCCTCCCGTTCATCGAGCGTCTGTTCCCCGAGGCGAAGTTCGTCTGGCTCAAGCGCGACCCGTTCGATATCGCGGCGTCCTACCAGAACACCTGGGGGATCGATCTGGCTGACAAGGCCATGAGCGACCCGGGCGACCCGGCATCGCTCGATCTGCTCGTGGGCCTGCCCACGCTCGAGGCCTTCGCGAGCGAGCACAAGGACCGGGTCCATGCGCTGCGCTACGAGGATCTCGTTCGCGATGCGGACGCGGCGCTCGCGGGGGTGTACGCGTTCCTCGGGCTTGCGCCGGCGCCAGCGCCGGAGCGCCCCGCCGACACGCTTGTCGAGTTCAAGGGCTCGCCCGTGGGCGACAAGAAGATCCTCGAAACCGCCGGCGTTCACTCGGCCAGCGTGGGCACGGGGCTCGAATCGCTCTCGGGCGACCAGCTTGAATCGATCTACAGCGCCGTCGGGGTGCGCACGCTCAAGGGCCTGGGCTACGCATCCACGCTCGACGCGCTCAAGCGGCGCGGGATCTCCGAACCCAAGGAATCCTCGACCAAGGCGCGCCGGCTCGGCGCGACGAAACAGCTCGAACAGCGATGGTCGCGCGTGGACAGCGCGTCGGACATCGAGGCCGACCTGCCCCCCTCGCTCCGCTACCACCTCGACGAGGCCGAGCGCCGGTTCGAGGGCATGCGCGGGCACGCCGAAGCGCTCGAGGGCGAGCGTGACACCTGGATCGGGCGTTTCGAGGAGCAGAAGGGCGAGGCCGAGCGTGAGCGGAAGGCCCGTTACGAGCTGGTCCGGGTCCATGAGCGTCTCGAGCACCAGTTCCAGGCGCACAAAGACCGCGGCCCGCGCGCGATCGCCAAGGAGCTGGCCCGCAAGGTGATCGACGCGTTCATCGTGCGCATCGCGCGCGAACGGCGCGGCGGCCCGCTCCCGCCGATCACCCTCGTCACCCCCTGCTTCAATGCTGCGGACACCATCCGCGAGACGATCGAGAGTGTCCTGGCCCAGGGCTACCCGAACCTGCAGTACATCATCGTGGACGGCGCCTCGACCGACAGCACCATGGACATCGTCCGCGAGTACGAGGATAAGCTCGGCGCGGTCATCTCCGAGCCCGACGGGGGCATGTACGACGCGGTCGGCAAGGGGTTTGATCGCGCGACGGGCGAGGTGCTGATGTACCTCAACGCCGACGACGTGCTCGAACCGCGCGGGCTCGAGCGCGTGGGCGAGCACTTCCGCGACCATCCCAAGTCGCACGTCGCGTACCGGGAGGACACGATCACGATCGGCCCGTGGCGGTTCCCCAACGCCGCCCAGCCGCCCCGCGTGGACATGTTCAGCCTGCTCAACGGGCATATTTTGTTCCAGGACGGCGTCGCGTTCCGCAAGAACGCCTACCGCCAGATCGGGGGCGTGGACCGCACGATGCGCCTCGCGGGCGACTACGACCTGTGGCTGCGCCTCTCGCGCCACTTCCGGTTTGACCGCGTCCACGGGCACGTGTCGAGCTTCCGCATCCGGGCCGGGCAGCTCTCGACGGACATGGACGCCTACGGGCACGAGCAGCGTCAGAGCCGTGCGCGGTTCAAAGAGCGCATGCGACTGATCGGCTGGGTCCGCCGGGTTCCGGGGCGCCTCTGGACGCGCGCCGTCAATGCGACGCACTCGGTGTTCGCTCGGCGCCGGTTCTTCTACCCGGTGTGTTTCGCGGGCCAGCCCGCGCCGGGCGACGCGCCCGACCCGGCCTCGCCCGCGCCGTCGTGCCCGCTGACCGGGCGCCCGATGGACCGCCTGCTGTTCACCTCGCGCGACACACGCTTCGAGTGCCCGCTCGTGAGCAGCGTGTACTACAACGACGCGAGCGGCGTCGCCGTGACGTGGCCGAGGCTCGAGGGCGAACAACTCAACGAGCTGTACGAGACGTACTACTCGTCCGCCCCGGGCGAGCCGATCGCCCCGCCCGAGGGATTGATAAGTCCTTATCGAGGCTGGTACGACAAGCGATGGGTGCTCGGGCGGATCGTCCGCAAGCTCGAGGCGCCCTTCCGCGTGCAGCAGGTCATCAACCACCGGGCCGAGTCGGGCACGTGGGGCCAGATCACTTGGCGCGATCTCAAGGGCGCGCTCGGCGGGCGCGTGCGCGCCGACGACAGTTCGGTCCGGTTCCTCGACGCCGGGTGCTTCGAGGGCGAGGTGCTCGACGAGCTGCGCGAGCAAACATCGTGGCGTCTGTCCGGGCTCGAGCCCAACACGCTGGCCGTCGCCAAGGCGAGGGACAAGGGGCACACGATCTTTGAAGCGTTCGTCGAGGACGCGGTCAGCGTGATCCCCGAGACCGAGCGCTTCGACGTGATCTTCCTGGGCCAGGTCATCGAGCACGTCAACGACCCGCCGATGGTCGTCCGCCGCCTGACGCAACTGCTCAAACCCGGCGGCCTGCTCGTGCTCTCGACGCCCAACCTCGACAGCGCCCAGGCGCGCATGTTCGGGCCGACGTGGTCGCACTGGCACCTGCCGTACCACCGCGTGCTGTTCGGCATCAAATCCATGCGCGAGCTCGGGCGCGTGTGCGCCCTGAAGACACTCAAGATCAGGACGCACTCCAACTCGTTCTGGAGCGGGTACTCGGTCAAAGTCAACGAGCTGGGCGTGGCCGGGTCGGCGCCGCACACATGGCATCCCGATCCCAAGACCATGCGCACGGCCCGCAGCATCTCGGCCTGGAGCCGCCTGCTCTGGAACTGGCGGGGCAAGGGCGATTATCTCTTTGCGGTGTACAGGAAGATCTAGATGCGCAAGCCCAGGCCGACCATCTCGATCGTCACGCCCTCGTACAACCAGGCGGAGTACATCGGGCGCACCGTGCGCTCCGTGCTGCTCCAGCGCTACCCGAACCTCGAGTACGTCCTCATGGACGGCGCCTCGACCGATGGCACGCAGGACGTGCTGAGCGAATACCGCGATCGCTTTGCGCACTATGAATCAAAGCCCGACGGGGGGCAGTCCGACGCCGTCAAGCGCGGCTTCGAGCACACCTCCGGCGAGATCATGGCCTGGCTCAACTCCGATGACGTGCTCGCGCCCGGGGCGCTCGACTTCGTCGCGGACTACTTCGCCAAGCACCCGGGCGTTGACGCGATCTACTCCAACCGCGTCATCATCGACGCCGACGACCGCGTCATCGGGCACTGGGTGCTGGGCGAGCACTCCGACTGGCTGATGAGCCACTGGGATCTGATCCCGCAGGAGACGTGCTTCTGGCGGCGCAGCCTCTACGAGAAGGCCGGGCCGGTGGACGATTCCTACCGCTTCGCGCTCGATTATGACCTGTTTTCCAGGTTCATGGAGCACGGGCGAATGGAACGGGTTGACCGCTTCCTCGGCGCCTTCCGCATGCACGACGAATCCAAAACCATCGTCCAACTCGAAACCGTCGGCATGCAAGAGATCGTCCGCGTCCACCGGGCGCGCGAGCTCAAGTTCGGGCGCTGGGCGCGCGTCCGCGGCCCCGTCTTCACCAAGATGGCACAGCTCCGGGCCGCGTGGCATGTGCGCACGAAGCATGTCATGCCCGGGTGCCTGCCCGGGCTCGGGTGGGATTATGACGACCTCTGGGGCGGGCTGATGCGTGAGGGCGCGCTGCCTCCATTGACCTCGTCGCAGATCGAGAGCAAGCCCGAGGGCGTTCTCGAAGAGGCGGCGTCTTAGATGCAGCGCGACGGGATCGATCACGAGAACGCGCAGATGTCGGACATCCAGTGCGATTTCTGCCATAAGCCCTGGACGATGGAGCGGGCGATGGTCGAGGGGCACCGCGGCGCGTGCGTGTGTAGCGATTGCCTGACCGTGGCGTACGCGGAACTGGTCCTGCACAAAGTCGGCTCCCCGGCGTCGCCCGAAGAGATTTGCATCATGTGCCGCGAGGAGCGCGACGACCCGCACTGGCGCTCGCATATGTTCGACGAGGCGCTCGCTTGCCGGCGCTGCATCAAACAGGCGGCGGGCGTCCTGCACAAAGACCGCGACGTCGCGTGGGCCAAACCAGCAGCAAGCACCGAAAAATAAAGCCCCAAGCCCCAAGCCCCAAGCGTCAGCGCCGGGTTTCTTCGCCTGTGCGGCGAGTGTGAGAAGACAAACCCGTCGCTGACGCTCAGGGCTTTAAGGGCCGCCGCACTCCGGGCAGGTGTTCAGCCTACTCATGTCGTAGCCGCAGGCGGGGCAGCGCCCGCGCCGCGTGCGTCGCCAGCGCCGAACGCTGCCAGGGGCAGTGAGCGCCACCCAAGCCACCGAGGCGTAGAACAGCGTGTTGACCGCGAACCCGGGCCAGACGGGGCGGAGGGGGAGCCGAATTCGATTCTGTATCGACTCAATCCCCTTATCCCAGATTGGCCATTTGGGGTGATGACGATCAACGAATTCTTGCAGGGCTCGCTCATCGAGATAGTCGATCTCATCTGGAGCAACTACGAACCATGACCTTCTCGTTGTTGCGCGAGATGGCCAGCCGTATCTATCGATAGACATCTGGAAGTAGCCGTTGGTGTGTCCGCCGTCTTCGTCAATCCAGTTCCTCGCATCAAATAGGACATGGACCGACCGACTTGACGACGGATTCGATGGCCAAGCGGCGGGAACGCCTGCGGGCCAATCGGTGCTTTGCTTGTCTTGGATCAATTTCTCGGTAATCCAGCCTCGGTAGAGCGCAGTCGCGACGAGCGATGATCCCATCCATGTGGCCACCACACCCACCACCAAGCACACAATGACTCGCCTGACCCGGAGCCCCCGCATACGTGTCTCCGTTGGGTTGGTCAGTGGTTCGTGGTCAGGTGGTCAATGGCGAAACACAATCAAGCCATCTGGCCATCTGGCCATCTGGCCATCTGGCCATCTGGCCATCTGGCCATTCCCAGACCCACCCCGATCGACGGCCAGGACACCGGCGGCGCCGGGCGACGGCCGCTTATGGCTGCTGCGGTCAAGCCCTGACCAGGTTCACGGGCCACCCGCGCACCGGGCCCGGCCGCCGATCGGAGCGGGTCCGCATCCATCCTAGCCCCCCGGCGTACACTTGCCCGGTGACCATCCGCACGCCCGCACAACCCTCTGATCCCGCCTCTGGACGCCTCGCGGGCTCGTCAATCGCCCGGGCGCCGTCGAGCGCGGCCGATCCGTTCGAGGTCAGCCGGCGCCAGCGTCGCTTGTTGCTCCGCTTGGTCCGGTTCAGCTTCCTGATCCTCTTCGCCGTGATCACGGGTCTCTCGCTGATCGGCGCGGGTCTGGCCGACAATCCCGAGGCGCCGCGCTACTGGCCCTACACGCTGGGCATCGCGCTCGTCGTCGCCGCGGCCATCATCGTCACCGACCTGCTGACCCCGAGCAAGAAGATCTCGACCATCGTCAGCATCGTGCTCGGGCTGCTCGCGGCCATGCTCGCGACCGCCGCCATCGGCTTCGTCTTCGATCTGCTCGCGAGCACCTGGGACATCACAGGCGATGGCCTGCAGCTCATCAGCATTGCCAAGATCCTCATCGGCGCCGGGCTGGCCTACCTCGCCATCGCCACCGTCCTCCAAACCCAGGACGACTTCAGGCTGGTCATCCCATACGTCGAGTTCGCCAAGCAGATCCGTGGCCCGCGCCCGCTGCTGCTCGACTCGTCGGCGATCATCGACGCGCGCATCGTCGAGATCGCCGAGACCGGGCTGATCCAGTCGCCCGTGGTGATCCCGAGCTTTGTGATCGCGGAGCTGCAGCTGCTGGCCGACAGCGCCGACAAGATGACCCGCGCCAAGGGGCGCCGGGGTTTGGATATCGTCGGACGCCTCCAGCGCCTCGCGGTGCTGGATGTTTCGATCGACGAGACGCCGATCCCGGGCAAGGCGGTCGATGCGATGCTCGTCGAGCTGGCGCGTCGTCTGCCCGGGATGGTGGTGACGACGGACGTCGGGCTGAGCCGGGTGGCGCAGATCCAGAGCGTGCCGGTGCTCAACGTGAACGATCTGGCCAACGCGATGAAGCCGAGCGTGATCCCGGGCGAGTCGATGCGCCTGAAGATCATCAAGCCGGGCGAGCAGTCGGGCCAGGGAGTGGGGTATCTCGACGACGGGACGATGGTGGTGGCCGAGGACGGGGCCGAGCACATCGGGCTCATCGTTGATCTTCGCGTCACCAGCTCGCTCCAGACCTCCGCCGGGCGCCTGATTTTCGGTCGGATCAACGAGCCCACGCGCGACGAGGCGCCGATGCACGCGCCGCCGTCCGAGCCCGTACACGAGCCAGAGCCCGCGCCGGACGCCGCCGCCCCGCCCGCCGAGTCGCCCCATGCTCCCCAACCCTCGGGCCAAACCTCGGGCCAACCCCCCGCCCCGCCCCGTCCCGCCCGATCCCGCGGCGCCTCGCCCCGCAACCCGCGCCGCTAACACGCTCGCCCTGCCATCCCGCCTGGTCGTTCCATGGTCCTACGATCCGGGCCGCCCCGGGCTCGTTTGACCTGTGGGTGGACGCGATCATCTCTGGCGAAAGGGCGCCCATGGCCAGCGTTGGCAAGCACTGCATCCTCGAGCTCTACGGGTGTCCGAGCGAGACGCTCAACGACAAGGATCTGATCGTCAAAGTCCTGCGCCAATCCGCGGAGCGCGCGGGCGCGACGTGGCTGGGCGAGGTGGCGCACAGGTTCGACCCCCAGGGCGTGACGGCCCTCGGGCTGCTGGCCGAGAGCCACATCTCGATTCATACCTGGCCCGAGATCGGCTACGCCGCGGCGGATGTCTTTACCTGCGGCGCCTCGTGCGACCCCGCGCTCGCCTGCGAGCTGCTGGCCCAGGCGATGGGCGCCGAGCGCCACACCATGACCACCCTCCCTCGCGCCACCCAGCTCACGCCGCGTGAGGTGCTGCACATCGACGCCGACGACGCGCACATGGAATCAACGGCGACCCCGGTCTCGCCCGAGGCCCCCCTGCGCCGCCCGCCGATGGCGATCCGCCACTCGGTCCAAGAGATCGCGCGAACCTAATCCAGCCGAGCCCGGGAGCGCCAGCGACCAGGGGGCATTCCCCCGTTGTCTTGACGCCCTTTTCGCGTGTGCTTTCCCGTGGTCGCTCGCGCTCCCCGGCTCGGTCATGCAGCGCCCGACCATATTGAGCGTTCAGCGGTACCGGCGGACCACGCCCTTGACGATCCCCTGCACCTGGCAGAACTTCACGCGGATGGGCTCGAAGTCCGGGTTGGCCGGCTGGAGGCGGATGTGGTCGGCCTCTTTGTAGAAGGTCTTGAGCGTGGTCTGCCCGTCGTCGAGCAGGGCGACGATGCGGTCGCCGTTGTGCGCGACCTGGGCGCGTTCGAGGAGGATGATGTCGCCGTCGAGGATGCCCTCGTCGCGCATCGAGTCGCCATCGACCTGCAGCGCGAACAGGCTGCTCTCGCGCTCGGACCCGGCGCCGAGGAACTCGCCCAGATCGATCTCGTCGATGTTCTCGACCTTCTCGATCGGATGCCCCGCCGCGATCTTGCCCACCAGCGGGTAGCGCAGCGGGCGCGACTCGTCCGGCACCGCGATCCCGTCAGCGATCGACAAAGAGCGTGCCTTGTTCGGCTCGCGGACCAACGCCCCCTTCTTGATGAGCGCCTCGACGTGCTCGAACACGGTGACCTTGCTGACGCCGATTTCGTCGGCCAGCTCCTGCATGGTCGGGGAATAGCCACGCCGAATGCGTGAATCCCGGATGAGCTGCAGAATCCGGAGCTGCTTGGGTGTGAGGTTCATCGCCTTCGTCCTTTCGTACAACCGGGCCGATCAAACGGCGCCCGTCCGTGCTCTCGTCCGTCCGACTCACCAACCCCCCGACCGAATCCCCAATCTCTCGTACAACCGCCTCGGCTCCGAGCCTCGCGCCCAGACGTCCCAGACGCCGGCGCGCCTGCTCGACGAGCGCCTGCTGCCCGCGGAGCGCGAGTTCCGCCGCCATGAGCAGGCCCGCAACCTCGGCGCACGACCCGTCGCTTCTGGCCGTCGTCACTCTGGGCGATCCGCCCCACGCCCTCGGGCGAAGACGCAGCAGCGACCGACCCGAGCGGGCGCCGTCGTAGGTCAGCTCGAACGAGCCGCCCGGACCCAGCTTGACCAATGGCTTGACCAATGGCTTGACCAGTGCTGATGATCGATCCATGGTGGATCGTCCTTCCACAGGCCATCGCCGCTGTACTCGCGTGTTTCATCCGAAGACCAGCCTCCGATCGGTTTCCAATCAAAAACCTATCGTCTATTCAGGAGCTTGTCAAGGGATTTGTTGGGGAGAACACGCGTGCTCGCGGATCTGGCCTCGATGCGACAACGCTTTACGGCTCATGCCCGATCCTCCAATCGAGCACGCACCCCGGCGTCGCCTTGCCGAAAGTCTGGTTCCCGCCGGTCCCCGGCGACCCATTCAATCGTCACACACCTCCCGGACACTCCACCTTTCAACGCACAAAGTACGGCATATGATAGCCAATCAACGGCCACACGAAAACTCCCGGCTCCGCCCTTCCCACCCCAGATATTCTCGGACTCAACCCGTTTCTGACGTTCGGTATCCCCCACAAATAGGGGGGGGTGTCTACCTGGGCGCCCGGGCCAGGCGCGAGCCGAACCGTTTGATCCGCCCGCCCAGCTCCAGGCGCGTCAGCTCGCCCCGGAGCGTGCTCGGCTCGAGCCCGCTCGCCTTGCACAGTTCGTCGGGCGTCATCTCGCCCACGAGCGCCTCAAGAATCCGGGCCTGAATCTCGCTGAGCCCGACGCCGGGCGCTGGGCTGGCATCTGGGGGCGCCTCGGGCAGTGGCCGGACCGGATCGACGTAGCGCGCCTCGTGCGTGCCTTGATGGTGGTGACGCCCGACGGGCTCGAGCGCGTTGATGACATCGCCCGGCTCCGTCGCCACGCCCGCCTCGCCCCGCTTGATCAGCTCCAGCGATCCACGGCTCGCCTCCGAATCGATGCGACCGGGGATCGCGAGCACCTCGCGCCCCTGGTCCTCGACCGCCTGACGCGCCGTAATCAGCGCGCCCGAGCGCAGCCCCGCCTCGACCACAACAACGCCGAGCGAGAGCCCGGAGATGATCCGGTTGCGCGCCGGGAAGTTCTCCGAGTTCGGGGGCGTGCCCATGGGCAGCTCGCTGACGAGGGCGCCGCGCCCCTCACTGACGATGCGATCGAACAGGTTCGCGTTCTCGGGCGGGTAGGCGATGTCCACGCCGCACCCGAGGACAACGAGGGTGCGCCCGCCCGCGTTGAGCGCGCCGCGGTGGGCCGCCGAGTCGATCCCGCGCGCCCCGCCCGAGACGATCGTCAGCCCGTCGCGCGCCAGCGACCCGGCGAATCGCTCGCTCTGCTCCAGCCCGTAGGGCGTGCAGCGCCGCGATCCCACAATCGCGACCGGGTATCTGTCCACCCCCGCGGGGTCGATCTCGCCCCGGACAAGGATCAGCGTCGGCGCCGAGGGGATCGCGCCGAGCAGCTCCGGGTACCCCTGGCCCCCGCGCACGAGCACGCGGGCGCCGCTGGCGTGGATTCGTTCGAGCGCCTCGTCGATGCGGGACTCGGGCGCCTTGCCCGCTTCGAGCACAGCCTTGGCGGTCTCTTTGCCGACGCCCCGGACGCTCTGGAGCTGCGCAGGCGAGGCGCCGAGCACCGCCCCGGGCGAGGCGAACCGATCAAGCAGGCTCTGCACACGCACAGGCCCGAGCCCGGGCGCAAGCCACAGACGCAGCGTGTTGCGCAGGTCCGGCCCTGTCTCTGGGCTTGTGTCTGGTCCGGTTTCTGGGCTCGTCTCGTCCATCGCATCCACCGGATCGCTCAGTCGTCGTCGAGTTAGACGAGCACATACGCGCCCTCGGGCTTGCGCTCGTTGTGCTCGGCCAGACGCCGGTACACGCGCACGGGCGTCCCGATGCGCACGTCCGTGATGATGTTCTGCTCGACGGTGGTTTGCGGGAAGAAGAAGGTCGGGTCCGGGCGGCGCACGGTCAGCAGCACCCGCCGCCCGCCGGAGATCTTGTCCGAGCGATCGAACTCGATCACCCACCCGGGCGAGGGGGACTCAACAACAACCACCCGGCGCTCCTCGGCCTCGCCCATCCGCATCGGGGGCCAGTCGGTCGTGAGGTCATCGCGGATTCCACCGCCGCCCCAGCACCCGCCCAGAGCCACAAGGGCGACCAACCCGAACATCACAGCGGCGCATCGAGCAGGCTTCATCCGAATCCATCCCCCGGATCATGGCACACGGCGTCCCCAGATCGCGGGCGCCGATGCTGTGGAATGGTACCACCCATCGCGCCCGTTTGTTTCCGATCCGTTCGGGCAAGACCGTTCAAGCCCTGAGCGTCAGCGACGGGTTCGCTGCGTACGGAACCCGTCGCTGACGCTCAGGGCTTCAAGCGGACGCATTCCATGGCTCTCTTTGGAGGATGATTCTGGTCCTAATACACCACGTCGATCAGGCGTCCCGTCATCGCCTCGCGGTACTCGCTGATCCCCTCGGGGCGTTTCGTGTCGGCCTGGACGGGGGGTGATTCCTCGGGCACTGGCGCGACATCGCCGATCCGGGCGACGTCGGGGCGGGGGCGTGGCTCGTCCAGGGGCGCGGGCGCCGGGGCCTGGGGCTCCTCGTTGGGTTCGAGAGGCTTGTGCTGCTCGGGGCGATCGACGCCCTCGGGGCGTTCGAGGCGGCTGATCCTGTTCTGCGCCTCGATGTACCGGTGGTACGGCACAGTCCCCGGCGGCGCGTTGTACGGCTCAAGAATGTTGCGCCGCTCGAACCGGTCCACGCGGTCGCACGCGCGATGGCACGACTCGACCTGGCGCGCCCCGGGCGAGCGGGCGGGCAAGGCCCAGGCGCCCTGGGCGGGGTTCGGATCTTGGACTGGCTGGATCGACACACCCAGGGCGGTGCAGGCGCCGGGCCGGTTTGCTCGGGGCGCCCAACGCCCGAGAATCGCCCGCCCGGGAGCGCCCGGGCGGGCTTTGCCCCTGCGCTCGGGCGCTGGGCGGGGGTGCGGTTGTGCGGGTTCGTCGTGTGCGGGCAACACACGCCGGCGCGTACGATCCACCCTTGTGTACACCAGCGACCTCGAATATGACCTGCCCCCGGCGTTGATCGCGACGCGCCCGTGCTCGCCCAGAGACGGCGCCCGCCTGCTCGTCTGCTCGCGAACATCGCCCGAGATCCGTCACCTGCGTGTGCGCGATCTGCCCGGGCTGCTCGACCCGGGCGACGCGCTGGTGTTCAACACAACCAGCGTTGTGCGCGCGCGGTTTGTCGGTCGCAACCCGGACACGGGCGGGAAGGTGCAGGGGTTGTACCTGCGTGACGCGCCGCCGACGCCCGCGGGCGAGCCCTGCTGGGAGGCGATGCTCAAGGCCAGGCGGTTCCGCCCGGGGGGTCGGGTCGAGCTGATCGACGCCTCGGGGCGCGCGCCGGGCGTGGCGCTGCGCCTGATCGAGCGGACGGGCGACGAGGCTGGCGCGTGGCGCGTCGCGGTGGAGGGGGGCGCTGGCATGGGCGATGGGGGGGGCAGCGCAGACCTGCTCGAGCGGGCGGGGTTGACGCCGTTGCCGCCGTATATTTTGAGTGCGCGCAAATCACAGGGGCTCGAGATCGACGACGAGTCGGACCGGGCGAGCTACCAGACGGTGCTGGCGGACCCGGCCCGTGCGGGCTCGGTCGCCGCCCCGACGGCCGGGCTTCACTTCACCCCCGAGCTGCTCGAAGCACTCTCGCTCCGGGGCGTGGTGCGCACCGATGTGGATCTGTGCGTCGGCGCGGGCACCTTCAAGCCCGTCGAGACCCAGATGCTCGCGGACCACCCGATGCACAGCGAGCGCTGCTCGATGGGCGAGAGCGCCCGGCGGGTCGTGTTCGGGGGCGCCTCGCGTGTCATCGCGGTGGGCTCGACCTCGGCCCGGACCATCGAGACGTACGCCCGCCTGATCGAGGGCGGGCGCCCGATCCCGCCCGCGATCGAGACGGACCTGCTCATCGCCCCGGGCTACCGGTGGCGGCGGGTCGATGGGCTGCTGACAAACTTTCACCTGCCCCGCTCGACGCTGCTGGCGATGGTCAGCGCCCTGTTCCCCGGGGGCATGGACCGCCTCAGAGAGATTTATGAGGAGGCGATCGGGCGCGAGTACCGGTTTTATTCGTTTGGTGACGCGATGCTTGTCCTGCCCTGAGCGCACGCAAGTCGCGGTGATTATGCTGCGCCCGGGCGGATCGGGCCGATAGGCGGCTCTGGGAACAGGCAGGGGGACACGAGCGATGAACCTCGGGACGTTGATCGAGGGACTGGCGGTTCGGGCGGTCCGGGGCGACCCGGCGTCGGTGCGTGTGTGCGACCTGACCGAGGACTCGCGCACGGCGGTCCCCGGCTCGCTGTTCGTCGCCCGGCGCGGGTTGCGCTTCGACGGGCGACGCTTCATCGAGCCCGCGATCGAGTGCGGGTGCACCTGCGTGCTGACCGACGACGATTCGATTGAGCTGCCCGAGCGGGCCAGCGTGTGTGTGCTTGTCGCCGACGACATCCCGCGTGTTTCCGCCCAGATCGGCGAGCGGTTTTATGGCGATCCGTCCTCGAAGCTCGTCCTTGCGGGCATCACCGGGACCAACGGCAAGACGACCGTCGCGCACTTTGCGCACCAGCTTCTCAACAGCGCCGGGCTCCGGTGCGGGCTGATCGGGACGGTCGAGGTGGACGACGGGCGCGAGGTGGCGCGAGCCTCGATGACGACGCCCCCGGCCATCGAGCTCAGCCGCACGCTGGCGCAGATCGTCGAGCACGGGGGCAGGGCTGCGGTGATGGAGGTCTCGAGCCACGCGCTCGCCCAGGGCAGGCCCAGTGCGCTCAATTTTGACATCGCCGTCTTCACCAACCTCAGCGGCGACCACCTCGACTATCACAAAACCATGGACGAGTACGCCCGGGCCAAGGCGGGGCTGTTCTCGATGCTGCCCGACGAGGGGGCTGCGGTTGTCAACAGCGACGACCCGCGCAGCGCCCAGATGCTCGGCGGGCGGCGCGTCGCGTGCTCGGCGCGGGGCGAGGGCGAGAGCAAGGGCGAGTGGACGGTGCGGGTCGTGTCCAGCTCGCTCGATGGGATGGAGCTGCAGATTCGTGGTCCGCGTTGGGCGCTCGACGCGCAGGTGGCGTTGTTTGGCGACCACAACGCGATGAATGTTCTCCAGGCGGTCGCCTGCGCGTCGGAGACGCTGGGGCGCTGCGGGCGTTCGGACGAGTCGATCGAGGCGGATCTGGCGGCGGGGCTGGCGCGCCTGCGCCCGCCGGCGGGGCGGATGGAGCGCGTCAGCACCGACGAGGACGCGGCGACTGTCTTTGTTGACTTTGCCCACACCGATGATGCGCTCGACAAGTGCCTCGCCTCGGTCCGCCCGCTGGTTCCCGAGGGGCGTGATCTGTGGGTCGTGATCGGGTGCGGCGGGTGCAAGGACGAGTCCAAACGCCCGCGCATGGGGCGCGTCGCGTTCGATAGCGCAGATCGAGCCGTGTTCACGTCTGACAATCCCAGGACCGAACCGCCCGGGCGGATCATCGAGGCCATGCTCGAGGGCGTGCCGAGCGACCGGCGCCCGGAGGTCTTTGTCCACGCCGATCGGCGGCGTGCGATCCGGGCGGCGATCGAGGGGGCGCTGGCGGGCGACGTGGTTGTGCTCGCCGGGCGGGGGCACGAGACCGAGCAGGAGATCGCCGCGCCCGATGGAAGCGTGGCGCGCGTGCCGTTTGATGATCGCCTCGAGGCGCGCCGGGTTCTGCGCGAGATCCGCCTGCGCACGCCCAGGCCCGTGGGCGACGCCCCATGATCCCGCGCACGCTCGAAAGCATCGCCTCTGCGCTGGGCGGGCGCTGGCTCTCGCCGCCGATCGACGCGAGCGCGCCCGCGGCCGGCGTCTCGATCGACACGCGCACGCTCGAGGCGGGCGAGGTGTTCTTTGCGTTCAGGGGTGAGTGTGTTGATGGGCGCGAGTACCTCGGGCGCGCGCACGAGCTGGGCGCTGCGATGGGTGTGGTGGACAAGGCCCCGGACGGCGCCTGCCCCGCGGGGACGCTGCTCGTCGATGATCTGCGCGCCGCGCTGACGGCCCTGGCCCGGAGTGAACGCCAGCGCCGCCCGGACCTGCGCGTCGTCGGCGTCACCGGGTCCAATGGCAAGACCACGACCACGCGCCTGATCGAGAGTGTTCTCTCGACGGCGTTGCGCGGGCGATGCTCGCGCAAGAGCTTCAACAACGAGCTGGGGTTGCCGCTGACATTGCTCAGCGCGCACGCCGACGATGAGTTCGTCGTCTGCGAGATGGGCACGTCGAGCCCGGGCGAGATCGCACGCCTCACGTCAATCGCGCGCCCGGACGTCGCGGTCATCACCTCCATTGGGCGGGCGCATCTGGAGTGGCTCGGCTCGATCGAGGGCGTCGCGCGCGAGAAATCAACGATTATCGAGGGCCTCGCGCCGGGCGGCGTCGCCATCGTCACCGATGACTCGCCCCAGCTCGACGCGGCCCTGAGCGGCTTTGCCCACGTCAGCGCCGAGCGTGTGGGCGAGCGTGAAGGCTCATGCTGGCGCATCAGCGAGATCCGATCGGGCGCCTGCGGGGTCCGCTTTGCGCTGGCGGGTGTGGGGGAGCTGGCGATCGGGTCGCCCGGGGCGCACAACGCGCGCAACGGGGCCATTGCAGCGGCGGTGGGGGTCTGGTTCGGGCTTGACGCGGGCACGATCCGCGCGGGGCTCGCCAGCGCCAGCGCGCCCGAGATGCGCCTGGGCGTCGAGACGATCCGGACGCCCGGCGGCGCGATCACGCTCATCAACGACGCGTACAACGCCAACCCGGAGTCGGTGCGGAGCGCGCTGCGGACGCTGGCCTCGTTCGAGCCGGCTCCGGGCGCCCGGCGCGTCGCCATTCTGGGCGACATGCTCGAGCTCGGGGCTGAGTCCGACGCCGAGCACGCGGCCCTGTTCGAGGGGGTGTGCCCCGGGATACACAGTTTCATCGCGCTCGGCGCGGCGATGAGCCGGGGCGTTGGCTCGCTCGGGCGGGGCACAGCGCTCGGCGGGAAGGAGGGCGAGGCGAGCGACGAGGCGATCGCCCGAGCCGCGTCGATGGTCCGCCCGGGCGATGTCGTGCTGCTCAAGGGCTCGCGCGCCATGCGTCTGGAGCGCGTCGCTTCGGCTCTGCGATCCGGTGCGGGGGCGAAACCCGCGGTACACTGCGTCCCCCGCACGGACGCCCCTTAGAGCGAGCACGATGCTCTACCTGCTGCTTGAAGCGACACGCGATTGGCTCGACCGGATCGGGCTGTACCCGGTTTTCACGCTGCTGGACCAGATCCAGTTTCGTGCGCTGGCTGCGGCGGGGCTGTCGTTTTTGCTCGTGATCGTGTTCGGGCGGAGGACGATCCGGTGGCTGGTCTCGATGAAGATTGGTGACGGGGGCTCGACCGACGCCGAGGCGCTGCGGGCGCACGCGGCGAGCAAGGCCAACGTCCCCACCATGGGCGGCATCCTGATCTGCGCCTCGATCCTTGTCAGCACGCTGCTGCTGGCGGACCTGCGGCGCGACTATGTCTACATGGGCCTGCTCGTGCTCGTGTGGCTCTCGGTGCTGGGCGGGTTTGACGACTGGCTCAAGCTGACCGCCTCGCGTCGCGGCACGGGGCGCCAGGGCCTGTACGCGTGGGAGAAGCTCGTCTTCCAGCTCGGGCTCGGGCTGCTCGTGGGCATTTTCACCTACCGGGCCGGGGGCGAGGGCGACACGCTCGCGCATGTCCTGAATCTCCCGTTCCAGAAGACGTACATCAACCGCCAGGGCGAGATTTCCGGGGCGTTGTTTTATTTGCCGCAGTGGGCGTATGTGCTGGTCTCGATCCTGCTCATCGCGGGGGTGTCCAACGCGGTGAACATCACGGACGGGATGGACGGGCTGGCGTCGGGAGCGGCGGTGACGGTGTCGCTGGGGCTGCTGGTGCTGGCGCTCATCGCCGGGTCGGAGCAGATTTCGAAGTATCTGTTTGTGCCGCACATCGTGTACGCGGACGAGCTTGCCGTGATGGGCGGGGCGATGGCGGGGGCGTGTCTGGGATTTTTGTGGTGGAACTGCTCGCCGGCGCAGGTGTTTATGGGTGATACCGGGTCGTTGGCGCTGGGAGGGCTGATCGCGTACATCGCGATCGTGACGCGCCAGGAGCTGGTCGTGCTGCTCATGTGCGGCGTGTTTCTCTTCGAGATCGCCAGCGTCGTGCTGCAGGTGGGGTACTTCCGCTTCACCGGCGGCCAGCGCATCTTCCGGTGCGCCCCGTACCACCATCACCTGCACCTGGGCGGCTGGACCGAGCAGCAGGTCGTGGCGCGCCTGTGGATCGTCTCGATCATCCTGGGCGTGATCGCGCTCGCGTCACTCAAGATCCGCTAGCTGACCGTGCTAAGGGCGCCACGGCTTAGCCGGCTTTGCGGCAAGCCGTGCCGTCCATGTCATTCCCGCTCAACAAGCAGCAGCACGCGCTCGAGCAGGACGCGGTCCTGGATCGGGCCGTACGCCCCGGCGTCCACACGGACCTCCAGCGTCCGGCTTTCACCCCCGAGCCCCTCGGGCAGCTCGACGTTGAAGACCATCTCATCCTCGCCCGGGCGGAGCCTGGCGCGGGCCAGCTCGAACTGGCGCCCGCCGACGTCGAGCAGGATGCTCACGGCGCAGTCCGCCCAAGGCCCGGGCGTCTCGCCCAGGGTTGCGACGCCCGCGAGGCGGCGAGCGCCGTGCGGCAGCGTCCAGCGCACACGCATCGGTCCGGGCAGCTCGATCGTCGAAGCGCCCAGCACGGCCTGCGCCGGGTCGCCCGCGATCGGGGGGGGTGCCCACCGGCGCTCGCCCGTCGGGGCGAACGACTCGGGCGCCATCCGCGCCAGCGGGCGCACGCCCGCGCCCCCGGCGTCGAAGACGATCCCCGCGATCCGCGACAAGGGCAGGCGCATCGTCACGCGGTGCAGGTCGCTCTCGCTGGCGCCCGGGTTTGCCTGGCTCTCGCGCGCGAGCGTCAGGTCGAACGCGATGAGGCGCTGGCCCGCGCCCGAGATCGCCCCGGCGCCGACGATGGACCCGTCGTCCAGCCAGACGCGCGTGCCCTCGCCCGGGCGCACGGGGTTGGCCAGCTCGATGCTCGCGATGTTTGTCAGCGATATCTTGCGCGAAACACCCTCGACCTCGATGGTCACGGTGCGCCCAAGGTGCTCGACAAAGCCCGAGACGCGGTCGCCGTTGGTCAGCTCGACGGTGTCGTCAACGCGCGCTCCGCCCGAGTGCAGGCGCGCCGGGCGGGATTCATCGAAGACCGAGCGAGCGCTAGTCAGCCCAGAGATCCGTTCGATGGAGACGCGCATGGTCTGCCCGCCGATGAGCATCAGTTCGACGAACTCGCCGGCGCCCTCGGGGTCGTCGCCCAGGCGTGCGAGCAGGCGCTGCCCGTCGGTCGTTTCGATGATCGGGAAGCCGAGCGATTCGATGACCTGCTTGCGAACGCCCAGGGGCAGCAGCCCGCCCTCGGGGTCGATGATGGCGAGCAGCTCTTCGATCGCGCGGGCGCGCTCTCGCCCGGCGCTGTCCACCCAGCGGACCTGGCCCGAGTCGATCGAGGTCAGGCGGATTTCGGTCGCGTTGAGGTCTCGGTCGAGCAGGACGCGCACCAGGGCGTCGTCCTCGGCGCGAGCGCTCCCCGCGATGGCGAGCAGGCCCGCCAGGGCAACAGCGAGGCGGGATGGAACAGATGGGATCACTTCTGGTGGGGTCACTTCTGGAAGATCGGCAGGTATCGCTTGGGCATTTGCAAAATTATGAGCGCCATCGCGGTGGCGTAGGCCGGGCCAACGGTGCGATCCTCCCAGGACCCATCGTCGCGCTGGTCGTCGATCAGTTTCTGGCGGATGGCGGGCCACCACGCGTCCCAGTCGTCACCCCCCGCGAGGTACATCGCCTGCACGGCGTAGTACTGCCCGTAGAAGAAGTGAGCCCGCGAAGTTTGCGGCTTGTCCGGCGCCGCGACGCGGTGCAGGTAGCCCAGCCCGTTGTCGATCGCCTTGTCCTCGTAGATGCCCGCGTAGAACAGGCTCGCGACGCCCGCGGCGGACCGGGGCCAGGCGCTCGAGCCGGTCTCGACCTGATACTTGAAACCGCCGTCGGCGTTCTGGCACCGTCGGATGTACTCGACGGCCTTGTCGATGACCTCTTTCTTGACCTCAATCCCGGCGTTGCGGGCCGAGCGCAGGGCCATGACCTGGCAGATGGTGACAGAGACGTCCGCGTCATACGGGACGGGGTTGTAGCGCCAGCCGCCCTCTTCGTTTTGCGTGCGCTCGATGAGGCGGATGGCCTTGACGAGGGCCTCGTGGACGCGGGCGCTCAGGGCGGTGTCGCCGCCCCCGGGCGTCATGCCGTAGACCTCGCCCAGCAAGAGCGTGGCGAACCCGTGCCCGTACATCGGCCCGTTGGCGGCCTCGGCGGCGATGAGCCCGTTCTCCGCCGCGTTGGACAGGACGAACTCCAGCCCGGAGCGGATGACCTCGGCGTGCTCGCCCCGGCTGGGCGTGTTGCCGTCGCCCATGAGCGCGAGGCACGCGAGCGAGGTGATCGCGGTGTTCTTGCCGAAGCGCCCGCCGGTCCACGAGCCGTCGGACTGCTGCTGTTCGCTGAGGTAGCTCAGCGCCCGGGCGATGGTCGCGTCGAGCTCGGGGGTGATTTCGTCCTGGGAGGCGTTGTTCTGGGCCGAGCGGGGCTCGGGCGGGGCGATCTCTTGCGACGGGGCGAGCGCGGCGCAGGCGCTGAGCGTCAGCAGGGCGATCGTCACGGGTGCGGCTTTCACGGCTGGCGCTCCTCGGCCAGCCTGCGGTAGTACGCCTCGGTCAGTCGCTCGTACATCGAGCTGTACCGGTCTGAGCGCCCCTGGTACAACGCCTCACGCACGCGCGCCGGCAACGCCCCCCACGCGGCGCGGGCCGAATCAATCTCGGGGTTGAGCTGTCCGTCGCGCTGCCCGGGCGGCGTGTTTTCTTGCGTGTTGTCGCCGTCGGAGGACTGGCCCTGCTGTTGTTGCTGCTGGGGCTGGTCGGGCTGCTGGTTCTGTTCGCTCGAGCTGCTCGACGAGCTCTGGGATTGCTGCTGGTTGTTCTTGGCGGCCTCGATGACCGCGTCGAGCTTGCGCAGGATGTCCTCTTGCAGGCGCTGCGTCGCGAGGCCCGAGTCGTTGAGCTCACCCAGGCGGGCGGCGGTCTCGCCCATCAGCGTCGCGGCCTGCTCGAACGCCTGGGCGGCCTCTTGCTGGGACAGCTCACGCTCGAGTTCACTCTGGGCCGCGTCGGGCAGCTCGCGCGAGCCCTCCTGCCCATCGCCCGCCTCGACCAGGCCCAGCAGCTCGTCGAGGCTTTCGAGGCGCTCGCCTTCGTCCGGGGCCGCGTCCTGCGCCAGCGCAGGCGGCGCGCCCAGCGCGAGAGCCGCGAGCAGAATCGCTCCTGTCGTTGTAATACTCACGGCTGGACCTCCTCGGGCTCGATCTGGCTGGGCTCGATCTCGACGGGCGTGTCCACAGGGGTCTGTACCCCTTCACCGGGGCCTTGGTTCAACTGTTCGATCAGTTCCAGGGCTCGCTCGCCGAGGCGGCGTTGCATCTGCGAGAGTGTCCGGGTGTCCATGCCCGAGGCCCGCTCGTCCCCCTCGTGGGCTCTGCGGGTGAGCTGGGCGATCTGGGCCTGCATGGAGCGGAGGAGGATCAGCTCGCCCATGGGGGGGACAAGGGGTTGCTTTGGTTGCTGGCCCTGCCCGCCGCCGCCGCCTCCGCCCCCGCCCTCTTCGAAGTCTTGCTCTTCTTGCTCGGGCTGGCCCAGGGCCTCGACGAGCATCTGGAGGGTCTGGATGCTCATGGACTGGTTGAGCAGGACGGCGCGGTCAACGCGCCCATCGCCGAGTGTGCCCGAGGCGCTGGCCATGAGCGCGTCGAGCTGCTCGTGCGCCAGGGCGAACATGAGCGAATCGCCCAGGCCCTCGACCTCGTCGAGGAGGGTCTGGAGGCGTTCGCGCAGGGTGCGCTGGCGGGCGCCCATGGCGCGGACTCCGGCGCGTTGGCGCCGGGTCAGTTCGACGCCGAGCATCGCGCTCGATTCGGCGCTGAGCGCGACCTGCTCTTCGAGCGTCTCGCGGTAGGCCTGGCGCAGCTCCGCCCGGAGGCGGTCCTGCTCTCGGTCCTGCGCCTGCTCATCAATCTTCTCGGCCTCGGCCTTGGCCTCGGTCAGCAGGCGCAGCGAGTTATCCTCAGCGAACGACACGCCGTCGGCGACGATCTCGTCGGCGCGCAGCAGCCCGATCGCCTCGCGCTGGGCGCCGGAGGCCTCTTCGAGCAGGTCGGCGACGGGGCGCAGCTCGCCCGGGCCTTCGCGCACCTGCGCGAGCACGCCGAGCGTGTTCTGGTCCAGGCGGATCATGGCGGCGTCGAGGCCCGAGTAGTCATTCTCGCCCCTGGCGCGGGCCAGGTTGGCGATCTCGCGCTGCTGGCGGGCGATGAGCGCCTCGATGGATTCGATCACGCTCGCGAGCATGCGGCGCAGGGCGCTGTCCTTGTTCTTGCCGGCGTTGTCGAGCTCTTCGAGCATCTGCTCGAGCGCCTCGATCGCCTCGTCCTGGTTCTGGGTCGCCCCGCCCGTCTGGTTCTGCGCGATCTGCTCGGAGGCCTGCTCGAGCGATTCTTGCAGCCCCCCCTCGCGTCCTTGGCGGGCGGCCTCGCTCATCGCCTCGCCCTTGGCCGGGTCCACCTGGGACATCTGGCGCCCGCGTTCGCTCAGCTCGTCGAGCGTTTCCCGGGCGAGCTCGGCCGCGTCACGCTGGCGCTCGGCGATCCGCTCCAGATCGCTCCGCTCGCGCGCCGTCAGCTCGTCAAGCTCGCGCCCGAGCGT
>JAJRXR010000033.1 GCA_024276195.1 Planctomycetota bacterium
GCTCGCGCCAGGCGGGCAGGTCTGCTTCGCCAACCAGCAGCGCGATATGTCCAGAACCTCGCGTCCCGTGCGAAGGCACGGGTCGGTCTTCAACCTCACTCACGCTCGGATCGAACACGAGCAGGACCTGGCTCGGGGCGACGCGGAACTTGCGCATCAGCTCCGACCCGCCCCCAATCGCATCGAGCCCGAGCGCGTCACGGTAGAAACGCTCCGCCCCGTCGAGGTCGTCCGCGTACAGGATCGTTTCGAGGATTCCGGTGATTCGGGGCATGGGTGAGGATAGACGGGCGCTTTGCATTGGTGTGAAGTGTGCAAGCCCAGGGATTGCTATCCCTGGGCTTTGGAACGCGATTTGGGTACGCTCTGCGCATGCCCTCCGCCTGGGACTGCTGGTACCACGTCACGGGGTCTACCTATGGCGCATGGCTCCCGGGCGATCCGCGCGGGTTTAGAACGAGGCGCCATCGTGAGCATGTTGAGGGCGATTACAGGACGCCCCCGCCCGAGGGGCTCTATGAGCAGCGCTGCGCGAAGGCGAGGTCGCTGATGAAGCGCGAACCGGTCAGGCTCTCGCCCGATGCTCGACAACTCGCGTGCGAGGTCATGGTCGAGGCGCTCAGGTTCAAGGGCGTGAAGGTCGCAGCGATCGCCATCGGCGCGACGCACTACCACATCCTGGCGCAGTTCAAGGATCACGACCCGAGGCGCCTTGTTGGAATCGCCAAGAAGCGGTCCGCACGAGCGCTCTCCGAAGCGAACATCACCGAGCCCGGGGGCGTGTGGGCGGTCCGGTCGCGGGCGCTGCCGATCAACGACCAGGCCCACGCCAGGACCGCGCGGGCGTACATCCTGCGACATCAATCACAGGGCGCTGCGATCTTTCCGCAACGCCCGCCCCGCCCCTGAAAGCCGCAGGATGTGAATCCTGCGGGGGGGTTCGTATGGGATCAACCGCCTGACGCCGAAAATCGTGCTCGTCGATCAATCGCTCGACGAAGCTATTTCAATTTTCATCGCGAGCAGTTTAGGATTCATGGATCCCGCAATACCGAGCCGAGCCCGGATCATCAGCGTCTGTGCTTCCTTCAGCTCACTTTCGGTTGGACTGAATAGAGCGAGGGACTGAATAAGATGAGGTTCGACGCGACCCCAGCCAGCTTTCTTGGTTGAGACAAGAACACGGAAGAGGAGCCATGGCCACAGCATGGCGCTAGCGATTGCGAGCCATACCCACCACGTTGCGGATATTGAGTATGCGACGATTGCAACCGCTGTACAACCAATTGTTGCAAGCGCGATGACTGCGCTGACGCTCTCAGACGATCCGCTTGCGCTGTGTACTTGAAACATATACTCAAGCGCTCGGAGGCGGTTTTGGATCAGTTGGGGTCGAGGCTCATCCCCTTCTTGCTGGCTTGCAGCGAGGTCGTCTTCACTTGTCGCTTGCGCCTCGTCCTCAAGGCTTGACGGATTTGTGGTTTCGACAAGTTCTTTGAGTGAGAGCTGGCTGTTTCTGGACGAGGTCTCAGTGATTGATTTTCGATGGAGGTAGAAAATGAGGTCATTCTCTTCGCTCCGTAGCTCTTCGTGAACAGGACGACCCGGGCCAAGCGGGATGAACCAGATATGGTGGACCTTCCGGTGCTCCCAGGCGGTAAACGCGCAAACTTGCCGACGAATCGGGCAGCAACTCGCAACTCGACCCAGGCAAACCTTACGAACTCTAGAGCCCCAAACGATCAAGCGAGAGTACCCCCAGAAGAGTGAATGTCTTATTCTCCCGAATCCAAAACCGCCATAAACGCCTTCTGCGGGATGCTCACCGAGCCGATGGACTTCATCTTCTCCTTGCCCTTTTTCTGCTTGTCCAGCAGCCTCCGCTTGCGGCTGATGTCCCCGCCGTAGCACTTGGCGGTGACGTCTTTGCGGAAGGCCTTGATGGTTTCGCGGGCGATGATCTTGCCGCCGATGGCGGCCTGGAGGGGGATCTCGAAGTTGTGTCGGTCGATGACTTTCCTCAGCTTGCCGATGAGCAGCTTGCCGCGCATGGCGGCGCGGTCCTTGTGGGCGATGAGCGCGAGGGCCTCGACCGGCTCGCCGGTGATGAGGATGTCCACCTTGACGAGGTTGTCGGCGTGGTAGCCGGTGATCTCGTAGTCCATGGTGCCGTAGCCGGAGGTCAGGCCCTTGAGCTTGTCGTAGAAGTCATAGATGAGTTCCGCGAGTGGGATGGCGAAGGTGAGGAGCTGGCGTGTGTCGGAGATGTGGGTTTGTGACTTGTATGTGCCGCGTCGTTCGAGCGCGAGCTTCATCACGTCGCCGATCTTGGAGATGGGCGTCATGATCTCGACCTGGCAGATGGGCTCGCGGATCTCGAGGATGGTCGAGGGGTCGGGCAGGTCGCCCGGGTTGTGGACCTCGATGAGTTCGGTCTCGCCGCCCTTGGTGCGCCGGAGAACCTTGTACGAAACGGTGGGGGCGGTCTGGACGACGGAGAGCTTGCCCTCGCGTTCGAGTCGTTCCTGGATGATGTCCATGTGCAGGAGACCCAGGAAGCCGCATCGGAAGCCGAAGCCGAGCGCGTCCGAGTGGACGGCCTGGTAGGTGAAGGACGAATCGTTGAGCGCGAGGCGGTCCATGGCGTCGCGCATCTCTTCGAGGTCGGGCGTCTTGCCGTCATCGCTGGTGGCGGGGTAGAAATCGCAGAACACCATCTGGCTGGGCGGGGCGTAGCCCTCGAGTGCTTCGGCTGCGGGGTCGAGGTCGCGGGTGATGGTGTCGCCGACGCGGACATCGCCGAGGGTTTTGATCGCGGCGACGAGGTAGCCGGTCTCGCCCGGGCCGAGTTGTTTCACTTTCGTCTGCTTGGGCGTGTACTTGCCGAGTTCGGTGATCTGGAAGGTGCGTCCGAGTCCCATCATGCGGATTTTCTCGCCGACCTTGAGGATGCCGTCGAAGACGCGGATGTAGATGATGACGCCGCGGTAGTCGTCGTAGATGGCGTCGAAGATCAGGGCACGGGTTTTGTCCGTCTCCGGCTCACGCGGCGGGGGGAGGCGCTCGCAGATCGCGTCGAGCAGTTCCGGGATGCCCTCGCCCGTCTTGGCCGAGACGCAGATGCAGTCTTCCGCCGGCAGGCCCAGGGCCTGCTCGATCTCCATGGCGATCTCGTCGGGGCGGGCGGCGGGCAGGTCGATCTTGTTGAGGACGGGGATGATCTCGAGGTTCTGCTCGATGGCGAGGTAGGCGTTGACGACCGTCTGGGCCTCGACGCCCTGCGACGCGTCCACGATCAGGATCGCGCCCTCGCA